>OY969886.1:0-882500 GCA_963704285.1 uncultured Acidobacteriota bacterium | reverse complement strand
TCGGGCTGGGCATCACCCGGGTGGTGGACCTGGTGGCGCGCAAAGCCGGGGCTGCAGCCACGCTGCCGGCGCTGGTGATCGACGTGATGATCGCGGGCGCGTTCCTCGTGCTCGGCCTGTGGTCGAGCCGGTGCAACCAGTTTGCCTTCGGGGTCGGCATGCTGCTGTATGCCGCCGACGGCGCGCTGCTGTTCCTGGCGCACGATTGGCTGAGCGTCGCCTTTCACGGGCTGGCGTTGTTCTACATGTACCGCGGCTATGCGGCGGCGCGGCAGCTCCGCGGCCTGGCCGAGTTGGGAAGAGCCCGAACTTCGGCCTCAATCGGGTAACGGGACTTAGGTGCGAGCGCGTCGGGGGGTCCTTCGCTTCGCTCAGGATTTCGGCTGCGGGCTCCCGCTCCGCCACCCCATCACGCGAAAAACCGCGCGTGCTGGGGACCCCGGCTTCGCTCACGCCCGCAAAGCGCCTCAAGGTGTAACATACCCGGACCTATGCGGCTGATCCTCCACTGGCTCCTGAGCGCCCTGGCGCTGATGATCGTAGCCCACCTGGTGCCCGGGTTCTACGTCCGCGGGTTCAAGGCGGCGCTCATTGCCGCGCTGGTGATCGGACTGGTGAACGCCACGCTCGGGTTCTTCCTCAAGGTGGTGACGTTCCCGTTCATCATCCTCACCCTCGGGCTGTTCTGGTTCATGATCAATGCCCTGATGCTGATGCTGGCCTCCAAGCTCGTTCCCGGGTTCGTGGTGAGCGGATTCGGGCCGGCGTTCTGGGGCGCGATCGTGCTGGCGCTGATCAACATGCTTTTCCGGGCGCTGCTGCCGAAGCGCGAGCGGATGTGATCAGCCGACCCGCCGAAGGTTCCCCACAATCTCAGTGATGTCGTTTTGCTGGAAGAGGCGGATGGCGGCGATGCCGGCGGCGCCGGCTTCGACGCAAGCGCGCGCGTTCGCGAGCGTGACGCCGCCGATGGCCAGCACTGGCATGTGGCCGAGGCAGGCGGCGCGCAAGGCTTCCAGGCCGACACTCATCGAAGTGCCGACCTTTTCGAACACCGGTCCGAAAACGGCGAAGTCGGCGCCCTGGGCTTCGGCCAGGCGGACTCCGTCGGGGGTGTGGCAGGAAACGGCGATGAGACAGTTTCGAGTTTCGAGTTTCGAGTTTCGAGCCAAAGCCGCCGACCAGATGGCTCGGGCGTCGGATGCCGAAATGTCGTCGGAGGGCAGGTGGACGCCGTCGGCGCCTGCGGCGAGGGCAACGTCGGAGCGGGAATTGATCAAAAGGCGGGTTTCACGTTTCCCGTTTCCCGTTTCACGAACGATGCCAACCGCTTCACGGGCCAGCGACTCCAACTCGCGGGCAGGCAGGTCTTTTTCGCGGAGCTGGATGTAGTCCACACCGGCGCGGGCGGCTTCCGCGATCTTGGCCAGCAGCAACTCGCGGCGGAGCGGCTCAGGCCCGGGAAACTGTTTGCGGTCGGTGATGTAATAAAGAAGCACTCAGCCAGATAGTACCAAGTACCGAGTACCCAGTACCGAGCAAAGGCGGGCGTGAAACCCGCGTCAATCCGCTCGAGTCCGCGGTAAGAACTTGCAGTCAGCAACCAGTCACTCGGTACTTGGTACTCGGTACTCGCTTCTCGTTCACCCGCGTGTTTTGGCGATTTCGGGCGCGGGTTCATGAGGCGGACGCGGCTCCTGCAGGTGGAATTTGGTGAGGCCGCGGCGCAGGATCTCGAACGCCTCCTCGGGAGTGTCGGCCATGCAGTACAGGTCCTTGTCGGCGGGCGCGACCGTGCCCGCTTCGATCAAGGCATCGATGTTCAGCGCCCGGTTCCAGTACTCCTTCCCATAGATCAGCACCAGGATGCGCTTGGCCAGCTTCTCGGTCTGGGCGAGGGTGAGGATCTCGAACAGTTCGTCCAGCGTGCCGAAGCCGCCAGGGAAGATCACCAGGGCCTTGGAGAGATAGGCGAACCAGTACTTGCGCATGAAGAAGTAATGGAACTCAAAGTTGAGCGAGGGAGTGACGTAGGGATTGGGCATCTGCTCATAGGGCAGGCGGATGTTGAGCCCGATGGTCTTGCCGCCGGCTTCGCGGGCGCCGCGATTGGCGGCTTCCATGATCCCCGGCCCGCCGCCGGAGGTGACCACGAAGCGGTGCCGCTTGGAGGGGATCCCCATCGACCACTTGGTGAGCATGTGGGCGAGCTTGCGGGCATCTTCGTAGTAGCGCGCCATCTCCACCGCGACCCGGGCCTGGCGGATGCGCTCCTGCTCCTCGGGAGGCGCCGGCAGGCGCGATCCCGGTTTCTGCAGCACTTCCAGCGCGCCTTCCGCGTCCGACCGGCTGTGGAAGCGGGCCGAGCCGAAGAAGACCACCGTATCCTGAATCTTCTCCCGGCGGAAGCGGGCCAGCGGTTCCGCATACTCGGAGAGGATGCGCAGGATGCGGCCGTCGGGGCTGGTGAGAAACGGACGGTTCTCGTAGGCTAGCGGCGCGGCGCGCAATTCAGAGTTGGCAGCATCTTCGCTCATGGTCGTTCAAGGTTCTCAGGACGGTTTCCGGTTGCGGGGAGGTTCTTTGTAGCGCACGGCCTCCCAGATCCCAAAGCCGATATCGATGAAGCCTAGGCCCGAGATGAGGCCGCGCACGAAATACCTCTGCAGGAAGAACCGCAGCTCGGGGTAAGCCAGCAGGAGATGGTTCTCGGTCCATCCCCGGGTCCAGGGGAGCACCACCAGGACCATTCCCAGCTCGATGAAGAAGGCCACACGGATGACCACCCAGATGCGCATAAGCCAAAGCGGCGTGGCGGCAGCCGGCGACGGCGCGGCGCTGGAAGCTGAGTTGCGGGTTGCGGGGAATTCGCCGGTGGACAACGGTGCTGGCTCCACGCCGTTGGGTTCTTCGTTCGCCTTGACTGGGAGCGAGCCGTTCGGGGGGTCGATACAAACCCTGTGGTCCGTGCGGTTCGCGTACTTCGGCGCGGAATCCATTCCAAGGGATTCTACGCTTTCAGGGTTTTGATGCGCTCGGCTACGTCGCGGTAGTCGATATTATTGGCATAGACTTCCATGAAGTTGTCGAGCGCCGCCTGCCGGTTGCCGGAGGCTTCGTAAGCGGCGGCCATCTCATAGTACACGGCGATGCGGGTTTCCTCATCCACCGCCGGCAGTTGCGCCGCCCGCTGGTACCACTTGATGGCGGCCTGGGGCGCGCCCCTGTTCATCAGGCACTCCGCCAGCCAGGTATAGACCTGCAGGACGTGGGGGAAGGTCTGTCCGCGGTCGATGGCCTGGCAGACCTTCTGCAGTTCCCCGATGGCTTCGTCGAGCAGACCCATTTCCTTGAAGGCGACCCCCAGGTTGTAATGGGTTTCGGGATCCTGTTCATCCGTGGTGGCGCCCTCCGCTTCCATCTCCTCTTTGAATTCTCCGAAGATGTCGGCCAGGGCCGAGCCCGGCTCCTGGGGCGGCAGCGGGGTCGGCGACATCTGCGGCGTGATGATGGTGGCGGCAGCCGCCGGCACCACGGGCAGGGAAACCGGTTCGGGCGGGAAGGCGCGCGGCGTGGTGACCACCACCGGTCGCGGCGCCGAGGCCGGGGGCGCAGCGGCCGCCGGCGGCGCGCTGGTGGCGGGTGCGGCGGATGCCGAGGGTGGGGGCGTGGCGAGCGTAAAGTCTTCCCCGAGCGTTTCCTGGAGGTCGAGCACCATTTCCGTCAGGACATCGCCGGTCTGGGGCGTGCCAGGCGCTTCCGCGACCGGTTCGAAGACGGCCGGCCGCGGTTGCGGAGCCGGGAGCGCGCTCGCCCCCTCCGGCTGGACTGCGGGTTCAGAAACCGGCGGCACACCCAGCGACGGTGGCGACTCCGCGATGCCCAGCGCCGCGGCGTCGAACACCAGCGTGGCCACGGTCGATTCCGGCGCCGGCTCCTCTTCCACCACTTCGACTTCGGGTACGGGTGCGGCGGCGCTGCGGGAGGTTTCGGCCTGCTGGCGGAATTCCTCCAGCTCGGGGATTCCGGGGGCCAAAGCCGCGCATTTCTCGATGGCCGCCTGCGCCTCCTCCCACATCCCCTGCGCAATATAGAATCGGATTTCTTCCAGGAGATCGCTGACCACGTCCCCTGCCCGGGCCGCCTCGGCGGCCTTGCGCCCGATGAAATGCGAGCTGGCGAGGTGATCCGGCGGCTCGACCGCGGTCATCTCTTCCCATTCCTGGGAGGCGGCGGGCGGCGGCGGGGCGGGCTCGGCGATTTCCACCGCCTGCTCCCTGGAGCCGGGCTCAACCCCGGCCGAGGCGGGCTGGGGAAGGTCGGCGTAGTCGGGAACCGGCTCGCCCGCCCGCTGGTGGTATTTGGCGGACATCTCGCCGTACTGAGCGGCGAGTTGGTGGTGGCCGGCCTGGCGATACACGGCGCGCAGGATGTCACAGCAGCGCGCGGCCTCGCTGTAGCGCTCGGCCCGGACGTAGAGCGAAGCCAGGCGCTGGTTGAGCAGAGCATCCCGGGGGGCCGAGGGCAGCGCCGCTTCCAGCGGGGCGATGGCTTTCGACGGCAGATTGTAAGAATCCAGCAACTCCGAGTCGGTGAGGGCGGTGCGCACGGCGCGCGCCAGCTCGGCGGGATATTCCTGGTCAACCGCAGGAGCATGGATCTCCAGCTCGTCGACCATCAAGGCCTGCGCGCCCTCATCCCGGGTGAGGGGACGGGTGGTGGCATCGTCGCCCAGCCGGGCCGAGACCTGCTTGTAGTTCTGCGCGTGCACCGGATTCTCTGGCTCGAGCGCCGCCAGTTGGTTGTAGAGGTCGCGGGCGCGGACCAGTTCTCCCGCCTGCACCAGCGCATGCGCCAGCAGTTCCATGACCTCGTTGGAATGAGTGGTGTCGCCGGCTTTGCGGCAGAGCTTGAGCACCAGCTCCAGCGCCGCGGGATCGTGGTTCAGGTGCGCGGGCGCGGCGGCCACCTTGGCCAGTAGCCCGTCGCGGTCCTGGGCCAACAGCCGGTCGGCGTGTTGCTCGTAAAGACGCAGCGCCGCCTGGTGCTGGCCGGCGGCCATCAGGTGGTCGCCGCAACGGGTGATTCCCGACAGATCGTTGTGAACCTGCAGCAGTTTGCTGGCGATGGGCAGCGCTTCCGAAGTGTTGCCCACCTGCAGGTGGACGCGCAGCAGCGCCCGCAGAGCCTCGGGTTGCGAATCGAGGTCGGGGACCTTCTCCAGGTACTCGATGGCTTTTTCGGCGTTGCCGGTTTCGGCGGCGATCTGGCCGCGCAGCATCACCGCCGGGGTGTGACCGGGGTCGAGCGCCAGCACGCGCTCTAGCGCCTCGTCCGCCGCTTCCATCGCTCCCCGGCGGAACAGCGACTCGGCGGCGCCGAAGAAGATGTTGCGCGCCTCCTCTTTGTTGCCCAGCTTGACGCAGAGGTCCGCCAGCTTGGCCTGCATGGCCGCGTTCTCCGGATCCAGCTCCAGCATCTTGTGGAAGATCTGTGAGGCCTGCTGGTTATCGCCGGAGCGCAGGCAACGGTTGGCGATGCTCAGGTATTGCGCGCGGGCATCGTTGTACAGGCCCTGCTGCGCATACAGTTCCGCCAGCTTGAGGACGCAGTTGGTGGCCGCCGGATCCAGCTTGGTCAGCTTCTTGTAGATGGCGATGGCTTTGACGAAGAACCCGTCGCCGGCGTAGGCCTCGCCCACTTGCTTGAAACACTGGAGGGCTTCCGCGGTGTGGCCCAGACGGGCGTAAAGGTCCCCGATGGTGTTCATCACCGTCAGGTCCTTGGGGTCCTCTTTGGTGACCTTGAGGTATTCGGCAATGGCGTTCGGCAGCTTGCCCTGCTGCACGAACTTCTCCGCCGCGGCCAGGACCTTCGTTTTGTTGAAGCCGAACCCGAGTGCCATAAACGGTACTGCACCCGCGCATGCCGTCAAGCAATCCCACACGCAGGCGGGTCGGAGAAACTCCGACAAGAACTGCGGAACCTGCCGTAAAAGTAGCATGAAAACTCCGCTGCCGGTTCGGTAATTGCACCTTCGTCATCGCCGCTGTCCGTCCAAGCGGCTGCGCCTGCAATGAGATACGCCGACCGGCGGAGAGGTATCCGAGAGGGCAACCGGGGGCGCCTGAGTGCCGCGAGGGACAGGATAAGTCCCAACCCAACCCTGCGGGCCCTCGCCTCCCTTGTGTCGATTCAGATCATAGGCATAAAATGTGTACATACTATTATGTACATATAGGTTAATGCGTCGTGTTTTGGAGCCACTAGAACAATCAGGGTTATGACCAAAATCAGCAGAAGGCCGAATAAGGAAATTGCCAGACTCGCGACCATGAAGGACGCCGATATTGACACTTCGGAGATTCCCGAAGTGAAAGACTGGAGCGGCGCTGCGATCGGGAAATTTTATCGTCCAATCAAGGAACCGGTGACCATTCGAATCGATGCGGATGTCCTCGCCTGGTTTAAGTCAAAAGGGCGTGGTTATCAGACCCGCATTAATAGCCTCCTGCGTGCGGCCATGATGCGGAGCAGGAGTCAGCGGAGACGTGCTTAGCTGGAAGGCTGATCGAGGTCCCTCGCTGCGCTCGGGATTTCGGCCCGCGGCTCAGACTCTAGCCTGCCCTGAGCAGCTGAGCAAAAGCGAAGCTGTCGAATGGGCCGCGGAAGACGCCTCAACTTGCTTCCCAGCCGCTGCTGAATTCAAATAGGTCATCGGCCATGCCCAATCTGAGATGGTTCCCCGCGGTCCTGCTGTTTCTCTTGAGCGCAGTGTCGCTGGCGCAGCAGGTCGAAACCCAACCCGCCGATCCCGCTGCCGCTTTCCACGACGAAGCCTTCGTCTTTGAGCAGTTGCGGACGGTGGTGCGCTTCGAGAACGACGGCAGCGAGCGCCGCCAGCAGACGGCGCGGGTGCGCGTGCAGAGCGACGCCGGGGTGCAGCGGCTGGGGCAGCTCGTCTTCGGCTACAGCTCGGCCAATGAGCAGATGGAAATGGGCTATGTGCGGGTGCGCCGCGCTGACGGCACGGTGATCGCCGCCACCGCCGCCGACGTGCAGGACCTGCCTTCGCCGGTGGCGCGGGAAGCGCCCGTCTACAGCGACTTCCGCGAAAAGCACATCACCGTGCCGGGATTGCAGCCGGGCCAGGAGCTGGAATACAGCATCACGATCCGCACGGAAAAGCCGCTCATCCCCAACCACTTCTGGATGGACTACACCTTCGAGAAGCAGGCCATCGTGCTCGACGAACAACTGGAGATCAACCTGCCGCGCGAGCGCGCCATCAAGCTGAAGACCCAGCCGGGGTTCGAGCCGGAGGTCAGCGACCAGGGCGACCGCCGCATCTACCGCCGGAGCAGTTCCAACCGCAAGCGCGAGTCCGCGAGCGACAAGAAGAACAAGCCGAAGAAGCCGAAGCCGGTGCTCCCCGACGTCGAGCTGAGCACCCTGCGCAGTTGGGACGAGGTGGGCCGCTGGTACTGGGACTTGCAGAAGGAGCGCATCGCGCCCACCGCGGCGGTGCGCGCCAAGGCCGAAGAATTGGTGCGCGGCAAGACCACCGAGCTGGAGAAGATCGAAGCGCTCTACGACTTTGTCGCCACCAACTTCCACTACATCAGCCTGTCCTTCGGCTTGGGACGCTACCAGCCGCACCCGGCGGGCGAGATCCTCGGCAACCGCTACGGCGATTGCAAGGACAAGCACACCCTGCTGGCGTCGTTGCTGGAAGCAACCGGCCTGCACGCCTATCCCGCGCTGATCAACAGCAGCCGCGAGATCGATCCGGACGTGCCCTCGCCGTCGCAGTTCGACCACGTGATCACCGTGGTCCCGCTGCAAGACGAGTACGTCTCGGATGGACACCACCACCGAGGTCGCCCCCTTCCGGCTGCTCGCGGTTTCGTTGCGTAACAAGAAGGCGCTCGTCATTCCTAGCGACCGGCCCGCAAGCCTGGTGCAAACCCCGGCCAACCCGCCATTCCCCAACCGGCAAGTCATGGAAGTCGAGGGCAAGATCAGCGAGCTGGGCAAGCTGGAAGCAACGGTGCGGCAGACGGCGCGCGGCGACAACGAACTGGCGCTGCGCGCGGCTTTCCGCCGCGTCTCCTCCAGCCAGTGGAAGGACCTGGTGCAGACGCTGGACGTGCTCTACGCCCTGCCCGGTGAAGTGAGCGAGGTCCAGGCCGATGATCCCGCCGACACCCGCAAGCCCTTCCACTTCGAGTACCGTGTGTCGCAACCCAACTACCTGGACTGGTCGGCGCGCAAGACGCAGCCTGCCCTGTTCCTGCCCCTGCTGGGGTTGCCGGAGGTTGATAGCGAAGCGGCAGACAAGGAGGCCGAGCCTCTGCGCCTGGGAGCGCCGGCGGAGGTCGATGTGCGGATGAAGCTGGAGCTGCCGCGCCGGTACGTGGCGCGGGCGCCGGTCGCGGTCACGGTCAAGCGCGACTACGGCGAGTACCGCTCCACCTACAGCGTGGAAGAAAACCGGGTGATGGCGGAGCGCGTGCTGGCGACGCGCGTGAGCGAACTGCCGGCGTCGCGCGCCCGCGATTACCTCGCGTTTCGCCGCGCCGTTCGCTCCGACGAGGAGCAGAAGCTCCTGCTCGAAACCACCGCGACCGGTACGCCGGCCATCCCGGATAACGCCAAGGCCGAGGACCTGTTCGACTCCGGGATCGCGGCTCTTCGCAACCGCAATTACGAGCTTGCCGTGGAGTTGCTGAAGCGCGTGGTGGCTCTCGAACCCAAGCACAAGGAAGCGTGGAACAATCTGGGGCGCGCTTACCTTGGGATGCAGAAGACCGACGAGGCCATTCTCGCATTCCAAAAGGCAGCCGAGATCGATCCCTACGACGAATTCGCCTACAACAACCTGGGGCTGGCGTACTGGCGCCGGCAGAAGTACGAAGAGGCGGTGGGCGCGTTCCGCAAGCAGCTCGAGATCAATCCCCTGGATGAATTCGCGCACGGCAATCTGGGCGCGATGTACGTGGAGTGGCACAAGTACGCCGACGCAGTCCCGGAGCTGGAGAAAGCCGTGTCGCTCAAGCCGGAGAACGCCTTCTATCAGGTCGGATTGGGCCAGGCGTACCTGAACCTCGGCCAGCCGGACAAGGCCCTGGCCGCGTTCGACAAGGCGGTCGAGTTGCAGCCTGCGCCCGTGGTGTGGAACGACGTCGCCTACGAGCTCTCGCAGCGGAAGGTGCACCTCGACCGCGCGCAACAGTATGCGGAATCGGCCATCGCCGCCACCGCCGCGGCGCTGCGCAACGTCTCTCTGGAGCATTTGCGCATCGAGGATCTCGCACTGGTCGGGGCGCTGGCCGCCTACTGGGACACGCTGGGGTGGATCTATTTTCAGAAAGGCGACCTGAAGCAGGCGGAGGAGTTCATCAACGCCGCGTGGGTGCTCGACCAGCATGCGGAGATTGGCGACCACCTGGCGCAGATCTACGAACGTCGCGGGGACAAAACCAAGGCCGAGCGCCTGTACGCCATGGCCCTGGCGGCGCAGCGTCCGGCGCCGGAGACGCGCGGGCGCCTGGCGGCGCTGGTGGGGGAGCAGCATGTGAGCGCCGCCGTGGACAAATACCGCGGCGAACTGGCGCGCGAGCGTACCCTCAAGCTGGGGCCTCTAGTGAAGGGCGATGCGGAAGCGGAGTTCTTCGTGGCGCTGGCGGCCGGTCCCAAAGTGGAAAGCGTCAAGTTCATCCGCGGCAGCGACAAGCTGAAGCCGTTGGCCGCCGCGCTCATGACCGCCCAGTTCCCCGCTCCTTTCCCCGACGCCACCCCCACCCACGTCATCCGGCGCGGCGTGCTCACCTGCTCGCAGGCCGTGAGCGACTGCACCTTCGTGCTGACGCTGCCCCAGGATGTGCGGTCGGTGGAGTGAGCGGGCAATCAGCACTCAGCATTCAGCCAAAACCAGCCGGGCCCAGGAGGATGCGGGAAAATCCAAATTGAGCGGGGTGCAGCTTTTAGCCGCGAAACCGGCTTAATGTGTCTGTCATCCCGAGCAAGCGGCGCCATTTTTGCGCCGCGAGTCGAGGGACCGCTACCCGGATGGTCTTGCGCGAGTAGGGGTCCCTCGACTTGCGCTCGGGATGACAATTTTAGGAGGGGGCCGGCATCGCGCAGAAAACTTGTGAGCACCCTTTGCAGGTGACTCAACATCCAAGGACGCTGGAGTTTGCTGTTCCCCGGTTGCTTGCGAAGCCGGAGACCGTACCTTTATAATTCCCGCTTTCATTACTCGCCGCAGCGCTTGGATGTGGGCGCTGCGGCGTGACATTCATACACAACTAACCTTGTCCTAGCTAGCTGCGGCGTCGTGGTGGGCGCCGCTTTCGCAAGAGGGAACGTCCCTCGATGGCGCAGATTTTCCACCGCAGCACGAACACAATCTCGCGGGTCACGATCTACGGGTTCGTGTTCCTGCTGCTGGCGCTGGGCTGGGCGCTGGCCACCTGGCAGCGCTCGGGATGGTTCAACCGCATGGGCGAGGCGCAGGAGCAGCCTGTGCCCTTCAGCCACGCTCACCACGCCGGCGGCCTGGGCATCGATTGCCGCTACTGCCACACCTCGGTGGAGAACTCCAGTTTCGCCGGCATCCCGCCCACCAAGACCTGCATGAACTGCCACTCGGAACTGTGGACCAACGCTCCCATGCTGGAGCCGGTGCGCCAGAGCTACCGCAGCGGACAGTCGCTGGTGTGGACGCGGGTGAACGACCTTCCCGATTACGTGTATTTCAGCCACGACATTCACATCTCGAAGGGCGTGGGCTGCGACGAGTGCCACGGCCCGGTGGACCGCATGCCGCTGATGTTCCAGGCCAAATCGCTGCAGATGGAGTGGTGCCTGGACTGCCATCGCGCGCCCGACAAATATCTTCGTCCCAAGCAGGAAGTCTTTAACATGCGCTGGCAGCGGCCCAGCTCCGACCATCCAGTCGCGTTTGCGGGCGCGAGTTACAGCGATCAGCGGACCATGGGCCGCGTGCTGATCAAGCAGTACGGCATCCGCAGTCCCGGAGACCTGACCAGTTGCAATACTTGTCATCGATAATGGAACGCGGAAGCACAAAGCCGGGATGTAAGGAGCACGCGGCGAAGCTCGTCAGCCTCGCCAAGAGCGCCGCACGTCTGGACCTGGCGGCGATCCGGGAGAAGCTCTCCCAGGCCACCGGCCCCACCTACTGGCGCAGCCTGGAAGAGCTGGCCGAAGAGCCGGGATTCGACGACGTGATGCACCGCGAATTCCCGCGGCTGGCCTCGGAGTGGCCAGAGGGCTGCTCGCGTCGCGATTTCCTCCGGCTCGCCGGAGCTTCGCTGGCGCTGGCCGGCCTGGCGGGCTGCACCAAGCAGCCGCTCGAGCCCATCGTCCCCTACGTGGTCCAGCCGGAGCGCATCGTGCTGGGCCAGCCGCTCTACTTCGCCACCGCCTTTCCGGTGAGCGGGATTGCGCGACCGATCATCGTCAAGAGTGTGGAAGGGCGTCCCATCAAGGTGGAGGGCAACCCGCAGCACGGCGCCAGCCTGGGCGCGGCGGACGTGCACTCGCAAGCCGCGATACTCGGCCTCTACGATCCTGATCGCTCGCAGACCATCGGCTACAACGGCACGGTGCGTCCGTGGGAAACGTTGCAGGCGACCATCCGCGCCGCGCTCAACCAGCAGCAGGCGTCAGGAGGCGCGGGCCTGCGCTTCCTGACCGAAACTGTCACCTCGCCCGCCCTCGCCGCCCAGATTGCCGCCGTGCTCAAGCAGTTTCCCAACGCGAAGTGGCATCAGTACGAGCCCGTGAACCGCGACAACGTGAAGGCGGGCGCGCAGATGGCCTTCGGGCAGGTGGTGGACACGATCTATCACCTCGACAAGGCGGATGTCATCCTTTCGCTCGATGCTGATTTTCTCTCGCCTACCGGGCTCCCTGGATTCCAGCGCTATGCGCGCGACTTCACCTCGCGCCGCAAGATGAAGCCGGGCGTCGCCATGAACCGGCTGTACGTGGTGGAGAGTACGCCCTCGCTGACCGGCGTTAAGGCTGACCACCGGCTGCCCAGGCGCTCTTCGGAGATCCGGGCGTTCGCGCAGGCCATTGCAGCGGGAATCGGCGTGCCCAGTGTGAGTGCCTCTGGCGGACTGGAGCAGCAACCCTGGTTGCGGGCCGTCGTCAACGACCTGAAGCAGCATCGCGGCACGAGCCTGGTGGTGGTGGGCGATCAGCAGCCGGCGGAAGTTCACGCCTTGGCTCACGCCATCAATCACGCGCTCGGCAATGTCGGGCAGACGCTCACCTATGTCGATCCGGTCGAGGCCAATCCTGCGGACCATACAGCATCGCTCAAAGAGCTGGTCGAAGACATGAACGCGGGCAAGGTACAGGTGCTGGCGATCGTGGGCGGCAATCCGGTTTACAACGCGCCCGCTGACCTGGGATTCGCCGACAAGTTGTCGAAGGTCGGGCTGAAGGTCCACCTCGGCATGTACGAGGACGAGACCTCGGGGCTGTGCCAGTGGCACGTGCCGGAGGCGCATCCGCTCGAGACCTGGAGCGATGCGCGCGCCTACGACGGCACGGTCTCGATCATCCAGCCGCTGATTGCGCCGCTGTTCAACGGCCGCTCCGCGCACGAGTTCCTGGCGGTATTCAGCCAGCAGCCGGAGCAGTCGAGCTACGACGTGGTACGCGGCTACTGGCGGGCGCAGTTCAAGGGCCGGCGCCAAGAATTCGAGGCCACGTGGCGCAGGTGGCTGCACGACGGGTTCATCGCGGGCTCGGAATCAAAGCCGCGTACGATGGCGGCACGCCCGCTGAGCCTGCCGGCGCCGGAACGGGGCGCGCAGAGCACGGAGATTGTGTTCCAGCCCGACCCGTCGGTTTACGACGGGCGCTGGGCGAACAACGGCTGGCTGCAAGAGCTGCCCAAACCGCTGACCAAGCTCACCTGGGACAACGCCGTGCTGATGAGCCCGGCGCTCAGCGAGCGCCTGAACCTGCGCACCGGCAACGTGGTGGAAGTGGAGCATCACGGGCGCAAGCTGCGCGGTCCGGTGCTGGTCGCGCCAGGTCAGGCAGAGGATTCGATCACGCTGGTGATGGGCTACGGACTGAAGCGCGGCGGCAGCAATGGCTCGAAGCGCGGCTACAGCGCGTTCCAGGTGCGCACCAGCGATGCTCCCTGGATCGCAGGCGGGGTGAAGATGACGCCGATGGGCGAAGACTACCTTCTGGCCATGACCCAGAACCACCAGGTCATCGACAACAAGACCGCCATCGCGGAGACGATCAAGCGCGCGCCCGTGCGCGAGGCAACGCTCGCCGAATTCACCGCCAATCCGCGCTTTGCCCAGGAGATGAAGGAGGAGCCCGCATACGACGAGACCTTGTATCCGCACTACGACTACACCGGATACAAGTGGGGCATGGCCATTGACCTGAACTCGTGCGTGGGCTGCAATGCCTGCCTGGTGGCCTGCCAGGCTGAGAACAACATTCCGGTGGTGGGCAAAGACCAGGTCAGGCGCGAGCGCCACATGAACTGGCTGCGCGTGGACGCCTACAACGAGGGCGACCTGGCCAATCCGCGCACCCTGTTCCAGCCCGTGCCCTGCATGCACTGCGAGAACGCGCCCTGCGAACTGGTCTGCCCGGTGGGCGCGACCGTGCACAGCTCCGAGGGCCTGAACGACATGGTCTATAACCGCTGTGTGGGGACGCGCTACTGCTCCAACAACTGTCCTTACAAGGTGCGGCGGTTCAACTTCCTCCTGTACTCCGACTGGGATACTGCGACCCTGAAGCTGATGCATAACCCCGACGTGACCGTGCGCAGCCGCGGGGTGATGGAGAAGTGCACGTACTGCATCCAGCGGATCACGCGGGCGCGTATCGACTCGGAGAAGGAGCAGCGGAAGATCCGCGACCAGGAAATACAGACGGCGTGCCAGCAGGCCTGCCCCGCCGAGGCCATCATCTTCGGCGACCTCAACGACAAGAACAGCCAGGTCGCGCGCTTGAAAGCGGAGCCGCGCAATTACGGGCTGCTGGCGGAGCTGAACACGCGTCCGCGGACCACGTACCTGGCCGCGGTGCGCAACCCCAACCCTGAACTCGAGAAGAAGGGATAACGATGGCAGAAGATCCCACCGTGGAAGCGTTGCGCACGGGCAAGGTGCCAGTGCTTGCGCCCGGGCACACCTTCGCCACGGTGACCGACAAGATCAGCGCCATCGTGCTGTCGCGGCGCACCACTGTCGGCTGGGTGGTGGGATTCGGCGTCGGTGTGATCCTCACTCTGGTGCTGCTGGGCGCGGTGAGTTACCTGCTGGTGAAGGGCGTTGGGATCTGGGGCATCAACATGCCGGTGGCCTGGGGATTCGCCATCGTGAACTTCGTGTGGTGGATCGGGATCGGCCACGCCGGCACGCTGATCTCCGCCATCCTGCTGCTGCTCAACCAGCCGTGGCGCAATTCCATCAACCGCTTTGCCGAGGCCATGACGCTGTTCGCGGTGATGTGCGCGGGCATGTTCCCGCTGCTGCACCTGGGGCGGCCGTGGCTGGCCTACTGGCTGTTCCCCTATCCCAACACCATGCAAGTGTGGCCGCAGTTCCGCAGCCCGCTGGTGTGGGACGTGTTCGCGGTCTCGACGTACTTCACGGTCTCGCTGATGTTCTGGTTCGTGGGACTGATCCCCGACCTGGCGCACGCTGCGCGACCGCTCGCAGAGCCGTTTTGCGCGCGCCGCCTACGGATTCCTGGCGATGGGCTGGCGGGGATCGGCGCGGCACTGGAAGAGCTACGAATCCGCCTACCTGCTGCTGGCCGGACTGGCCACGCCGCTGGTGGTCTCGGTGCACACGGTGGTCAGCTTCGATTTCGCCATCTCCCTGGTGCCGGGCTGGCACACCACCATCTTCCCGCCGTACTTCGTGGCCGGCGCCATCTATTCCGGGTTCGCCATGGTGCTGGTGATCGCCATCCCTATCCGCAAGTTCTACGGCCTGGGCGACATGATCACCATGCGGCACCTGGAGAACTGCGCCAAGATCATGCTGGTCACCGGGCTCATCGTCGCCTACGGATACGTGGTCGAGGGCTTCATGGCCTGGTATCGCTCCGACGAGTTCGATTTCTTCATGCTCAAGAACCGCATGCTCGGCCCTTACGCGCCGCTGTATTGGGCGCTGATCTTCTGCAACATCCTGGCCCCGCAGGTGCTGTGGTCGCGCCGCGTACGGCAGAACGTGGGCGCGCTGTTCGGGGTATCGATCATCGTGCTGATCGGCATGTGGCTGGAGCGCTTCATCATCGTGGTCACCAGCCTGCACCGCGACTTCCTCACATCGTCGTGGGGCATGTACTACCCGACGCGCTGGGATTGGTTCACCTACGTGGGAACCATTGGATTCTTCGTGATGGCCATGTACCTGTTCATCCGCTTCCTGCCCATGATCTCCATCTTCGAGATGCAGACGCTGCTGCCGCAAGCCGAGGTGGAGGCGGAGGCGAAATGAAGCGCGCGCCCATCTTCGGGTTGATGGCGGAGTTCGACTCGCCGACCGAGCTGACGCTGGCGGCGCGCAAGGCCTACGCCGAGGGTTACCGCAAGCTCGACGCCTACAGTCCCTTCCCCATAGAAGAAGTGAGCGAGGCCATCGGCCACCACCGCAGCCGCGTGCCGCTGGTGGTGCTGGTGGGAGGATTGCTGGGGGGCATCGGCGGCTACCTGATGCAGTACTGGATCTCCGCCCTGAACTATCCCCTCAACGTTGGCGGACGCCCGCTGAATTCCTGGCCGGCGTTCATCGTGGTGACCTTTGAGATGACCATCCTGGGCGCGGCGCTGTTCGCCGTCTTCGGCATGCTGGCGCTGAACCGGCTGCCCATGCCTTATCACCCGGTGTTCAACGTCGAGCGCTTCGCTTTCGCCAGCAAAGACCGTTTCTTCCTTTGCATACAGGCCAACGATCCCAGGTTCGACCGCGCCC
Source organism: uncultured Acidobacteriota bacterium (assembly GCA_963704285.1). Taxonomy (GTDB): domain Bacteria; phylum Acidobacteriota; class Terriglobia; order Terriglobales; family Acidobacteriaceae; genus JAHFUA01. Next base: position 866,496 of record OY969886.1, on the reverse strand, counting down.
AGACCGAGAAATTCCTGCGGGGCTTGAACCCCAAGCAGGTGTCGGAGGTGCCGCATTAGCGCCAGGCGCTGTTTTGAAGGGGCGCGGCTCTTAGCCGCACCGCACTTCGCCCCAAAGAATTGTCATCCCGAGCGAGCGCGAACCGAGCATGCGAGGCGAGCGCGATGCGAGGGATCTGCAGTTTTGGAAGTGCGAGCAACTGCAGATCCCTCACTCGTGCTCCCTCGCTACGCTCGGTCGCGCTTCGTTCCGGATGACAAGAGTTGGGGCGGGTTTTCGGCGCGGCTAGAAGCCGCGCCCTTTCAAAACGGGATCCGACTCCGGATTCTTCGGCGACCTGTGAAGCCGCTCGGGATGACAGCTTTGTTTTTGCTGCTGCTGCTCGCCGGCTGCCGCCAGGACATGCACAATCAGCCCAAGTTCAAGCCGCTGCGCGCCAGTGAGTTCTTCTCCGACGGGCGCTCGGCGCGCCCGCTGGTGCCGGGCACGGTCGAGCGCAGCGAGATCAACCAAGACCCTGCCTATCTGACCGGGCTCCAGAATCTCCAGCCGGTCCTCACGCTGCCCTTCCCGGTAACGCGCCAGGTGCTGGAACGAGGACGTGAGCGGTTCAACATTTACTGCATGCCGTGTCATGGCGAGCTGGGCGACGGCAACGGCATGGTGGCGCAGCGCGGATACTTGCATCCGCCCAGCTTCCACGACGAGCGCCTGCGACGGGCGCCGGTAGGGCATTTCTTCGACGTCATCACCAACGGCCTCGGCGGCATGCCCGACTACTCGCAGCAGATCCCGGTGGACGACCGCTGGAAGATCGTCGCCTACATGCGCGCGCTGCAGTTGAGCCAGCACGCGGCGCCCGCCGATGTGCCCGCCGACCTTCGCGGCCAGCTCGGACAGCCGGAAAAGCCGGAGGCGAAGCGGTGAGCTACGCGCCCCCAACGCTGCCGTATCCCGCGCCGCCGGCGCTGGCCCGCATCCAGCGGCGCTCGCTGGTGATCGGCGTGGTGTTTTTGGGGGGGGCGGTGATCGCGGCCATCGTTGAGCACAGCGCCGCGCAGTTCTTCCGCTCCTACCTGCTGGGATACCTCTGGTGGACGGGCATCACACTGGGATGCCTGGCGGTCTTGATGATGCAGCACCTGGCCGGTGGGCTGTGGGGATTCGTGATCCGGCGCCCGCTGGAGTCGGCGGTGCGCATCCTCCCGCTGCTGGCGGTGATGTTCGTGCCGCTGATTTTCGGGATGCGGTCGCTCTACTTGTGGGCGCACCGCGACCTGGTGCTGCACGACGCCAGGCTGCAACACCAGGCGCAGTACCTGGCTGCGCCCTGGTTCATCGTGCGCGGCGCGATCTACTTCCTTGCCTGGATATTCATGGCTTATTTCCTGAACCGGTGGTCGGCGGCGCAGGACGCGAGCGGCGATCCTCGCCTGCGGCGGCGGATGCAGAACTTCAGCGGGCCGGGACTGGTGATCTACGGCCTGACCGTGACCTTTGCCTCGTTCGACTGGCTGATGTCGCTGGACCCGCACTGGGGTTCGACCGTCTATCCCCTCATTCTGATTTCGGGGCAGATGCTGGCGGCACTCTCCTTCTCGGCCGCCATCCTGTTCCTGCTGGCCCAGCACAAGCCGATGTCGGACATCGTGCAGGAGAAGCACGTGCACAGCCTGGGCAAGATGATGCTGGCGTTCGTCATGCTCTGGGCCTACACCTCGTATTCGCAACTGGTGATCATGTGGGCCGGCAACCAGCCCAGCGAGATCTCGTGGTACCTGCGCCGCCTGAACACGGGCTGGAAGTACGTGGCGCTGGCGCTGGTGGTGTTCCACTTCGCGGTGCCGTTCGCGCTGCTGCTCTCGCGCGACCTGAAGCGCAATGCGCGCCGGCTGGCGCGCGTGGCGATGCTGCTGGTGCTGGTGCGGTACCTCGACCTGCTGTTCTGGATCGCGCCCAACTCGCTGCCCGGTTTCGAGCATGGGTTGCGCTTCCAGTGGATGGACATCGTGGTTCCTGCCGGGATCGGCGGCATCTGGATGGCGGCCTTCGTGTGGGCGCTGCGCCAGCGGCCGCTGGTGGCGCTGCACGACCAACGTTTTGAAGAAGTGGTGGGACATGCCTCCGAAACAGCCTGAGATCCGGGAAGAAGACTTGCGCAACCCCGGCGTGAGCTATGAGCCGAGCCAGGCGGACCTCCGCGTGGTCCTGGGGTTCCTCGCTGCCCTGGGGTTGGCGACGGCGATGGTCCTGCTGGTGCTGTGGGGGATGTTCGGCTACTTGCGAAGCAAGTCAGCGGAGCGGGGCCCGTTGCCCAGCCCGCGGATGTACACTTCGGCGCCGAGCGTCCCGCGGCCGCAGCTTCAGCCCGACCCCGTGGCCGATTACAACGTGTACCGCTTGTCCGATCAGGAGACGTTGAACAGCTACGGTTGGGTGGACCCGAAGGCAGGGATCGCGCGCATTCCCATCGACAAGGCGATGGACCTGGTGGTGGAGCGCGGGCTGCCATGGAAAAAGCCTGGAGCGGAGCCGGCCCGCCGCGGCGGGCCGAATCCGAACCCGGCGGCGGGCTCGCTGCCCGGCGCCTCGCGAGGACGGAAGTAACCTGGATTTAGAGGAGTGCCATTCCGAGCGAAGCGAGGAATCTATGCATTTTTTCTACACCTACATCACGACCAGCCAGCGCAGGCGGAGGGCAGCCCCAATGCATAGATTCCTCGCTCCCCCACCCCAGCAAACCAAAACCGGGTTTGCTGGGGGCCCCGGTCCGCTCGGAATGACATTCTTCGCTTTTGTTTTGTTCGCCGCTGCGCCGGCGTGGGCGCAGTACATGCACGAACCCAAGGAAGCTCTGACCAGGAATACGCCGATCCCTATCCTGCAAGAAGTGGGCATCGGCCAGCGCATCGGGCAGCAGCTTCCGCTCGACCTCGCCTTCCGCGACGAGACCGGCAGGAGCGTTCCGCTGCGCCGCTACTTCAGCGAGCGGCCGGTGCTGCTCACTCTGGTCTATTACCAGTGCCCGATGCTTTGTTCGCAAGTGCTGAACGGAGTTGTCGGTGGCCTGCTCCCGCTGAAGTTGAGCGTGGGACGAGACTTCGACATCGTGACCATCAGCTTCGATCCGCGGGACACGCCCGCAGTCGCCACCGAAAAGCGGGACACGTATCTCAAGCGCTATGGCCGCCCCGGGGCGGAGAATGGCTGGCACTTCCTTGCCGGCGACACGCCGGCGATCGAGGCGCTCACCAAGGCCGTAGGTTTTCGCTACGCGTGGGACCCCAAGATCCAGCAGTACGCCCACGCCAGCGGGATCATGGTGGTCACGCCGGACGGCAAGCTCTCTCATTATTTATATGGCATCGAGTACACGCCCAAGGACCTGCGGCTGGCGCTGGTGGAATCTTCCCAGGGCAGGCTGGGCAACGTAGTGGACCAGGTGGCGCTGTACTGCTATCACTACGATCCGGCCACGGGCAAGTATGGCGCCGTGGTGACCAACATGCTCCGCCTGGGCGGCGCGTTGACTCTGCTCATCCTAGGCGGGTATCTGGCGGTGGCGTGGCGGCGCGAGCTGCGTCTGAAGACCGCGGGTGCGCTGGCCGCGCGCGAGCATAAGCCCACAGGACGGGCCGGCTGATATGTGGACTGACTTCCCATTGTTCCCCGTACGGGCCGCGAACTTCGCCGACAAAGTCGACCCGCTCTATTTCTTCCTGGTCGGGGTCACGATCTTCTTTAGCGTCGGGATCTTCCTGACGATCACGGTGTTCGCCATCAAATACCGGCGTTCGGTGCACCCGCAGGCGGAGCAGATCGAGGGCTCGCTGGCGGTGGAGGCCACCTGGACGCTCATCCCGCTGGCGATCGCCATGGTGATCTTCGTGTGGGGAGCGGCGGTGTACTACAGCTACGGCGCGCCACCCAAGAACGCGCTGCGCGTCTACGGCACCGCCAAGCAGTGGATGTGGAAGTTCCAGCACCCGGACGGCCAGCGCGAGATCAACGAGCTGCACGTGCCGGTGGGCCAGGATGTTGCGGTAACGCTGATCTCGCAGGACGTCATCCACAGCTTCTTCGTGCCCGCGTTTCGCGTGAAGATGGACGTGCTGCCCAACCGCTATCGCACGGTGTGGTTCCGTCCGACGCGCGCCGGCACCTACCATCTTTTTTGCGCCGAGTACTGCGGCACCTCGCACTCGGGCATGATCGGCTGGGTGGTGGTGATGGAGCCGGCGGATTACGAAACCTGGCTGGCGTCGGGCGGGGAAGGGTCGCTGGCCTCCTCCGGCGACAAGCTGTTCCGCCACTTCGGCTGCATCAGTTGCCATCGCGCCGACAAGGGCGCGCGCGGTCCTGACCTGGCCGGGCTCTACGGCAAGGAAGTGCACCTGCAGGACGGCAGCACGCTGATCGCCGACGAGAATTACATCCGCGAGTCCATCCTCGCGCCCAAGGCGAAGATTGTGGCCGGCTGGCAGCCCATCATGCCGGTTTTTCAAGGACAGGTGAATGAAGAGCAGATGCTGGAACTGATCGCCTACATCAAGTCGCTGCAGCAGAACCCGCTGAACGTGAATCCCAATGCTCCCATCCCGGATGAAGAACAGCGAAAACGCAATCCCCAGGTGGAACCCCAGGTGATCCGTCCATGAGCGCCGCACCCACTGTCGCCGTCGAGCCCCGCGAGCACTACCTGAACGTGGATTACGGCATCCGCTCATGGCTGCTGACCACCGACCACAAGCGCATCGGCATCCTGTACATGATCTCCGTTACGGTCATGTTCTTCATCGGCGGGATCTTCGCAACCCTCATCCGCCTGGAGCTGATGACGCCGGCCGGCGATCTGGTGACCTCCGACACTTACAACAAGCTGTTCACCATGCACGGCATCGTCATGGTCTTCTTCTTCCTGATCCCCTCGGTACCGGCGGTGATCGGCAATTTCGTGCTGCCCATGATGGTGGGCGCGCGCGACATGGCGTTCCCCAAGATCAACCTGCTGAGCTGGTATTTGTACGTGATCGGGGCAGGGATCACGTTGTACTGCATCACTATCGGCGGGGTGGACACCGGCTGGACCTTCTATACCCCCTTCAGCACCACCTACTCCAATACCTACGTCTTCGGCTCGATCGTGGGCATCCTCTTCGCAGGGTTCTCCTCCATCTTCACCGGGCTGAACTTCATCGCCACCATCCACAAGCTGCGCGCGCCCGGACTGACCTGGCGGCGGATGCAACTGTTCCTCTGGTCCAACTACGCCACCGCCGTGATCATGATCCTGGGCACGCCGGTGGTGGCCATCGCCCTGATCCTGGTGGCGGTGGAGCGAGTGTGGCACATCGGCATCTTCAACCCCGCACTGGGTGGCGACCCGGTGCTGTTCCAGCACCTGTTCTGGTTCTACTCCCATCCCGCGGTGTACATCATGGTGCTGCCCGCGATGGGAGTCATCAGCGAACTGGTGACCACGTTTTCCCGCAAGCGCGTCTTCGGCTACAGCTTCGTGGCCGCGGCCTCGATCGCCATCGCGGTGTTCGGGTTCCTGGTGTGGGGCCATCACATGTTCGTGGCCGGGATCTCCCTCTACTCGGCGATGTTGTTCTCCATCATGAGCTACCTGGTGGCCATCCCCTCGGCGATCAAGGTCTTCAACTGGACCGCGACCTTATATAAGGGCGCGATCTCCTACCGCACGCCCATGCTCTACGCCTTCGGCTTCATCGGGCTGTTCACCATGGGCGGCCTGACCGGACTGTTTGTGGCGGCGCTGGGGGTGGACATCCACGTGACCGACACCTATTTCGTGGTCGCGCACTTCCACTACATCATGGTGGGAGGCACGGTGATGGCCTACCTGGGAGCGATCCACTACTGGTGGCCGAAGATGTTCGGGCGGATGTATCCCGAGGGCTGGGCCAAGCTCTCGGCGGGCATCATCTTCATCGGCTTCAACGTCACCTTCTTCCCGCAGTTCCTGCTGGGATACCTGGGGATGCCGCGTCGCTATCACGCGTACGCCCCCGAGTTCCAGGTGCTGAACGTGATGTCCACGGCGGGGGCGTCGATCCTGGCGGTGGGCTACCTGCTGCCCCTGATCTACCTGCTCTGGTCGCTGCGCTATGGCGAGATCGCGGGGCCGAACCCCTGGGGCTCGACCGGACTGGAGTGGCAGACTACGTCTCCCCCGCCCACGCACAACTTCGAGGAAACTCCCATCGTGACCGAAGAAGCCTACGCTTACGATAAGCATCCGGAGATGGAATTTGTCGCATAGCACGGAAGCCGGCGCCGTTCACCATCCAGCGTTGCAAACCCCGTACCGCGACCTGGACCAGCAGCGCGAGACCGCTACCCTGGGCATGTTCGTCTTCCTGCTCACCGAGCTGATGATGTTCGGGGGATTGTTCTGCGCCTACCTGGTGTACCGCACGCTGTATTTCCCTTCGTTCCTGGAGGCCAGCCGGCACATGGATCTGACCATCGGCGCGGTGAACACCGCCGTGCTGATCTGCAGCAGCCTCACCATGGCGCTGGGAGTCCAGGCCGCGCAGAAGGGACGCAGCAAGACCGTCGTTTTCTACATGGCCATCACGCTCTTGTTCGGGTGCGCGTTCCTGGGGCTGAAGGCGGTGGAGTACTACCACCACTGGCACGCGCATGAAGTGCCGGGGTTCGGCTTCGAGTTCGTGTCCAGCGTCCCGGGGGTGGACGTCGGCAAAGTGCAGCTGTTTTTCGCGCTCTACTTCATCATGACCGGGCTGCACGCGTTGCACATGCTGATCGGCATCGGCCTGGTCACGTGGATCACGATCTCCGCCCACAAGGGGCGCTATACCGAGGCGTATCACAATCCGGTGGAGAACGTCGGCCTCTACTGGCACTTCGTGGATCTCGTCTGGATCTACCTGTTCCCGCTGTTATACCTGATCAGCCGCATGCATATTTGATATGGCAGAACACGTCGTTCCGAAAAAGATATACGTCGCGGTCTGGGCCACGCTGATGGCGATGACGCTGGTCACCACCCTGGTGGCTTTCGTGGACCTGGGCCGCTTCAATACCGTGGTGGCCCTGGCCATCGCCACGTTCAAGGCGTCGCTGGTGGTGCTCTTCTTCATGGGCGCAAAATACACGCCGCGGCTGACGCGGGTGGTGATCATCTCCGGAATCTTTTTCCTGGGGCTGCTGCTGGCCTTCAGCATGGCCGATTACCTGACGCGGTTGTGGCCGGCGTAGACATCCTTGGACTGTCATTCCGAGTGGCTTTAGCCGCGAGGAATCTTGGTGTTGGTTGGAAAACCAAGATCCCTCGTCGCGCTCCGTCGCCCGCCGCGGCGGGCTCCCTCGCGCGTCCTCGGGATGACAATTCTATGAGCGTGGCCCGCTCATCCGCGGCGAACGAATTCATCCTTTGGCGGCGGCCGGCTGCGGCTCGAGTTTGCGGAATGACTTGGCCAAGCCCTCGACGATGTCGGTCTTGCCCTCGCCCTTGATCTCCAGGAGCAGCGGCGGGACCTGCGGGGCCGAGCGCAGCAGGTTCATGGTTTCTTCCCAGTTCACGGTGCCGTCGCCCGGCCACAGGTGATCGTCGTTATCGCCGGCGTTATCGTGCACGTGGGTGGAGCGGATCAGCGGCTTGAGCAGCGCGAATGCCTGCGCCACCCCGCCCATGATGTGCGCGTGGCCAACGTCGAAGCAGACGCCGATGTCGTCGAAGTGCGCGTTGTGAACAAGCTCCATCAGACGATCCGGCGTGGACAGCTCGTTGGGGATGTTCTCCAGCAGAATCGTGACCCCCAGCGGCTTGGCAAACGCCTTGAGATGCTCGATCGAGGTCATGGCCGCCTCGGACTTTTTCGGGTCCCACTCCTCGCCGCTGGTGCCGAGGTGCTGCACCAGGAAGCGGAAGGGGATCTGCTCGGCCACTTCGATGGCGCGCTTGATCTCGTCCATGGCCTCGATGCAGGTGCGCTTGTCGAGCGACGCGATGTTGACCGGCGGCGAGCCGCGGCGTCCCCACTCGTATTCGCTGTACATGGGCGAGTGGATGGAGTTGAGCGGGATGCCCTTCTCGCGGAACCAGTCGCCGATCTCCTTCACGTGGGAGCGGCGGTTGGCGTAGTCGAAGTGGCCGCGCGCGCCGAAGATCTCGATGGCCTCCGCGCCGGCATGAAGCAGGCTGTCGAGCAGCCCGGTGTGCAGCCGCTCGCGGACGTAAACGTGAGTGGAAATCGCTTTCAGCATGGTTAGTTCCCGTCGGTAAGAGGCCGACCCTCCCCGAAAAAACCTAAAGAGTTGTCATCCTGAGCGACCGAGGGCTCCCGCCCGTCTTTTCCGGGGCGGGAAACGGTCGCGAAGGATCTTGGTTTTTGAATGTGAAAACCAAGATCCCTCCCTTCGCTCGGGATGACAAGTTCATAAGTGCCAACTTTCGGCGCAGCTTCAAGCCGCGCCCCTTCAAATCTAATAGCCTACCGCTTTGCCGTCGCCACGGCTATCGCTGGCCCCCAAGCGGTCGCCCGTTTTGGGATCGACGGCCACGCACTCCACGTCGCCCCATTGCCCGTGCCATTTCCTGCGCTCGGTGTAGCCTTCGCGGATCTTGTGCCCCATGGCCGCCAGCCGGTTCCCGGCGGCCGGAGAAAAGCCGTCCTTCTCCACGCGCAACACGTCCGGCATCCACTGGTGATGAAAGCGGGGCGCGTCCACCGCCTGCTGGATGTTCATCCCATAGTCGATCACACTGACCAGAACTTCGGCCACTGCGGTGATGATCCTGGGCCCGCCCCGCGAACCCAGCACCAGGAACAGGCGGCCGTCCTTGAGCACGATGGCGGGCGACATGGCGGAAAGCGGCCGCTTGCCGGGAGCGATGGCGTTGGCCTCACCCTGCAGCAGTCCGAACATGTTGGGCGCGCCCGGCTTGGAGGTGAAGTCGTCCATCTCGTCGTTCAGCAGGAAGCCGAGCCCCTCGGCGGTGACCCGCGACCCGAAGAGATCGTTGAGCGTAGTGGTGACCGCCACGGCGTTCCCGGCGGAATCCACGACCGAGTAGTGGGTGGTGTGGTCGGGTTCACGGCCGGCGGCCACGCGGTCCAGCTTGTCAAAAACCTGCACCGGGCGCCGCAGGTCCGCGCTGGGGCTGGCGCGCCGCGGGTCGAGCGATTCGCGCCAGGCGGCGGCATAATGCTTGTCCATCAACGCAGCCACGGGAACGCTGGCGAAATCCGGGTCGCCCAGCAGCTCGGCGCGATCAAAAAAGGCGCGGCGAAAGGCTTCGGCCATCAGGTGCACGGATTCGGCGGAACCGTGGCCGAGTTTCGCCAGGTCGTAGCCTTCCAGGATGTTGAGCAGTTCGATCAAGGCGATCCCGCCGGAGGAGGGAGGCGGCGCGGCGATGATCTCGTATCCGCGATAGCTGCCGTGCACCGGCTCGCGCTCTTTCACCTCATAAGCCGCAAGGTCCTTGGGCGTGATCAGCCCCCCGCCCTTCTGGATGGAAGCCGCCAGCTCCTGCGCCAGCGCGCCGTGGTAGAAACTGTCGGGATCGGCGGCGATGCGCTCCAGAGTGCGGGCCAATTCCGGCTGCTTGAAGATATCGCCCGGCGGGTAGTACCGGCCGTCACGCTGAAAGATGCGGTGTGACTCCGGGAACGCAGCCAGGGAAGGCTCGCGGAACTGGCGGGCGTCGCGGGCGGAGAGGGCAAAGCCCTGGCGCGCGAGGCGAATCGCCGGCGCCATCACCTGCGCCAGCTTCAGCTTGCCGAATTTCCTCTCGGCATAGACCAGTCCCGCGACCGAGCCCGGCACCGCGATGGCGCGGTAGCCGACCACGCTGGCGTCCGGCACCGGGTTGCCCTTGGCGTCGAGGTACATGTCACGCGAGGCGGCGGCAGGCGCCTTCTCACGGAAGTCGAGGAAGTGCGCGCGCCCGTCCGCCAGACGCAGCAGCATGAATCCGCCGCCGCCCAGGTTGCCGGCCTCGGGAAGCACGACGGCGAGGGCAAATCCGGTAGCCACGGCGGCATCTACCGCATTGCCACCCTGGCGCATGACTTCGACGCCCGCCCGTGAGGCCAGTTCGTGTCCGCTGGCCACCATGGCGTGGGGTGCGCGCTCCGGGGCCAGGGTCGCCGCTTGGGCGGAAGGGGCCGCCCAGATGGCGATTGCAACGGCGAATGAAATCAATGGCTTACACAGGATTCGCATGCGGCTCTTCCCGCCAGCGGGAGCGGAGCTTGCAGCCGGCAAGTAGTTGAGGCTAGCCCAGCATGGGGCGCGAGTCAAATGAAGTCACACGGGCTCAGCCTTGGCTTCACTGGGACGATCATCACGCTGGCGACTCGCGACTGGCGAATCGCGACTGGCTTTGTGCCCAGGCCTCGGCCGCCCGAATGCGCTTGGCGATCGGGGGATGCGAGTGGAAGAGCAATTCCACCAGGCGCGAGGGCTGCCGCTCCGCCAAGTTCTGGTCCGCCAGCTTGTTCATGCCGGAGATGAACGGCGCGATCGAGGGGATCGCGGTATAGGAATAGCGGTCGGCCTGGCGCTCGTTGAATCGCGAGTAGGCATTCAACGCCGGCATGAGCAGGAAGGAGAGCACAGCCGAGACCAGCATCAGCAGCGGGAGATTGGCGAAGTCCGACAACTGCTCGAACAGCTGTCGCCGTTCGATGGCATAGTGCAGGAGCTGGTTGGCGGCCCAGAAGCCGAAGAAAGTTATGCCCGCCTCCACCAGGATGCCCTTGGGGATGTGGCGGTGCACGTGGTGCCCGAGCTCGTGCGCCAGGATGGCTTCGATCTCGTCGTCGGTGTATTTCTCCAATAAGGTGTCGGCCAGGAGGATGCGCCGGGTGGCGCCCAGGCCGGCGAGCGCAGCATTGGCCTTGCGGCTCTTCTCCGAGAGCTTCCACTCGTACACGCCTTTCACGCGCGTGCCGGCGCGTTCGCTCAAGCGCATCAGGCGTTCTTTCAGCCCGTCGTTCTCCAGCGGCTTGAATTTGTAGAACAGCGGGAACAGGACCACGGGCGCGATCTGCGCGAAAAGGACGTAGAGGACGATGAAGATCACCCAGGCGATCAGCCACCAAAAGCGCGGCTCGGTGCGGATCGTCCAGTACACCAGCTCGACCAGGATGGAAGCAATCACCAGGCCGACCAGCCATCCCTTCACCTGGTCCTTGGCCCAGGAGCGCAGTTTCTGGTTGGAGAGCTGGAACTGGTGCTCCAGGCGGAATCCGTAGTAGTCGAGCGGGAGGCCCAGAAGTTTGTTGATCACCGTCAGCATGCCGACGTAGAAGAAAACGGCGAGAACATAGATCTGACCGGCGCCCACATAGGCGAGGTCGCGCAGGCGCGCCGTCCACCCGGTGGCGAGCAGCACCACCAGCAACGCGAGGCCGAGCAGGAAGTCCGCAATGCCCAAGCGGCGGCGTATGCGGTTGTAGCGGCGCACCTCGGGGGAGTCGGGCGCGGGCTTTTCCAGGTTGGCGACGGTTGTAGAGATGAGATTGCCCCCCCACTCAAATTTACCAGAATAGAGAACGGGCGATTGAGTCATTGGGTCATTGGGCCATCGGGTCATTGAGCCATTGAAGCCAAGATCGACTTTTCAATGACTCAATGGCCCAATAGCACAATGACTCAATTCTTTGATCCGCGGCGAAGAAGTTGCCTAGCGCCTAGCGACCACGGGCTGGCTCGCCAGAACGAATTCCTCGGAGGCTGCGAGGATCTCGCTCACCAGCTCGGGGCTCGCGGCCTCGGAGTAGAGGCGCATCAGCGGCTCGGTGCCGGAGGCGCGCATCAGGATCCAGGCTTCGGCGCCGTTGCCGTTGGTGGGCGCGTCCAGGAAGAACTTGATGCCGTCCAGGTCCTGCGTGCGCAGCACTTTATAGCGCCCGATGCGGTCGAGGCCGGCGGCGGCCCGGCGCAGCGCCGCCTGCTTCAGCTCTTCCGGAATGTGCAGGTCGCGGCGGCCGTAGTAGTGCGGCCCGAAATCGCGCTGCAGGCTGGCGACCAGCTCGCCCATGGTCTTCTTCTCGTCGGCCATGACGTTCGCGAGCAGCAGCGAATTCAAGATGCCGTCGCGCTCCGGCAGGTGCCGCGGGATGCCGATGCCGCCCGACTCTTCGCCGCCCACCAGCACCTCGCGCCCGGAGAGCACCACGTCGCAGACGTACTTGAAGCCGATGCCGTGTTCGATCAGCTCGCGCCCGTGCTTCGCCGCGATGCGGTCCAGCATGCGGGTGGTGTTGAAGGCGCGCGTGATGACGCCCGGCCACTGCTTGCGTTCCAGCAGCCAGCGCAGCAGGACGGCGTAGCATTTGTGCGCGTCCACGAAGCTGCCGTCCTCGGCGACGGCGCCGATGCGGTCGGCATCGCCGTCGGTCACGAACCCGGCATGACATTTCTCGCGCACCACCATCTTCTGGATCTCGGCAACGTGTGGCTCGATGGGCTCTGGGTTAATGCCCGGGAACATCGGGTCCACGTTGGCGCGGATCTGCACGTAATGGATGCCGCGCTCGGCGAAGATCCCGGCCAGCACGTTGCGTCCCGCGCCGTACATGCAGTCAATGCCGAACTTGAAGCCGGCGCGCGCGATGGCGTCCAGGTCGGCGAATTTGGTGATGGCCGCGACGTAAGGCTGCTTGAAGTCGGTGGGCTCGATGGCCGCCTTCTGGCCCCTGGGCATGGCGCCCAGTTCCGCTTCGATGCGGCTGATGATGGCCGGCGTGGCCGAGCCGCCAAAACTCGCCTTGAACTTTACCCCGTTCCATTGCCAGGGATTGTGGCTGGAGGTGATCATCACCCCGCCGGCGGCGCCGAAGTGCTTCACCGCATAGGAGAGCGCGGGCGTGGGCGTGTAGTCGTTGGCGAGGCGAATGGGGATGCCGGCCGCCGCCAGCACTTCGCTGATCGCTTCGGCAAAGCGGCCTGACAGGAAGCGCGTGTCGTAGGCGACCACCAGTCCTTTTTTCGGATCTTCGTACTTCAGGACGTACGATGCGATCGCTCCGCCCGCGCGGCGCACGCTCTCGAAGGTGAAGTCCTCGGCGATGACCCCACGCCAGCCGTCAGTGCCGAATTTGATGTCGGAAGACATTGGCTCTTAGCTTTTAGCTTTTAGCTCTTAGCTTTTGGCCGAAGGCCGACGACCTACAGCAGCTTCTTCATCTTCTTCTCGTCCAGGTGCTTGACGATCTTACCCACATCCTGCGAGCGCTGGCGGGTGGTGATGAGCAGCGCGTCGTCGGTCTCGACCACCACCAGGTTGTTCACTCCCACTGCGGCCACGAATTTCCGCGGAGCATAGATGTAGTTGCCCTCGGCCTCGAGCGCGTATCCACCCGAGCCTTCGATCACGTTGCCGCCACTCGACGCGCCCTTCGCCAGCGCGTGGTGCTCGTAGAGCGCCGCCCACGAGCCCAGGTCGCTCCAGCCGAAATCTGCCGGGATCGAGAACAGATTGGAATGATGCTCGCCCTTGGCTGAGCGCGGCTCGAGCACGGCGTAGTCCACGCTGATGTTCTCGCATTTCTTGTACTCGCGCGCGAATACTTTATTGAAGTCGCGAGTGCCGAAGGCGGCGGCGATCTTCTCCAGGTGCGGCGAGCTCTCGGAGAAGTGCTCGCGCAAGGCGTTCACAAGCGTGCGCGCGCTCCAGATGAACATGCCGCTGTTCCAGTAGTAGTTGCCGGCGTCGACGAACTCCTGCGCCTTCTCCACATTCGGTTTCTCGGTGAAGCGCTTCACGCGATAGACACCGTCACGGGTGCGCCCGCCGGTCTCGATGTAGCCGTAGCCGGTTTCCGGGCGGGTGGGCTTGATGCCCATCACCACGATGTTTTCCCCGGCAGCAGCGATCTTCGCCGCGTGCTCGACCGTCTTGCGGAAGGCCTTTTCGTCCGCGATCACGTGGTCGGCCGGGAACATCCCGATGACCGCGTTAGGATCGGATCGCAACAGGATGTACGCCGCCAGTCCGATGGCCGGCGCGGTGTTGCGCGCCACCGGCTCGGCGATGATCTGGCGCGCGGAGATCCTCGGGAGTTGGCGGCGGATCTCGTTGCGCAGGTCGGTGTTGGTGATGATCCAGAAGCGGCTGACGGGCGCGAGCGGCAGCAGGCGCGCCACCGTCTGCTGGATCATCGTCTTCTTGCCTTCGAGCGCGAGGACCTGCTTGGCGGTGGTGCGTCGGCTGCGCGGCCAAAATCTTGTGCCGCGGCCGCCGGCGAGGATCACGGGATAGAAGTTCGGTTTCACGTTGCTTGTTTAACCACAGAGGACACAGAGGAACACGGAAGAGATCGTCCGTGGCTCCAGGGTCACGCCTGCATAATTTCCGGCTCGACCGTGGCCCCGGCCGGTGGCAAAAACATGGACAGAGCTTCCAATGCTCCCTGTGGCTTGACCCAAAACGACGAGATGCTGGCCGGGATCACAACCACGTCACCCCGCTCGAAGGCCAGAGAGGGGAATCCCTCGGCTTGTACCAGCCCGCAACCAGCTAGTCCCACGACGATCTCAACCGAGCGCCAAGAATACGGCTGCCGGTTGTCGGAGGAGATCCCGCTGCTTTCCTCGCCAAGACGATAGCGGTTAACGCAAAAGCAGCTTGAGGCGACCAAACTGTCGAATCTCCCGTCTCCCGACCCTTTAACTTTCCCTGCCCTCGTTCTTTCTCTTGTCGCCGCCAGCCCCTGCTCGACGTGTATCTCGCGCGACCGCCCGTAATCATACAGCCGGTAAGTCGTGTCCGAGTTCTGCTGCGTCTCGACCAGGGTCGATCCTGGACCGATGGTGTGCACCGTGCCGGCATCCACGTAGATCATCTCGCCGGCGTGGATGTCGACCCAATTCAACAGCTCTTCTGCCCGCACCTCGCGGATCGCCTGCGCCAGTTCTTCGCGCGTGACGCCCGGCTTGAGCCCCAGCGCCACTTGCGCTCCCGGGTCGGCGGCCAGCACGTACCAGCACTCAGTCTTGCCGCAGGGCTGGCCGGCGCGGCGCGCCGCCTCGTCGTCGGGATGCACCTGGACCGAGAGCTTCTCGCGCGGGAAAAGAAACTTGATCAGCAGAGGGAAGCGCTCGATCTCGCGCGCCGACTCGCCCACCAGCGCGCGTCCGTATTCGCGGCACAGTTCGCCGAGGGTTCGTCCGGCGAGCGGGCCGTTGGCGACGCGGTTTTCGTCTCCGGTCAGCCAGACCTCCCCCACCGGCTTCTCGCAGCGATGCCCAGGATAGATGGGCGAGAGGTCGCGCGCGCCCCAGGGACGCTCGACGAACTCCGGCCGCAATAAGAATGGATACAAGGCGGACATTACAGCGCCGCGAAGAACCGGCGCATCCGCTCCACGCCGCGGTCGAGCTCCTTGCGCGAGGTGGCGTAGGAGATGCGGATGTGCTCGCGGGTCCCGAAGCCTTCTCCGGGCACGACCACCACGTGTGCCTCCCGCAAAAGCCGTCCGGCGATATCCGCGGCCGAGTTCAGCCCGTTCCGCCCCAGGAAGTTCGCGACGTTGGGGTACACGTAGAACGCGCCCTGCGGCTTGACGCAGCGCACTCCGGGAATCGTCCGCAATCCTTCCAGCACGCGGTCGCGCAGCGCGATGTACTCGGCCAGCATCTGGTCCACGCATTCCTGCGGACCTTTGAGCGCGGCCGCACCCGCTTTCTGCACGATGGAGGTGGCATTCGACGTGGACTGGCTCTGCAGTTTGCTCATCGCCGAGACGATGGGCGCCGGCGCCATGGCGTATCCCAGGCGCCAGCCGGTCATGGCGTAGGTCTTGGAGAGCGAGCCCACGATGATCAGATGCTCCTTGGCGTCGCGCAGCGAACCCGCCGAGAACCGCTTGCCGGTGAAGTTCAGGTAGACGTAGCACTCATCGGAGATCACGTAAATGCCGCGCTGGTGGGCCAGGCGGACGATGGCGGTCATGTCCTCGGCGCTCATCACCGCGCCCGAAGGGTTGGAGGGCGAGTTCAGGATGATGAGCTTGGTGCGCGGGGTGATGGCGCGCTCGATCATCCCGGCGGTGAGCGCGAAATCGCGAGCTTCGTCGGCTTGGACCAGCACCGGCTCGCCGCCCGAGTAGCGGATCATGTCCTTGAACGACACCCAGTAGGGCACCGGCAGAATGACCTCGTCGCCGTGGTCCACCAGCACCTGGATAGCATTGAACAGGGCTTGCTTGCCGCCGGTGGAGGCGATGGCCTCCTCACGCTTGTAGTCGGAGTCGAAGTCCACGTTGTGGCGGTGGACGATCGAGTCGCGCAGCTCGGCAATGCCCGCCACCGAGGTGTACTTGGTGAAATTCTGCTGGATGGCGAGAATGGCGGCGTCCTTGATGTGCTGGGGCGTGGCGAAGTGGGGCTCGCCCGCGCCAAAATCCACCAGGTCGATGCCGGCGGCGCGCAGCTTCTCCGCCTCGTTCACCACCGCCATGGTGGCCGAGACCTCGATGCGCTGTATGCGGTCGGTCAGCATCTTCCGGGCTTCTGCGACTGTGCTCATGCCTGTTTCCCCGTCTTCCTGGCCAGCCTGGGCCGGCCGCCGTTCACCTTGTGGCGCAGTTTTTGTTCGACGAGAGGTGGAACCAGCCCGCGCACCGAACCGCCCAGCTGGAACACGTCTTTGATGAGCCGCGAGCTGAGGTAGGAGTATTTTTCTGCGGGCAACATGAAAATGGTTTCGAGCTGCGGCTCGAGCTTGCGGTTCATCAGGGCCATCTGCAGCTCGTATTCGTAGTCGCTGATGGCGCGGATGCCGCGCAGCAGAGCGTGCGCGCCCAGCCGTCGCGCGTAGTCCACCAGCAGGCCTTCGAAGGAATCGATGACCACGTTCTTCCACGGCCGGGTCAGCGCCGTCAGCATTTGCTTGCGCTCTTCCACGGTGAACAGAGGTGAATCCTTCTCCGGGTTGCGCAGCACTGCCACGATGAGCTTAGCGAAAATGTTGCTGCCCCGCTCGATCAGGTCGAGATGCCCGTTGGTGGGGGGATCAAACGAGCCGGGATAAATGGCAATGACGCCTTTCAAGGCTCCTCGGGACTGTGGGAAGTGAGTGGCAGTGCATTCTAAGACGGGAAGCGCGCAGGTGGCAATGCGTTCGTGAGCTGCTATCAGAAAACCAAGATTCCTCGCTTCGCTCGGAATGACAGAAGTATAAAGTCTCCTGTCATCCCGAGCGAAGCGAGGGATCTTGGTTTTCCATTGAGAATGATTTCTGCCAGTCCTCACTTAAATCGTCCCACTTCGGATTCACCGACTCGATCAAGGCGATCTTCTTCATGATCTGCTTTTCGCGACGAATGGCGTCCCGCACATACCGGAATTCTTCGAAGTACACGAGGCGGTCAATCTGATAGCGAGCCGTGTAGCTGGTCGGACCGTCGAACCCCGACTTGTGCTCCCAGGTGCGCCGGTCCACGCTCCGCGTAACACCCGTGTAGAGCGGGTGACGGGAGCAGTTGGTCATAATGTAGACGAAGTAGCGGTGCTCGCGCATAGCCGCAACTTCTGTTCAAAACCAAGATCCCTCGCGGCTCCGCCCCAGCAAACCAAAACCGGGTTTGCTGGGGACCCCGACGCCGCTCGGGATGACAGTTGCTTAGGGTTTTCTTGTTGGCATGCTGATTCGCGTTCCCGGCCCTTACCGCCTCCCTGCGACCACCGGCACTCGGGCGGCGTGGCCGTCCATCGGCGTTGGAGCGGGCATTGGCACTGGAGTCTTGTCGCCGCCGGAGGTGGGCATGCCCAGCTTCTTGCGCACCTCGTCCTCGATCTTGCGGGCGATGTCGCGGTTGTCCTTGAGGAACTGGCGGGCGTTCTCCCGGCCCTGGCCGATGCGCTCGCCTTTGTAGCTGAACCACGAGCCCGACTTCTCGACGATCTCGTGGGTGGCCGCCAGGTCGATCAGGTCGCCTTCGCGGGTGATGCCCTCGCCGTACATGATGTCAAACTCGGCCTCGCGGAAGGGCGCCGCGACTTTGTTCTTCACGATCTTGACCCGGGTGCGGTTGCCGACCACGGTTTCGCCGTCCTTGATGGCGGCGATGCGGCGGATGTCGATGCGCACCGTGGAGTAGAACTTCAGCGCGCGGCCGCCGGTGGTGGTTTCGGGATTGCCGAACATCACTCCGATCTTTTCGCGGATCTGGTTGATGAAGATGAAGCAGGTACGCGACTTGCAGACGATGCCGGTGAGCTTGCGCAGCGCCTGCGACATCAGGCGCGCCTGCAGGCCCATGTGGCTGTCGCCCATCTCGCCGTCGAGCTCGGCCTTGGGGACGAGCGCCGCCACCGAGTCCACGACCAGCACGTCGATGGCGCCCGAGCGCACCAGGGCTTCGGCGATCTCCAGCGCCTGCTCGCCGTAGTCCGGCTGCGAGACCAGCAGGTTGTCCACGTCCACGCCCAGCTTCTTGGCGTAGGCGGGATCGAGCGCGTGCTCGGCGTCCACAAAGGCGGCCATGCCGCCCGCCTTCTGCGCTTCCGCGATCACCTGCAGCGCGATGGTGGTCTTGCCCGAGGACTCCGGCCCGAACATCTCCACCACGCGCCCGCGCGGGAAACCGCCCACGCCCAGCGCCGCGTCAAACGACAGCGCCCCGGTGGGGATCACCGCGATGGGAACGATGGCCTCCTTCGTCCCCAGGCGCATGATGGAACCCTTGCCGAACTGCTTCTCGATTTGTGACACCGCCAGCTCGATTGCACGTGCTTTCTCGTCCGCCATAATGACCTCTCAGAATGCGATAGCCTACACCCCGTCGGCTGGTCGGGGCAG
This sequence comes from uncultured Acidobacteriota bacterium, assembly GCA_963704285.1. GTDB lineage: Bacteria > Acidobacteriota > Terriglobia > Terriglobales > Acidobacteriaceae > JAHFUA01. The sequence goes on along the minus strand of OY969886.1, from coordinate 847,688 downwards.
GAGTAGGAAGACCGGTGGAAGTAAGTATACCCTGAAACCGCAGTTAAGGCGAATAAAAAGCGAATTTCTGCCCATGTAACGCCGACATCTTGCCGGCGGCGCCACATCCGGCGCTACACCAGCGACCCACTGAGCGCCCCTTCCAGTTCCAGCAGCCGGCGCTTCTTCTCCAGCCCGCCGCCGTAGCCGGTGAGCGAACCGTCGGAGCCGATCACCCGGTGGCACGGCACAATGATCGCGATGGGGTTCTGCCCGTTGGCCAATCCCATGGCCCTTACCGCCAACGGATTGCCGATGGCGCGGGCGACCTCGGCGTAAGAGCGCGTTTCGCCGTACGGGATCTTCAACAGCTCCCGCCAGCAGCGCTTCTGAAAATCGGTGCCACGCAGGTCGAGCGGCAGATCGAAGCGGCGCCGGCGGCCTGAAAAATATTCTTCGAGCTGGCGAGCGTAAGGCGCGGTCCTCTCCGGGGATTCCACCCATCCGGCAGCGATTTTTTCGCGGCCGAACTCCAGCGCGACCAGCCCGCGCTCGGAAACAGCCAGCAGCAGGGGGCCGACGGGGGAGTTGATGCGCGAGTAGTAGATGGTTTCGGGCACGGCTGCGAAATCAGCCTAGCACGAGACGCGGAGGAAAAAGCAGATTCCTCGAAGCTAAATAGCGTTTGTGAGAACTCCTAACTTTCTTGATTCTCCGCCCGAGATCGTTTGTTGAGGTTGTCATCCTTCGCGAGCCGAAGGCGAGCGGAGGATCCGGCGAGAACGCCTGCACCACCCGAACTGGTGGTGTTAACTGCTTTCCCAGATTCTCCCGCCTCGCTTTGCTCGGCGGAAGAATGACAGTGGATGCTTGCTGGAGTTCTCAGACACACTCTGAAGAACCTGGGAATGGAATGACAACACATGAGAGCGGACCCGATCACGGCGATTCCGGCGATCAAAGAAAAAGCCTCCCGGTGTGTCCACCGGAAGGCTGGCTCCGAGCCCCCTGCGGCTCGGAGAGAAACAGCCGGACTAGGCCCCTACTTCGTTGAGGGCTGCGGTTGCGGCGGTGCACTCATCCCGGGGGAGGGCTGTGTGGGCGTCGAGTTCGGGTTCACGGGCATGGCGGTGGTTGCGCCGCTCATACCGCTGGTGTTGGAGCTGCTGGGAGCGGTCTGCTGCTCCTGCGCGCCCAGGTCGCCGGCGCCGTTCTTCAGCAAGGCGATCTCGACCCGGCCGCCGCGCGTACGGCGCGCCTTGGCGCCCTCCGCCGAAGCCGGTGCGGGAGCGTTCCCCATGCCCACCGTGTAGATCCGGTACACGGGAATCTCGTGGTTCAGCACCAGGTAACGCACCACCGACTGTGCCATCTGCTGCGAGTTCTGGATGGCTTCCTGGCCGCGTCCGGGGGAGAAGCCCTGCACTTCGAGGATGTATCCCTTCTGGTCCTTGAGCGGGGTGGCCATGTCATCCAGCGCCTGCTTGGCCTTCGTGCTCAGGGTCATCTGCCCGGGCTTGAAGTGGATCTCGGCTTGGGTGACCGGCTGGAACTGGTCGATGTTGTCCACCACCTGCTCGACCGTGTTGAGCCGGGTGGTGGCCTGCTGCGCCGTCTGATTGGCGAGTTGAGCGCGGTTGCCGGCGTCGATGGCGTGCATATCGGCCTCATTGGCCTTGAGGGAAGCGGTGCGAATCCCTTCCTGGGCGCGGGCATCCACGTCTTTGATGGCCTTGGCGTTCTGCGCCGTGATCTCATCCAGCTCGTTGAGGCGGCCGCGCACCGGGTCCAGTTGCTTCTGGACGTACCGCTTGCGGGCGAACGGGTTCAGGTGGCCCCAGAAGCCTTCGTGCCGCTCGTAGATCAGCGGCTGATGGTTGTTGGGGTTCGCCTGGGCGTTCTGGTCCGTTTTCTGGGACGCGACCGTCTGGCTCTGATCCGTCTGAGGGGTGTTGCTGGAATCGCTGGGAGGCGCCTGCTGCGCCCAGCCGGGCACAGCCAGGGCCGCAGCCAGCGGCAGCGTCAACAGGAACTTGCTTTTCATGATCTAATTTCCTCCGAAATAATGGGGGAGCATCGGAGCTAGGAGCTCACCACCGGAACTGCACGCCTCTCCGCGGGCACCTGGGAGCAGGTCGCGCTGATGCCTTGGTAATCAACTGAAGGGCCAAACTTCGGGGCTGGCTTTTCCCTCTAAGTCCTTTGCTTTAAGGCGGGTGTAGCTGGCCGTCCAGGTCGCCATAGGTAGGAAATAGATGGCGCGGGTAATTTTGACAAGAACCAGGAAGCAGAAGGCAGGAGGCAGGACGCAGCGACCGAGGAGCGGGGGACTTCCTGGCTTCCTGCTTCCTGCTTTCCTGCTTTCCTGCTCCCTACTCCCTACTCCCTACTCCCTTGTTTCATCTAAACTTTGTTATGCACAAGGCCAGTTCGCTGCTCTCCCTGCTCTTCCTGCTCTTCCCCGTTTTTGCTTCCGCCCAGATGGATACGGGCAAGCTCCAACTGCCTGGCGGGTTCCACAGCAGCATCTTCGCGGATACGGGACAGTCTCCACGCATGATGACCTTCAGCCCCGGAGGCGTGCTGACGGCGACCGCCACCAACGAGGGTACGGTGCTGGCTTTGCCCGATCCCCGCCGCAGCGGCAAAGCCGAACGAGTCGTGACCGTGCTGAAAGACCTCAACGGCCCGCACGGCATCGCCTTCCACAAGGGCGGGCTCTATATCGCCGAAGTCGGCAGGATCGTGCGCTATGACTGGGACGAAGCCCACCTGCGCGCCTCGAACCCGAAACCGATCGCCACGTTGCCTTCGAGCGGCGGCGGCCACATGACACGTACGATCCTGTTCGCCAACGGCAAGCTCTACGTCTCGGCGGGATCGAGTTGCAACGTCTGTGTGGAGAAGGATCCCCACCGCGCCGCCGTGATGGAGATGAACGACGACGGCTCGGGCGAGCGCATCTTCGCCCACGGGATACGCAACGCCGTCGGGCTTGCGTACAACCAGAAGACGCAAACTGTTTGGGCGACCGACAACGGCCGCGACTGGCTGGGCGACGAACTTCCTCCCGACGAGATCCTCGACCTGGGCAAGAGCGGCGGCGACTTCGGCTGGCCGTGGTGCTACGGCGATCGTGTCCCCGACACGAAGTTCTCCCAGGATGCGCCCGCACACTGCTCCAACATCGTCCTGCCTAAGATGAACTTGCAGGCGCACTCCGCCCCGCTCGGTCTCGAGTTCTACAACGGCAGCATGTTCCCCAAGCCGTACCAGGGCAGCCTGTTCGTCGCCTTCCACGGTTCTTGGAACCGCAGCGTCCCCACCGGCTACAAAATAGTGAGGGTAAAACTCAAGGACCAGACGCAACCCGAGGGCGTCGAAGACTTCATCACCGGATGGATGCCCGCGGGCGCGACCAAGGGTACCAAGCCGTCGGGACGGCCGGTGGGCATCGTGATCGGTGCCGACGGGTCGATGTACATCAGCGACGACGCCAACGGCGCCATCTACCGGGTCACGTACACCGGAAAGTGACGCGCGGCGCAGGAAATGGCGAATTCCAAGAACTGCACAGGGTCATCACGGTCCGGCAGCCGGTTTCCCGAAGCCGCATGAAAAGCTGCCTTGGCCGAGTTTTCCACAGTGTAAGATTGCGGCAATCGGCTCAACTGACGGAATTCGCGGTGCGCGGCAAATTTTCCACTGCCTCATTTCTATTACATATCGCTGTGGAAAATTTTAACAGCGCCAATGCTGGCGAAAGCGCTCATAGTCTTCCAGTTTTTCATTAGAATCCTGTGAATTCTGTCGGGAAGACGGCTGGGCTGCTGCGATGGCTGCCCGCGAGATATTGCACCTGTTTTGTAACATTGGCCTGTGGACAGGCAGCAAGTTGCTGAAAAATAACCATATAAAATTGGAATAAATGGGTTGACTTTGTGTCTGGCTAGTGTAAAAAGCTCATCGTTCTTTGACACTTACTTAAGTTTTCCCGGTTGGGAGCGCGTCCGGGGCTCAAGCCAAGTCACCGTCCATCCGCCGTCGGCGGACAAGGACGGAGGGCCGGTGAGGGTCGGAGCAACCTTCTGGTCGAGGAGAACGAGAAGCTGTCGAAGGCAAGATAGAACCCCGGGGCGGTAACCGGTTTTTCCGGTTGGCGGCGAGCCCGGAGCCCGAGCTGGAGGCGCAAGCCTCCCTAAAGACCGCACGTCGCGACCCGCAAAGGTCGTGATGGCCGCAGGTCGGCAAGGGTCAAACGCGAGCCGCTGGTCGAGGAGAATGGGGGACCATAACCTCGGGGTTCTTGCTTAATCCGCGCCCCGCAAAATCGGCTTCGGCCCCCTCCCCCAGGAGGCCCGTGGTTCGCCACGGGCCTGTTTCATGAGTACCCAAGAATAAGGAAGCCACGGATTTACACGGATGCCCACGGATTTCCCGATAGAATCCGTGCTTATCCGTGAAAATCCGTGGCGTTTCTACAGCGGAATATTCCCGTGCTTCTTGGGCGGGTTCTTGTCGCGCTTGGTGTCGAGCATCTCCAGCGCGTCGATCAGTTTCTTGCGCGTTTCGCGCGGGCGGATCACGGCGTCCACGTACCCGCGCTCGGCCACCACATAGGGATTGGCGAAGCGCTCGCGGAACTCCTCGATCAGGCGCGCGCGTTCCTGATCTTTGTGCTCCGCCTTCGCGAGCTCGCGCTTGTAGACGATGTCCACCGCGCCCTCTGGTCCCATGACGGCGACTTCGGCGGTGGGCCAGGCGTAGTTCACGTCGGCGCGGATGTGCTTCGACGCCATAACGCAATACGCCCCGCCGTAGGCCTTGCGCGTGATCACGGTGAGCTTGGGCACCGTGGCTTCGGCGAAAGCGAACAGCAGCTTGGCGCCGTGGCGGATGATGCCGCCGTACTCCTGCTGCGTCCCGGGCAGGAAGCCGGGCACGTCTTCGAAGGTAATGAGGGGGATGTTGAAGCAGTCGCAGAAGCGCACGAAGCGCGCGCCCTTCACCGATGAGTTGATGTCCAGCACGCCCGCCAGCATGGCCGGCTGGTTGGCCACCACGCCCACGCTGCGCCCATTCAAGCGCGCGAATCCCACGACGATGTTCTTGGCGTAGTGCTCGTGCACTTCGAAGAAGTAGCCGTCGTCCACCACCATGCGGATGACGTCCTTGATGTCGTAGGGTTTGTTGGACTCCGAGGGGACGATGGTGTCCAAGGCCGAGTCGGCGCGGTCGATGGGATCGGTGCACGGCCGCCGCGGCGGATCGTCGAGGTTGTTGGACGGAATGAAGCTGATCAATTCGCGGATCATAGACAGGCACTCGGCGTCGTCGCGTGACAGGAAGTGCGCCACGCCCGAGGTTTCGTTGTGGGTCATGGCGCCGCCGAGCTGGTCCTTGGTGACCTCCTCGTGGGTCACCGCCTTGATCACGTCCGGTCCGGTGATGAACATGTAGGAGGTCTTGTCCACCATCAGGACGAAATCGGTGATGGCCGGGGAATACACGGCGCCCCCGGCGCACGGGCCCATGATGGCGGAGATCTGCGGCACCACGCCGCGAGGCCAGGGTGTTGCGCAGAAAGATGTCGGCATAGCCAGCCAGCGACGCCACCCCTTCCTGGATGCGCGCTCCACCCGAATCGTTCAGCCCGATGACCGGCGCCCCCACGCGCATGGCGATATCCATGATCTTCACGATCTTCGAGGCGTTGGCCTCCGACAGCGAGCCGCCAAAGACGGTGAAATCCTGCGCGAAGACGAATACCAGGCGGCCTTCGATCCGCCCGTAGCCGGTGATGAAGCCGTCGCCGTACACCTTCTGCTGCTCCATGCCGAAATCGGTGCAGCGGTGGGTGAGCAGTTTGTCGGTCTCTTCGAACGTGCCCTCGTCGAGCAGGAAGTCGATGCGCCCGCGCGCCGACATCTTGCCTTCCTTGTGCTGGCGCTCGTGGCGCTCTTTTCCGCCACCGGCCTCGGCCAGGCCGTCACGTTTCTTCAGTTCTTCCAGCTTCTCTTCCAGAGTCATGCGGGGAATTATAAGGAAGACGGGGAGCGGCTACTAGCTTCTTGGCTGCTGCTTTTGGCTCTTGGCTCTTAGCTTTTGGCTGTCGGGTTTGGGCTGTTGGCCGTAACTGGCTACTGGCGACTGGCTACTGGTTTGCCGTATCCGCCCACCTGTACTTTTTGCCGTCCCAGTAAACGGCCGAGCTCAATTGCTGCTCTTCTTCGACCAGACTGAGCGCAGGGACGGGCCGCTTGCGGTGCGTGACCTGGGTGAGCGCGAGGCTGTCGAAGGGCAGGTTGATAAGGACGAACTTGGCCTTGGGTGCGGCCGCGCGCCAGGCTTCTGTTCCGGCCCCATGGATCACCAGGACCAGGTTCTGGCGGTTGGGATCGGCGGCGTTGAATTGCGTGGTGATCTTGGGGTTGCCGTACCCGTAATTCGTGTAGTAGGGATCGATCACTCTGTAGTTCCGGGTTACCTGATCGGTGAGCGGCGTCTTGCAGCGGGCGACGATCACCGCGTCTTCCACGCCATCGCCGTCCAGGTCAGCGACCAGGAACGTCACCCAAGGCAGCCCTCCCGTCTGGGGGTGCAGATACTTCACTTTGACGGCGGAACGTTCCGTGGCGAGTTCAAAGCAGGAACCGAACTGCTTCTTCACCACTTCGGCGAGATCGGCAGGCGGCTGCGCGTGATCCTCGGCCTGGCCTTTTGGCGCCTTCCACAAGATCCATCCCCAGGTAACGAAGAAGAGAGCGATGAAGAGCCAGGCAAGCCTAACCAAACGCATAGCGCTACTTTAATCCCGTTCGAGCTGATTGTAACGGTGACCAACTGGGAACACTGGTGGAAATCCGGCCAGCGGTGCTTCCGTCATCAGGACAGTCCCTGAAAGGAAAGCGGCCACGGGACAAAAGCGGCCACGGATATACACGGATCGGAACGGATCAAAAAAACAGAGACGATCCGTGTTATCGGTGAAAATCCGTGGCTAAAGGCTTGTTGCCTTTTCCGCGATGAGCTGGCAGACCTTGGCCACGAACTCCACCGCCGGCATGTCGTCGGTCTTTTCTTTGCCGCGGGTGCGGACGTTGACCGAGCCGGCCTGCGCTTCCTTGTCCCCGACCACCACGATGTAGGGCGCCTTCTGCAGGGCGTGCTCGCGGATCTTGGCGTTCATCTTCTCGCTGCGGCTGTCCACGTGGACCTGCGCCCCGGCCTCGCGCAACTGCGCCCCGACCTTTTCCGCGTACTCGTGATGCCGCTCGCTGATGGGCACCACCACCACCTGCACCGGCGAGAGCCAGAGCGGGAACGCGCCCGCGTAGTGCTCGATGAGCACGCCGAAGAAGCGCTCCACCGATCCCCAGAGCGCGCGATGGACCATCAATGGCTGATGGCGCTGCCCGTCCTCGCCTACGTATTCCAGGTCGAAGCGCTGCGGCAAGTTGAAGTCAAACTGGATGGTGGAGAGCTGCCACAGGCGCCCGATCGCGTCCACCAGCTTCACGTCAATCTTCGGCCCATAGAACGCGGCTTCGCCGGGAATGATCTTGTACTGCACATTGCGCCGCTTGAGGGCGTTCTCGAGCGAGCGGTTGGCAAGCTCCCACTGCTCATCGCTCCCCAGGAAGTTCTTGCGGTCCTTCGGGTCCCAGGTGGAAAGCTCTACCTGGTATTCGGTGAAGCCAAAGGTGTTCAGGACGGCCAGGGCAAAATCCATGCAGCCGACGATCTCGTCCTCAATCTGCTGCGGGGTGCAAAAGATGTGGGCGTCGTCTTGGGTGAAGCCGCGCACCCGCATCAGGCCGTGCATCACCCCCGAGCGCTCGTAGCGGTAGACCGTCCCCAGCTCGCCCAGGCGGATGGGAAGGTCGCGGTACGAGCGGAGCTGGTCCTTATAAATGAGGATGTGAAACGGGCAGTTCATGGGCTTGATGCGATAGTTCGCGTCGTCCAGCTCCATGGGGGTGAACATGTTCTCGGCGTAATAGCCCTCGTGCCCGGAGGTCTTCCACAGGTCCACGCGCGCCACGTGCGGGGTAAAGACCAGCGAATAGCCGCGTTTCAGGTACTCGTCGCGCAGCCAGTCCTCCATGGTCTTGCGCATGATGCCGCCCTTGGGATGCCAGAAGATCAGTCCCGGGCCGGCCAGGTCCTGGATGGAGAACAGGTCGAGCTGCTTGCCCAGCACGCGGTGGTCGCGGCGCTTGGCCTCTTCCAGCTTGTGCAGGTAGTCGTCCAGCTCTTTCTTGGAGTAGAACGAGGTGCCGTAGATGCGCTGGAGCTGCGGGTTCTTCTCGTCGCCCAGCCAGTAGGCGCCGGCGATGCTCAGCAGCTTGAAGGCTTTGACCTTGCCGGTCGAGGGGAGGTGCGGCCCGCGGCAGAAGTCCACAAATCTGCCGGTGCGGTAGAGCGAGATCTTCTCATCGGGCGCGGTGAACTGCTCGATGAAGTGGCACTTCATGAAGTCGCCTTCCGACTTGAAGCGCTCCAGGCCCTCCTGGCGCGGCAGAAAATCCTGCGCGTAGGGGATGTCCTTCTCCACCAGCTCCTGCATCTTCTTCTCGATCTTCTCCAGGTCCTCGGGGGTGAACGGCGTAGGCCGGTAGAAGTCGTAGAAGAAGCCGCCCTCCGTCGCCGGGCCATGCCCCAGCTTGGTCTCAGGAAAAAGTTCGAGCACGGCCGCGGCCATCAAATGCGCCGACGAGTGCCGGAAGACCTGCAGCGCCTCCGGGTCTCGGTTGGTCAGGATGCGCAGCTCGGTGTCTTTCTCCAGCGGGCGAGCCAGATCGATGAGCGTGCCGTTGGATTTTGCGACCAGGGCAGCCTCGGCCAGGCGCGGTGAGATCTCGCGCGCGATCGCCAGCGGCGTGGTGCCCTTGGGAACTTCCCTCACGCTTCCGTCGGGAAGCTTGACCTGGATGGTCTGTGCGCTTTGTGCAGTCTCCGGCATGGCACAAACCACGAGTTTAGCAGAATGGCGAATCACGTAACCCTCAGTGTGTGGTCGCCACAGCCTGGGGACAGCCGATATTGCCGAGGCCGAAGGCGCCATCTGCCGTCAGGCCCCCGTTGCTGATGCTGAATACCGACAGGGTCCCGTCGGCGCAGTTGGCCACAAGCAGGATTTGATTGGTAGCATCCACGGCCAGTCCTTCCGGGAAGTTGCCGGTAGGCAAAGGCGCCCCAAGTTGCGTCAGGACGCCAGTGCTCGCGATGGTGTAGGTGGCCACGGTATTGTTGCCGACGTTGACCACGTAGAGAAAGCTTCCAGTGCGGTCGGTCACCAGGTACTGCGGCGAGGAGAACGGGAACAAGAATCCCGGACCGAACGGCGAGCCCGGCGCCTGAGTGAGCGAGCCGTTGGCATTCACCGTGAACGCCGAAACCGCGTTGTTGGTCATGTTTGCCGTGAACAGGAATCTACCGAGTGGATCCATGGCCAGCGACTCCGGCCCGACGCCCCCAACCAGTGGGACCGGTGAAAACGCCGCCTGCGTCGGCGCGCCCGTTCCCGGATCGAAACTGTAGACACTCACGTCGTTCGACGCCAGGTTGCTCACGTAAATGAACCCCGCGGTCACCGCGATGCCCTGTTGCGGCGTCGACCCGGCCGCAATCGGCGACCCCGGCACCTGGGTCAGCGATCCGTCGGCATTGATCTTGAAGCCGGAAACGGTGTTGCTGCCGTCATTGGCCACATAGACAAACTTGCCCGAGGGGTCCACCGCAACGGCGCCGGGAGCGGTTCCCGCCAGGAATGGCGACCCGGCCACTGCGCCGACCGCCCCGGTTGTGGTATTGAGGGTGAACGCCGACACCGTATTGTCCGCCAAGTTGGTCACGTACACGAAGCGGTTGCTCGGATCGACCACCGCCCAGACCGGCTCGTTGCCGGTCGTGACCAGCGGCACAGGGCCAGCGTTGAACACCCCGCTGCTGCTGATCTGCAGCACCGACATGACATTGTTGGCGACGTTGGATGCGAGCAAAGCGTCTGGGATGAAGACGAATTCCGAGCCTGGGGAAGGCGGCGGCCCGGGGGTAACGCCGCTATTGTTGCTGGTACCGCAGCCCATCAGCCCCAGTCCCACTAACACCGCCACCGTGGTCGCACATGCCACCGAGGTCCAGGTCCTTTTGCCGGCGACTTTCATATCCAATCTCCTCTCCGCTTAAAGCAATCGAACACACTTAACCAACCAGCAACAAACCCCCGAGTTGGACCGAAGTTGCGGGCGCCATTCCGGACCGCGATGACCGGGAAGTCTGCTCCTGCCTTATGAGACGTAGAAAAAGCTAAACCGATACAGGGAAGCAAACATCCTAGTAGCAGGCATGCAAGCCCAGATCAAGCTCGGACGCGTCTTCGGCATCCGCATCGGCCTGCACTACAGTTGGATCATCATCGCCATCCTCATCGTGTTCTCGCTCTCCGAGCAGTTCGCAGCCGTGCACCGCGACTGGAGCCCGAGCGTCGTCTGGGGTACCGCCATCCTGACCGCAGTCCTTTTCTTCGTCTGCATCGTGCTGCACGAGCTGGGACACTCGGTGGTCGCCCAGAGCCGAGGCATCCGCGTGCCGTCGATCGTGCTGTTCGCCCTGGGCGGCGTCTCGCAGATGGAGCGCGAGAGCCCCGACGCCAAAACCGAGTTCTGGATGGCGCTGGCCGGGCCGCTGGTCAGCTTTGCCCTGGGGTTGCTCTGTCTCGGGCTGGCTTACACCATGGGCTGGGTGGGACCATCGTCGCCGGCAGGTTCGCCGGTGGTCGCCATGCTGGCCTGGCTGGGCTACATCAATTTCATGCTGGGGCTGTTCAACCTGATCCCCGCCTACCCGCTGGATGGCGGGCGGGTGCTGCGCGCCGCGGCCTGGTGGGCGACGCACACCATCGAGCGCGCCACCCGCATCGCGTCCAACGTCGGACAGGTGTTCGCCTTCCTGTTCATCCTCGCCGGGCTGTGGCAGTTCTTCACCGGAAAAGGCTTGGCCGGGCTGTGGATCGCCTTCATCGGATGGTTCCTGCTCGACGCCGCTCGTTCCAGCCGGGTGCAGGTGGAGATCATGCACGCCCTGGGCGGCATCAAGGTGCGCGACGTCATGCAGCGCGACTGCGCCACCATCGACGCCACTACCAACCTGCAAACGCTCGTCGATGAGCACCTGCTGCGCAGCGGGCAGCGCTGCTTCGTGGTGGAGAAGGAGGGATATCTGGCCGGCCTGATCACGCCGGCGGACATCAGCCGGGTCGAGCGCCGAATGTGGCCGCTGACCACGGTCGAGCAAGCCATGCGCCCGCTGGCGCAGCTCCAGGTGGTGTCGCCGGAGACGCCGGTCATGCAGGCGCTGGAAACCATGGCCCGCGAGAACATCAACCAGTTGCCGGTGGTCACGGGCGGCCATCTGGAAGGCATCCTCTCCCGCGCTCATCTGCTGGAGATCCTTCGCACACGGAGCGAGCTCAAGGTGTGAGCTGTGCTTGGCTCTTAGCTCTTGGCTCTTAGCTCTTAGCTATTAGCCAAAGGCCAAGAGCCAAAAGCTAAAAGCGTTCCGAAGAACGAATGTAGCCCTTCCGAAAATATCCGAACGCCAGCCGGAACACCCACACCATAAACGCTGCGGCCGCTAGGCCGGCCAGCACGAATGTCGCCCGGTGGATCTGCCCGGTGAGCAGCCGGCTCAGGAACGCCAGCACGAACCACAGCGGGACGAACACCATCGCGCCCAGCGGCGCCGCGAACACTGCCGCAATCACTGCCGCCTTCACCGTTGCCGCTTTCTGAGCCATATGACTCGATTCTCAATGACCCGATGAGCCGATCACCCGATCACCCGATTTCCTCAGCCGCCACAGCGCCCCCGCGAAAGTCACCACCAGCACGACTGCACTGAGCGGCAATCCTACATGCCGCAGGAACAGGTTGGGCTCGAAGCCGGCGTGCGGATCCACCCTTCCCAGGCGCGCTTGCGCATAGAAGACGACGCTGCCGAGCAGCAGCGAGAGCGGCGCGGTGAGCGCCGCCGCCACCACCGCCAGCAAACTGCTCCTCGCGATCGCGCTCGCCCAATCCGTCTTCGGCACGCCCCCTAAGCTACAATACTTCTCGTGTCCCAGGCAGCCCAAGCCATTACCAAGCCGGCTTCGGAGGTGATCCGCCAGGCGCAGGTCTCGCAGGCGGCGAATGGCGTCTGCTTCGCCAGCGTGGGACAGATCTCGCTCTCGCCCAGCGACCTGGAGCGCATGGTGGCGGCCGTGCCTCGCGCCATCGCCGCCGCGCTCGAGCGCAAGGCCTACTACTTCGTGCCGCTCACCGTCAGCCAGGGAGACGAGACCCTCATCGCCGATCGCTACGACGTTGCGCTGAGCGACCAGGCCGTCTGCCATCGCAACTTCGGCGTGGGCGACTCGCAGTGCGTCTTCATCTCCACCCGCCTGACCGAGGACAAATTCTCCGTCGCCTTCGAGTTCTACATCAACGTCGGGCACGCCTTCGTGGAGCGCGCCGGGGTGGCTAATTCTTTTGCCGACCTGGTGTGGCGGCAGGCGCAAGAGAAGGCCCGCGGCGAGACCTCGTTCGACGCCCACGAGTTGCGCAAGCTCTCCACCGGCAACGGCCCCGACGCCGAGAAAGCGCGCAACGACTACTTCGCCGCCACCTTCGCCGACGCCATCGCCGTCTACCTGCTCACCCTCTCGCTCGACGTGGACTACTTCGAGCTGCGCGAGCGCGAGTATCCGCTGCTGGCTCCTTCGGCGCTGGCCGAGCGCCTGCGCGCCGTCGCCGAACTCTTCCCCCCCAACCCAGGCTTCGAGTTCGCCATCTACTACCGCAGACGGCCGTAAAACCGAATTAACCACAGAGGACACAGAGGTACACAGAGTCTTTGGGGTCTTGCGGCAGGCGAAACGGTTCTTCCTTTTTGCAACCGCCTCGGCACCGGAACCGACGACAAATCCCTCCGTGATCCTCTGTGCCCCTCTGTGGTTAAGATTCTTTGAATCTGCCTCCATCTGCGCTAATCTGCGGCCAAGAACTCCATGATCGCCCACCTGCGCGGACGGCTCATCGCGAAGCATCCTAACCAGGCCGTGGTCGAGGCCGCCGGCGTTGGTTATGACGTGACCATCACCATCCCGACGTTTTCCGATCTCCCCAACACCGGCAGCGAGGTGGCGCTCTACATCCACACCCACGTGCGCGAAGACGCCATCGCCCTCTTCGGCTTTCTCCGCGCCGAGGAGAAAAAGCTTTTCGAAAGGCTCATCCAGGTGAGCGGCATCGGACCCAAGCTGGCCATCACCATCCTCAGCGGCATGCCGGCGCCGGAGATGGTGGCGGCCATCCGCTCGGGAGACATCGCGCGCCTTACCCGCATTCCCGGCATCGGCAAGAAGACCGCCGAGCGCATGGTGCTGGAGTTGCGCGACAAGCTGGAGGGCTTCGGCGAAGCCCCGCCGCCGAAGCTGGCGTCGCCGGTCGAGGAAGACGTGCTCTCTGCCTTGATGAACCTCGGCTACCAGCGCGCCGCCGCCGAGCGCGCCCTGGCCGCAGCCGGCAACGGCAAGTCCGCATCCTTCGATGTCTTGTTCCGGGAAACCCTGGCCGCGCTGTCGAAGTAAGAACCTTTAAAGCGGCCGATAGTCGTTAGCCGTTGGTCCTAGTCGTTCGCGATTTTGCCAACGACCAGCGACTAACGACCAACGACTCTCCTCATTTCCCAATACAAAAGCTGCTGAAGATGAGATTCAGGATGTCGTCGGTGGTGGTTGCGCCGGTGATGCCATCCAGCGCATGCAGTGCGGTGTAGAGGTCGAGCAGCATCATCTCGTGGGGGATGTTCTGGTCGAGCGCGCGCCGTCCGGCATCGAGCCCGGCGATGGCCTCCCGCACCAACGCCTGGTGGCGTACGTTGGTGAGGAAGCCAGTCTCCCGCTGCCCAGCGGCTTCGCCGCCCACGTGTCGGAGAATTTCTTGACGCAACTCGTCAATGCCTTCCCCGCTGATGGCAGAAGTCCGGACGCGGCCGTTTTCTGGCCGACGACCAACGACCGACGACCGACGACTATCCAGGTCCGCCTTATTCTCCACCACGATCTTGGGCCGCGGCCCGACCATCTCCACCAGGCGCGCGTCTTCGTCGTGCGCCGGCTGCGAGAGATCCATGACGACCAGCACCAGATCGGCGTCGGCCAGCGCCTCGTAGGATTTCCTGACGCCGATGCTCTCGGCCTCGTCATAAGCCGCGCGGATCCCCGCCGTGTCCACCAGCTTCACCGGGATGCCGCCCAGCGAGACAGTTTCGCTCACCAGGTCGCGCGTGGTGCCCGGCGTGGCGGTGACGATGGCCCGCTCGCGTTCCACCAGCCGGTTGAAGAGGCTCGACTTCCCCACATTCGGCCGCCCGACGATGGCCAGCGTCATGCCCTCGTGCACCACTTTGCCGTAAGCGAACGAGGCCTCGAGCGCCGCCAGAGGCTCGCGGACCTCGGCCAGGCGCCGCCGGATGTCTTCCGCAGCGGCCACCGGCACGTCGTCTTCGGCGAAATCGATCCCGGCCTCCAGCACCGCGATCAGCTCCACCAGCCTCTGCTTGATGGGTTGCAGCCGGTGCGAGAGCGCCCCGTCGAGCTGCTGCGCCGCCACCTTGGCCTGGTAGAGCGTCTGCGATTCGATCAGGTCGCGCACCGCCTCGGCCTGCGTCAGGTCGAGCCGGCCATTCAGGAAGGCGCGCATGGTGAACTCGCCGGGCTCGGCCAGGCGCGCGCCCGCCGCAACCGCGAGTTCCACGACGTGTCGCAGCACCACCGGCGCTCCGTGCGCCGAGATCTCGACGAGGTCATCGGTGGTGTAGGAGTGCGGCTTCTGGAAGAAGGTGACCACCACCTCGTCGATGCGCTCTCCTGTGGCCGGCTCGATCAGCTCCCCGAAAACGGCGCGGCCCGGATCGAGCTGGTGTTTCAGCCGGAGCAGGGGCGCGGCGATGACTTTCGCCTCGGGGCCGGCCAGCCGCACCACGCCGATCCCGCCCCGGCCCGGCGGGGTGGAGATGGCCACGATGGTGTCATCGAGTTCCACGGGTTGATTTTAGCGGCCTGCGAGAGAATCCAGGAAAGAACTGCCTCGGGGAAGGTTACTTCTTCTGCGGCGCTGCCTTCTGGGGCAGCACCACCACGCAGCGCCGCGGGCCCTCGCCCTGGCTTTCCGTCGTCAGCTCGGGATGGTCGCGCAGCGCCAGGTGGACGATGCGGCGCTCGCGCGCGGTCATGGGAGCGAACTCGTAGGGGACGCCCGTCTTGAGCACCTTTTCCGCTGCCACGCTGGCCGCCAGGCGCAGCTCCTCCAGGCGCATGGCGCGGTGGTTCATGCAATCGAAGACCACCTTGTCGTGGTCTTCCGATTCCAGGCGCAGCATCTTCTGGGTGACGTGCTCGAGGGAGCGCAGCAGTTCGGCGCCGCGCTCCAGCAGCAGGGGCCCGTCCGGCCCGGAGAAGGCCACCAGGATCTGCGGGCGTTCCCAGTCGCGATCTTCGACGGGGGGATCCACGATGATGCGATACTTCAGGAGGAAGCCGCCGGCGCTCAGCAGGTCGCGCAGCAACTGATCGATCCGTTTGGCGGCGGCGACTTTGTCCTCGAGGGGCATCGGTAGGATTATACGGACTCGTTAGCTGAAACCGCTGTGACGGGAATCCTTCTGCCGCCTGACTCCCGACTACTGCCTCTGGGCTTTTTTCCTCGCCTGTTTTTCCATGTGCTCGCGCATCTCGCGGCCGAATTTCGTCCGGTTCACGATCATCTGCTGCACGATCCCGATCACGTTGCCCAGCACCCAGTACACGCACAGCCCCGCCGAAAGCGACCAACTGATAACGCCCAGGAACACCGGCATGGTGACCGACATCATCTTCTGCTGCACCGGGTCCATGCCGCCCGCGGGTGTCATCTTCTGCAGCAGGTACATGGTAACGATGATGGCGATGGGCAGAAGGTGGTAGGGATCGGGCGAAGAGAGATCGCTGATCCAGAGGTAGGGCGCCTGCCGCAGCTCGATGCCAACACCCAGCATGGAGTAGAAGGCGATCAGGAAGGGCATCTGCAGCGCCATGGGGATGCAGCCGCCCACCGGGTTCGCGCCCTCCTTCTTGTACAGCGCCGAGATCTCCTGGTTCATCTCCTGCCGCCGCGGGTCCGCCAGCTTGTACTTCTTGTACTTCTCCTGGATGGCTTTGATCTGGGGGGCGATCTTGGCCATTTTGAGCGACGACTTCATGCTCGACCACTTCAGCGGGAACATGGCGATGTTGATGATGAGGGTCAGGATGACGATCGCCCATCCCCAGTTCGCCACCCAGTGGTCGTGCGTCCACTTCAGCCACAGGAACAGCGGCTTGGCGATAAACCCCAGGTACTTGCCGAAATCCACCAGGCCCTCGAGGTTGGGGCCTTCCGCCGATGCGCGCGCCGCCGGCGCGAGCCGCTCCAGCTCTTCCTTGCTCAGCGACCCGTGCACCGACTTGAGCACGTCCAGCGCTTTGGGACCGACGAATATTCGCTCCTCGGTGGGACCATTGACGTTGCCTACGGCCGCACCCAGCATCGGAACCTTATCAACCTTCGTAGGGTCCGGCTTCTCGAGGTCCTTGGGAATCTCCAGCGACTCGTGCAAGGTGACCATGGCGGCTTCGTCCGGCTGGCTGGGCAGGAACACGGCGGCGAAGTACTGGTCCACCGCACCCGCCCAGTGGAAGGGGCCGCGCATGGTGTTGCGGCCGCTGACTTTCTTGGCGTCGATGCGCTCGATCGTGTCGCCCGACTGGTAATCGATGCGCGCCGCCGCATACGACGCGGGCGTCGTCTGGTCACCGAAGCCCGCCGGCCACGCGGGATAGGCCTGCACCGGGCTGCCGTTCACGTACACCGAAGTCTCTGCTTTCACAACGTAGGAGTGGTCGAAGCTGAAGGTCTTGCGGACGATGGTCCCGCTGTCGGAATACTCATAAGTGAGAGAGGCCGGGGCATGCTGCTCGCCGGTAGCACTGGCCACGTAGAGCGCTTCGTTCAGTTTCTTGCGCAGGCCCTCGTCGTAGCTCCACAACGAAAGCGGGTAGCCGTACTTCGAAGCCGCCTGCGCATTCACCAGCTCCAGCGGATTGCCCTTGTCGTCGCGATACTTCTTCAGGATCCACGATTTCACCTGCGCGCCGCGGTTGGTGAAGGCGATCTTGTAGAGATCGTTCTCCACCACGGTCTCGCTCTCCGCCGCCGCCACTCTAGAGCCTGCCGGCGCGCGGGGTGCCGGTGCTGTGGGCTTCGCTTCCGCTGGCGCGGTCGCGGCCGGCGGCGTGGCGGTAGAAGCCGGGGTCTGCGGCTGCTTGGTGAAGCGGCTGATGAACGGCTGCATCGCCAGCAGGATGAGCATGGTCAGCGCGAAGGCCAGCAGCATCCGCTTCTCGCTGCCGGGTTCGTGCTGGGGATTCTGGAAGTCGGTCAACGTGTGGACTCTTTCAGATGATCGCGAGTTGCCAGTCGCCAGTCGCCAGTCGCCAGCGCGTTGGGGCGGAGCCCAGGAAGCGCGTCGCAATGGGAGGTACGTCGCTGGTCCGGAAGGTGTTCCCCCTGACCACTGGCAACCGGTGACTGGCGACCGGTGACTGGATCAAACCCGCCCCGGGCCAAGGGATGGCAGCGCGCCAGCCGCCACGCCGCTTTCCATCCGCCCTTCACCACGCCGTACCGCGCCACCGCTTCCATGGCGTACTCCGAGCAACTTGGGACGTAGCGACACGCCGGTCCCACCAGCGGCGAGATCAGCCACTTGTAGGCGCGCAACGCAGCTAGTACTAGCCAATTCACTCTGTTTTAGCTCTTAGCCAAGGCCCCATTTAGTAGAGACGCAGCATGCTGCGTCTCTACAAAGGTGGCCAAAGCTAGGACTCAACATCTTTGGCCGAGGGCCGAGGGCCGAGAGCCGACGACCGGATTTTGTCGAACGCCCGCGCGATCTCTTCCCGCAGCGCAGCGAACTCTGCCGTCAGCGCGGACTTCTTGGGATGGATCACCACATCCACCGCACCGCCGGCCGCACCGAGGTTCAGGCGCGCGGCCTCGCGCAGCCGCCGCCGTATGCGGTTGCGCTCCACCGCCGCCCCCATCGCCCGCGCGACGGTGAAGCCCACGCGCGCCGGACCTGAGTCCCGCGGCAGGAAGAACACCGTCATGTGGGCGGAGAAAAGCCGCCGGCCGTTGCGGTACACCTTCTCGAAGTCGGCGTGCTTCCGAAGCCGTGCTGGCCGCCACAACCGGGCTGAAATGCCGTCCACCGGCAGGCGACTTGCATCCGGGCGCGCCATGGCGAGAGCCACTACTCGCGGAAGCCCGGCTTCACCGAGACGCGCTTTCGTCCCTTGGCGCGGCGTCGCGCGAGCACCGCCTGCCCGCCCTTGGTTCTCATGCGGACACGGAACCCGTGCGTCTTGGAGCGGCGGCGACGGTTCGGTTGGAATGTGCGCTTCGGCATGGACGATGGCGCTCCTGCTCAAAAGTTTTCCGGTAGGACAAACAACGAGTATAAATGACACCTCCATCGGCGGCAAACCGCGCCGGCTTGGGGACGAGGCGAGCTGCGCTCCGTGCAGCCAGGGGCGGCTGGGCTACGTGATGCTCGCTGCGTCCCTGTTCTATTGCCTGTCCGGACTCGGCCGGAATCCCGACACCATCTCCCCCGTCGGCGCATCCAATCCCACATGATCACCCGGACTGCCCCGATCTCCTCCCTGCTGTTGTGCGCGGCGCTGCTGGCCGCCATCGCAGGCTGTGGCGGCTTCACTAGCGCCTCGCAACCAACGCCGCCACCGGGCGGCCCGCCTACGCTGGCGCTCTCGCCATTCGTCAGCGGGCTGGCGGCGCCCGTAGGGATGGAATTCCCTAACGACGGCACCGGACGCCTGTTCGTGCTGGAGCAAGCCGGACGCATCCGCATCATCCAGAACGCCGCTCTGGTCGCCACGCCGTTTCTCAACGTCAGCACCAAAACTGGATTCGAATCGGGCGGCGAGGAGGGACTGCTCGGGCTGGCGTTTCATCCCAACTTCAGCACGAACCGCCGCTTCTTCGTCTATTACACGCGAAACGTGAGCGGACAGATCCAGTCGGTGTTCACTGAGTACGCTGCCTCGGCTGCGAATCCGAACCTGGCCGACGCCGCCAGCGAACGCATCCTGCTGGTGGTCAACCAGCCCTTCTCCAACCACAAGGGCGGCCAGCTCGCCTTCGGGCCCGACGGTTTCCTCTACATCGGCCTGGGTGACGGCGGCAGCGGGGGCGATCCGCAGGGCAACGGACAGAATCTGCAGACGCTGCTCGGCAAGATCCTGCGCATCGACGTAAACGGTGCCTTCGCTCCCGGCAAACAGTACGCCATCCCGGCGGACAATCCTTTCACCCAGCCCACCGGTCTGCCCGAGATCTGGGCTTACGGCCTGCGCAATCCCTGGCGCTTCTCTTTTGATCGCGGGACCAACAGGCTCTTCGCTGGCGACGTCGGCCAGGACAATTTCGAGGAAGTGGACATCATCACCAAGGGCGGCAACTTCGGCTGGAACAGGATGGAAGGCGCCCACTGTTATCCGCCGGGCAGCTCGTGCAGCACGGCCGGGCTGATTTTGCCCATCATGGAGTATGCCCACAATGCTGCCGGCGGCGAGGCCATCATCGGCGGCTTCGTCTATCACGGCTCCGCCATCGCCGGGCTGGTTGGCGGCTACGTCTTTGGCGATCTCTCGAGCGGCCACGTCTGGGCCGGCGTGCGGGACGCGGGCGGCAATTGGAGCCAGACGCTGGTGCTCAACCACACTCTCACCGTCAGCTCCTTCGGCCAGGACACCGCCGGCGAACTCTACTTGCTCGATTACGGCAACGGCGCCGTGCTGCGCTTGGTTGCCGCGCCTTGAGCATCGCGTCACAGACGACCACCACCGAGTGCAAGGCGGGACGCTGAACACCCGGTGCCAGCAGGTGCAGCCGCACGGAAATCGATTGGTGCACACTCGCCGCTGCAGCGCGGATTGCAACACTCCTGCGTCATAACCAATTAACTACTTGACAGATTTCCGCCGCCGTCGTCTCTTGCTTAAGGACCCGGCGCAACTCGGCGTAGGAAATTTTCCACGCGAAAATTTTTCGTGCTAGTATGCCGAGCAGTCGTTCAGGTTCGTCCGGTTTTCCGGTTCCGCAATTACGGCCGAAGTTTTTCGGCACAACCCAGGTTTTTGAGCCCGGGCATTTCGCACAGCACGCCCTGTCCGGCAGCGCCCTTTCATAGTGCTTTCGTTTACGATTTCTTTCCGCCGTCTCTGCCCTTCGGAGGCGGCAGCTTAGTGGCCGCAGAAAAATGTCGCTCGCCTCATCCGCAACCGCCGCTGCCAATCCTTGGATCCGTATCCTCGGGGCCCTGGAGAAAAAGATCAATCGCACCTCCTTCGACACCTGGCTCAAGCCCACCCGCTTCAGCCACACCGAGGGCGGGGTGCTGTACATCCGCGTGCCCCGGCCGGAATTCCGGGTGATTGAGGAGAAGTACTCGGACCTCATCCAGGAGGCCATCGACAATCTTGGGCTGGAGCTGCAGGACGTGAAGTTCGTCACTGAAGAGGACGATCCCACGGCCACTCCCGTCCGCCACAGCTTCCCGGCGAAGCCCCCGCAGGGGGGAAGCCCCGCGGCGCCCGGCGTGCGCCCCGGATCGCAGGTGCATTTCGATTTCGACTCCGCCGCCCAGCTCAATCCCAAGTACACCTTCGACGGATTCGTGATCGGCGCCGGCAACCAGTTCGCGCACGCCGCCGCCCGCGCCGTCGCCGAGAACCCTTCCAAGTGCTACAACCCGCTGTTCCTCTACGGCGGCGTCGGCATGGGCAAGACCCACCTGATGCAGGCCATCGGCCAGGAGGTCAAGAGGAACCAGCCGCAGCTCTCCATCTGCTACATCTCCAGCGAGAAGTTCACTAACGAGGTGATCAACTCCCTGCGCTACGACCGCATGAGCAGTTTCCGCGACCGCTTCCGCACCGTGGACGTGCTGCTCATCGACGACATCCAGTTCCTGGCGCAGAAAGAGCGCACCCAGGAGGAGTTCTTCCACACCTTCAACGCGCTGCACGAGTCCATGAAGCAGATCGTCATCGCCAGCGACCGCTCGCCCAAGGAGCTGGCCGAGATTGAGGACCGCCTGCGCAGCCGCTTCGAGTGGGGGCTGATCGCCGACATCCAGCCGCCCGACCTCGAGACCAAGGTCGCTATCCTGCAGAAAAAGTCGGAGAGCGAGCGCGTGCAACTGCCCACCGATGTGGCGCTCTACATCGCCTCCAACATCCGCTCCAACGTGCGCGAGTTGGAGGGCGCGATGATCCGCCTGATCGCCTACTGCGGGCTGACCGGCGCCCAGCTCAACCTCGTCACCGCCCAGCAGGTGCTCAAGAACTTCATCGATGCCCAGAGCCGCAAGGTGACGATTGAAGCCATCCAGAAGGCGGTGGGCGAGCAGTTCGGGCTGAAGGTCACCGAACTCAAGGCCAAGAACAATTCGCACTCGATCGTCTATCCGCGGCAGATTGCCATGTACCTGGCCAAGCACCTGACTGAGGCTTCGCTGCCCGAGATCGGCCGCCAGTTCGGCGGCAAGCACCACACCACCGTCATGCACTCGGTGGACAAGATTGAGCAAGTGCGCAAGGCCGACAAGGATTTGAATAGGCTCCTGAACAAACTGACCGAGCAGTTGGGCGGATGATTCCGAGAGCTTTCCGCCGGCGCCACGGGGTTTTCCACCGAAACGGCGTGTTTCCCTCGGCCCGCCCTGTGGATGCGCTGTGGAAGCTGTGCAGGGCTCGGCTCCGGTTTTCTTGCCTGGGTTCGTTTTCCTGTCCAGCCACAGACGAGGGGACGGAATACCCGCGAGCTCCGGTCGCACATCCGGAGCCCGATCAGCAGGATGGCTTGAATTTCCACTTTTCCCCAGCCCCTACTGCTACTACTGTTTAGAAGTTTGGGTTTTTGATATAAGGGGACTTAATAGAGGCGCCACATATGGAATCGACCGGGGCTCAGCCGGGTGCTGCCATGGAAATTACCGTCAGCAAGTCCGATCTGCTCAAGGAGCTCACTGCCACCCAGGGCGTGGTCGAGCGCAAGACCACGATCCCGATTCTCTCGAATTTTCTATTCGAGGCTGCGGGCGACCGGCTCACCATCACCGCCACCGACTTGGATCTCAGCCTGCGCACTACGTGTCCCGCGAAGGTCAAGAAAGAGGGCTCCTGCACCATTCCTGCGCGCAAGCTGTACGACTACGTGAAGCTGCTCCCCGAGGGCGAGATCACCATCAAGCTGCTGGAGAACCACTGGGTGAACATCCGCCTGGGCCGCTCCAACACCAAGATGGTGGGCATGGCGCGCGCCAATTTCCCCGCGCTGCCCGTGTTTCCCACCGGCACGAGCTACCAGCTCCCGGCCCACGTGCTGCGCACGATGATCGCCAAGACCATCTTCGCCATCTCCAATGAAGAATCGCGCTACACGCTGAACGGCGCGCTGCTGGTGCTGAAAGCGGAATCCATGACCATGGTGGCCACCGACGGCCATCGCTTGGCGCACATCGAGAACAGCGCCGGCAAATTTACTGGTCCCGGGACCGAGCTGCGCGTGCTCGTCCCCAAGAAATGCATGGCCGAGCTGAACTCGCTGCTGCAGGATTTCGACGAGGAATTCATCGAGTTCGCCAAGGACGAGTCCACGCTGTTCTTCCGCGTCGGCGACCGCCTGCTGACCTCGCGCCAGCTCACCGGACAGTTCCCCAACTTCGAGGCGGTGCTGCCGCGCGACAACACCAAGACCGTTACCGTGCGCTCGGAAGATATCTTCGGGGCCATCCAGCGCGTGGCCCAGTTTGCCGACGAGCGCTCGGGCGCCATCCGCCTGCGCCTCGATAAGAACGAGATCAAAGTTTCGTCTTCCTCGAGCGAGGCCGGCGAGTCGGAAGATTCCATCGAGACCGCCTACGCCGCCGATCCGCTGACCATCGGCTTCAATTCCCAGTACCTGCTCGACTTCCTCAAGGCCTCCTCCTCCGGCGAGGTCCGCTTCGAGTTCAAAGACCCGCAGTCCGCCGGCCAGCTCCGCCCCGCCGAGAACGGCGACGAGTTCAAGTACCGCTACATCGTGATGCCGATGCGGATCTGACGGTGATTGGGTTTTTACGCTGGGCGGGGTTTGGGGCTGGTAACGGCACTGATCAAGAGACCATCTTTGCGAGGTGTAATCTTTATAGCGTCAGTCGCAAAGCTGTACTCTTTTCCAAATTCCAGACAGAGCTGGTCGGGAGGCGGCCACGCCACCCGGAGCGGCACTCGCCCATTTGGCACCAAACGACAGCCGCTGACAACGAGGTCGGTCTTAAGTGCTTTTGCGATTTCGCTAATCGTCTCGATTGACGGCTTCTGGACCTTGCCGTTCTCGTAGGCAAGCAGTGTCAGTCGGCTAATCCCGACCTGAGCAGCCAAATCTTCCTGGGTCAGGTCACCTCTCTTGGACCGGATTTGCTTCCCCAGCTCAATCAACCATAACGGAGGCTGCATGTCCGCAATTATTTACATGCAACCGTTCGATGTAAAGAGATATTGACATTACGGGGGATGTTTGATGTATAGAGATATATACATGGCAAGAGTGTTTTGCGATTAAAATGGCCAGTCGCTGAGGCAACGAAGGAGGGAGTATGCTGGCTGAGTCTGAGGTGCGTTCGCACTATCTCTCGTTGGCTCTCGACGTGAGGAAGCTTATCGATTCCCTCGTTCTCTTCGTGGAAAAAGACCAGCGAGACGAAGCATTAGACACCGATCTACGAGAATTCTTGGAGTCGCTGGACAGTGTTTCCGCCCCCATCGGCATTTTTTCGCCTTTGCAAGGCCGCCCCGTGTTCGGTCATTACGAGCAGATACTGACGCTTGAAGAAGTCAAGGCTTCGCTCCGAGACACCAATATCGCTGCCGATGTGGCGGCCGTTCTCGATCCGAAGGGTGACCCAGGAACCCAAAAGAAAAACGCCTATGAGGCCATTCGGTTCCTTTCGGCTCTTGAGGGGCGTGCGCTCAATCATTACGCCCAAGGGGTAGGGGCACAGAGTACGAAGTAATCTGATGCAGTTTGGGGTAGATGAGCTCCGCCACGACGCTGCTTCGCTCTACCGCTTCGTTGACTCCATCTGTTCCCTTTGTGACCAGCCGCGAGATTACCCAGCCTACCTTCCCGCTTCCGAGGAATTCTTCAAGTACATCCGATTGCTGGGCGACAGCACGAAAAGATACCTGGATTCCTTTCCCCAGAGTGTTCCTACGACCGACCCAGTGCTTTATGGGGCCCGGAGAAGCAAACTCCGCCTCCTGAGGTTGACATGGTTTGATATCCATCAATACGTTAAGGCAGCGGTCGACGCAGATTCTCTCAATGTTCCGTTACCATTCATTGATGGCATCCTGCGGCGAGTCCGAAAGATCCCCGGGCTAGAGAAAACGGATTTTACGCTGTTTCACATCGACGAACTCAATTACTTGCAAGTGCGCGCCGGTTTCCTCCGCGACCAAGCACACAAGCTCAGGGATATTCTGAAGGGCTTCGATCCGCCGGAGTTCCCACGCAACACAGGGGTGATCGGAATCCCGTACTCCTTATCGTCCTCCCTCTTTTTGAATTGCTTAATCCCGCACGAAATGGGGCACTTCGTGTTTCAGGAGCAGCACCGAATCAAGGATCTGCTCCCCGACATGTCCACTGCGGTAACCGGTGTGCTCGGCGGTGGCATCGGCTCTGCGACCCCCGAAGAGCTGGGCTGGTTGCGTACCACACTGGCTGCATGGTCTGAAGAGATTGTCTGTGATCTGTTCGCGATCTGGGTGGTCGGTCCCTGCTATTCCTTTGCGTTCATTGAGCTGTTTGATGTGACAGCCGCATTCGAAACGAAGGCGAGCGCTGGCGCATACCCGTTCTTTCCGAGGCATCCGGCAGACGCTTTTCGGATCATGCAACACGTGTTGTTCCTGAGAACGCTGGGTTGGTGGAATGAGATCACGAAGTTCAAGAGCCACTATGCACGTCTGCTTGAAGCAGTAGAACAGGTCCCACAGTCTGCGTTTACATTTGTTTCCGACGAAAAGCCGGACCTGGCCATGTACGCTCTCCGGGCGTTCTTTCAACTCGTTCCGGCTGTTCACAAACTGCTTGACGGAATAGTCGGTACTCTGGACGCTGGCGTTGTAGCATTTCAGAAACACGATCTATCGATTGAGGAGTACCTTCGCAACGGCGTAGTGCCTTCGTCTATCCCCGTTGGCGAGGAACGGGTGTACCCGGAGCCAATCGCGGTGTTGAACGCCGCCTACAAGTTCTACCTCGAATCAATAACGTCGTTGATGTCACAGATCGAGGGCCAAGATCCAGCTGTTGCAAAACACAGGACGCATTGGTTGCAGCGATTGGAGTTATGGACGATGAAAGGCATAGAAGATTTTCTGTTAATCAACCCGGCGATGCCCATTTAATGACAGTCCTGGCGCGGAAGATCATTGCGGACCGGATGCGACTCCCGATAAGCGACCCGAGTGGTTTGGTTATCACGCCACTGCTCGACGCCGAGTCCGCCTTTGATGAGGATGCGATAGACGTTCGTCTCGGGACCCACTTTCTGCTGCCGCGCGTTCCACCGGAGCCTTTCTTTTATCCCGATTCGAAGCCCAGAACACCAGGCAACCTGCGAGTACACGTGCCGTTGGGGAACTATCTTGTCATCCCAGCCCACCAAACGGTCCTGGGTGCGACGCTCGAATTTATCAAGCTACCGTTCGATGTCTCCGGTCAGATTCTGACAAAATCTTCGATTGCACGAACATTCATGGTTATCGAAACAGCTCCTTGGATCCATCCGTTCTACCGCGGATGCCTCACATTGGAGATTGCAAACGTCTCAAACACACCCCTCCTGCTGTATCCGGGTCGGCACATCGGCCAGCTCGTACTGATGCACGTGGATGAAGCCAGAATCCCCGATCAACTGAGCGGCACATACGTTGGTCCGGTATATCCCGAACCCGCAGCGTTCAAGGGCCTCAAGGCCGAGCTCGGAATAGTAGGCGCAAAGACCATCCGCAGGTGGGTCCTTGCTGAGAGACCGTGCCCGTCATGCAGGGATGAGAACTCCGCGAACGCGAACTATTGCTCATCATGCGGAGCCAAGCTAGCATAGGCGCCCACGCCCATTGGGCACCATTTTTTCCGCACAAATCCGCACCCTTGCACCGCCCCAACCCCCGCCTTCCTGTGGTAGAATAGAACCTGCTCGGGCGGCGGCTAAGTGACTTAATAATCAATCATTTGTATTCATCCAGCCGACAGGGAAATCGATCCGCGGCCCGGCTCCTGCTCCGCTCATCTAAAGGGATTGGAATGGCGACGAAGGAATCTACGCTACTCGCGACCAAAGAGACCACACTGACCAGAAACGGCAAGCCCCCGACAGGCAACGGCGCGCCCAACGGCGTGCCGGTGAGCGACTACACCGCCGATTCGATCAAGGTTCTCGGCGGGATGGAAGCCGTCCGCAAGCGGCCCGCGATGTACATCGGCTCGACCGGCGAGATGGGCCTGCATCACCTCGTCTACGAGGTTGTCGACAACTCGGTGGACGAAGCCCTGGCCGGATACGCCGACAAGATCGAGGTCACCATCCACATCGACAACTCGATCACCGTGATCGATAACGGCCGCGGCATCCCCGTGGACGAGATGGTGATGGACGACGAGAAGCTCCCCGCTGCCCAGGTGGTGATGACCAAGCTGCACGCCGGCGGCAAGTTCGATACTTCGTCGTACAAAGTGTCCGGCGGGCTGCACGGCGTGGGCGTCAGCGTGGTGAACGCGCTCAGCGAGCCAGCTCGATCTCGAGATCTGGCGCGACGATCCCAAGACCGGCGAAGGCTTCGTCTGGGAGCAGACCTTCTCCAAGGGTGAGCCGACTTCGAAGTTCAAGAAGGCGGGCAAGACGCAGAAGCGCGGCACCAAGGTTCACTTCGTGCCCGACACGGACATCTTCTACCGCCACCGAGTACAACTTCGACACGCTGGCGCAGCGCCTGCGCGAGCTCGCCTTCCTGAACAAGGGCCTGCTGATCACGCTCAAGGACGAGCGCACCACCGATCCCAAGACCGGCGAGGCCAAGCGGGCCGAGTTCAAATACAACGGCGGCATCGCCGAGTTCATCAAGCACCTGAACCGCGGCAAGAGCGTGCTGCACGACAAGCCCATCTACATGGAAGCCGAGCGCGACGGCGTCGCCATGGAGATCGCGATGCAGTACAACGACGGTTACTCCGAGACCGTCTTCAGCTTCGCCAACAACATCAACACGGTGGATGGCGGCTCGCACCTCTCCGGCTTCCGCACCGCGCTCACCCGCACCATCAACTACGCCGGCCAGCAGCTCGGCCTTTTCAAGGACGTGAAGGAGAACCTCACCGGCGACGACGTGCGCGAGGGCCTGGTGGCGGTGATCAGCGTCAAGCTGCCGCAGCCGCAGTTCGAAGGCCAGACCAAGGGCAAGCTCAACTCCGATATCGCCGGCATCGTGCAGGCCTTCGTGAACGAGACGCCTGGGCGAGCCTTCTTCGAGCAGAACCCGACGGTCGCGCGCAAGATCATCAACAAGGCCATCGAAGCCGCGCGTGCCCGCGAAGCCGCGCGCAAGGCCCGCGACCTCACCCGCCGCAAGGGCGCGCTTGATTCCGGCGGCCTGCCCGGCAAGCTGGCCGACTGCTCCGAGCGCGATCCCGACCGCTGCGAGCTGTTCCTGGTGGAGGGCGAGATCGCGCCGGCGGCACCGCCAAGCAGGGACGCGACCGCCGCTTCCAGGCCATCCTGCCGCTCAAGGGCAAGATCCTCAACGTGGAGAAGGCACGCTACGACAAGATGCTCGCGCACGAAGAAATTCGCGCCATGATCACCGCCCTCGGCACCGGCATCGGCAAAGAAGATTTCGATCCCGCCAAGCTCCGCTACGGCAAGATCATCCTCATGACCGACGCCGACGTGGACGGCTCCCACATCCGCACCCTGCTGCTGACGTTCTTCTTCCGCCACATGCAGGAGCTGATCAAGCGTGGCCACGTCTTCATCGCGCAGCCGCCGCTCTATTCGATCAAGAAGGGCAAGTCGGTGCAGTACATCAAGGACTACCGCGAATTCGTTAAGGTGATGGTCAAGCGCGCCTCCGAAGACCTGGTAGTGCGCTACGGCGAGGGCGCGGCCACGATGCAAGGCGCACCGCTGACCAAGTTCGTCACCACCCTCAACGAGTATCTGACATTCTTCGACAAGCTGGATAAGCGTATCCGGCACGCGAAGGTCACCGAATTGCTGCCCCGCCTCGATCTGTCCAAACGCGCGGACTTCGAGGGCGAAAACGGCAAGCCGCCGAAGAAAATCGCGCAGCTTGAGAAGCAACTGAAGTCACTCGCGAAAGAAGAGGGTCTCAAGTCAGTCGAGTCGAAGTTTGAGACGAGCACAACCTATGGGAGGTCCACTTCACGGACTTGCAGGGCGCCGAGCGGGTGATCAACTGGGAACTGGCGTCGTCGCCCGAGTACCGGCAGTTGATCTCCAAGTACAAGCAGATTGAGGCCAACATGGAGCCGCCGTTCGTGGTGCAGTCGGTGCCCCGCCACGGGGGGCCTGCGAGCAACGGCGACGAGGCCCAGAGCGATGCCGAGAGCGCCGAGCGCGAGAAGGCCGCCAAGAAGACTCCCAAGGCCGCCAAGGCCAAGGAGCGTGAGGAAGTCGAGATGCAGACCGCGCGCGAGCTCTTCGATTACGTGCTCAACGAAGGCCGCAAGGACTACACCGTGCAGCGTTACAAAGGCCTGGGCGAGATGAGCGCCGGGCAGCTCTGGGAGACCACCATGGATCCCGAGCGCCGTACCCTGCTCGAGGTCAAGCTGGAAGACATCGCCGAGTGCGAGACCATCTTCACCACGCTAATGGGCGAAGACGTCGAGGCCCGCCGCAAGTTCATCGAAGACAACGCCCTCGACGTCAAGAACCTCGACATTTAACATCCACCACAGAGGCACGGAGGCACAGAGAAGCCCGTGCCTCTTTTCCTTTGTGTACCTCTGTGTTCCTCTGTGGTTAAGAATCGCAGGCCCTCCCGTGACATACAATTCGGCCCAGGGGGTGTTTTGTGGGCCGCATGTTTGGTTTTCTCGGATTGCTGATCGTCTTGGCAGTCGGAGCGTGGCTTTACACTCGCCAGGCGATGAGCGTGATGCCGGCAGGCTCCGGCAATGTCCGCGCTGTCGTGGACGTCACCGGCGTGCAGAACGACCTGCTGGCCATCGCCAACGCCGAGCGCAGCCAGTTCGCCCTCGAGGGCAAGTACCGCCCGCTCGACGAGCTGCGTTCCAAGGGCGTGATCAACCTGCCGGCATCCGGCCGCGCCGGTTATACCTATTCGGTGGACATCGGCGGCGACGCCTTCCGCGTGGTTGCCAGCTACTCCGGCCCTCCCGGCGCCGCGCCACAGACCATCAGCATCGATCAGACCATGGAAATCAGGACGGAGTAGAGGAACACGGAGAAAACCGGGCCACGGATTTTCACGGATAAGCACGGATCATTTCCTGATTTTTGATCCGTTCTGATCCGTGTGAATCCGTGGCTGCTTTTGACTGCTGCTCGCTACTTGTGAATATGCGGACTCTGGGGAGGATTATGCGCCGGGCCTGCCCCAACCCGCGACTTCAGCACTGAGATTTCGAACTCCACCGGCGCCAGCTTCGGTGGGAAACAGGAGCGGTCGTTGCAGGCCTGGTACTTGAGCTGGCCATGCACCTTGTATTTGCCCGGGCTCGCGGTGCGGGTCGCGCTCACTTTGGCGGCGATGGTGAACTCGCCGGTGTACACGTTCAGCTTCTGGCCGGGAGCGATGGCCAGCGTCAGGTCGTGGCCCTTGGGATAGGTGATCGAGCCCACGCCGATGTCGGTGGGAGGATTGAGCTGCAGCTTGGTGGGGATCAGCAGCTCCGA
Organism: uncultured Acidobacteriota bacterium; assembly: GCA_963704285.1. GTDB lineage: Bacteria > Acidobacteriota > Terriglobia > Terriglobales > Acidobacteriaceae > JAHFUA01. Next base: position 817,571 of record OY969886.1, on the reverse strand, counting down.
TCCCGGCTGGTTGGAATTGATGTGATATCCGCCCGCGATTTTGAACCGCAGTTGCAGCCTGGCCGGTTTGCCCGCCGCCACGGAGATCTTGGCGACAGGCAGCGGCGTTACCCACGACGGTGTCTCAGGCGCCGTGTCGAGCATGGCGGCGCTCGCCGCCACGAGCACGAATCCTGCCAGGAATCCGATAGCCGCCGACTTGGTCACCGCGCCGGCTCCTTGGCGCCCAGCGCTTTCTTGACGTTGTCTTCCATGTCGCTGTGGCCCACCAGCCCGAAGACTCGATCCACGACTTTGCCCTGGCGGTCGATGAAGAAGGTCGTAGGCAGGAACTCCACGCCGCCGTAGGCATCGCCCACCGATTCCTTGCCGATCAGCACCGGATAGTTGACCGCCATTTCCTTGGCGAACTTGGCGATAGCCTCTTCGCCGGAATCATCCATGGCGACCCCGATCACCTGCAAGCCTTGTGAGGCGTACTGTTTCTGCAGATCGACGAACCACGGCATCTCGATCTTGCAGGGTGCGCACCAGGTGGCCCAGAAATTCAGCAACACCGCCTTGCCGCGAAAGTCCGAGAGCCGCACCTGCTTCCCGTCCAGGCTCTTCAGCTCGAAATCCGGCGCCACCGACCCGCTCACTCCCGCCACCTTGGTCTTCGCCATCCCGGCTTTCGGTCTGGCCATGCGCACGCCGGCAAACAGCATCAGGGCGACGGCGGCGATCACCACGACAATCACGATTGCGTTACGGTTCACGACTCCTCACAACGCGAAGCGATTCAGGAACGACAGCCAGGCCGACAGGATGGTGAAGTGGCGCGTCGCGATCAGCGCGCCGATGGCGATCAGCAGCACCCCGCTCGCGACTTCCACCGCGCGCAGGTGCCGCCGGAAACGGGCGTAGAACTCGAGGAAGCGGTCGATGCCCAGCGAGGTCAGCAAGAAGGGCACGGCCAGCCCCGCCGAATATACCGCCAAGAGCGCCGTGCCCTTGGCCACCGAATTCTCCGAGGCGGCGAATGCCAGAATGGTCGCCAGGATCGGTCCGATGCACGGCGTCCACCCGAAAGCGAAGGCGAAGCCAACGGCGAAGGCGCCGGCCGCGGTGCTCGATCCCTTGACGCTGTGCAGGCGCTTGTCGGCGTAGAGCGCGTTGATCTTGAAGATGCCCGTCAGGTGCAGCCCGAAGAGGATGATAACAATGCCCGCGATCCTGGTCAGGATGGGGTAATACTGCCGAGTGAGCTGTCCGATCTCCGTCGCCACGGCGCCCAGGGTGATGAACACGATGGAGAACCCCAGGATGAACATCACGGAGTTCAGCATCACCGTGCGCAACAGGCGGTTATCGGATGCTTCCAGGCCCTCAGCACCTACCCCCGAGATCAGCGATACGTATCCCGGCACCAGCGGCAGCACGCAGGGCGAGAGGAACGAGAGCAAGCCCGCCAGAAAGGCGGCGATGGGTAGTGGGAGGTTTGCCATCCTTGTGTATTGTATCCGCCCGGAGCACATGGCCGAGGCCCTACGGGAGTACGTGTACCGGCGGGAAAGGGATTTAGTACCAGCGCGCCGGGCCCACCTGTAAGACTCATTTCATGGCAAAACGTTACGGAATGTTCGCCTAAAGCGGGCGGGCAATCGCCCGATGGCCCGATGACCCGATTTATTTCCTGAGCCCCGTCCAGCCCTCGGCGACCACGATCGAGTCTCCGGGGTTATGAGGATCGTACCTCACCGAGGTGGCCAAGCCCAGCCGGCAGGAGTACAGGTCAACCTTGTGGCGCAGGTAGGTGATGTCCTGCGACGCTTCATAGGTGACGCCGGCCACATCGTACTGGTAGATCAGCATCTGCGCCCAGCCGCGCCCGTTCAGGTCGAGCTCTTGCACGTCGAGGATATTGCCGTCGGTGATGCGGCCGTGCTGGCTGATGCGCAGCCGGCGCTCGCGCTCGCGGTCCTCGGGCGTCTTGCGACGCCGCCGGGCCAGCAGCCCGGCCACCAGCAATAGCGCGCCGGCGCCGCCAAGAATCTCAGGATAGTGGCGCAGCACATTCATGGCCCTGAAAGGTATGCTTCACTCTACTACGAACCGGCGAGGGGAACCATGCCTTAGCCGACGCCCAAAGACCAACGACTAACGGTTACTGTTTCAGCTTTTCCCAATCCTTCAGGAACGTAGCCAGGCCCTTGTCGGTGAGCGGGTGGTTGAACATCTGATCGAGCACCTTGAAGGGGACGGTGGCCACGTCGGCCCCGGCCAGCGCCGCGTCAATCACGTGCAGCGGGTGGCGCAGCGAGGCCGCCAGCACCTGCGTCTTGTAGCCGTAGTTGCGATAGATCTGGATGATCTGCTTGACCAGATCCATGCCCACGTGCCCGATGTCGTCCAGCCGCCCCAGGAACGGGCTCACGTAGCTGCCGCCGGCCTTGGCCACCAGCAGCGCCTGGTTGGCCGAGAAGCACAGCGTCAGGTTGGTGCGGATGCCGTCCTTGACCAGGCACTTGCAGGCCTTGAGGCCGTCGCGCGTGGTGGGCAGCTTCACCACGATGTTTTTGTGCCAGCTCGCGTATTCGCGCGCCTCGTTGCACATCGCGCCGGCATCGGTGGCGATCACCTCGGCGTTCACCGGGCCGTCCACGACCGAGCAGATCTCGAGGATCGTTTCTTTGAACGGCTTGCCTTTGCCTTCTTTGGCGACCAGCGAAGGGTTGGTGGTCACGCCGTCCAGGATGCCCAGCAAGGCGGCCTCGCGGATCTCGTTGATGTTGGCAGTGTCGAGGAAAAACTTCATAAGCGTACCATCACCTTCTGGATTGATTCATTGACTCATTGATTCATTGGTCCATTGAAAACCCGTCCCAACGGCTCAATGAATCAATGACTCAATGAATCAATGACCCGATTCCTGAGTGTCCCGATCCCAGCAATGCTGATCTCCATCACGTCCCCGGGCTTCACCGATCCTACGCCCGCGGGCGTTCCGGTGGCGATCAGGTCGCCGGGCGCGAGCGTCATCACCTGGGAACAATAACGCATGATTTCGTCCAGGGGGAAGATGAAATCGCGCGTGTCCCCGTGCTGCTTGAGTTCACCGTTGACGCGCGTTTCCACGGTCACGCCCTTCCACGGGTCGGGTTCGTCGCTGACCACCGGCCCCACCGGGCAGAAGGTGTCGAAGCCCTTGCCGCGGGTCCACTGCCCGTCTTTGCGCTGCAGGTCGCGCGCGGTCACGTCGTTCAGGCAGGTGTAGCCGCGGATGTAGCCTCGCACATCCTCGTCCGCGCGCAGGTTGCGGCAGCGCTTGCCGATCACCACCGCCAGCTCGCCTTCAAAATCCACTCGCTCGGAGATGGGCGGGTACACCACGTTTTCCTCCGGTCCGATCACCGCCGAGGGCGGCTTCAGGAAGATGATCATCTCGGCCGGCACCTCGTTCCCCAGTTCGCGCGCGTGCTCCCGGTAGTTGCGCCCCACGCAGATGATCTTGGAGGGCGTCACCGGCGCCAGCAGCTTCGTGCCCTGGAGCGGCAGGTGCGTCATGGTGGGGTGGAACTCCGCGCAAAACGGGTCCTCCGTGTGCAGCGCCGCGACCTGGTTGATCACCTCGTACCCGGCCACGCTCTCGATGATGCCGCAGTGGATCCCGTCTTCGGTCTGGAACCGGCAATACTTCATGGCTTTCGACAACCCATATCTTAAATGCTGAGCGCGCCGAGGACGCCGAGAATTCGATTTCAAACACCGCGGCGATCTCGGCGCCTCGGCGGTGAATCCTTTCGACCGTTTTACACCGCCCATCCCACTACCGCCGCTCCGATCACCAGCCAGGCCGAGTTGACGCGGAATCGAAACAGCAGGATGGCGCTTACCAGCGCGATCGCCACGGTGGTCGCGTCCACGATGGCGGCTCGACCCAGTTGCCACGCGACCACCCCCATCAATGCCAGCGATCCGACGATGATCCCGTCCAGGAAGGCGCCGGCGAGGGCCGAGCGGCGAATCCTCGGTATCAGAGGCCCGCTGGCGGCCACCAGGATGAATGCCGGCAGGAAGATAGCCACGGTTGCGACCGCGGCGCCCCGCGTGCCCCCAACGATGTACCCGATAAAGGTTGCGGTGGTGAAAACCGGACCCGGCGTCACCTGCCCGACCGCTACCGCGTCCAGGAGCTGCTTCTCCGTCAGCCAGTGGAGCCGGTCCACGAAGTCGGAGCGCAGGAAGGCGAGCAGCACGTAGCCGCTTCCGAACAGCACCGAGCCGATCTTTGCGAAGGTGAGGAACAGCCTCCAGAATTTGAACGGGACCGCATCCGGCGGCGACGCTACCGCTGCCATCGGCGCCAGCAGGAACATCGCGGCCGCGGTGCGGGAGCGGATCAACACCGGACCGGAGGCCGCAACTCCCGCCGCGGCCAGGATCAACAATTCTTGACCGTGGAACAGGTAGGCCAGGGCGCAGAGGATGGCGATGGCCGCCAGCCAGGCGCTCTTCACCGCCGACCTGGACAGATTCCAGAACGCCTGCACGACGACCGCGATGACCACCGGCTTGATGGCGTACAGGATGCGTCCGACCTGCGGCAGCGATCCGTAGCGCACGTAGGCAGCCGCGATGAGAGAGACCAGGATGGCGGCGGGCACGATGAAGCAACACCCCGCAACCAGCAGTCCCGGCCATCCTCGCTTTGTGAAACCGATGTGGATGGCCATCTCCGTCGAGCTGGGCCCGGGGATGAGGTTCGACGCGCCCAGACGGTCGAGGAATTCCTGGTGGGTAAGCCATTTCCGGCGGCGGACAAACTCATCTTCCATCATGGCGATGTGGGCGGCGGGCCCGCCAAACGCGATCGTCCCCAGCTTGAAGAAGAGCAGCGCGATCTCCGCCAGTGAGACCGGCCTTTGGTTGACACCCGCCGGAGCCTCAGACGCTCGATCCATGCGGTTTCCCCAAGTGTGAATCGAGTGATTTTGCTCCTGCGCCGGCGATGAGCAAAAATGCCAGGCCCAGTAGCATGCAAAAGTCGGTTCGCGCTTCGTGCATCATGCTCCAGAAGCCTGATCTGGCAAGCATGGGAACCTTGGTCGTAGCGATTGCCACCGAGATGTCGATCAGCAGCGGAACCGAAGCCAGCCGGGTAAGAAGGCCGATGACCAGCAACGAACCGCAAACGATCTCGACCACCCCGACGAAAGGGCCGAAGAAACCGGGCGCGGGAATCCCTATCTTCTGAAACCGGCCAACTCCCAGAGCGGCGGGGTAAAGGAACTTTTGTATTCCCTCGGAGAAAAAGACCCAACCGACCATCACTCGAATCAGGATCACAGAAGCGGGTGCATTTGACCTAAGTCGTGACTGCTTTAAGGACATAGCGTCTCTCGTTCGCGCTGCACTGAAGATTAGAACCGAAGGCTGCGTGTCCTGCCGGAGGACAGGGCGTTCGTAAGTCTCGACTGCTGCCCATCGCCGCTCTTTGGCCCCCCGGTCCAGTAGAGCCCCAAATACGCAACTGTATGCGAGTCACCCTCAACACTGTGGCCTACGGTGAAAAGCAGGCTGAAGTTTTGATTGAAGTTGTAGAACCCGCCGATATTCACAATGTGGCTGTTGCCAGTGGCAATGCTCTCGCGACCGGGACTGAACCACTCAGTACCGAGGGTCACCTTCTTGCTCAGTTCGCGCTGGACCTGCCATCCGAAGAAAGGGTGGTCGCGCATACCGGGCGCACGATTGATGACGTAACCGCCTCCGCCGTAGCTTGTCCAAGGTCCCCAGCTCTTCTGCGCCCACAACGGGAATTTGGCCCACAGTTGCCCATTGCCAAGACCGCGCTGACTGTTGCCCGTGGGTAACTCCAGCAGCGGGAAGGTGCCGATCTGCGGACGCCCAGGGGTTTCTTGAACCAAACGGTATTTGGCTCCCAGTTCCACATCACCAAGACCATAGGCAGTCGGGCCTTCGGTTGGAACCGAGAGTTGCGCTGGCGCAATCACGTGTAACTGAAGGTTCGGTGCTGCTCCGATATTGAACTCGAACGCTGGAACGGCCGCACCATACCCGTGAAGCCGGTCCAGAATTGAAAAGAGGTAGAGTTCGTAATGGCGAAAGGGAACCGGCTCCGGATCATCGGTCAGGAATGGTGGACCTGCCAGTGCATCCCGGGCTGGGAGACAGATCAAGAAGGTCAACAGCAATAATAAGCGTTTCACGACCAATGGGTGGCTCCCCCGCGGAAAGCGCTGAAGTACCGTATAATAAGTTTCAGAGCAAAACTCGAAAGTCGATATCGAATATCGATAATATACGATGAAGAGGCGATTGAGCAAGTCCAGCAGCTATCCCGAACTTTACAGCGGGCTGGTCCCCCTCCACATCCTGCACCACGCTTCACATGAGGGGATATTTGGGCTGAGTATCATCGAGGAACTCTCTCGCCACGGATATAAGCTCAGTCCGGGAACGTTGTACCCCCTCCTGCACGGACTTGAAGAAAAGGGACTGCTGCGCTCCCGTAAACACAAGGCCGGGGGCCGGATCAGACGTTTCTATCGCGCCACCACCGATGGGAAAAAGGCCCTGGTCGAAGCGAAGGAAAGGGTGCGTGAGTTGTTCGGTGAGCTCTTGGAGGATGCCTCGAATCAGGATCACAGAAGCTAGCGCTTTGGCCTAAGGTAGCGACTGCTTTCCGACATGCCGTATCTTTCATAGTGCGCCTCACGGCTCCGTCCTACTGCGGCACCACCTCGGACGCCTCCTCCGATCTGCCGCTCTCGTTGCCTCTCACGTCCACCGCTGTGACCGAATAGAGGTACCGGTGCCCCGCCTGTACGGCGGCATCGCGATAGGTCGGCGCCTTCACGAGCTCGCTCGTGATCTTCACCGCCACTGCGCCTTCCTCATGACGATATACGTTGTAGCCTGCCAGATCGGATTCCGTATTCGGCGTCCAGCTCAGGTCGATGAATGGCTGCTGCGGCGTGCCCGAGGAGACGGCCTGCAAGCCAGTCGGGACGGCGGGCGGGAAAACGTCGTGCACGAAAACCTGGACCTCTGATGAGTCATCGCCCTGGATCTGTTCGTCTTTGCCTTGGACCGGCTCCACGGTGACCGCAGCGACTTTGTACAGGTACGTCTTCTCCCACTCCACGTTACGGTCGAGGAACTCCAATCTGTATGCCCGCCCCATCTCTTGGTAAACGGAAGGTTCCCCCAGGTCGAGTTCTGGTTTGGCGCCCTGGCTGCGCCGGTAGAGGTGGTAGGCAAACCTCAGGCCGGCAGGCCGGGGGCCTGGTTCGCCCGAGGCCGAGATTTCCACGCCTTCGGCGGTCGCGTGGGCGGAGAGCCGGCTGGGTGGCGGAAGCGACGGCGCCAGCGGCACCATGACTTGGTTCGAGAGCCCAGCGCTGCGCCCGCGGGTGTTCTGCACCTCCACCGCATAGGTGGCCAACCCCGATGCGTGCGTCTCCTGGAGCGGTTGCGGCAAGGTGTCGGTGAAGCTTGCGGCGGCCGCCAGCGGGGTTTGTCCCGGCGGCAACGTGCCCACGGTCTCCACGCACTCGGCCACCGCCACCCGGTCCACCGCGCGGCAGAGGCGGGTCGCGCCCAAGTGCTTGATGCGCTTGCGGTCGGTGGTCTCGCGGGGTGTGGTCCACGTCAGGGTGACTTTGTCGCCCTTGCGCGTGGCTTTCAGGTCCCCGACCGTACGCGGAAGTTCCAGCGATGGAGGCTGCGGCGCTCCCGGCATGCCGCAGGCCACCAGCGCGGCCAGGGCAAGCACTGCCAGGAGCGTAAGGAATTTGGATCTCATGAAGGGCCAATCAGGGTAGCAGAAAAAGCACTCAGCATTCAGCAGTCAGCCTTCAGCGTGCCTGGTTCAATGACTCAATGGCTCAATGAAACAATTCTGCAATCACGTCCGCCTGTGCAGTCCGTCACTGCATTCCGTGCGCTGCCTGCGCGAAACTATGCTCAGAGGTGTATTATGCCCATCCTGATCATGGGACTTGCCGCTTTGGCCGTGTTCCTGGTCATTGGGGGGTTACTTTTCGCGGCCGGCATGAGCGAGCGCCGGCAGCCGTCGGGGGAGTCAGGGAAGCCGGCCTCCACCAAGAAGGCCGCCTAAGCTGCTGACACAGCACAGGTTATTCGACCCGAGCGGTGTCAGCCGAAGCCGGTCATCTACCACGGGACACTGTCCTAAAGTCATCTACCAAAGGACCACGCACTTGAGTCATAACTAGACCGGCGACGCTTTGCCGTCCGCAGAGGTGAGGTCTCAATGGGTTCCAGGCTTCTGGATTTATTCCGTCTTGGCCGCTGTTCCCACGAATTTTCCTGGCCGCGTCGCTGGCCCGACGGGGAGTACTACCAGGTGTGCCTGCTCTGCGGGGAGGAATACAAGTACGACTGGAAGACCATGTCACGGCAGGAGCGCGTGACCGGGGTGCGCAAGGTGGAGCCGCCGCGCGCCGGTACCCGCCAGGGCGGTGCCTGCACCCGGAAGAAAGCGAGGTGGTCGCCGCGCGCCCGCCGCATCAAGCTCTATGACGAGGAGATGAAGTACCGCGAGGTGGGCACCGCGGCCTGGCATAGCGGGACGGTCGAGAACGTGAGCCAGACCGGCGTGCTGTTCCACGCGGCCGAGGTTCTTGCGGACAACGTTGAGGTCGAGCTGATCCTGAAGATGCCGCCCGAGATCACCGGTCTGGAACATTCCCAGGTGATCGCCCGCGGCATGGTGGTGCGCAGCGTCCCTCCCGAGAATGGCAAAGGCAAGCTCGCCATCGCCGCCGGCATCTGGGATTACCGTGTGCTGCACGACAAGGAGGAGTTGCCCGAGTCCTCCGTCGCGGACCCCCAAGGACCTGTGGACATATAGCCTTTCTGGCCAACGACCGACGGCCGACGGCCAGCGACTAGAGGATGTACCGCGACAGATCCTGGTCCTTCACGATGTCAGCCAGCATCTTGCGCACGTAGTCGGCGTCGATGTTCACTTCCTTGCTCTGCAAATCGGGGGCGTCGAAGCTGATTTCGTCCAGCACCCGCTCCATGATGGTGTGCAGCCGGCGGGCGCCGATGTTCTCCGTGCCCTCGTTCACCCGGAAGGCGAAGTTTGCGATCTCATCCAGGGCCTCGCGTGTGAATTCCAGCTTGATGCCTTCGGTCTCGAGCAGCGCCGTGTACTGCTTCACCAGCGACGATTTGGGCTCGGTGAGGATCCGGATGAAGTCGTCCGATGGTGAGCGACTGCAGCTCCACCCGGATGGGGAAGCGCCCTGCAGCTCGGGAATCAGGTCGCTGGGCTTGGAAACGTGGAAGGCCCCGGCGGCGATGAACAGGATGTGGTCGGTGCGCACCATGCCGTAACGGGTGTTGACCGTGGTGCCTTCGACGATGGGCAGAATGTCGCGCTGCACGCCTTCGCGGCGAGACGTCGGGCCCGTGCCCGCTCTCGCGCCCGGCGATCTTGTCGATCTCGTCCAGGAAGATGATCCCCGACTGCTCCACGCGCTCCACCGCGATGCGCGTCACCTGGTCCATGTCGATCAGCCGCTGCTCTTCTTCCTGGATCAGGTAGTCGAAGGCCTCGCTGACCTTCATCTTTCGCTTCTTGGTGCGCTGGCCGAAGATGTTGGGCAGCATGTCCTTCACGTTGATGTCCATCTCCTCGACGCCCTGGTTGGAGATGATCTCGAAGGCGGGGAAGGATTTCTCGCGGACATCGATCTCGACCATGCGGTCGTCGAGCTTGCCCTCGCGCAACTGCTGGCGCAGCTTCTCGCGGGTGCGCGAGTGCGAATCGCCGCCCTCCAGCACCAACCCGCCCGCGCCGCCGTCCGAGGGGGAGCTGCGCTGCGGGCCGGCCGGCAGCAGGATGTCCAGCAGCCGTTCTTCGGCATTGAGTTCGGCGCGGTCGGCCACGTCTTCCAGCTTCTCCTCCCGCACCATGTCGATGGCGATCTCCACCAGGTCGCGGATCATGGACTCGACATCGCGGCCCACGTAGCCCACCTCGGTGAACTTCGAGGCCTCGACCTTCAGGAAAGGAGAGTTGGCCAGCTTGGCCAGCCGGCGCGCGATTTCGGTCTTGCCCACGCCCGTGGGCCCGATCATGATGATGTTCTTGGGCAGGATCTCTTCCGCCAGATCGGGCGCCAGCTTCTGCCGCCGCATGCGGTTGCGCAGGGCGATCGCCACCGCCCGCTTGGCGTCCTTCTGCCCGACCACGTACTTGTCGAGCTCCGCCACGATCTCGCGCGGGGTCAGCTCGTCCAGCGCGATCTGTTCTTCTTCCGTCGCTCCCGGTAAATAAATCGCCATAATTGCAGTTCCCAGTTGTCAGTTGCCAGTTGCCAGCAACTCCCTACTCCCTACTCCCTGTTCTTACAGCTCCTCGATCGTCACCTTGTCGTTGGTGTAGATGCACATCTTGCCGGCGATATGCATGGCCTCTTCCGCGATTTTCCGCGCCGGCAGGTTGGTGTGCAGGATCAAGGCCTCGGCGGCCGCCAGCGCGTAGGGACCGCCGGATCCGATCGCCGCGACCGCCTCGTCGGGCTCGATGACATCGCCGCGGCCGCTGATGAGGAAGGTCTGGTTGGCATCCGACACCAGCAGCAAGGCCTCGAGCTGCCGCAGCATCTTGTCGGTGCGCCAGTCCTTGGCCAGCTCGACCGCGGCGCGGCCCAGGTTGCCGTGATACTGCTCCAGCTTGGATTCGAAACGCGAGAACAGCGCGAAGGCGTCGGCCGTCGAGCCGGCGAACCCAGCCAGGATCTTGTCCTGGTAGAGCCGCCGGATCTTGCGGGCGGTGTGCTTGATCACCCCTTCTCCCAGCGTGACTTGCCCATCGCCTGCCATCACCACCTTGCCGTCCCGCCGCACCGACAGCACGGTGGTCGAGCGCACTGGCTGCTTTTCTTTCATGGAGGACAATTTCTGATTATAGCAGGCAAGAAATCGGCCCGAGAGCGCCGCTGGGTGTGGCTCCCCGACTTTGGTGTCAGTAAATACCCGACTTTGGTGTCAGTAAACCCGACTTTCGTGTCAGTAAAACAGCGGGTGTTTTGGCTCACCGCCTCGCCGTTTGTTCGCCCCATAAATGGGTGCACCTAGACGGTGTGGCAGGTGAATTGCTAAGAGTGGCCCGCCGCGAGACGCTGCCCCGCAGCCGTTTGGATTGGAGGCGGAGAGCGACATGACAATCAGGTGCGGACGCAGCGGCGATCCGTTGTGCAGCAGGACGCCCGCTTGCAGGTGAAACAACCAGCGGCGGGAATCAGAATCGTGCTGCCAGGAAGTGGCCAGGGTCCTGGCCACTGCGTTCCCTGCTGCCCCGCAGCCAAGGGAACAATATTCCCCCACCCGCAGTCCATGTTCCCTCCCGCGGCGGCGCGCCCGCGTGTGCGAGCTCTCGCGCGCCCTGCGGGAGCGGGGAAGCTCCGTCCGCGCGCGCGCCCGCCGCCGGAGGTGGACGCTGGAATTGTCCAACGGAATCTCACAGCCGTCAAGGGATGCACGTCACAACCCGGCGCCGGGAGGCGCTGGCTGGGTTACGCGTCGGCGGAGGAACGGCCGTCGGCCAGCAACGCCACCACCGAATCGTAGTACACCTTCCACCACCCGTGGCGCACCAACTGGTAGCCTTGCAATTCGCCCTGTGCCAAGTAATTCCGCACCCGCTCACAACTGCACTGGAGCATCTTGGCCGCCCGGCTCACTGAGATGGTTTTGCCGCTGAAGCGCGGCGGCAGTTGCGCCGGCTTCACTTCAGCCAGCGGCGAAACGCTGGCTTCTGATGGCGAAGGTGCCGCCGGTCTCATCATTGCAGTGTCGGCCACTGACCACCCCCTGCGCCGCTTTGTGATGCCTCTACCCTGATACACGGCGGCGCGAGTGGATGGTAGTGTCAACCTTTGTTCTGCGCGATGCGGCGTCGTGACGCTCGCCGGCGAGTTTGGCCAAGCCGCTAGGCAGCTTCGTGGGAGAAGCGTCGCCCGACTCTGGTGCCGGCGGCGCCTCGCCAGGACACTCCTTTTTTTAGACGTGACCACCAAGACGCTGTGAACGCGCCATCATGCCTGATCCCTGGGGAAGCGGGAACCAATGGGTGGGCTGAAGCACATCGTCTTTCGAGTAATTCTGCCAGTACCTGTCGCCGTTCGACATCACAACGTACTTCGCCAGGCGGGGCTCCGCCACCTGACGATCCATCCGGTCGCAACTGGGGGCAAGGATCAGCACCGCGACCACCTGGCTTTCGCGGCGTGTCCCTTCGCTCGGAACCCCCGGATCGTTTCCCTCGACCTCCCCCAGGGGCGGCAACTGCTCGGTGACTGAGATCCATGCCGAACTGGCCCCCCTGGCGGGCGCGCCGCCCCTCGCCCTCATCTCTGCCTCAACATCCCGCAGCAATGCAACTCCTGTGGCAGCGTCCGGCAAGGCGCCGACTCCTCCGGGAAGCGGCCGCCAGTGTGTCGGTCGGAACACGGCTCTGTAGTCATTGTCATGGGACCAGTCGTCCCACATCTTCCGCCCGTCCATGTACTCGATGTACTGATAGAGGCGCGGCTCGCTGTCGTGAAACACGGGGCGCATTGCGCCCGCGTATGCGTCCCAGTCTTCCTCGACCAGCGCGAGGACGACCTCGCTTTCACGCCGAACCGTGCTGACGTCGTCCGGCGGGAATTTGGCGGCGAATGGAACGACTCGCCCAGGCCCAGGTTCTACCCACACGTCCTGTATCACCTCACCGAGCGGCGGCAGCTTTTCGCTGGTCGGAATCCACCCCGCCTCGCGCAGACGCCGGTCGCCCTCTTTCTTCGCCTGGCGCGCCGTTGCGGCGGGCTCCCGGCGATGTGGCCGTGCTGCCTGGAGCCGCTGTTCACCGGCGACATCTTGCGCCGAGCCCCGGTGACGCGGCCATGCTGCTTTCGCTCGCGATCCCATCATCGCGCTCGCGAGAGTCGTCTTTCCCCTCTTGAGGTACTTCAGGCTGTTGGCTTCCGATGCGGCGCCACCTGCCGGTTTGTCTTTGCGTTTATTAGCCATCGAACAATTCCTCCTTTGGGGGGAGGTGTGGAATCTGAAGCTGGCTGCATCGCGGGCGCCGCAACCCTAGCACATTCGATGCCCGTTGTGCTCCTCACCCGGCGCGTTGCTGAGCACGCCCAGCGAGATCCGCACTGGCAGCCACGCTCGCCACGGGCCGCTTCCCGGGCTTCGCTTCTTTCAGGTCCGCGAGACTCAGAAATAAACGGCGCGCGCTGATGTAGTCCTTCTGCCCATCGCTGGTGAGCGCGCTCGCCCGGCACCGCCTCACGAACCGGCGCGCCACATCGCCATGCAGACGCCCTTGGGTCTCGGCGGCGACGATCTCCAGGGCTTCCTCTTCCGAGATCCCAGGCAGCGACACGCCCTGGCGCAGCCGCGAGAGCCACTGCTCAAGGTGCTCGCCGTTGCGCAGGAAAAAGCGCTTGAGCTGGTGCGAGCCGACGAAGAGGAGGCCGAAGTGTGGCGGGCGGTCCAGTAATTCGCGCACCAGCTCGAACGAGCGCACGTCCAGGTGCTGTGCCTCGTCGAACACCAGCAGGGCGCGGCGACAGGAGAAGTCAAACCTCAGGTTGCCCAAGATGCGGTCCACGCTGCCCAGAGCCATCGTGCCGGTGGCCACCGCGATGCGCTTTACCAGCGCGCCGGGGCCAATATCGGAGCGACAGTAAATGTAGAACGCCTCGCGGCGGTCGCCGTTCTTGCTGATCTCCGCGCGGTTCAGCTCGGCGATCAGATGCTGCATCACGAACGTTTTTTGCGATCCGGGCGCGCCCTCGACCCACGCCGCGCGCCCGTGCTCGAGCGCGTCGTAGAAATAGCGGCGCAGCAGCTTCACATTCTTCGTCTGGTACAGATGGCCGGCGGCTTCCTCCTGTACCCCCAGCCCCAGCGGGTGGGCATGCATGTAATCCACCAGAGCGCCGCGAATGCTGGCATCGCTGCCGGCAACGCGTTCGTACTGACGCTGGATGAACAAGTGCAGTGAACTGGAACCATACCCCAGGCGGCGAGCCAGGTCGGGCACCGTCAGGCCGCTCCTGGCCATATACGCGGTGGCATCTTTGCGCACGGCGTCGCTCTCCGGGAGGCTGGCGGCGAGCAGCTTGCGGCGTTGCTCAAGACTCAGTGCCATTGTCCGGCTCCCCGGGCTGCATGTACTCGCGGAACTCTTCCACTATTTGGTCGATATAAGCAGGCTCGGCCGCTGTCGTGACGTGCACCGGCAACGCGGCCGGCAGTTGCAGCGGCGACGCGCTGGCGCGCTGCGGTGCGATGCCGGCGCGCATGCGGCGGCGTTCCGCCTCCGTCATGTCGCCGACGTTGGCCGCGGCGTAACCCACCAAGGCTAGACACTCGCGGGTGGCGCGCAGGTAGCGGCGGCGCAGCTTCAGGGACGCCTTCACGTCCTCGATGCTCGCTGGGCCGTGAGCCAGTAGCTTCTGGCTTCGCAGACGGCCGATATAGCGGCCGTCCAAATCAAGGGCAACTGCGGAGCCCAAATTGTTCGGGTCACAGCAGACCAAGATGTCCCTCGTGATCTCGAGAAAGAGCCGGGAGCCGCTCTCCTGGTCCGCCGGTTCGTACTTGGTGCCGAAAAGTTCAAGGCAACCCCCCTCGCCCACCTTTCTTTTTTGCCTTTCCCAAAGAAGAACGTCGAGGTCGCCCTCATTCACGGGCCGGCGCGCGTCCGGGGGCAGCAACTCGTCGAAGACTTCGTTTGGGCTGCGATCACCCATCCCGCGGCCGCTATGTCGAAACTCATTGTTGTACGCAATTTCCACCCACCACCGGGCCTCGCGCACGAACTGGCTGGCGGGCGGCAGCGGCGAGCTATCCCCACGGCCAGCCTTCAAAAGCGCCGCGTGCTCCCGGAGCACCTCGGCGCACTCGTCGGGCCGATTCGACGGCTTCGATCCGCAGTAAAACGGGCGCCAGGTCATGTCGAAGCGCGTACGGAGTGTCCCAAAGAAGCGTTCTATCAACTTAGATTGTGGGTGCTTCGGCAAGCAATGCTGCGCTTTGATCCCGAGGCGATGCAGCACGCCGATGGTCTCGGGCGAGAAGTCGATCCTTCCAATCTTCAAAAAGTCCTTCCCGTGGTCGGCCAGAAAAATGTCGGGCGCCCCAAACCGCAGCAGACCCTCCCGCATGGCTGTCCCGATCGTTCGCGAACTCGGCGTTGCGCACCAGGTGGCGCCAACCGCTTTTCGCGTCCGCATATCGAGAATTCCAGTCATCCACGGTCGGATGGCCGCGTTCGCCGGCACAGAGGGGAAATACCCGTCATTACGACACCAGCAGTCATGGACTCCGTGATCGGCCACCCAGACCTGATTCGCGCGGACGGACTCGGGGTCGCGGATGATGTACGGGGCGCAATCCTCGGTCCAGGTCCTCTCGCCCTGGCGCCCCAGCTTCACGATCGGGGCCGGCAGAGTTTTCAGGAAGCGGCGCACTGTCTCGCGACCTGGCGCTTTAGCGCCGTAGCGGATCTTCACGGCCTCATAACACAGTTGCACCGATAATCCCTCGATGAGGTACTTGTTCTCGACGACCGCGGCGATCTCCGGGTGCTGGGCGAAGAACTTCGACTCACCTTTGTTGCGATGGGGCTCATCCGCGAGGCCGACATACCCGAGCGCCTTGAAACGGGTGTAGTACCGCCAGACTGTTCTCGGCGAAATCCCGCGCTGCCCGGCCACGTAGGCGGCCAGCTCGTCGAGGCTGCTGATGGTCTTTCCGTCTTGACAACGGAACGTCGGCTTATGGCCGTTTGTCCGGTCGCGGAAGTGAAATAGCGGCGTGATGATCTGCAGCCGCTCATCAGCTTGCTCTCTCTGGGCCGCGGGCAGCGCAGCGCGGCGTTCAGCGGGGATCTTCGGGGGAATTGGGAACAGCGTGCACTGCTTGTTTTTCGACTCTGCGTCCGGCACCAGGCTCAAGGGCGCGTCCAGGTTGCGGGCGGCCATGCGGGCCTGGAGAAGCTGCGCGAACTTTTGTTGCGCCGCTGCCGGCAGCCATCCGGCATGAAATTCCCGAACCCTGCGGCCGTTTTTGCCCTTCTCCTTCCCCGGCCGGTACCTCCATTTAATACTGTGTTTTGCTTTGCGGAGAAGCGTCCGAACGCTCCAGCCCGTGATCTGCTGGACGGTGCTCTCGTCCAGCCACAGATCTTTCATGGGATTTTTCATGGGAGCACCTCGCGGCGCACGAAGTCGAGAACACAGGTGTACGACGGGGCCTCGCCGAGTAAAACCAGCCCTCGGTGGATGGCGCTTATCGACCGCCGCTCGGCCACCGCGCGACGCACCGCATCGGCCGCAGCGTGGTGGCCTGCGAACCAGCGGGAGCGCCCCCTGTCGGCGCGGGCTTTGTCGCGGAGCCCAGCAACTCCGCTGGCGATCCATCGGCAAACCCATCTCCAGATCGTGCCTTTCGAGATCCCCACCCGCGCTGCGATGAATCCTGCCACCACGTCCATGCTGCCGAGGGGCGCGCGCTGCCGGCTGCGCAACACCGAGCCGTCTGGGAGGGGCAACCAATGGGGCCGCTGGCCGCGCTCGCGGACGCAGCGACGGAATTCCAGCACCGGAGCGATCACGATAAACCGCTCAGCCCCGCTATAGGTGCGGCGGGGCGCGCGCGGCCCGGGAACGTCGGTCGGCGGCGCCGGCGTTCCAGATTTCGACTTCGCCCACAGCTCGCTCACATCGCACCCACCGACGTGCAGCGTTATCGGATTCCGGCGACGCGAGTTGGGAGAGTCCGTCATTGACGCTTCCCCACGAGAAGCCGCTGGCTCTCGAAGTCTTCGCTGCGCGCCATTGATGGCCGCAACTCGCGCAGGCCGTTCGGGGCCTCGCCGAGCAGCCGCGCTGCTGCCTCGCCGAGTTCCAAACAACGAAGCAACCGGGCGCTAAGCACTTCCCGCTGGAGACGGTCGTCACCCGTTACCTCGCACAACTCCGGTAGCCACGCTGCGGGAAAGCGCATGGATTGCTCGCCTTGTGAGGTGAAGAGGTTCAGCATCCGAACGCTGACTTCGCGCCCTAACCTGAGACTCAGCTCTGCCGCGATCGCGCCGCGACTTTTCGGGCACGCCCTGATGACATCGCTGATTAGGCGCCGCAACCTTGAGTCGCGATCGCAGAAAGCGCGACGAGCAGTTTGCCGGGTATGCAGGCCATCAAAAGGATGCGAGCGATTTAACATTGACCGCCCCTCCGCCTTGCGTGTAGTTTCCCATGTAGGCGGTTTGATTAACCCGTAACATAAGTTAATCAAGCTGGTTTGATATTACGTTGATTAGGGCGAGATGTCAAGAAAAACTTCTTCCGTGAAGAAACAGACGGCAGGCCGGGAGTCCGCCCCCGGTAGCACCGCCCCGGAGTGGGGCAAGAGGATCGCCGCGCTACGGGACGCATTAGGACTCAATGGCGCGGAATTCGCCGAGCGCCTGGAGCTGACCCCCGCGGCGATCTCCTACTGGGAGAGCAACCGCAAGGAGCCCTCGGTCGGCACGTACATTCGGCTGGGAAACCTGGCTGCCGAGTCGGGCACTGCCGACCCGCTCTGGTTTTACGAGCGCGCCGGGGTTAATCCCGCACACCTGCCCGGCCGGGGCGGGCACGCTGCAAACGAGCGACTGGTGAGATCCATCCTCGGGCGCGTGGACAAGGTTGCAAAGAGGTTCGAAGACGACCTTCGGCACGGGCGTTTCGCGGTCGTTCCCCTACTCAAGCGTAGCACCCACATTGCAGCCCCACTCGCGGCTCCGGATGAAGACGTCGAGGACTGGGTTGCGTTGCCGCTTTCGTGGATCACCAGCCCAGCATCGACAAGCCTTCTGCGCGTCGATGATCCGCCCCTGACGCTCGGTGGTGGGGACCTGGCGCTAGTAGATGCATCGCGCACGGACGCCGAGAGTTTGTGGGGCGACATGGTCGTCGCCTCTCATCGCGGAACGATGGCGGTTGGTTGGTTGCACCCGTTCGCTCGTGACGATGGCCGGCGCATCAGGGTGCTCACTCGAACCAGAACGCCCGAGGAGACCTTCGCACTTTCTCAATTCGACATGCACCTGCCGAAAGGGGTAATTCACAACAAGCTGCCCGCAGTTGTGAATATGCTCGCAGTCGCCCTCGCGGGCGGATGGGCGGTGCCAATGGAGCCCGAGCCAGACTGGCACATTCTCGGTCGCGTGACGCGTTGGATCGCGTCTGCACCCGCGGTGAAAAAGTAAATGTCCCACGCGCAGATGGGGCGTCACCTGCGGCGCGGTCGCGATCGGCGGCGTGAGTACCGCAGTGTAGCTGGAGGCGCGCGCCCACAAGAACTTTCTGAAAGCACCCCCTTTTTTGTCGTCGCTTGCTGTCTCCTTCCCCGGCCCGCTCGCGGGCTCGGGCGCACGTTACCTCCCGTGCGCTCAGCCTACTTGGATGCGCGAGCGGGCCGGGTTTTTTTCGGAGCGCCGGCTGGGGGTGAGGGATCGGGAGATCGGGTCATCGGGTCATTGAGGAGGCGAGCCGTGAAAATCGAGGCCGAACAGCCGTTCTATGCAAGCGTGGCTGATGCCGCATGCCGATTGGAGACCCAGGGGATCTCGATGTCCGGCCTTTCAGCCGAGGACCAGGCGCGCATCGCGGAGATCGGCTTCGATTGCTGGCTGGATGAGACGGCGGATCGCCAGGAGGCCGCGAAGCAGGCCAGGAAGGAAGCCGCCACGGTGCAACAGGCCACCAAGTTGTGCGCGTTGGGGAGCCGGTGCTGCCGTGCCAGCAACCGCCGAGGGTATCCGGTGTCGCGCCGCTACTCCGATTACTGCTCCTCGGCCTGTCTCGCCCGGGCCAAGATTCTCCGAGCCAAGGCGGGCCAACAGGGTTGGGTCGAGACGGACGGGGCCGTTGTGATCCTCCCCGCGCCCAAGCGGAGCCACCCGCGGCACCCGGGGCGGTCTGTGGGTGGCCGAGGGCGCATAGGAGGGCTGGGGGGTAGTCCGGCTCCACCCCGAGGATTGTGGGCTCGGGAATGTGCTGTAACAGCACATTCCCGGAGGCAAAGTGGTGGCCTTCCAATGCTCTGGCAGGCTCCCAAACGATAGATGCGGTGTCAACTTGAGATTTGCCGTGCACAGTTCGAGAAAACGCGCCCCTGGCAGAGGTTCTGCTCGGCGGCTTGCAGGCGGCAGGCCATGATGCGGCGCACGAACAGAGTGATGATGCGGGTGCCCCGCGAGCGGCTCAGCGCCCTGGAGGCGATGGAACAGAGAGCGGCGGCCAAGGCGCGCCCGAAGAAGCCGCGCCTCCGGCGGCGCTATTGGTTGACGTTCGGCGGGCGCCGCGTCGGGGTGGAAGCCGGAAGGCGCTTGCAGATCTTGCTCGACCGGCTGTCGGCGGAGCTAGCGGCGCTGCAGAGCCCGGGCCGCGGGGGCCACGAAAAACGAGGTGGGAAAAGGAGAGCGGCATGAAAACCGTGCAGCAGTTGGGACAGGAAATTGCGAAGTGGGATGCGAACCTTGGTCGGTTGCAGGATTCGCTCGGCGCCAGCCAGACGCGAGTGGCGAAGTTGCAGGCCGATCGAAAACCGTGTGCCCTTGCGGCGCGCATCGACAAGGACGCCGCCGCGCAGGAGAAGCTGCGCCAGATCGACGCGGAGGTCACGACACTCGGCGTCGGCATTCGTGACGATCAGGATGCGATCAGCCACGCGCAGCAAAAGCTGAAGGCGTTGCGCGCGGAGCTGGCGGTTGCGGAAGAAGAGGCGCTCCGCGGCGGCGTGAAGGAGTTAATCAGAGCCCGGATCGCCGCCCGCCTAGAGGGCCGCATTGCGGACGCGGTGAAACAGTTGAAGGCCGAGATCGAAAAACTTCTCGCCAGCAATCGGGAGATCGCCGCCGCGATGAGAACGCTGCATCCTGATGCGGCCCACAGCGTAGGGCGCGCGGCAGAGCTGACAGATTCGCAGGAGCTGATCTGGAACCACATCGGGTACGAACTCCGGCCCCTCTTGCCTACCGGCCTTGGATTCAGAACACCGGCCCTCACCGTGGCCTCCGAGTACGCGGGCCGGTTGCTGAGTTGCGCTGAGCACTTCCAGACTCTGCTGGCGGCCATCGATCTCCCGTCGCGAGCTGAGGGCACGGAAACGGAGGAGCCCAGCGTCGTTGCCGCTGACTGATCGGCTGCCTGCCGAGAACGGTACTTTGCTCGGAGATCCGCGATCCGGGCCGAGTTGGGAGGGTTGAACCATGAGCGTACTAAAGAACGTTGGCGGGAAAGACTATGCCGCCGGCGACTTCGCCTACGTCGGCGATCCGCAGGACATCTCGACCTGGCACTTGCTGCTCGCCGATGAGGCCACAACCCGCGGGGCCCTGGGGCAGTTTGACCCGGCGCAGATGCCGGATGCCGGCAAGCGCCGCGCCGCCTACGATGCGGTGCTGGCGGCGTGCAAGAAGTTCGGCATCCCCAGCGCGAGCTTCGAGATGGCGAACCACACGAAGATGGCGCTCAGCGAGCAGTGGCTGGAGATCTTCCGCGCCGGCGACTACGGCGACAAGGGCGCCTACACCGCGGCGGACATTGATCGCATGATCGCCGAGTATGACCCAGCGCAGCACGAAGCGCCGCTGGTGGTGGGGCACCCCGAGCGCGACGCTCCCGCCTTCGGCTGGGTGGAGAAGCTGCGCCGCGTGGGCGACGTGCTCCAGGCCAAGCCGCGCCAGGTTGCACCAGATTTCGAGGAGATGGTGCGCGAGGGGCGCTTCAAAAAGCGCAGCGTCGCCTTCTACCGCGACGCCGGCGGCAAGCTGCACTTGCGGCACATCGGTTTCCTCGGGGCGCACCCGCCCGAGCTAAAGGGGCTCGCCGATGCCAGCTTCGGAGAGCAGCGGCGGTTCCAGAGCATCGAGTTCGCGAGGAGCGAGGCTGCGCCCGCCGGCGTCGATCCTGTGTCGATCCAGTTGCGCGATGCGGCGCGGAAACTCGCCATCGAAGCCAAGATCACGTTTGGCGAGGCGTTGCGACAATTGCGCAGTGAAGGCTGGCACTCAAGCAGCGGAGCCGTGCAGATTTTCGCTGAGCGCAGCGGGACCGTCGAGTCGGTCGAGCTGCGCGACGCCGCGCGCGCGCTGGTTCGCGAATCCAGCGGCACGCTGACCTTTGGCGAGGCGTTGCGACAATTGCGGAGCGATGGCTGGCAATCGAGCAGCGGAGCCGTGCAGGTTTTCGCTGAGCGCAGCGGGACCGTCCAGTCGGTGGAGCTGCGCGACGCGGCGCGCGCGCTGGTTCGCGAGTCCGGCGGCACGCTCACCTTCGGCGAAGCGCTGCGCCAGTTGCGCAGCGATGGCTGGCAGTCCAGCAGCGGAGCGGTGCAGGTTTTCGCTGAAAGGACTGGGACCGTCGAGTCGCTGGAGCTGCGCGATGCGGCCCGCGCGCTCGTTCGCGAAGCCGGCGGCGCGTTGACCTTCGGCGAGGCGCTGAAGCAGTTACGCAGCGAAGGATGGGGGACATGAACTTGGCCGAGGCAGCGACAATTCCCGTGAGCGCAGACGCTCCGAAGAGCGAACCGCAGGCGCCGGCGAAGGTCAAGCTGGCACTGCTTCCGCTGAAAGAAGCGACCGCGGTTGTGGAGCGGCATTGCAAGAAGTCCGGCCGCTTCGATGGCCTGGGCACCATGAAATGCCTGCGCCTGGTGAAGGAGCTCGTCAGGGCGGGAGCGCAGAGCTGCGCGGCCATGGTGGCGGCGCTGGGCGGCGGCGATATTCGCTGGGGGCCATCCCAGAACTGGCAACGAGGTGGACGTCTCAGGCCGGAAGGAGTCATCCTGCTGTTGGCGACGGTGAAGCAGGAGGTAGCCGCCATCGAGGACTACTGCGGCAACGAAGCAACCGGCGAGTTCGACGACCGCAGCACCGCCCAGTGCAGAGATCTCGTGAGCAGGCTCGGCACAGCGATCGCTGATGCCGGTTGCGTAATCCTGCAGGGGCTCGGCATGCGGGGCAACTTCGACGTGCGGGCGCGGGCCGAGTAGGAACAAGAGAGCAAGTGGCGCAGACCATCCAAATCGTGGTTGAAGTGGACGCGCAGGGCGCCGTGAAGGGCCTGCAGCAAGTGAAGAGTGAGGCGCAGCTCCTTGGGCCCGTCGTCGGCGCAGCCACGAGGACGGGCGCTGCTGGCTTTGATCGCCTGGCCACCAGCCAGGAAATCGCTGGCGCTGGGACGGTGCTCGTTCGCCAGGAACAGGAGCGGCTCCGCGACTCGGCCCGGCTCTCGTTGCAACTGCTCGGCGTGGAGATGCCGCGCGGCATCAGCAAACTGATAGCGAGCAGCACCGCATTCCAAGCGGTGGCGGCGACCGCCTTCAACGTGGCTGTGGTTGCGTATTTCGCACAGGCCCTCGTCGAGGTCGGCAAACACATTGGCGACCTGGCCCTGTCCGCGGGCGGGTATACGGAGGCGATCCGCGAGGCTGAAAAGGCCGAGCATGAGCTCAACCAGCAGATCCTCACGCATCCGGAGACGCTCGCGGCAGCGCGGGAAAACCTCGACCTCATTATTAAGCAGCGGGATGAGACTCAGCGCCTGGGACAGTCGCTGTCGAAGGAAAGCGGCTTCTACAAGGTGATCCTCGGCTACGCCCAGGAGATCATCGGGCTGCGGGAGAAAGACACTGCCCTCGCCGCACAGCAAAAGGAGATCCTCAAAGAAACGACCAGGTTGGAGGCGGCGGAAAAGGCCGCGCTGGCGCAGATGGACGCGCAGCTCGCGGAGAGCGGCCTGCAGGGCTTTAACGCCATCCGGCAAAGAGTGATCGACCTGCAACTGGCGATCGCGAAGGGGCACACGGCGGAAATTGAGAGCATCAGCGCCGACATCGCCGCTGGCAAAACACTCACAGACGCCCAAAAGCACTACCTGGAAGCGGGCGCGCTGGGGCAAAAGGAGAGCGCGGCTCTGCGGCGGCAGTTGAACGACGAAGCTATCAAGCTGGAGCAGGCGGCGGGCGCCGTCGGTTTGGGCACGCTCGACGCCATCGCCCAGAAGGCGGCCGACGAGATCGAGGACCTGCGGCGCAAGTATAAGGAGTTGGGCGCCGCCCCCACTGATCCCACGCTGCGGCGCGACGTGGGCGCTATTCAGGTGCGCGAGGCCAAAGAGGCGATGGACGCGCGCATGGATCTGCAGCGCAAGATGGTAGAACAGGTGGCGCAGTCCGAGGAAGAAGCTGCGGTGGCCAGCGTGGCGCCCTGGCAGCGCGCCAATGCGCAGATCGAAGTGGACTTTGAAAACCGCCTCCGGCAGATCGACAACGATGAGCGCGAGGCCCTGAAGAACTTCGGCGGCAATGCCGAGCAGCGCGCTCAGATCGAGGAGGCGGCGCAGGAACGCCGCAAGAACGCGGCCCTGGGGGCGAACGCGAAGATCTTCGACTCCGACCGCGAACTCAATCAGCGCCTGCGAGAATTCGGTCAGGCCACCGTCGAATCCGAGCGCGCGGCCGCAGTGGCGCTGTTGCCGCCGTGGCAGCGTGCGGACGCGCAGATCATCGCCAGCGCCCAGGATCGACTCGACCGGATCGAGCAACAGGAACGCGAGTTGAAGGAGTTCTACCGCGACAACGCGGATGCGATCGCCCAGGTGGAGGCCGACGCGCAACGCCAGCGCACGGCCCTCTGGAAGGATGCGAATGCGCAGATTGCCGACAACTGGCGCTCGACGCGCGACAAGCTGGCCAACGACCTGGAGTCGCTGTTCACCGGCGACATCGGGCAAAACATTTTGAAGGAGGTGGAACACTTCTTCTTCAAGATCCTGGCCTCGTGGCTGATGACGCTGGGCGATATGCGGCAGGCGGCCTCCGAAGGCGGGCTGCTGAACGCCATCCTGGGCGGATTCACCGGCGGCGGCGGAGGCGCGGGCGCTGCGGGTGGCGCCGGGCTGGGCGGCGGGCTGGGCGGCATTTTGCGCAGCTTCTTCACCGGCGACAAGAAACAGCCCATCGTGTACCAGGCCGGAGCCGGGCCGGCTCTGCCCGCAAGCGTCCAGCCGGTTCTGCCGCCGAGCCCTAGCGACGTGTACGGCACAGCTCCAGGGCTCGAGCCGCCGGCGCAGTTCTCGCTTGAGCAGGGCGCCGCAACCACGGCCGGCTACACCGGCCTCCTCACGCCGGGCTACGCCGCAACCGGCCTCGCAGGCGGGCAATTCCTGTCGTCCATCTGGCCCGGTTCCACTGCCACCACCGCGGCGATGGCCGGGCCCGGGGTTTACAGCTACACGGGATACCCGGAGCCGATAGGATCCCCGCTCGCTGCTGCGATAGACCTGCCTCCGCTGGCCGCGGGCTTGCCCTCCGCCGGCGTTGGGCCTCCTAAGGCTGCGACCGCTGCTCTCGACGCCGCGGATGCCGCGAAGGGGTTGGCGGGCGCTGGCATCGCCCTGCTGGGCGCGAAACTCGGCGGCACGCCGGGGAGCATTGGCGGACTCCTCAGCAGTCTCGGCATCGCAGCCGCGCTGGGCAGCAACGCAGCTTGGGAGATCCTCGGTTTCCTCGGCCCCGAGGCGCCGCTGATCGTGGGCGCGGCGGGCGGCGGACTGATCGGCTTTGGAATCGGGCAGAAGTACGGGAAGTTGCCGGGCGCCGTCATCGGCGGCGGCGCCGGCGCTGGCATCGGCGCCATCATCGGCATGCTGAGCGCCATAGGCGGCCCGATCGGCGCGCTCATCGGTGGCGCTGTCGGCCTGTTGGGCGGGATCTTCGGCGGGCTGCTGGGCGGAGCGCAGCGCCGCGCGCAGGCGGAGGCCTACTATCAGAAGCAGGTGGAACCCGCGCTGGCCAAGGTGCTGGATGATTACAACCTCCACCAAAGCGACTTTGCCACCACCCTGGCCAATCTGGTGAGCCTCCAGGATCAGGCGCGGCAGGCGCTGGGCGCGCTGAAGGGCGAAGGCAGTGATGTCTTCAAGAACCGCGTCCAGAAGGACATCCAGAAGGACCTGGATCAGATCACCACCACGGAGGCCGAGCGCCAGCGCCGCGCCGCGCTGACTTTTGGTCCGCCGCAATTCCAGGAAGGCGGCTACATCGCGCCCGAGCTGCCGCGCACTTCGACGGGAGGCATCCTGGCAGAGCTGCATCCTCACGAGTTTGTGAGCACGGCCGCGGCCACCGCGCTGCATCGCCCGGAACTCGAAGCCTGGAACGCGGGCGCCGCCGGCCAGTCGCCCGCGCTCTGGCAGCAGACGCAGCAAGCGGAAGAGCAGCGCCGAAGCTCGGCCACGCTGCGTTCCGCGTTGCCGCAGTTTGAGCTGGGCGGATTCGTCTCCGGACAACTGGCGGGCTTCCGCCTGTCGAACGGAGATGTGATGAGCGCGTTGCAACGCGGCGCTTCCGCTTCCACCACCAGCGCGAGTAGGCCCGCGCCGCGAACGGTTCCGGACATCCATGTCCATCTCCCCATTCAGGCGTTGGACGGCGACAGCGTGGACCGTTGGCTGCGCAACGGCGGCGATCGCAAGATCAAGGCGGCGCTGCTGCGCGCCTGGCGGGAATATTCCGGCAGCGGACCCGATCTTGGCTGATAGGGCTACTCAGGTGATTGCTCAGCGCGGGATCGTGATCCCTTGGCCGGTGCGCGACTCGCGGGTCAGCGACCAACGCGAGCAGCGTGGACAGCGGGCAGGCCGTGCGCGCAAAAACAGGAGCGCCCGCCCTGCTCGGGTGCTGACCATACCACCCTGCTCGCATAAATTCTGCTGGCCGATTCGCTCGCCCGCCGGCGAGTAACTACCAGGCGTGCCTGCTCTGCGAAGAGCTGTACCAGGTGGAAACCGCTCCGCCGCGCCCCGCGCCCCAGCGCGCACCAGGACCGCGCCTGATCGCGCGCCATCGTCGCTGAAAGACAAGGAGTGGCGGATAAAAGAGAAGCCGCGCGGTCAGCGACAGAGAGAAAAACGCAGCGCATTTTCGAGCTTCGCTGTTGCCTCTTCCCGCTCGGCGATCGGCAATTGGCGGATCGCCGCATTGGCGTCCACCAATCGGCGCGCGTATTCCGAACCGCTCCCCGTGCCGCAGGCATCCACCGCAGCCCGAATAGCTTCGCTGACTCGCGCCTCGCGTGACGAACGCAGCCACAGGGAGACACCGAGGACCGCGGCCAGGATGAGCGCGACGAACAAAAGCGCCGGGGCCGTGCCCCGGATCGGCAGACACGGCCGAGCCGGTGCGCGGTCCGCTGCCGTCCCTGGCCACCAGCCGTCTGCCTTCCCTGGGTTCCGCAGTGCGCGTTTCATGGCGGGTTTCCCCAGTGCAAGTTTGGATCGGGCGGCCCAGCGGTGGCAATGGCCTGTTGGTGGGGGGGGCGAGCTGCCCGGGGATCGGCCGCGCCTGATCGCGCACGCCCGCGCGCGGCGTCGCTGAGAAGAATAGGTTGGGGGATGGGGGAAAGCGGGGCAGTGGTCCAGTGGGCAGGGCACCACTCGCGGGGGCTCACCGCGCGGTGCTGCTGGAGTCTCCGTCTGGCGTGCGCCCGTCACACGGACTGCTGGTTTTGCGTGGCGTCGCGCGTGCAGCACGACACGCGCCATGTTTTTTTTTGGTTCCTACTTGGTTAATAGCGACCTCACTTTTACCCTGTCGCTAGGAATATGAAAAATGGAAGGCGAAAAGGCCCGGTTTTTCAGTATGTCGCTTGGATTACTCCTAGTGCCACAGCGACTTACACGGAAGCAGCGTCATTTTGGAGGGGGTGTCGCCGAGATCAGTGTTTTGCGACCAGTCGCTTTATTGATTCCACAGGAGTTAGCCAATCCAAGCGACAGTTTACTGACACGAAAGTCGGGTTTTGGCCATTGCAGATTTCGCCGCTGTTTTCCCTGTAACCCACTCATCTCCCGCCACTTCCCGCCAGCGCCCGCAACTTCCCGCTACTGACACCGTTCGTGAGGAGTAACACTGGGGCACGCGGGCGTCGCCCGGACCAGCGCTGCGGTTACACTAAGGCGGTGGACGCTCCCCTGCTTCAAGTCAGGGATCTGAGAGTCGAATTCGCCACCGCCGGAGGCAGCCTGCCGGCGGTGCGCGAGGTCAGCTTCCAGGTGCGCGCCGGAGAAGTCCTAGGACTGGTGGGGGAGTCGGGCTCGGGCAAGTCGGTCACCTCGCTGGCCATCCTGCGCCTCTTGCCGGTGCAGGCGCGGATCTCCGGCGAGATTTACTTCAGCGGCCGTGACCTGTTGCGCGCCGGCGAGCAGGAGATGAGGAGCGTGCGCGGCGCGCGCATCAGCATGATCTTCCAGGAACCGATGACCGCGCTGAACCCGGTGATGCGCGTCGGCGACCAGGTAGCGGAAGCGGTGCTTGCGCACAACCGAGTCGCCAGTCGCCAGTCGCCAGTCACCAGCAAAAACGAGGCTTGGCGCCGGGCCGTCGAGGCGCTGCGCGATGTGCAGATCGCCGATGCCGAACGCCGCGCGCGCGACTATCCGCACCAGCTCTCGGGCGGGATGCGCCAGCGGGTGATGATCGCCATGGCCATGGTCAACCGCCCCGAACTGCTGATCGCCGACGAACCCACCACCGCGCTCGACGTCACCATCCAGGCGCAGATCCTAGAACTGCTGGACGAGTTGCAGCGGAAATACGGTCTGGCGATGCTGCTGATCTCGCACGACCTGGCGGTGGTGTCGCAGGTGGCGCACCGCGTGGCGGTGATGTATGCCGGCTCGATGGTGGAGATCGGGGCCGCCAGCCAGGTCTTCCAGAACGCTGCCCATCCCTACACCCGCGGGCTGCTCCAGGCCGTGCCCACGCTCGCGACCGACCGCGCCCGGCCGCTGAGGACGATCGAAGGGACGGTGCCGGCGATGGCAGCCTTGCCGGCCGGCTGCGCCTTCGAGCCGCGCTGCGGAATACGCATCCCAGCCTGTGCGCGCGAATTTCCCCCGCTGGTCGAGGTCGAGCCCGGACACTGGGCCAGGTGTCCGGTCGCCGGTCGCCAGTCGCCAGTTGCCAGTACCACAAACTGATTCAGAGGTGGCACTTGGGACAATCGTATCGGGACTTGATCGCCTGGCAGAAAGGGATCGAACTTGTCGCCGCGATCTACCGCGTCACGCAAACCTTTCCCAAAGATGAGCTCTATGGCCTGACCTCCCAGCTACGGAGAGCCGCCGTGTCGATACCGAGCAATATCGCGGAGGGACAGGGAAGGAAGTCGAAGGCTGAGTTCCGCCATTTCCTTCATAACGCGGCAGGGTCCTTGATGGAGGTAGAAACTCAACTAACCATCGCGGCACTGCTCTGCTATCTTAGCCGGGAAAAAGAGGCAGAGCTCCTGAACCAGACAAACGAACTGGGAAGGATCATCAACGGCCTTATTCTTTCGTTAGCCGATTGACTACTGGCGACCGGCGACTGGCTACTGGCGACTCAAGCCTGTGAAAGGTATCATCTGTTCCCCGTCGGAGGCTGAGTGCTGACTGTTGAATGCTGAGTGCTCCCCATGCGCATCCTGGTTCTGAGCGACATGCATTCCAATCTCGAGGCGCTGAACGCGTGCCTGGAGGTGGCGCCCTCGTGCGACAAGGTGGCGAACCTGGGCGACATCGTGGGCTACGGCGGCAGTCCCAACGAGGTGACGGAGCTCTCCCGCAAGCTGGGCGGGTTTCTGGTGCGCGGCAATCACGACAAGGCCTGCACCGGGCTGATGAGCATGGAGGACTTCAATCCCGTGGCCGCCATCGCCGCCCTATGGACCATGCAGGCGCTCACGCCGGAAAACATGAAGTGGCTGAAGCTGATGCCCCAGGGTCCGGTGTTCCTGCCCTTGCGCTATCCGTTGAACCAGGAGGAGACCTGGGTGGGCACGGAAGCCGACGGGGTGCAACTGGTCCACGGCTCGCCCCTCGATGAAGACGAGTATGTGCTCGTCATGCGCGACGCGCAGGAGTCGCTGCTGCGCACCAATTATCCGCTCACCTTTTTCGGGCACACCCACATCCAGGGCGGGTTCGCCTTCGAGAACGACCGCTGGGAGACGCTGCGGCCCATCTACCAAGGCGCGCAGGACCATCATGCGATCTGGGCGCTCGACCTGAGCAGCCGCGCCAAATACATGATCAATCCCGGGTCGGTGGGACAGCCGCGCGACGGCGATCCGCGGGCGGCGTTCTGCGTCTTAGATCCTGACCGCTATGAGGTCGCCTTCTACCGCGTGCCTTACAACATTGAGAAGGCGCAGCACCACATCATCGCCGCCAGGCTGCCGGACCGGCTGGCGACGCGGCTGGCGGAAGGAAGATAGTTTCACGTTTCGAGTTTCAAGTTTCGAGCGATTAAACTGCTCGCATGGCACCTTCCTCTTCTCACCCGAAAAGGCCAAAACCGCAGGAGATGCTGAGATTTCAAGCCGAGAGCGCGCCCGAGCACCTGGTGGCGCACGTGGACGGCGGCGCGCGCGGCAATCCCGGGCCCGCCGGGTATGGGGTAGTGATCGAAGACCATCAGGGGAAGCCGATCGCGGAGTTCAGCCGCTACCTGGGCCACCGCACCAACAATTTCGCCGAATACTCAGGGCTGATCGCGGCGCTGAGCTACGCGCTGGAGCACCAGCACTCCGGCCTGCGGGTGCTGAGCGATTCCGAGCTGATGGTGCGGCAGCTGAACGGCGTGTACAAGGTGCGCAGTCCGGAGCTGCGTCCGCTGTACGAGGAAGCCAAGCGGCTGGCACGGCAATTGAAGTGGTTCCGCATTGAGCACGTTCGCCGCGAGCAGAATGCCGCCGCCGACCGGCTGGCGAATGAGGCCATGGACCGGGGAATCTAGCCATCGGGTGATCGGGTCATCGGGTCATTAGTGTTGGTCGTGTAGTTTTCAGATCACCCGATGACCCGATCGCCAGATCACCCGATTCCCCGTGTCTCCGTGGTGGATTTTGTTCCCTGTAGAATTGTGGCCTGATGTCCAGCGATTTCCAGATTGAGGCCCGCTGCGGCTCGGCCCGCGCGGGGCGGCTCCGGACCGCGCACAGCGAGGTCGAGACGCCGGTCTTCATGCCCGTCGGGACGCTGGCCACGGTCAAGGGCGTGCCGCAGGAAACGCTGGAAGAACTTGGAGTCGAGATCCTGCTGGCCAACACCTACCATCTGTTCCTTCGCCCGGGGACGGAGACCATCCGCCAACTCGGCGGGCTGCACCGGTTCATGAGCTGGGAGCGCGCCATCCTGACCGACTCCGGCGGCTACCAGGTGTTCAGCCTGAGCGACCTGCGCAAGCTGCGCGAGGAGGGCGTGGAATTCCGCTCGCACCTGGACGGGGCGCTGCACTTCCTGAGCCCGGAAACCGCGACCGCGGCTCAGATTGCGCTGGGTGCGGACATCATCATGGCGTTCGATGAGTGCACCGAGTATCCGGCCGACCGCGAGCACGCCCGCCAGTCCATGGAGATGACGGCGCGCTGGGCGGAGCGGGCGAAGCGGTACTTTGAGGAGCACAAGGGGGAAGTGCCTTGGGGACAAGTTTCGAGTTTCAAGTTTCAAGTTTCAAGTTCCGGATCCGACGCTCGAAACTCGAAACTCGAAACTGGGAACTCCTCTCAGCTTCTCTTCGGCATCGTCCAGGGCGGCATGCATGCCGATCTCCGGCGCGAGTCCGCCGAGCGCACCGTTGAGATCGGTTTCCCGGGGTACGCCATTGGCGGGTTGAGCGTAGGGGAACCGCGAGCGCTGACGCGGGAAATGGCCGAGGCCACCCTGCCGCATCTACCGCAAGAGCGGCCGCGCTACCTGATGGGCGTGGGGACGCCGGAGGAGATCGTGGAGTACGCGGCGCTGGGCGTCGACATGATGGATTGCGTGCTGCCCACGCGGGCCGCGCGCCATGGGCTGCTGTACACGTCCGCGGGCAAGCTGGCAATCAAGAACGCGCGCTTCGCGCAGGATGAAGGGCCGGTTGACCCACGCTGCGGGTGCCGGGTGTGCTCCCGCTACTCGCGGGCTTACCTGCGGCACCTTTACAGCGCGAATGAAACCCTGGCGGCGGTGCTGAACACCATCCATAACCTAGCCTTCTACCTTGACACAATGCGGCAGGTGCGGCAATCTATTAAAGTTGGGCACTTGGAGGCATTGCTCTCCGAGGTCCGATCGCACAGCCTGAACTCTTCCGCCCAGGGGGAAGACCCGGCCTAGCAGATTATTCCTTGAGGAAATAGAGGAAATAAAGGGAAGGAAGCGCGCCTTCGCCACCCGGGGCCCCCAACGAAGCCGGGTTTGCTTGGTTGGGGTGGACGGCGCCACGCAAGCAAGCAGTTCTGATGGACCTACAGATTATCGGCAACCTCAACCTCATTCTGGCGCAGGGCGGCCAGGGCGGAGCCGTGTTATGGCTGCCGCTCATCCTCATCTTCGCGATTTTCTACTTTCTGCTGATCATGCCGCAGCAGCGCCGCCAGAAGAAGTGGCGGGCCATGCTGGAGGCGCTGAAGACGGGGGACCGGGTGACCACCAGCGGCGGCCTGCGCGGCACCATCATCGCGCTGCGCGACGACACCGTCCACTTGCGCGTTCCCCCGGACAATCTGCGGATCGAAGTGCTGCGTTCGTCGGTGGTTTCGGTGGGAGGCCCCGAGGAGCAGGCGAAATCCTGAAGCAAGTACCTAGTACCGAGTACCCAGTACCGAGTGACCGATCAAAACCGAACTCGGTACTTGGTACTGTGTACTTGGTACTTTAGGGACCATGACCAAGAATCTCTGGATCAAAACACTCTTAATCGTCGTGGTGCTGCTGGCCTTTTTGTACGGCATCTTCGGGATGCCGCAGAAGCTGAGCGGCGAGGGACTGAAATCGGCGATCCTCGAACGCATCCATCTGGGTTTGGACCTGAAAGGCGGGACTCACCTGATCCTCCAGGTGGTGGTCAACGACGCGGTGAACGCGGACACCGACCGCGCCGTCGAGCGGCTGAAGGAAGACCTGCGCAGCCGCAACCTCAGCTATAGCGACATCACCAAGCCCGACCCGGTGAACCATCCCGAGCAGATCGTGCTCAAGGGCGTGCCGCCGGAAGCCAGCGGCGACCTGCGCAGCCTGGTGCAGGACCGGCTGCCCGAGTACAACCTGACGTCCCAGACAGAGAACAACTGGCTGCTGGAGATGAAGCCGACGGTGGCCAACGAGCTGAAGAACCGGGCGGTGGCGCAGGCCATCGAGACCATCCGCAACCGCGTGGACCAGCTCGGGGTCAGCGAGCCCACCATCCAGGAACACGGCCTGGGGCAGTACCAGATCCTGGTGCAACTGCCGGGGGTGGACGACCCCGCGCGCGTGAAGCAGATCATCCAGTCCACGGCGATGCTGGAGATCCGCCAAGCCATCAGCGGCCCCTATGCGAGCGAGCAGGAAGCGCTGCAGGCGAACGGCGGCATGCTCCCCCCCAATACCGTCCTGCTGAAGGGGCGCAGCATCGGCAGCACGGGCGAGACGCCGCAGGAGGCGTACTACATCGTGACGCGGTCCTCGGCGGTCAGCGGCACCGATCTGCGGCAAGCCCAGCCGGGCCGCGATGAGAACGGCCGTCCCGACGTGACCTTCATCCTCACCGGCGACGGCGGGCGGCGCTTCGCCAACTTCACCGGGGCGCATGTCGGCGACAAGCTGGCCGTGGTGCTCGACAACAAAGTGATGGAAGTGGCCACCATCCAGGAGCAGATTCACGATACCGGACGCATCACCGGAGCATTCACCGAGCAGCAGACCAAGGACCTGGCCATGATTCTGAACTCGGGGGCGCTGCCGGCCTCGATCCGTTACCTGGAGGAGCGCACGGTGGGGCCGTCGCTGGGCGCGGACTCGATCCGCGAGGGCGTGCGCGCCGCCATCATCGGCATGACGGTGGTGCTGGCCTTCATGCTGGTGTACTACCGCGGCGCGGGCATCAACGCTAATGTGGGGCTGATCCTGAACCTGGTCATCCTGCTGGGCTTCCTGGGCTTCACCGGGGCCACGCTGACGCTACCCGGCATCGCGGGCGTGATCCTGACGGTGGGCATGGGCGTGGATTCCAACGTGCTGATCTTCGAGCGCATCCGCGAAGAAGTGCGCAACGGCAAGACGCCGTACTCGGCCGTGGACCAGGGATTCGCGCGCGCCTGGGTCACCATTCTGGACACCCACGTCACCACCATCGTGTCGGCGGCCATCCTGTTCCTGTTCGGTACCGGGCCGGTGAAAGGGTTCGCCGTGACGCTGACCTTCGGTCTGTTGGCCAACCTGTTCACCTCGGTGTTCGTGTCGCGGGTGATCTTCGACGCCATACTCAACCGTAAGGCGCGGGGCGAGGCGTTGAGCATTTGAGAATTGAGTCATTGAGCCATTGGGTCATTGGTTCGTTAGAACGGCTTTGACTCGAGCTAAGAGCTAGAGGCTAGGAGCTAGAAGCCAGGAGCTGGAATCCAAAGAGCTGGTTTATCGTGGAATTTTTCAAGAACACGAACATCGATTTCCTGGGGAAGAAGTGGTACTTCCTGGCGTTCTCGCTGGTGTTCAGCGTGGCGGGGATTCTTTCCATGCTGTTCTGGCACCACATCCCGCTGGGCATTGATTTCCGCGGCGGCACGCTGGTCTACGTGAAGTTCGCGCAGCCGCCCAACCCCGACGAGATCCGCAAGGCCATGGACCGCGCCGGGCTACACAACGCCCGTATCCAGCGCTACGGCCCGCCGGCGAACAACGAAGTGCTGGTGGCGCTCGATATCCAGGAGACCACGGAGCAGGCCCTGGACAAGGGCAAGAACCAGATCATCCAGGCGCTCGAGACCAACACTCCGCAGGGCAAGCAGGACCTCAACAACAGCGGCGTGCAGAACATTAAAGAGGACCTGCTCAGCCGCGACCCGCTGCACTTGGGCACTGACGCCGATGTGCGCTACGGCCAGATGGCGCAGCAGATCGTGAATTACCGCGACAAGGTGCGGGGCGGCGTGGTGGGCTCACTCGACGATCTGAAGGGCACGGTGCCGCCCGCGGTGCTCGCGGCGCTGAACCCGGACTACTTCGTCTCCAATTTCGGGGTACGGAATGTGGAGATCGTGGGTCCGCAGGTGGGGTCGCAATTGCGCAAACAGGCGCTGCTGGCGACACTGTATTCATTGGCGGGGATGCTGGTTTACCTGTGGTTCCGCTTCGAGCTCATCTACGGGGTGGCGGCGGTGGTGGCGTGCTTCCACGACACGCTCATCACGGTGGGAGCTTTCTCATTGACGAACAAGGAGATAACGCTTACTGTTATCGCCGCCATTTTGACCCTGGTGGGGTACTCGATGAACGACACCATCGTGGTCTTCGACCGCATCCGGGAAAACATCAAGTTGATGCGCCGGGAGAGGCTGGCCGACATCGTGAACCGGAGCATCAATCAGACCCTGAGCCGGACCATCCTGACCTCGGGGCTGACGTTCCTGACCGTGCTCTCGCTCTATATATTCGGCGGCGAAGTGCTGCACGGGTTCTCGTTTGCGCTGGTGGTGGGGATCTTGATCGGTACCTACTCCTCGATTGCGATCGCCGCCCCCATGCTGGTGGCCTACCAGGAGTGGCGAGGCGGGCAGAGGGGCCGTCCGGCGCCGGTCGCGGCCGATGCCAGCCGCCGGGAGAAGGTGAAGGTCAAGGCCTAGAGGGGGTTCCGGGGGTAACTGGGGCGAGACTGGGAGCAAAATGGGGGCTGGCGGTGTCTAAAGAAAGGTTGGAAACTACCGGAGAGAAAGGCCATGTTTGAAGACAGCCTTGTAGAATCCTCGGGCCGGCTTAGGACCAGGCGGAGATGGACGACCATGCTGTCGTTTGTCCTGCAGTGTCTGCTGATCGGCGTCATGGTCCTGATCCCGCTCATTTACACGGAGGCGCTGCCCAAGCAGCAATTGATGACCTTCCTGGTCGCGCCCCCGCCACCTCCACCGCCGCCACCACCACCGCCGGCCAGCGTGCCGATGAAGGTGGTCAAGGTGCAGACCGAACTGGTCAACGGTCAACTGCGCACTCCCACCAGGATTCCTGAGAAAATCGCCATGATCAAGGAAGAGGCGGCGCCGCCGCCCATGACCACGGGGGGCGTGATCGGGGGCGTGCCGGGCGGAGTGCCGGGCGGGTCGATGGGAGGCGTGATCGGCGGGATCATCGGCGGGACGCCCGCGGCGGTTCCCAGGGTGGCTGTGCCCACGCGGGTGCGGGTATCGGCGGGGGTTCAGCAGGGCAACCTGATTAACCAGGTCAAGCCGATTTATCCGGCGATCGCCAAGTCCGCCCGCATCTCGGGGGCGGTGGTCCTGCAGGCGGAGATCAGCAAGCAAGGGACCATCGAAAACCTGCGGGTGATCAGCGGGCATCCCATGTTGGTGCAGAATGCGCTGGACGCGGTGAGGCAATGGCGGTACAAGCCGTACCTGCTCAACGGCGAGCCGGTGCCGGTGGAGACCACCATCACGGTAAATTTCACCCTGTCCGGAGGATAGAAACAAGATTAGCGGCGGTCGTGGAGATGTGGCCACGGCCGCCCTGCAAGTACGGATTCAAAGACAAACGTCAAAGAAGTTCTGAGGAGGAAGGACCAACACATGTTGCTAGCACACATTGCAACTCTCGGATCGAACAGCATCCATAGCGCCGCGCTGTGGATGTTTCAGGAAGGCGCGGAGATAGGCTGGAACCCTGTCGCCCTGTGGCACCAGATGGGGGTCCTGGCGAAGACCGTGGTGGTGATCCTGTTCATCATGTCGGCCTGGTCGATCGGGGTCATGATCGACCGCTGGATGGCGTTCAACTCCGCCCGCAAGCAGTCGCGCATGTTCGCCCCGGCCGTGGCCGGCGCGCTGCGTGAAGGCAAGATCGAAGAGGCCATCCGCGTCGGCGAGCGCCACAAGAAGAGCCACTTGGCCAAGGTGGTTACCGCCGGGCTGCAGGAATTCAAGGCGCATGGCGAGTCCGACGAGATCCCGGGCGAGGACATCGAAGCCAGCAAGCGGGCGCTGGAGCGCGCCGAAGCCATCGTGCACGCCGAACTGAAGCGCGGCCTGGGCGGCCTGGCCACCATCGGATCGACGGCCCCGTTCGTGGGGCTGCTGGGCACGGTGGTCGGCATCATCAACGCCTTCCAGGGGATTTCGGCGCAGAAGGCCACCGGTCTGGGCGCCGTCGCCGGCGGTATTTCCGAAGCGCTGGTGACCACCGCCGTCGGGCTGTTCGTCGCCATCCCTGCGGTGATGATGTTCAACTACTTCACCAACAAGGTGGAGGCCTTCGACGTGGAGATGGACAACTCGTCGAGCGAGCTGATCGATTACTTCCTCAAGCGCCGCGGTGCGGTGCGGCGTTAAGCGCGCCAGCGGAGTCGAACTATGGCACTCGGCAGAAAAGTAATGATGGTTAACTCCACCATCAACGTCACCCCGATGGTGGACGTGATGCTGGTGCTGCTGATCATCTTCATGGTCATCACCCCCATGCTGCAGAAAGGCGTGAGCGTGGACCTGGCGATGGTGAACAATCCCGCAGCCATGCCGGACGCCGACAAGGAGGATGCCTTGCTGGTCGCGGTCACCCGCGACGGCAAGATCTTCTTCGGCTCCGACCAGGTGGCGGGGGCCGACCAGCTCACCCACCTGGTGAAGGACCGGCTGGCCAGCCGCACCGATAAGCGCGTCTTCATCAAGGCCGACGCCCGCACCCGGTACGGCAACGTGGTGGACGTGGTGGACAACGTGCGCGCCGCCGGCGTGGACCAGCTCGGTCTGCTCACCGAACAGCGCAAGGCCGGTCCGGGAGGGCCTCCGCCGGCGGCAGCGCCGAGCGGGCAATAACGAGGTACTGAATATGGCAATGGCAGTTGGTGGGGCAGGCGGACTCAACGCCGACCCCAACGTAACCCCGCTGATCGACGTGCTGCTGGTGCTGTTGATTATCTTTATGGTCATCACGCCGCTGACGCCGAAAGGGCTGGACGCGCTGGTGCCGCAGCCGCCTCCGCCCAACGCGCCGAAGACCAATGTCGTGGATCGCACCATCGTGGTGCAGTTGCTGAAGGGCGCCGGCGGCAAGCCCGTCTTGAAGATCAACCAGGACGACGTCACCTGGCAGAATCTGCAAGGCCGCCTGGAAGAAATCTTCAAGGCGCGGGCGGAAAAGGTGATGTTCATCAAGGCCGATACCGACCTGGAGTTCGCCGAGGTGGCGCAGGTGATCGACATCGCCCATGCCGCCGGTGTCGAGAAGGTCGGTCTGATCACCGCCAAGATCGAGGCTGGCGGCTAAAAGCGCATCAGCCGCTGGCGGACGGTGTTCGCCCGTCAGCGGCAGGAACGGCACCTATATCAGACTGGGGCAGCGCGCGGAGGACCGCGCCGGCTTGTATCCGGGGTGACCGAGCCGGTCTCCGGACCCGCTGTCCCCGCGGAGATCAAGCACTCATGAAGCGAAGCGCAGAGAACGAGCCGCGCCGCCGCCGCAGGGCGGCAAGAGCGGCGGCGGTACTGGGCCTGGCGGTGGTGCTGTTGTCGTTGGGCGGATGCACCAAGCTGCGAGCCCGCGACCAGCTCAACAAGGGGGTTCAGGCCTACAAGAACGCCAAGTACGAGCTGGCCATCGAGCACTTCAAGAACGCGGTAGCGCTGGATCCCAAGCTGCTCAACGCTCGCCTGTACCTGGCCACCGCCTACGCGCAGCAGTACATCCCTGGCGCCGACACCCCGGAAAACAACCAGATGGGGCAGCAGGCCATCGACGAGTACAAAAAGGTGCTGGCCATGGATCCCAAGAACATCAACAGCGTGAAGGGGATCGCCTCGCTCTACTTCAACATGAAGAAGTTCGAGCAGGCCAAGGAGTACCACGAGAAGGCCAAGCAGCTCGATCCCAACGATCCCGAGGAGTATTACTCCATCGCGGTGATCGACTGGACGCAGTCCTATGCGCCGCGGCAGGAAGAGCGCGCCAAGCTGGGACTGAAGCCCGATGAGCCGCTCAAGGACAAGAAGGTCTGCGAATCGCTGCGCGACCGCACCCTGCCCAAGGTGGATGAGGGCATCCAGAACCTGACCAAGGCGCTGCAACTCCGCCCCGACTACGACGACGCCATGGCCTACCTGAACCTGCTCTATCGGGAGAAGGCTGACCTGGAGTGCGGTAACCCCGATGCTCGTGCCGCCGACTTGAAGACCGCCGACGATTGGGTGGACAAGACCATGGCCACCAAGAAGTCGAAGGCTGAGAAGCTGGCGCAAAAGGGCGGCATCGTCACCACCGAGCAACCGAAATAGGAATTACCCTCCTCAGACAGAAGAAAGCCTCTCCACGCGGAGAGGCTTTGCTGTTTGGGACGCGTGGGCGGGAGCTGCTGCGCCTAGCCGACGACGGCCCGGCCTTTCTGTCAACCCTGGTCGAGTGGAACGTGGACTGGTCACACCCCGCCGCGTGCGGGGTCCTTTTCTGTAGCAGTAGGTCTGCAGGTTTCAAAACTCTCGTTGCTTTTGCTCTCGCAGAGATGGTATCATCATGAGACGATACCATCCCATGAAAACAACTCGAAAACCTCCCGGTGTTGTGCCTGGGCGTAAAGGACGCGTTTCCGTGGTGGATTGTGTAATTCGCGCTCTGTGGAGGCTCGAACAGGGCGCACCGCACAACGCGTGGCCAGAGAAATCATTCGAAGATTTGCGCGCAGAAGTATCGAAGATTCTTGGTTACCGAGTCTCCCCATCCACGGTTCGATCCGCTGTTTATAGTCGTCCTGAGATGTTCGAAAAATGTCTGTCCACAGCGGGCACATTAAGATGGCGACTGAGCAGCAAGGCGCGCAACGTCCGCTGAGAAAGCAACATGGGTACGGATAAAAGGAAAGCGCGCGGCGGCGGCCGGAATAAGTTTTGCCGGTCAGCTGACTTGGGAAACGAAGCTAGTGTCGAGTCGTTTTTTGTATGCCGGTTGCTTCAAGATCTCGGCTACGAGGATGCGGAGATCAAGACGAAAGAAGCGATCGAGTCCCTGCAGGTCCCTAAAGGCAGCCGATCCGAATCCTACCGCCCGGATTTTCTCCTAGTCTGCCGGAACAAGCCCCGCTGGCTGATTGACGCGAAAGCAACGTCGGAACGGGTCGAAGACTACACCTACCAAGGGGCGGGGTACGCACTCCAGATTAACCGCAAGGATGCTGATCGGCCGTTGCGCTATTACATGCTGACGAACGGACTCTTGACTCGGGTATATATATGGGACCAAGAGGAGCCCATTCTTTCGCTTCGATTTTCGGACCTCGTGGACGGCAACCCTAAATATGAGGCCCTGCACCAACTTCTCAGCGCACCACTCGCCCGCAGAGCATGGGCGGACACGGTGGCTCTTCCTAAATCCAGCCATCGTCTAGTCCGACCCGCGATGGATGAAGTAAAGAAGGCGTTTCTCCGCTGCCATCGCATCATCTGGAAATCCGAAAAGATGAGCCCCCAAGCAGCATTTGTGGAATTTGCGAAGCTGCTTTTTGTGAAGCTGTGGGAAGACCGGAAGCTGCGCGACAATCCGGCCCTACTAGCACTTATCGGCAGGTGCGAACCGCTTCCTTCCTCGGAGGTACGCTTTTCGACGCGGTGGATTGCCGCGCAGGAGGCAAACGATCCCAATCCTGTGGGTGCGTTGTTGTTTCGTCAGCTTGTGGATTCGTTGGAACAAGAAATCGTACAGGGAAGGCGTAAACGGATTTTCGAGCCGCAAGAACGACTTCGGTTGTCACCGGGGACGGCCAAGCGGGTTGTCAAGGAGCTAGAACATTACTACCTGTTCGGCATCGATGAGGATCTTAACGGGCGAATGTTCGAAGCATTCCTTGCTGCTACCATGCGTGGTCAGGCGCTCGGTCAATACTTTACTCCCCGAAGTGTAGTCAAGATGATGACGCGCCTAGCTGGGCTTCGCGCTGGGCGA
This sequence comes from uncultured Acidobacteriota bacterium, assembly GCA_963704285.1. GTDB lineage: Bacteria > Acidobacteriota > Terriglobia > Terriglobales > Acidobacteriaceae > JAHFUA01. The sequence continues at coordinate 777,555 of OY969886.1, read as the reverse complement.
AGCAAGGATGCAATCGACAGAGTTCTCGACGCGTGTTGCGGTACGGGCGGGTTCCTAATTGAGGCTCTAACCGAAATGCGGCGGCAGGTTTGGGACAACAAGAGTCTTACGGACTCGGAGAGAAAGCAGTTACTGGACGAAGTGGCTAATCAGGCAATCTTTGGGATCGACGCGGGACGGGATCCGATGATCGCGCGCATAGCGCGGATCAACATGTATCTCCACGGCGATGGTGGGAGCCGCGTTTACATGACCGATGCACTTCGGCACAGGCCCGAACCATCACCAGCAGATTCACCAGAAATGAAGGAGGAGGTGAGGGAGCTTCGCAGGGCCCTAGATGGGGGCACTCTTTTTGATGTGGTGCTAACGAACCCACCGTTTTCGATGGACTACTCTCTGTCGGTCCCCGAAGAACGAGAGATACTACAGACGTATGACTTGGCGACTCATGGCGGGACCAAGAGGGGCTCACTGCGCTCATCCGTCATGTTCGTCGAGCGGTACTGGAACCTACTGAAGCCTGGCGGCAGGTTGCTCACCGTTATGGATGACAGTGTGCTGAGCGGGAAAAATCACGCTGACGTGCGCACCTTCATTCGCGACCGCTTCATTATTAGGGGAATCATCAGTCTTCACGGAGATGCGTTCCAGCGGGCAGGGGCGCGGGCCAGACGTCCGTTCTTTATCTCGTAAAGCGCCGCTCGGATGTTCATGAACAGCAGCCTTCGGTCTTTGTGTACGAAAGTCGGTACATTGGCTTGGACGATGTGGTGCCTAGGACCAGACCCAGCGTGGCTGAGCTTGCACGACAGCGGGCAGCACAAGAAATTGATGAAATCGTGCTGGCCTTTCAGCTTTACATGGAGGGTAGTCAGGGGCCATGGCTAGTGCACCCTGAAAGGATTGGCGGGCGCTTGGATGCTAAGCACCTTCGGCCTTGGACTGTTGCGGAGTTGGAGCCAAGGTGGACGTTTGTCGGCGCCATTTCTGAGGTGCTCGACAAGCTTGTCGATCCCGTGTTCGAGCCTGTCGTTTTGGACCCGAATGCAAGCTACACATTCCTCCGCATCAGCTATGAGGGGCGTGCTGAACGTGGCGAAACTGCACTCGGCAAAGAAATCTCGTACAGTCGGATTGGCCGTGCACGACCCGGCGACCTTGTTGTCAGCAACATAAGTGCAGTCTACCGCGCAATCTGTGTCGTACCCCAAGGTGCGGAGGATCTGCTTATATCCAACGAGTTTACTGTACTCCGCATAAAGCCGGGGGTAGACGCTGACGCGGTGTACCTGTGGTCCGTGCTTCGCTCCTCGGCAGTCATCGCAGAATGGATATCGAATTCCTCGGGCGTGGGGAGGCACCGCGTGGATTGGGAGTTTCTTCGTCACCAGCGCGTGCCGCTGCTAGATCCGGCCAAGCAGCGGGAAATCGGCGCGCTGTACCTCGCCGCAGAGCAGCATGAGGTGGAGATCAGGCGTTGCAAAGCGACCGCTGCTGCTGCGCTGGCTGGCTTGGAACTTGAAGGCGACTCAGCGAGAGATCGACTAATCCGGGCAAAGCCGCCGAAATAGGAGGGCGGCAGCCGACAACTGACTGGCCACCGGCCATCGCTGGCTGCTACCCCGGAAGACCGCGACGAGTGGGTGGACAAGACCATGGCCACCAAAAAGCAGAAAGCCGAGAAGCTGGCCCAGAAGGGCGGCGGGATCGTCACCACCGAACAGCCGAAGTAAGAACCATCCTCCTCAGACAGGAAAGCCTCTCCGCGCGGGGAGGCTTTGCTGTTTTGACCCGTCAGGGTCGCGCATCACTGCTGCTTGGTTGAGCGTCACAGCGCGGCAGTGCTGCCCTTCGAGTAGAATTGCCTGTTTCCCAGCCAGCTCCGACGGGCCTGTGCCGGCGAGGCGGCGCTGTCATCATGTTCAAGAAGATCCTGATCGCCAACCGGGGAGAGATTGCGGTGCGCGTGGTTCGCGCCTGCCGCGAGATGGGCATCTCCCCGGTGGCGGTCTATTCCGACGTGGACCGGGCGGCGCTGCACGTGCGCAAGGCCGACGAGGCCTACCACATCGGTCCGGCGACGGCCAGCGAGTCCTACCTGAACATCCCCAAGCTGATCGAAGTGGCCCGCAAGTCGGGGGCGGAGGCGGTGCACCCGGGATATGGGTTCCTGTCGGAGAATCCCAGCTTCAACCGCGCCTGCCGCGAGGCGGGGATCAAGTTTATCGGTCCGACCCCGGAAGCTATGGAGCTGATGGGCTCGAAGACTCGCGCCCGGCAGACCATGGAGAAGGCCGGCGTGCCCTTCGTTCCGGGCACGACCAAGGGGCTGGACTCGCTGGAGCAAGCGCGCGAGGTGGCCGCGAAGATCGGCTACCCGGTGATGCTGAAGGCGGCGGGCGGCGGAGGCGGCAAGGGCATGCGCGCGGTGCGCTCTCCGGAGGGGCTGGCGTCGGCGCTGGAGCAGGCCAAAAGCGAGGCCATGCGCTCGTTTAAGGACGACGAGGTTTACATCGAGAAGCTGATCGAGAACCCGCGCCACATCGAGGTGCAGATCCTGGGCGATGAACACGGCAACCTGGTGTATCTGGGGGAGCGCGAGTGCTCGGTGCAGCGGCGTCACCAGAAAGTGCTGGAGGAGTCGCCGTCGTCGTTCGTCGATCCCGAGATGCGGCGTCGCATGGGCGAGACCGCGGTGCGCGTCGGCAAGGCCGCCGGCTATTCCAACGCCGGCACCGTCGAGTTCCTGGTGGATGAGCAGAAGAACTTCTATTTCCTGGAGGTCAACGCGCGCTTGCAGGTGGAGCATCCGGTGACGGAGTTCGTCACCGGGCTGGACCTGGTGCACTTGCAGATCCGCATCGCCGCCGGGGAGAAGCTGCCCATCCGGCAGGAAGACATTACGCTCCGCGGCCACGCCATCGAGTGCCGGGTCTATGCCGAGGACCCGGACAACAACTACTTCCCCAGCCCGGGCATGATCACGCGCCTGCTACAGCCTTCGGGCCCGGGCATCCGGCGCGACAGTGGCGTGTACGAAGGCTGGATCGTGCCCATCGACTATGACCCGCTGCTGGCCAAGGTAATTGGCTACGCCCCCACCCGCCGCGAGGCCATCGCGCGCCTCGACCGGGCGATGTACGAATACTTCGCCGGCGGCATCAAGACCAACATTTCGCTGTTCCGGCGGATCTTGCGTGATCCCGATTTCATCGCCGGCAAGGTCAACACCGGTTATCTCGACGGCCTGCTGGAGCGCAGCAAGAACGAGCAGCACGAGGCGCGCGACGGAGACCGCGGGATCGCCGCTGTGGCTGCGGTCCTGTTCACGCAAATGGAGAACGGGGCAGCGGCTCCGCCCGAGACTGCGCGGCCTGCCGCCGGGGTGAGCGCGAACGGCGCAGCCGCGACCAACTGGAAGCGGGCGGCGCGCATGGACGCTTTGCGTCAGGACTAGAGCAGGTTCACAAGTGCATGCTTGGTGAAGGGGCACGCCTTTCAGGCGTGCCGTAAAAGGGCGGGCAAAAACTCGGCTTTAGCCGCTGAGGGAATCTCCCTCAGGGCCTAAAGGCCTCCTCATGTTTGGGCGTTAGCGGCACGGCTGGAAGCCGTGCCCCTCCACCTGCAAACACCTGGAGACATCAACTGCGGCTCCACGTGAGATGACTTACGAAGTCACCATCGACGGCAAGATGCACCGCGTGGAGCTGACGCGCGGCCCGGATGCCAAGATGCAGTGCCGCCTGGATGACCGCGAGCTCAACCTGGATGCCGTCGAAGCCGGGCGCGACGTGCTTTCGATTGTGATCGACGGCCGGGCCTGGGAGGTCAAGCGCGAACGGGTGGGCGGCGACATGCACCTGATGATCGCGGGCGAGCGCTATGCCGCCGAAGTCCGCGATCCGCGCTCCTTCCGGGCGCGCAAGGCCGCCGGCGCCGGACTGGAAGGCCCCAAGAAGCTGGTGTCACCCATGCCGGGCAAAGTGGTGCGCGTGCTGGTCGCACCTGGGGCGGAGGTCGAGGCCGGGCAGGGCATCATCGTGGTGGAAGCCATGAAGATGCAGAACGAGATCAAGTCGCCCAAGAAGGGGACGGTTAGCAAGATCATCGCCGCCGAAGGGGCGACGGTCAATGCCGGCGAGGCGCTCGCCATCGTCGAGTAATAGAAACGCCACGGATGTGCGCGGATTATCACGGATCATTTTTCCAAATCTGTGTTTATCCGTGTAAATCTGTGGCGTCTTTATTTTCCGGCATTTTTCAGGACCTGCTGGGCGTAGAAGTTCTCCACCCGCGCTTCGCTGCGGACCACCTCGTAAAACGCGGCTTTCAGCAACTGTTCGCGGCGGCCGCGGAGCTGCTCGCGGATGGACTGCTGCACGCGCGGATCGTTGAGTTCGCGCTGTCCGGCAGGCTCGCGGGCCAGCAGCTTCACGATGCGGAAGCCCACCACCTGCCTGCTGGCGGGGTCCATCACGGGGATCACCGTGCTGCTCTGGCCGGCCTTGAGCCTGGCAACGATCTCCCGGGCGGTGGGGTCGCTCTTGATGGCCGACTCGGGGATGAACCCCATGTCGCCGCCATTGCCCGCGGTGGAGAGGTCCTCGGAGTAGTTCATGGCGACGGTGGCGAAGTCCTCGCCCGAATCCAGCCGGTTCTCCACCATCTGGATCTTCTTGCGCGCGTCGGCCTCGTTCAGCGCCTTGTTCTTCAGGTTGCTGGACTCGGGATTGGGCGCGGTGGTGACCACGATCTGCGCCAGGTGGTAGCGCGGCTCCACCAGGTTGAAGTCCGCCTTGTGGGCGTTGTAGTAATTGGCGATATCGGCGTCGGAGATGGTGATCTTGGAGGTGATCTCCTTGTTGATCACCTTCTCGATGGTGATGTTGCGGCGGAACTCGCGCTTGAGGTCGTCCACCGTCAAGCTGCGCTCCTTCAGCCGCTGCTCGAATTGCTCCTGGGTGTAGGGCGCCTTCACTTCGTTGACCTTGCTGTCCACCTCCTCCTCGGTGGCCAGCAGGCCGAGCTTTTCCGCCTTCTGCAGCATGATCTCGTCGTCGATGAGCTGCTTCAGGATGGCCAGGCGCAGGCTGGTCGCTTCCTCGGTGCTGGGCTGCTGCGGCGCTTGGGAAGTCTGATTGTGGTAGTACTTCTCGACATCGGCGCGCAGGATCTTCTTGCCATTGACCTTGGCCATGGCGTCGGCGGAGCTCTCCTTGGAGCGGCACCCGGCCAGCGCCGCCGCCAGCAACGCCAGCAGACAGAAAGCCAGTGCGCGCGCAAGATTGCGATTCAACCGCATGCCTCCCTTACGCCAGCCGAGAAGTCGGGATGGTAGCGAAGGCAACCGTGCGCGTGCATCATTTCGCCGGTGCCGGCGCCGCAGCGGGAGCCGTCGCGGCCATTGCCGGCTGCTCGGAGTTCCGCAGGGCGGCCTGGATCTCCGACCGTAGCTCCGTTTCGGTCAGGGCGCCCGACGTCTTGTCGCCGTTGATGAACAGCGTGGGCGTGGAGCTGACGCCGAGAGTGTCGGCCTCCTTTACCGAGGCGTTGAGCAGCGTATCGGGCTGGGCTTTCAGGCAGGACTGCAGGATGTTTGCGTCCAGCTTGTGTTTTTTGCCGGCGTCCAACGCGGCCTTGTCCAGCCGCGCGAAGGATGCGTTCACGTCGCGGTTCGGCCCGCTGATCTCCTTCTGGTTCGCGTGGACGTAATCGGAGAAATCCCAGTAAGCGTCGTTGCTCTGCTCCGCCAGACAGTTGGAGTCGATAGCGGCGCGCTTGGCCCAGGGATGGATCTCGAACAGGGGAAAGTCCTTGAGGACGACGCGCACCCGGTCGGCGTATTCCTTCATGCTGTCGGCAAACAGTGTCTGGTACATCACCGCGCAATAGGGACACTGGAAATCGTCATAGACGATGATGGTGACCTTGGGCGAGGCCGCGCCGCGCCAGGGCCGCCCGGCGACGTTGATCTTCTTCATCAGCTCGGCCTGCCGGCGTCGCGTCTCGGCGTTCTGAACCAGAGTTTTGGCGTAGGCTTCGGGGGTGATGTCGATGTTGGTAAGACGCAGCAGCTTCTTGCCGTCCTTGGAGAGCAGGAACTCATGGGTGTTCTTCTGCCCTCCGCCGTCGAAGGTGATGGGCAGAGTGTCATAGCCGGTGAATTCGCTGGGTTTCGGCGTACCTACCGTGACGGTGACGGCGTCGGGTACCTTGAAATGAGCGCGCACCTGGCGTTCGATGCGCTGGTTCGCCTCCGGAGAAAGCGACTGGGCCGAACATCCCAGACAGAACAGCACCACCAGCCACACCGGGCGCTTGAAAAAATCCACGAACACCACCTGAGTAATGGGAATCAATCCAATATTATCTCACAGCGGAGCGGCGGCAGAATTGAGCCATTGAGCCATGGGTCATCGAGTCATTGACAGGAAATGTACTCCCAGGCTCAGCGGGTCCCGGTGCGCAGGGAGGCCACCGGCAGCACGGCGTTCATCGAGCCCGACCGGAAGCCCTCCAGGTCGAGAGTGATGTAGGTGAAGCCGAGTGCCTTGAAGATGCGGGCGAACTCGGCAGCCATGGCCGGGGTCAAGGCGCGCGGCATTTCCTCCGGCGCGATCTCCAGGCGAACGATCTCTCCATGGTGCCGGACGCGAAACTGGCGGAATCCCAGCCCGCGCAGGACATCTTCGCCCTGCTCGACCACCGCCAGCACCTCGGGAGTGACCGCGCGCCCATACTCCACGCGTGACGAAAGGCACGCCGACGCCGGCTTGTCCCACACCCGCAGGCCGGCGGCGCGCGCCAGTTCACGGACCTCCGCCTTGCTCAGCCCGGCTTCGAGCAGAGGTGCCGCAACTCCGTGCTGACGTGCCGCCTCCTGCCCGGGACGGAAGTCGCTCTGATCGTCGAGGTTGACGCCGTACGCCACCACGTCAAACCCACGCGAAGCGCGGATCTGCTCCATCACCGTGAACAGCTCGTCCTTGCAGTAGAAGCAGCGCGCCGCGTCGTTGCGCACGTATTCCGGGCGCTCGAATTCGGCGGTCTCAACGACTTCCAGCGGAAGGCGCTGCTCCTGGGCGAATGCGAGCGCGTCGTTCAAGTGGGTGCGGGCCAGAGAAGGGGAATCAGCCAGGACCGCCAGCATCGCGTCGCCCAGCGCCTGGTGCGCAGCCCAGGCGAGGAACGCCGAGTCCACGCCTCCGGAATAAGCGACCAGCAGCCGCCCCAGCGAGCGCAGGTGTGCGTCCAGTGCAGCGCGTTTGGCGGACAAATCCACGGCCCTATGGTAGCACTCAGCAGTCAGCATTCAGCCCGGGCACCGGCGCAGCCGCCGGTTTGGCTGACTGCTGAGTGCTGACCGCTGACTGCTCTCAGTAAATCCGTTCCTGCCGCTTCAGGTTGCCGAAAGTGGCGATGTTCGCCAGCGTGAACGCAAAGCGGAACTGGTTCTCGTTGCGGACCGAGCCCAGGGCGTAGCGACGATACTCGAAGCTGACGCCGCAGCAGTCCCAGTTGTAGCTGGTCTGGAAGGCGGAATATTGCAGGAAGCGGAGGTTGGCGTCGAAGCCGACGTTGGCGGCGGCGTTGATGCCGCGCTTGCTCAGGTTGCCATAGCCGAGCGTGACGCGAAACTGGTTGAAGCGGTCGGGCCCGGGGATCGGGTTGGAGACGAAGATCTCGCCGGGGGCGCGAAAGTATGTGTGCGTACCGCCGAGAAAAAAATTCCCCAGGCGGTAATTGGTGAACACGGTGCTGGCGTTGATGCGGCCTTGCACGGTGTCGTAGTCGAGCTGCCACCCAAACTCGGTCTGGCTGCTGGGATGCACCAGGAGGCGAGAGACGATGGGGGTGAAATGCCGCGGCGAGGTGAGAAAGGCGATGCCGGTGAACTGGTCGGTGGTGGTGAACACGTTGCGTTTGCCGTCCACCACGGCTCCGCCGAAATCGGGATCGAAGAAGTACTTCTGCTTCAGCTCCCACGAAACCAGCTCACGAGCGCCGGGTGCATGGCACGACTCGGCCGGATCTCCGGCGGGCGTAGTGCCGGACGCAGCTGCGGTTACAGATCCTGCGGTGGGGGTTTGTTCCCGGCAGCGGACCTCGCCCACGGGCTTGATGTAGAGGCGCTGGATAACTGCATACTCCAGCTCGTTGGTGTCGGACAGGATGTCGCGGGAATCGAAGCGGATGATGTCCGCGAAGTTATCCACCCCGCTGACGTAGCGGTACACCAGGCGCGGTTCGATGGCGTGCTTGAGCTTGTGGCCCCAGACCGGGCGATCGAAGATGCGGACCAGCGAAGGCGGGCGCAGCTCGAACGACGCTTCCGCGGTATTGCGATTGACGTCCTGCTCGACGGGGACGCCCAGGCCGCCGTTGGGCAACAGGCGCTGGGTGTAGTAAGTCTCGCGCAGGCCGATCTCGGGACGCAGCGTCCAGCCCTGGAGCAGAAGCGGCAAAGAGGCGCGCGGGTGCACGTCGAAGCGCCCCACCAGGTTGTTGGTCCTCAAGCCCGGCTCTTTGCGGGAAACACCCTCCAGCGCTGTGTCAAACGACCAGTACACCGGCGTGTGGCCAATCCGCCGGTCGACACTCGCGAGCTCGAAACTGGGGGCGTGAAGGATGGTGACCACGTCCCCCGGCGTCGTGCTCTGAAAGTTCTGATAGCGGCCCGCCAGGAAGTTGAAGCCGAATCCATCCAGGCTCTTGGAAAGGAAGGCTACGGATTTCACCTCGGAATCCACGGCCTGGGTGAAGGTCTCGCCGAAGGCCAGCCGGAAGACAAAGGAGCTCAGGTAATCGGCCGAGAGCACGCCACGGAAGCCGTGCGGGAACTGGGCTTCGCCGTCGAGGCCGACTTCCTCGCCGCCCTGGTCCACGTGGTTGGGGCCGAAGCCGCGGTCGAGGACGCCGAAGTAGCGGGCGCTGAGGTAGGAATCCTCGCTGGGGCGGAAGCGCCAGCTGCCGTGCTGCGCCCAGCCGCGGGTGGAGAAGTATTCGGCGCCGATGGTGGCGTCCATGCTGCGGTTGATGGCCCAGTAGAAGGAATCGCCCAGGATGAGACCTTTGCGCGAGGAACGTCCCCAGGTTGGGCAGCAGGAACCCGCTCTGGCGGCCGAGTTGCTCGACCGGATGGTCGGCGTAGGGGAGGTAGAACATCGGCACCTTCTCGATGCGGAAGGTGGCGTGGTACGCCCGGGCTTTGCCGCCCAGGTCCACCACGATGCGCTCGCCGTTGAGCGTCCACTTAGGGCGCGGCAGTTCGCAGGAGGTCACGGTGCCGTGGTGGACGACGTAAACCTCGGGTCCGGTTTTCTCCACCATCCGTCCGGTGAAGGTGAAGGGGTTGCTGGAGGTCAGGACGACGTTGCGGCCCTGGAAACGCACGCCGCTGGTGCCGATCACGTCGTAGAACGTGCCGGTCTGGGTGCGCGCGTTGTACCGGCCATGGGAGGCGACGATGTGCTCGTCGTGCGGTCCGCCGTCGAGCGTCAAGTGGCCGCTGGCGGTCACTTCGCCGGTGGCGTCGTCGTAGGTGGCCTCGTCGCCGCGCAGCACCAGATTGCGGAAATCGATCTCCACCTCCCCGCGGAGCTTGTAAACGTCGCCCGATTTCTCCTGCTCACGGGCCTTGATGATGACTGCTTCGCCACGACCCGCCGGCGGGGTGGGGGCGGGCTGCGTCGCCGGAAGCAACTGGCTAGTAACTACGGAAGACGCCAGAACCAGATGACAAACAAGTGCAGCCGTGATACCTAATCGGTTGCGGCGGAACATGGGAGAGGCTCGAACTTAGCATGCGAGCCGCTCCCCGCGCAATGCGGGTTCCGGCGTGGCTCTGGCCGACTCACAACCCGTTCATGGCCTGTCCGATCTGCGGTGAGCGGTGCACATGTGCGCCGGAGCGCGGCGCCTCGATTGGCGCCACCCTCCTCGATCCCCAACCTGCGAGCGGCCGGAGCGAGAGCGAGCTGGCGCAGCCGTCGCTCTATGCGCCGGGCGAAATGTGGCGGCAGGAGGTGGCCTCGCGTGTGGACGCATTCTGCGCGCGTCGGGGCCGCCAACGGGTGCCGCGGACATCCTCGCTCAACCTTGATTTCGAGCGCGCCGCCCGCGCCACGGCAGCGGCCCACTATGCCGTCCCGGAGCCGCACCTCGATCCCGCGCCTCAGCTGGCGCCGGGGCCCGAGGCCAGCAACCTCATCGAGTTCCCGCGGCCGGCGGAGCCTCTTCTTGCCCTGGAGCCGATGCCCTACGTCGAGGAGCTGGCCGAGCCCGTCCTCGACAAGCCGCGCATCCTCGATGCGGAGGAGCCCTCGGGGCTGTTGTTCGGTGGCGAGGGCCGGCCCGCCATCACGCTGGAATCGACGCTTGCGCCCGAACCGGGGGACGATGCCGGCCCGGTCGGGGAGAGCGCGTCGCTGGCGCGCAGGATCTTCGCGGCGACCCTGGATGGCTTGCTGGTCGCCATCGCCACGGCAGTGTTCGCGATAATCTTCCTGCACATGGCAGGCACGCTGCCGCGCTCGCGCCCGGCGTTGCTACTGGCCGTGGCGCTGCCGGTGCTTTTATGGGCGATGTACCAATACCTTTTCCTGGTTCACGCGGCGGCCACACCCGGCATGCGGGTGGCGGGGCTGCGCGTCCGCACCTTCGACAACCAGCCGGCGCGGCGCAGCCGGCGGCGCTGGCGCGCCATTGCTATGGTGGTCTCCGGCATGGCCCTGGGCCTGGGATTCCTCTGGGCGTCGGTCGATGAGTACGGCCTTTGCTGGCATGACCGCATCACCCGTACTGTGTTGCGCCGCAGTTAGCACCCATCGGTTTTTTCACCGCAAATTCACCGTCGACGTCCCCCAGCACACATCTAATCATTCGTTCTAATTGTCATCCAGAGTTTTAGCGACGCTTGCCGTGTGACGCAGCTTCATGCGCGGGCCGCGGGAGCACGCAAGGAGAAAGAATGAACTACAAGATCATACCCATGGCAGCACGCAAGAAAATCGCACTAGTGGCACACGACAATAAGAAGCAGGATTTGTTCGAGTGGGCGAAGTTCAACCGCGATTTGCTGGCGGAGCACGTCCTCTACGCCACCGGAACCACGGGAAGCGTATTGGAACAGGAACTCGATCTGGACATCCACAAGCTGGAGAGCGGCCCGCTGGGCGGCGATCAGCAGATCGGCGCCAAGATCTCGGGCAACGAGATCGATTTTGTCATCTTCTTCTGGGACCCGCTGGAGTCGCTGCCGCACGATCCCGACATCAAGGCGTTGTTGCGCATCGCCGTGGTGTGGAACATCCCGGTGGCGTGCAACCGCGCTTCGGCGGATTTCATGTTCTCCTCTCCCTTGATGTCCGGCACCTATCAGCGCCTCATCCCCGACTACTCCGGCTATCGTTCGCGGTTGGAGGCCGCGGCCGCCCGCTAGGAGAAGACGCCACGGATCATCACCGATGTTCACGGATCAAAATCTTCAATCCGTGCAGATCCGTGTAAATCCGTGGCGTTTTGTCGCTACAGCAGCGGAGATGCCCCGCAGCTCTAGTTGGGCTTGGGACCGGCATCGGACGGTTGGCCGTAGCGCGCGCGCAATTCTCGCTGCAACAGCTCCAGCAGTTCGGGGCGGCGGCCGCTCGTCAGTTCCCGCTGCAATTCATCCAAGGCCAGCGCCAGCACGTCGTAGTGGTGGAGCGCGGCGAAGTGCGGATCGTGGGTGATGTCCAGCCAGATCTTGTGCAGCAGCTCGATGTCCTCAGGGCGCAGGCGCGGCTCGTGCGGGCCGAGGGCGTAGCTGTGGAGGGCGCCGTCCGGCGAGATTATTTCCATGGTCAGGCGCGGCCGCGGTTCCGGCAATTGCTCCCAGGCATCGCCGGTGTACTTGGCCTGTTCGTCGGCGGTGAGCTTGTTGGAGAGCCCGCTGACGACCTTGGCGGAGTCCAGGTGCGCGGCCGTGACCACGATGCTTTGGAAGACGTTCTTGCCGGGCACGACCAGCAGCGACACCGGCTTGCCCTCCTTTTCCGCCGTTGCCACCACCTTGGTGAACAGTTTCTGCTCGTAGTCGTCGAAGACGTCCTTGGCTTCGTAGTAGCGGTTGCCGCTGAAGGCCGGCCCTTGGTAGAGGCGCGCCGTCATCACCACCACGTCCTGCTTGGAGGTGTCGGTGCGTGCCAGCACGTCACGCAGGTAATAGAGGTTGTTGGGGTCGCGGACGGTCACCAGCACGTTGCCGGGGCGCACGCGCAGCGCGCCCGAGCTCAGCTCCGGCTCGCCGGAAACCCGGAACTGCTCGATGTTCTCCTTCCTGCCGCGCCGCTCCTTGGCGGTGTGGCGCTCGGAAACGGTAAAGATGATGAAGAAAGCAACGCTGAAGGAAACGCCGGCGACGGTGGCTGTGGGCTTGGTCAACAGGTTGGTGACGGCGGTCAGGAACAGCATAATCAGGATCGCTATCAAGCCGAGAGGCAGTTCCTTGCCGCCGCCCAGCGGCAGGTTCCCCGGGACTTTCCATTCGCGGTTTTCCGGCTCGGTGTAGCGCAATACGAGCACGGCCAGGGTGTTGAACGTGAAACTCCAGATCACGCCGAAGGCGTACAGTGCGGCCAGGAAGTACACGTTGCCGCGGCTGACCACGATGGTGATGATCTGCAGCACGACGATGAGGTTGATCAAGCGGTAGGTGGTGCCGTAGCGCCGGTGCGGGCGCTGGAACCAGGAGGTCAGCACGCCGTCCTCGCTGACGCGGTTGAGCACGCCGTTGGCGCCCACGATGGCAGTGTTCGCCGCGCCGGAGAGGATCAGCACTCCGACCAGTACCACGAAGGAGTGGAACAGCAGCTTGGGCAGCACCGGCCCGACCACGTACATGGAGAGGCCGCCGATCAGGTTGGGAAAGAACTGCGAACGCGCCTCGTCGGGGATGATCATCACCGCGAAGAACGACACCAGCGAGGTGAACAGCAGGCTGTAGAGGAAGATCACCAGCCCGGCGCGTTCCAGGTTCTTCAGCTTGGGATGCTCGATCTCGCGGTTCACCTGCGCCAGAGTTTCCTCGCCGCTCATGGCCAGCACCGAGTGCCCGAATCCCACAAACAGGGCAATGAGGGTGACTGAAGTCGCCCAGTTGCGCGGCAGCCATCCCAGCGACTCGTGGTCGAACTTCATGGTGTGAATGCCGGGCAGCGGCGGCAGGTGGGCGTGGATCTTGAAGATCGTGACCAGGCACCAGCCGATCAGGATGACCACCATGACGGTGGTGACCCGCATGATAAACATCGCCTTGGCGCTGGTTTCGTGGATGCCCTGCCGGTTCTTCCACCAGAAGTACAAGGTCACGAGGACGCCGCAACCGGCGGCGAAATAGTTCTCGTTGAAGGTGATCGGGTGGCCTAAGTACTTGCTCACCTCCCCGACGAATCCGGCGAGGTACTGGCCTGCGGCGACGGCGCTGATCGGCCCCGTCAGCACGTAGTCAAAGAGCAGGGCGGAGACCGAGAGCTTGGCCAGTGGGGAGCCCATGGCTTCCTTCACCACGCGATACACGCCGCCGCGCACGAACATGCTGCTGGACTCGATGTACACGGCGCGCACCGCGTAGCTGAACAGCATCACCGCCAAAATGAACCAGGGCGCGCTCTTGCCGATGACGTTCTCAGAGTCGCCGCCAACGTAGTAGGCCGATGAGGCCAAATCGGCGAGCACGATCGCTGCCGCCCGCCAGAAAGAGATGAACGTCAGCATCACCGTGGTGGCGACGAAGACCGGTACGGCGGGACGCTTCAGGCGGTCGAGCGTGGAAGTCGAGGTCGAGGACATACCAGGGTGCGAATGCTGGATTCTACCCTGACCGTGAGGATTGAGTCATTGAGTCATTGATTCATTGGATTCATTGGGTGATTGAGAAAGCGGCGCAATCGGATGTTGGTTCTGGATCGGATACTGCTCTTACAATGAATCAATGAGTCAATGGATCAATCTCATGCGCGAGAGGAGACGAACGTGATCATCCTGTGGGCGATAGTGGCAGGGCTTGGAGTGGGGATCCTTTCCGGGCTGGTCGGCATCGCCGGCGGGGCGATGCTCATTCCCATTTTGTTTTACGGCTTCAAGATGAACCAACACATGGCCCAGGGCACGACCCTGGCGGTGCTGCTTCCACCCACGGGCCTGCTGGCGTTCCTGAAGTATTACAAGGCCGGAAACGCCGATCTGAAGATCGGCCTGCTGCTCGCGCTCGGGCTCTTCCTGGGCGGCTACTTCGGCGGCATGTGGGCGCAGAAGATGCCCGATCTTGTGCTGCGCCGGATTTTTGCCGTGATACTGGCCGCTACCGCGGTCAAAATGTTCTTCCAAAAATAGGAGACGTGGCAAGCTACGTCTCTACAGGATTGCTTCCAGCGCGGGCTTAAGCTCGGGATGGCGGAAGCGGAAGCCGCTGGCCAGGAGCTTGCCGCAGTCCACGCGCTGGCTGCCCAAGAGCAGCGCTTCGCCCATTTCCCCGAACATCAGCCGGACCATGAATGCGGGGAGGGGGAAGAGGGTTGGCCGGTGCAGCGCTTTGCCCAGCGCGCGAGTGAATTCGGCATTGGTCACAGGGTTAGGCGCGACCGCGTTCACCGGACCGCCGAGCGAGTCGGTGGCAAGCGCATGCTGGATCAGGCCGACCACGTCCTCGAGGGTGATCCAGCTCATCCACTGGCGTCCGCTGCCGATGCGCCCGCCGGCGCCCATGCGAAACGGGGGCAGCATGCGGGCCAGCGCGCCGCCGCGCCGGCTGAGAACCACACCGAACCTGAGCGAGACGACGCGAATGCCGGCCCGGGCTGCGGGTTCGGTCGCTGCTTCCCATTGCTTGCCGACCTCGGCGAGGAAGTCGCCGCCCGGCGCGCTCTCCTCGCGCAAGACTTCATCGCCGCGATCGCCATAGATCCCGATCGCCGAGGCGCACACCAGCGCCGTTGGCGGCCGGTCGGTTCGTGCCAGAGCTGCGGCCAGCGTGCTCGTGCCCTGCACGCGGCTGTCGCGGATGCGGGCTTTCTTCGCGGCCGTCCAGCGTCCGGCGATGCTTTCGCCGGCGAGGTGGACCACAGCGTCGAAGTCTTCAAGCGCTCCGGCCTCGATGCCACTGCCGGGGTCCCATCGGATCTCATTCGCCGCCGGATCACGCCGTACCAACCGCACAACGGAGTGCCCGGCGCTCTCCAACGCCGGCACCAGCGCCGAGCCGACCAACCCCGACACGCCACTGACCAGAACCCGCATCGCCGCGATTGTACTCCTGAGTTGATGGTTCATTGGCGGTTGCGGGAGGTGGTTTCCGCCTCGCGAAAATGTTTCTAAGTCTTTTTCCTGCCAGTCACATCCCAACCGGAGATGGGGGTTGCCCTAAACCGGGTCTCGGCCCTTTCGGGGATGTAGGGCAGTTGCGCCTTGCGGTTATAATCAACCATGGGGAGTCGCCTCCACAGGATGTCAGAATCGAGTTCCCAGGCCGACTCCCGGCCTGCGTGTAGTTCCTCCGACTCGGCCGTTCTTCACAAAGGGCTGGCATGGCGACGCTGAAGCAGCAATTCGCTACCAATGTCCTCACGGTCACCAAGTTCCGTGACCTGCTGAAGACGGTCCGCGCCAACCGCCCGAATGACGACCTGGAGATCATCCGCCGCGCCTACGATCTTTCGCAGAAGTATCACGCCGGTCAGAACCGGGAATCGGGCGAGCCTTATCTCAGCCATCCACTGGAAGTGGCTCTGGTGCTGGCGGACATGAAGCTGGACTCCACTTCTATCGCCGCCGGCCTGCTGCACGACCTGGTCGAGGACACTTCCGTCACCATCGTGGACATCCGCAAAGAGTTCGGCGAGCAGGTGGCCAACATTGTCGAGGGCGTCACCAAGATCTCCAAGATCGACTTCGCCACCCGCGAGGAGCGCCAGGCGGAGAACGTCCGCAAGATGGTGCTGGCCATGGTGGACGACATCCGGGTGGTGCTCATCAAGCTGGCCGACCGGCTGCACAACATGCGCACCCTGAAGGCGCTTCCCCCCGAACGCCAGGAACGCATCGCCCGCGAGACCCTGGAGATCTACGCTCCCATCGCCCACCGGCTGGGTATGGGCAAAGTGCGCGGCGAACTGGAAGACCTGGCCTTCCAATATGTGGACCCCATCGCCTTCCAGCAGGTGCACGACGCGGTGGAGGCGCGGCGCAAGAAAGGCGAGCAGTTCCTGGAGCAGTTCGAAGGCGTGCTGCGGGAGAAGCTGGGGGAGAACGGGATCGAAGCCCGGGTGGAAAGCCGCATCAAGCGGCTCTACAGCGTGTGGCAGAAGCTGCAGCGGCAGCGCATCGCCGTCGACCAGGTCTACGATCTGCTGGCCATCCGCATCATCACCAAGTCGGTGAAGGACTGTTATGGCGCCCTGGGCGCCATTCACAATTTCTGGCGGCCGGTGCCGGGGCGCATCAAGGACTTCATCGCCATGCCGCGGCCCAACCTTTACCAGTCGCTGCACACCACGGTCATCGCCGAAAACGGTACCCCCTTCGAAGTGCAGATCCGCACCGAAGACATGCACAAGATGGCGGAGGACGGCATCGCCGCCCACTGGAAGTACAAGGACGGCGCGCCGGTCGGGGCCAAGGACGAAGAGCGGCTGGCCTGGCTGCGGCAGGTGGTGGAGTGGCAGCGCGACGTCACCGACCCCAACGAGTTCCTCTCCGCGCTCAAGATCGACCTCTACCCGGAAGAGGTCTATACCTTCACCCCCAAGGGCAAGGTGGTGATTCTGCCGCGCGAGTCCACCCCCGTGGACTTTGCCTACACCATCCACACCGAAGTCGGGCACACCTGCACCGGGGCGAGGGTCAATGGGCGCATCGTGCCGCTCCGCTATAAGCTGCACAACGGCGAAATCGTGGAGATCCTGACCCAGGCCGGGCACAAGCCCAGCCGGGACTGGCTCACCTTCGTTAAGGCCCCGCGGGCACGGCAGAAGATCCGGCACTGGCTCAATATTCACCAGCGCGAGCGCGCCCTCGAGATCGGCCGCAAGCTGATCGAGAAGGAAGCGCGCAAGTACCGCGTCTCGCTCAAAGACATTTCCGACGAGGCCTACCAGCGCGTGGCCCAGGAATACGGCGTCACCCGGGCCGACGACCTGGTGGCCGGCATCGGCTTCGGCAAATTCTCGGCGCGGCAGGTGCTGGGTAAGCTCTCCCCGGCCGAGACCGCGGCGCCCCCGGAGGAAGAGAAGCAGGGCTTCGGCAGCGTGGTGCGCCGGGTGTTCGGCGGCGATAGCGGCACGCTCAAGGTCAAAGGCCAGGATGACTTGCTCATCTACCGCGCGCGCTGTTGCAATCCCATCCGCGGGGAAGAGATCGTGGGATACGTCACCCGCGGCAAGGGCGTGGCGGTGCACGCCCGGAACTGTCCCAACGTCGTCAACCTGCTCTACGACTTGGAACGGCAGATCGCGGTGGAGTGGGGCAAGGAGACCAAAGACGGCGGAAGTGGCACCTACCCGGTGAAGCTGACCGTGTTCTGCGACGACCGCGCCGGCATGCTCAAGCAGATCACCACCATCATCAGCGACGACAACACCAACATCCGCAACATCGAAGCCCGCACCGGCGACGGCCACGCCACCATCGACGTGGTCATCGACATCGCCGACATGAAGCATCTGCAACGGATCGTCGGCGGCATCCGCAAGCTGGCTGGCATCCGCGACGTGCAGCGCGTGCAAAAGCTGTAACTACATTCGCCGCGGATTCACGCGGATCAACGCGGATCAAAAACCGCAGAGGACCAAGGCAATTGAGCCATTGGGTCATTGATTCATTGAATCATTGAAGGGGCCCGAAAACTCGTCGCATTTCGCAAGTCCGGGGACAATGGCTCAATGACCCAACGAGTCAATGCTTTCAATCTTTCATTCCAATCCGCGTTCATCCGCGTTAATCTGCGGCGTTGAATTGAGGAGGGAACATGCGCGAAGTGATCGCGACCCCGGCCGCGCCGCAGGCTATCGGCCCTTATTCGCAGGCCATCAAGGCCGCAGGACTAGTGTTCTGTTCGGGGCAAATCGCGCTTGACCCGGCCTCGGGCACGATCGTGGCCGGCGATGTCGCTCAACAGACCGAGCGCGTGCTTCAGAACCTCGCTGCCGTGCTGGCCGCCGCCGGCAGCGGATTCGACCGCGTGGTCAAGACCACGGTGTTCCTGAAGAATATGAGTGATTTCGCGGCCATGAACGAGGTCTATGGCCGCTATTTCAAGACGGCGCCGCCGGCCCGCTCCACCGTCGAGGCCGCCCGGCTGCCCAAGGATGTGCTGGTGGAGATCGACGTAATCGCGCTCGGATGAACTTCATTTCGCCGCAGATTAACGCGGATAAGCGCGGATGGAAATGAAAACCGCAGAGGACGCCGAGGAATTGAGTCATTGCGCCATTGGATCATTGAAAACCTGATCTGGAAGGCTCTGGCTTCAATGGCTCAATGACTCAATGGCACAATCCGCTCGGCGCCCTCTGCGTCTCGGCGGTTTTCAGTTTCTTTGTTCTTGATCCGCGTCTATCCGCGTGAATCCGCGGCGAGAAGTTAGGCCTTTACCACTTTCCCGCTGCGGATGCAGGAGGTGCACACGCGCAGCTTGCGGTTGCTGCCGTGGACGCGGGCGCGCACCGGGCGCAGATTCACGTTCCAGCGCCGTTTGGTCACGTTATGGGCGTGACTGATGTTGTTGCCTGATCGCGGCCCCTTGCCGCACACATCACAAACTCTTGCCATGACTGCTCCCGTCGTTTCTTTGCTATTCGTGCAAAACATTGATTTTACAGGACCCGCCGCAGTCCCGGCAAACGCGGTGACCCCCGCCGGTGTGCGATACTGAAAGTATGCCTCCCAGCGCGGATCCCAAGTCGGTGGATGTGAACGTCACCACCGGCACGGGCATGGAGATCGAATGGAGGGACGGCCATCGCTCCAACTACGCGTTCCAGTACCTGCGCGACGCCTGTCCCTGCGCCCTGTGCAACGAGGAGCGCAACAAGAGCGGACGCAAGCCGGGCGAGGCGCCGGGACAGGCGCCGGGCGCGTTGCCCATGTTCAAGCCGGCAATGCGGGCCACTCAGGCGGAAGCGGTCGGCCGTTACGCCATCCGCTTCACCTGGAACGACGGCCACCAGCACGGCATCTTTGCCTGGGACTATTTGCGGGAGATCTGCCCGTGCGCGGAGTGCAAGACACAAATTGAGCCATTGACTCATTGATTCATTGATGTCCGTGGATACACAAGCTGAGCAGATCAAGCGGCGCGCCAAGCAGTTCGCGCTGCGCATTATTCGGCTATTTCGCGCCCTGCCGCGGGTACCGGAAGCTCAGGTGATGGGGCGCCAGCTCCTGCGCTCGGGCACTGCCGTCGCGGCCAACTACCGGGCTGTATGCCGTGCACGGTCGAAGGCGGAATTCGTGGCGAAGATCGGGGTGGTCGTCGAGGAAGCCGACGAGACCGTCTTTTGGCTCGAAATGCTGGTGGAAGCAGGCATAGTTCGAGCAGAAAGAATGGAGCCTTTGCTGAAAGAAGCTAATGAACTTCTCGCAATCTTCGCAGCGTCGCAGAGAACCGCCCGGAGATGAACCAATGAACCAATGAACCAATGAATCAATGAACCAATGAGTCAATTCCTCGACCAACTGAACCCGCAGCAGCGCCTGGCCGTCGAGACCACCGAGGGCCCCTTGCTGATTCTCGCCGGCGCCGGCAGCGGCAAGACGCGCGTCATCACCTACCGCATCGCTCATCTGATCGAGAGCGTGGGTGTGTCCCCAGATGCCATCCTGGCCGTCACCTTCACCAACAAAGCGGCGACCGAGATGGCGGAGCGCGTGGAGAAACTAGTGGGCGGGTCGCTGCTGCGGCAGCCCTTGATCTCGACCTTCCATTCGTTCTGCGTGCGCATCCTGCGCCGTGATATCGAGGCGCTTCAAAGACGGTTTCCGGCGCGACTTCGTCATCTACGACGAGGCCGACCAGCAAATGGTCGTCAAGGCGGCCATGAGGCGCCTGGGCCTCGACGACAAGCAGATGAAGCCGCAGTGCGGTGCTGGCGCGCATCTCCTGGGCCAAGAACCACATGCGCGACCCCATCGAGGTGTACCGCAGCTCGGCTGATCCCAAGAGCGAGCGCGTCGCCCACATCTACGAGATCTATCGCCAGGAGCTGCGCAAGGCCAACGCGCTCGATTTCGACGACCTGCTGCTCGAGGCGGTGCGCCTGCTGCGGGAAGCGCCCGAGGTGCGCGAGCGCTACAAGCGCCGCTTCGAGTACATCCTGGTGGACGAATACCAGGACACCAACCGCCCCCAGTACGAGCTCATGCGCCTGCTCGCCGGAACGCGCCATAACCTGTGCGTGGTCGGCGACGAAGACCAGTCCATCTACTCCTGGCGCGGCGCCGACATCCGCAACATCCTGGAGTTCGAGCAGGACTTCCCCGAGGCCAAGATCGTCCGCCTGGAACAGAACTATCGCTCCACCGAGAACATCCTGGAGGCGGCCTCGGCGGTGGTCGCGAACAACGTGCAGCCGCAAGGGCAAGACGCTGTGGACCGCGCGCCAGGGCGGGACGAAGATCGGCGGCTACGAGGCGCCGGACGGCGAGAACGAAGCCCTGTTCGTCGCCGACATGGTCAACAAGTACGTGCAGGAGGCGCTCGACGCCGGCCGCGACGCGCGCGCCGCCGTGCTCTATCGCACCAACTCGCAGTCGCGGCTGTTTGAAGAAGCGCTGCGGCGCTACGGGATCAAATACCACGTGGTCGGCGGCTTCTCGTTCTACGAGCGGGCGGAGATCAAGGACATGATCTCCTACCTCAAGCTGCTGCATAACCCGGACGACTCCATCGCGGTCCTGCGCGTCATCAACACGCCGGCGCGCGGCATCGGCAAGACCACGGTCGAGACCCTGGAACGCCTGGCGCTCGAGGCCGGGCTCTCGCTGTGGTCGGCGCTGGGCGAAGCCATCCAGCGGCAACTGCTACCGGCGCGGGCACTGGCTGCTGTACGCAGTTTTCGCGAGCTCATCGAAGACGCGCGAGCAATGCTGGCGGGAACATTCGTGGAGAAGATCAGCGCGGAGATCGCGGACGCGAGCCCAGAAGTCCCGCAAGCGGACGACGAGAGCGCTGAAGATTTCTTCGCGCGCTTAGCCTTTGACCCTCCGGCCGACGACCGACGACCTCCGGCCAACGACGCTTTCCGCTTTCCCGGCGGCCCGGCCACCATCCCCGAAGTGCTGAAGTTCCTCTTCGACCGCACCGGCTACATTCGCCAACTGGAAGAGGAAGGCACGCCCGAGGCGCTGGCCCGCATCGAGAACCTGCACGAACTGGTGAACGCGGCCATGGATTCGCGCGACCGCGGCGAGACCCTGGGCGAGTTTCTCGACCACGCTGCGCTGGTGAGCGAGGCCGACGATTACGACGCGCGCGCACAGATCACGCTGATGACCCTGCACGCCGCCAAAGGCCTGGAGTTTCCCGTCGTGTTCCTTGTCGGCCTGGAGGAAGGCCTGTTCCCGCACTCGCGCACGCTCCTCGAGCCGGACGATCTGGAAGAAGAGCGCCGCCTGTGCTACGTGGGCATGACCCGGGCGATGGACATGCTGGTGCTCACCCGCGCGCGCTACCGCCGCCGCTATGGCACCGACATGCCCGAGGCCAGCATCCCCTCGCGCTTCCTGGACGAGATCCCGCATGAACTGCTGGAGGATTTGGGCTCGCCTCGTCCCAGCCGATATGAAGAGCGCCGGGACCATGACTACGCGCACGAGCGCCACGAGGAGGACTTCGATCAGCGTCCGCGTCGTAATGGCTCGAGCGGCCGCCGGCCCGGCTCTTACGCCGGGCCGACTTACAACTCGATTGATAACATCGCCGAGTTCTTTGCGTCGCGGGGGAAGAAATTCACGCGGCCGAAAGTCGAGCTGCCCAAGCCCACGGGCAAGCGCGGATTCCGTCCGGGACAGAAGGTCCGCCATCCCAAATACGGCGAAGGCGTCGTCTATAGACGCGAAGGTGAAGGCGACGACGCCAAGATTACGGTAAAATTCCGAGGTTTCGGCGAGAAGAAGCTGGTGGAGAAGTTCGCCCAACTGGAGCGGGCGTGAGGAGGAGCCGATGAAGCGGAGTGCAGCAGTCGGACTCGCGGTTCTGTTTGTGGCGGTGACGGCGTGCCTGGGGCAGTATCCGTCGCTGGCCAACGTGCAGCGCATCTACATCGACAAGCTGGGCAACAACGACGACGCCGAGCGCTTTCGTTCGGTGGGCGCGCGCGAACTGGAGCATGCCGGGTTCAGCACGGCAAGCAGTGCCGAGGACGCCGATGCCATCCTCAAGGGCACTTTCACCTTCGCCAATTGGGGCGAGAAATCCGGCGGGCAGCTCAATTTCCGGCTGGTCAGCCGTGA
The DNA here is from genome assembly GCA_963704285.1 of uncultured Acidobacteriota bacterium. GTDB lineage: Bacteria > Acidobacteriota > Terriglobia > Terriglobales > Acidobacteriaceae > JAHFUA01. The sequence goes on along the minus strand of OY969886.1, from coordinate 755,070 downwards.
TGACAAAGAGATTTGGGCGGGCAGCATCTCCGATAAGATCAAGCCCGGCCGCGACTCCATGCAGTGGGTGGCGCAGGAGTTCGCCAAACAGTTGAAGAAGCGGAAGGAGCAGACGATCAAGTCGGAAAGGCGCTGATAGTTTCAAGTTTCAGGTTTCAAGTTTCGAGAAGAACTTAAGAGCCAAGGGCCAGAGCAGTTTCACAATGGATGTGCTGCAGATTCTTTGAAAGGGCACGCCTTCAGGCGTGCCGTACAGGAGAGGAAAACCTCGGCTTTAGCCGCTGGGGGACATACCCTAGGGCCTAAAGGCCCATTCATCTGTGGGCATTAGCGGCACGGCTGAAGACCGTGCCCTTACAAAGCCTGGGGTGTACCCACGATGCTAAGAGCCGCTTTCCAAGGAGATCATGAATACGACAACCATCACCAACAAGCTGGAGCGCAAGAAACTGAAGCGGGCGGCGCGCAAGAAGCGCAAGCTGGAGCACCCGCTGAAGCCGCGCGAGTACGCGCGCGGATCGCAGAAGCGCAAAGTCAAGAAGATGGCGCGCGGGCAGAGCAAACGGTAATCTGAACGTCGAGCCAGCGGGGCGGTCGCGGAATGCCTCGCTGGCCCGACCACCACATCCTTGTGCCGAGCCAACTTCTCGCCACCAAGTCCATCGACAAGCTGATCTCCGAATCGGAGCAGCCCGAGCACCGGCTGAAGAAGACCCTGGGGCCGTGGAGCCTGACCGCGCTGGGCATCGGCGCCATCATCGGCTCCGGCATCTTTGTCCTGACGGGCACGGCAGCCGCCGGCGAGCACTTCGAAGTGCCCTCGCTGCTGCACGCGCAGGTGATGGACCTGATCGTCAACCTGGTCCGCCACGGCACCATCTCCGGGGTCATCATGCACGGACGCCCGCCCGCGGGACCGGCGATCGCCATCTCCTTCCTGCTGGTGGCCGTGGCCTGCAGCTTCGCCGGGCTGTGCTACGCCGAGCTGGCCTCGATGATCCCCATCGCCGGCAGCGCGTACACCTATTCCTACGCCACGCTGGGGGAGATCTTCGCCTGGATCATCGGCTGGGACCTGATCCTGGAATACGCGGTGTCGAATGTCGCGGTGGCGGTGGGCTTCGCCGGATACCTGAAGGCGCAACTGGCGCAGTTCCATCTCGTATTGCCGGATGCCTGGTCGTCGCCGGTCTGGGCGGAGGGGAAATGGACCGGCGCCTACTTCAACCTGCCGGGATTCCTGGTGGTGTTTGTGCTGACCATCCTGCTGGTGCGCGGGGTGCGCGAGTCGGCTGAGACCAACAACGTCATGGTGGCGGTGAAGGTCGGCGCCATCCTGGTGTTCCTGGTGGTGGGCGGAATGCTGGTGCGGACGCCGAACTGGACGCCATTTGCGCCCTCGGGCTTCGGCGGCATCGTCACCGGGGGCGCCATCATTTTCTTCACCTACATCGGCTTCGACTCGGTCTCAACGGCGGCGGAAGAGGCGCGCCTGCCGCAGAAAGACATTCCCTTCGGCATCATCGTCTCTCTGATCGTGTGCAGCGTGCTGTACATCGGCGTGGCGCTGGTGCTGCTGGGGATGATGCCCTACTCGACCTTCGGCTCCGGTGCCGCGGCCGAAGCGCCGGTCGCGTACGCGCTCAAGGAGCTGGGCGCGCACCCGGTCTTCCGCACCATCATCATCATCGGGGCGCTGACCGGAATGTTGTCATCGCTGCTGGTATTCCAGTACGGCCAAACCCGCATATGGTTCGCCATGTCGCGCGACGGCCTGCTGCCGCGCGTGTTCTCCGCCGTCCACAAGCGATTCAAGACCCCGCACTGGTCCACCTGGATCGCCGGTTTCGCGGTGGGGATCCCGGCGGGACTGGTGGACATCGGCGACGCGGCCGACCTTTCCAACATCGGTACGCTGTTCGCCTTCGTGCTGGTATCGCTGGGCGTGATCTTCCTGCGGCGGATGCAGCCTGACCGTCCGCGCGCCTTCCGCGTGCCGCTGGTGCCCTGGTTCCCGCTCATCGCCGTGGTGCTGTGCGGCGGGTTGATGACCGGTTTGACGGTCATCACCTGGATCCGCTTCTTTGTCTGGCTTGCGATCGGGCTCCTGATCTACATTTTCTACAGCCGCCGCCACAGCGAGTTCGCAAGGAATTGAGTCATTGAGTCATCGGGTCATTGAGCCATTGAAATCGAAGTCCCGGTACAATGCTTTCTGGTTTTCAATGACTCAATGGCTCAATGGCACAATGACTCAATCCTCTCGGCGTCCTCAGCGGTTTTAATTTATGTCGGCAACCCGAACCACGCCAACGGCCGCCACGGTGTCGCCCAGCACCTTCATTCTGCGCCTGCCCAAGGCGGAGCTGCACCTGCACCTGGAAGGCTCGGTGGAACCGGCGACGCTGGCCGAGATCAGCCAGCGATACGACGACAAGCTCACCCTGGAAGAGGCCGAGGCGCTCTACCGCTATGCCGACTTCACCGGCTTCATGCTGGCGTTCAAGACTGTGGTTGAGCGTCTGCGCTCGCCGGAAGACTACCAGACCATCACGTATAACCTGATGAAGCGGCTGCGCAGCGACAACGTGCTGCATGCTGAGGTGTACGTCTCGACGGGCGTTTGCCTGTGGCGCAAGCAGGACTTCGACGCCATCTTCGCGGGCCTGGAGCGCGGGCGCGAGCGCGGCGAGCGCGATTTCGGCGTCTCGCTGCTGTGGATCTTCGATGCCGTCCGCCACTTCGGCCCCGAGGAAGCGCGGCGGGTGGTCGAAAAGGCCGTCGAGTTCAAGGACCGCAACGTGGTGGGGATCGGCATCGGCGGCGACGAGCGCCAGGCCGGCCCGGAGCTCTTCCGCGCCTCCTACCAGTACGCCGCCGACCACGGCCTGCGCCTGACCGCGCACGCCGGCGAGACCACCGGACCGGAGTCGATCTGGGGCGCCCTGAACCTGAAAGCCGAGCGCATCGGGCACGGCCTCAACGCGGGGCAGGACCGCGAGCTGATGGCTGAGCTGGTAGAGCGGCAGGTTCCGGTCGAGATCTGCCTGACGAGCAATCTGGAGACCAACTGCTGCCAGCGCATCGAAGACCACCCGCTGAAGAGCTATTTTGACCTGGGCGTGATGGTGACGCTCAACACCGACGACCCGGCCATGTTCCACACCTCACTCAACCGCGAATACGCGCTGGCCCAGCAGGTCTTCGGCTTCAGCGACGAGCAGTTGCGGGAGATCGCCCGCAACGGCTTCGAGGCGTCGTTCCTGCCGGCGGAGAAGAAGGTTGAACTGCTGAACCGGTTCGACGCAGCCGGCTAGACATCATGATGCTCATATGGTAGCATCATGATGTGCAGCGCACCACACTGACCCTCGATGAGGATGTAGCCGCCAAGCTCCGAAGCGAGGCCCGGCGTACCGGGCGGCCCTTCAAGCAAGTCGTGAACGAACACCTGCGGCGTTCATTGAACTCACCTGTCAAACCCGCGTCTGAAGCACCGTTTCGTGTCAAGGCTCGTGATCTCGGCCTGCGGCCGGGTTTCAGTTACGACAATATCGGGCAACTCCTGGAGCAGATCGAAGGTCCCTTCCACAAGTGATCATCGTTGACAGTAACCTGCTCCTCTACGCATTCGACGCCGGCGCCGAGCACCATGTCCGTGCAAGTTCCTGGCTGGAGAACGCGCTAAGCGGTTCCGAGCAGGTGGGCTTTGCCTGGGTGGCTCTGCTCGCCTTCATACGGATCGGAACGAACCCCAGGGCGCTGGGGCGAGCCCTTTCGGTTGAGGAAGCAACCGGTATCGTGTCCAGTATCTTGGGGCAGCGGAGTGCGATCCTCCTTCATCCGGGGGAGCGACACTGGACGCTGCTGCGTCAATTGCTTGTAGACGCTCAGGCTAGAGGCGATCTGGTGGCTGACGCGCATCTGGCCGCGCTCGCGATCGAACATGGCGCAGTGGTCTGCACCACAGATCGGGACTTCGCGCGATTCCCCGGCCTGCGCTGGCAGAATCCTCTCCAATCCTGAGAACATCTGTACTGCATGGCCCAGCACATCGGCATTGTCGCGTGCAGTATCCCCGGGGCCGCTCTCTGCTACGAGACCATCGGCATCGAGGGCGCCAAGCTCATGGGCGAGTGGGGACACCCGGAGATCACGCTGCACAACATCGCCATGAGCGAGTACATGCCGTTTTTTGAGCGGGGAGACTGGCCGGGGGTCGCTGGCCTCATGCTTCGCTCGGCGGAAGTCCTGGCGCGAGCGGGTGCGGATTTCCTGATCTGCCCGGACAACACGATTCACCAAGCGTTTCCGCACCTCCTCGATCGCTCACCGCGGCCGTGGCTGCACATCGCTGAAGAAGTAGCGCGCGAGGCCAAAGGGCGCGGATATCGCCGCGTCGGCCTGACCGGCACGAAGTTGCTGATGGAGGGACCGGTTTATCCGCCGAAGTTCGCCGAGGCGGGGATCGAACTCTGCCTGCCGACGCCGGAGGCCCGCCAGGCCATCAACCGGATCATCTTCGAAGAGTTGGTGTACCTGAAGTTTCTTCCCGAGTCGCTGGCCTGCTTCCAGCGGGTGATCGAGGACTTCAAGAACCAGGGATGCCAGGCGGTTGCGCTCTCCTGCACTGAGATTCCGCTGCTGGTCAGCGATTCCAATTCGCCGCTGCCAACACTGGACTCGACGCGGTTGTTGGCACGTGCGGCATTGCGAAGAGCAGCAGACAACCCAGGCGCCGCGTAGAGACGTAGCTTGCTGCGTCTCTACACGAACCCGGCGTGTGAAAGAGCGGTGCTACGAGAGCCAAAAGCTAAGAGCTGGTTTATTCGATCTGCACCAGCCTGCCGGCATCGGGGGCGGCGCCGGCGGGCGGAGCGGGAACGCGCTCCTGCGGTCCACGGAAGAAATCGAGATACGACACCTGGTGCACACACGACACGGTGCAGTGCGGCGCACAGCCTTTTTCGGTCAGGTATTCGCGGCGGATGTCCGCGACCGTGTACTCCTCGAGCGGCGTGGCCGGATAGCCGCGCTGCTGTGAGCAGTAATGCACCAGGCCGTCCTCGCAGATGTAGAGATAACGGGCGCCGGCGCGGCAGCGCCAGTTGTTGGGCCGGCCGTCGGCGATGTTGTCCTGGAAGCGGTTGACTCGGGCGTAGCTGCCCTTCTCCATCGCCTTCATCTGCCGGTAGATGGCGCGCTCTTCCTCGCCCAACGGCAGCAGTTGGCCGTCGCCCGTGTGGATGATCCCCACCGTGGAAGTGAACCCCAGCTCCAGGGCGCGCCGGCCGATGACCACGGCATCCTGCGGATTCTTGATACCACCGCCCACCACCGAGTTGATGTTGACGTGGAACTCGGCGTATTCGGCCAGCAATTGCAGCTTCTTGTCGAGCACCTTCAGGCTTTTCTTCGAGACCTCGTCAGGCACGACGTTATCGATGGAGATCTGCAGGTGTTCAAGCCCCGCGCGGTTGAGGCGCTGGATGCGTTCGGCGGTCAGCAGGTAGCCGTTGGTGATCAGCCCGCACAGGGCGCCGGTCGAGCGGATGCGGCTGAGGATGGCGTCCAGGTCAGGATGCAGCAGCGGCTCCCCGCCGGAGACCGTCATGATGGTGGTGCCCAGCTCCGCCAGCTTGTCGATGCGGCGGAACATGGTCTCCAGCGGCACCGGCTTCGAGACTGCGTCGAACTCATTGCAGTAGGCGCAGGCCAGGTTGCAACGCCGGATGGGGATGAGGTGCGCCAGGACCGGATGATCCGTCGAGACCAGGCCCTTGGCGATCATCTTCCATTCCCGGAAGCGGCGATGAGTCGCGTTGAGGTAGCGCCTGGCTCTGACGGCAGCGGTGAGCATAGTGGGTCAGCGTACTACAACATGGACGCCGCGCCGCAGGCCAAGGATTCCCTTTATTTTGCGTAATTTAGGACTTGAATGGCGACGGACGCGCAGTCACCAGCAAGCGGGGTCCCCGGCGCGCCCGCTTTTTGGCGCGCTGGGGTGCGAGCGCCTCAGGAGAACAGCGCGCCCAGCGCTGTCGCTCCCAGGATGAACACGACGTACCACCCGAAAACGACCGCAAACGTCGTCCCGCGCTTCAGCTTGCTGACCGCGGCAAAGCCGATGGCACTCAGCACTAGGGTCCAGATGATGATCACGTCCAGGGCGGAAGCCAGCCGGAACAGCACCGGCGAGGCCACCGGATCCAGGAAGTATCCGGGGTTGGTGGCCACCGGGTTCTGGAAATTAAAGTTCTCCGGATTGGCGCCGGCCAGCAGGGACACGATCGCCATCGCCGCCCGAATCAGTCCGGGCAGGTTGGCGTACATCACGACCGCCAGAGCGGTGTGGAAGGGGATCTCAGCGCCTGCTCCGTAGTTGAACGAGGCCATCAGGATCGCCGCCACGATCAGCAGAAAGGGCAAGTTGAATGCCACAGGGAACGCGTACGAAATTACTCTGGTGAACTTGACGGCGCGTTCCATCGCCGCCGGGCGCTGATCGGCAGGGAGGCCCTCTAGGCGCGCCGCCTGCTTGGGCTGCAGCTTCAGTCCGTTCTCGGCCAACTGTTCCCAGCCTACCTTCTGCCCCGCAACCACGATGAGAGCGTAGGACGCTATGGTGAGCAGAATAAAAGGCGACCACCAGCGCGAAACTCGCTTCAGGTCAGCGAAGGTCTTGGTGGGAGCGACGAAGGCGTTGACGATGCGCGCCGGCTCGGAAAGCGGCTCGCCAGCCGCTGCGGCAGGAGCTGTGGACATGGAACCTCCGGAGAGGGTGAAACGTGCGGGATTTTACACCAGTGGGCGGCGGGAAATGAAAACCGCCGAGGGCGCCGAGGACGCAGGGGGACTACGTTCTCAATTCCGGCGTGGCCTCCAGCAAGCTCCGCGTATATGGATGCTGCGGGCGGGTGGTGACCTGCTCGGTCGGGCCGATCTCCACGATCTTTCCCCGATGCATCACCGCGATGCGTGTGGCCAGGTAGCGCACCACCGGCATGGAGTGCGAGATGAACAGGTAGGTGAGCCGGAACTGGCGCTGCAACTCGGCCAGCAGGTTGACGATCTGCGCGCCCACGCTCACGTCCAGCGCCGAGACCGGCTCGTCGGCCACGATGAACCTGGGCTTGAGCGCCAGGGCGCGGGCGATGCCGATCCGCTGCCGCTGTCCGCCGGAGAACTCGTGGGCGTAGCGGCCGAGCGCCGACTGGTCCAGGCCCACGGCGCGCAGCAGTTCGGCAGCGGTCTCGATGCGCGCGCGGCGGCCGGCGCCGTTATGGATGACCAGCGGCTCGGTGACGATGTCGGCCACGGTCATGCGCGGGTCGAGCGAGCCGAAGGGGTCCTGGAAGACGATCTGCATGTCGCGGCGGAGGCGGCGCATCTGCGCGTGGCCGGCGGCGAGCACGTCCTGGCCGTCGAAGCGCACGCTGCCCGAAGTGGGTTCGATCAGCCGCAGGACGAGCCGGCCAAGCGTGCTCTTGCCGCTGCCCGACTCCCCGACCAGCCCGAGGGTCTCGCCGGCGGCAATGTCGAGCGAGACGCCGTCCACGGCGCGCACCTCACCCTGGGCGCCGCCGCCAAATGCGGATTCGCCCAGAGGGAAGATCTTCACCAGGTCGCGAACTTCGAGGAGTGCCATGGGCGGATGGTACTACTACACTCAGAGGTTGGGAACGCGTGCTGCCGGTTCGGGGTTGCGGAGTTGGGGGAGTGGAGCTACTGGGGGCCAGAAGCGGCAATCAGTCTTCCCGCGTCTCGGACTGCTTGTTTCGCTTCATACATTGAAATATGAGGTTTCAGGCGGACCAGTTCCTCTGCTCTACTCTCGGCGGAATCCCGAGGTGCCTGCTTAATCAAGAACACTGCGGTTGCCAGACGCTCGAGCTCACTGACGCCTTTGTCACCGAGAGTATCCGCAACGAACTCCAGTTGCGCCGCGTGCTTCGACAATGTCTTCGGAAATCTTTCCAAGAAAACGGCGCTTTCCGGGGTTGGAACCAGCGTTGGTCCGTATCCCGGGATGCGAAGGACGTTTTCGAGTAACCCATCGGCCACCATTTCCGTGAGAGCATCTCGCAAGTCGAATGAGAATGGACCGTGCTTGTACAGAATGAACTCAAAACCGGTATCGACGCCGAAAAGCTCTTGGAGGAGGAAGCCAGCCTTTTGGAGATGTGTTTCTCCACACCAACTGCCCCTCTTCAGCAGTTCGCTCGCGAGGTCAACGAGCAGTGCCGCCTTCTGACCTTTATTCACCCTCGTCCTCCTCTTTGCCTTTCTTGCTAAGAATCTCTTGACGATTCTTCTGCAGCCAAGCCGTGGCTACCGATTCCAATTCAGGATTCACATAAACGTAATCGATCGCGCTGGGGCGCAGAGTTGACAGTGTGTCGGATACAGAGATCGCGGGATCAATACGCCCGTCGCGAGTCCGGACTGGGAAGTCAAGTCCCACCCCAGTTGGCTTCGGTTTGCTGTATCGAATCGCTTCCCGACCAAACTCGCCAATAGCCGCATCTCTTATTGCAGCACCCGGATCTGAGTTTACCTTGATGTCCTGTGGATTTCTTTCGTACAAAACCTTGTAGTGTTGATGGGTGAGAATCCGACGGGCTGGATCGTGGCCAGGGTTCGACTTGGTAAAGCCAGCGATTCGTATGGCCGCATTGACCTCGTCGTCGGTCATGCGAAGATGGCCGTCAACATCGGTAGGGAAAACGCCTCCGAACAGATTACCTTCCGCCAGCCATGCCGTTAGGAAGTCCTGGAGGTGGCGGTCGTAGATCAGCCTGATGTGGTGGTAATAAACCTGGGAGAACATGAAATACCTGGCCAACGCCATGGATTCAGCAGAGTAGATTCCGCCCTCATTGATCCCGAGCGCAGGCTCTGTCGATCCTGTAAAGGACGGCAAGATGCGCAGCTCGTCGATGAGTCGGTAGTGATCAAATCGTCCGTACGCAACTCCAGCATGGTGCGAGTCGCGAAGGAGATAATCGATCCGATCCACTCCAAAGGCGTCTCCAACGATGATCTCCGACAAGATACGTTCCCATTTCGTAAACTTCAAGTTCGTCGCGTGTTTTGCCCCGATGGCAAGTTTGACGATGTGCTCGGGGGCAAGCGGCGGCGTCATATTCACCCAGATGTCCCGCATCTGGTCGCTTTCGATTAAGAGGCGGCTCAGGCGTTCATGCGACCATCCTTTTGGGAGCAGCTCATGTTCGGCAGCATGAGAGAAGGGTAAGTGCCCGATGTCGTGGCACAACGCCGCCATCCGCAACACGCGTTTCCAATAGGTCAGAGAATCGCGGTGTGCAATCTCCGGCACCAGACCTCGGACCTCGTCCGTAAGGTTATCCGGGTTCGTAACAACGTCGAACACCCTGCCAGCCAGTTCCATCACACCGAGCGAATGTTCGAAACGCTTGTGAGTAGCTCCGGGATAAATGAGGTAGGTGAGCGCAAGTTGCGTGATATGTCTGAGGCGCTGAAACGCTGCGGAATCGAGCACACGACGCTCAAACGAATCCAAGTGAATGAAAACGTGTATGGGGTCTCGGATTTCGTGAAACAGTTTGGGCATGTCTTGCCGTCGAGCTTGCAGCGCAGTAGTTTCGCTTTATATTCGCCTTTTTGTCAAGTGCCTTGGCATGGACAGTTTGTCCGCGCAGATTAGGACGCTACCGGCATTGGGCAAATTGTTACACAAAAACCAGAGTTCCCGACAGGCAGTGACCAGGGCCGCGGGAGCGAGCCGCCCTGCGTGTTACAATTTCCGCATCCTCGTCTCTCGCGAGAGTTCTGTTTTGATTGAGCTGGCACCCTCGATATTGTCCGCGGATTTCGCTCGCCTGGCGGACGAAGTGACCCTGGCGGTGGAGGGTGGGGCGACCCTTCTGCACGTGGACGTGATGGACGGTCATTTCGTCCCCAACATCACCATCGGGCCGCCGGTGGTGGCTTCCCTGCGCAAGGCGACGGAGCTGCCGCTGGACGTCCACCTGATGATCGAGAACCCGGACCTGTTTGTCCCGGCCTTCGCCGACGCGGGCGCCGACTGGATCTCGGTGCACCAGGAGGCCACGCGTCACCTAAACCGCAGCCTCGACCTGGTGCGCAAGCACGGATGCAAGGTGGGCGTGGTGATCAATCCTGCCACTCCGGTGCAGACCTTGGGCGAGGTGCTGGACATGGTGGACTTCGTGCTGGTGATGTCAGTGAACCCCGGTTTTGGCGGGCAGAAGTTCATCCCCGGCTCGGTGGAGAAGATTCGCAAGCTGGTGACCATGCGCAACGCCAAGGGCGCGAACTTCCGCATCGAGGTGGATGGCGGCATCGCGCTGGATACCATCGGCGACGTGGTGCGCGCCGGGGCCGAGATCCTGGTGGCGGGCAACGCGGTCTTCGGCCGGGGCAATCCGAAAGAGAACACGGAGAAGCTCCTGAAGGCCGCGCACGAAGCCACTCTGCAGAAGGTGTGACCTTGCCGGGACTGGACGTCCGGTAGCTGCAATGGCGCTTGGCTGTTAGCTCTTGGCTTTTGACCAAGAGCTAAAAGCCAAAGGCCAAGAGCGTCTTTGAGGTATTCATGATCCGACGCGTTTTATTCATAGCTTTGCTCCTGGGATTGGTGCTGCAGGCGACCTCCTGCTTCCGCAAGAACAAGAACGTCACCAACCCCATCGCCAACGTGAGCTCGGCCCAGCCCGACAAGGTGCTGTTCGACCGCGCCATGGACGCCATGCAGCACAACCGCTTCGACGTGGCCCGGCTGACGCTGCAAACCATGATCAACACCTATCCCGATTCGGAGTACGTGGCCCGCGCCAAGCTGGCGGTGGGCGATTCCTGGTACGCGGAAGGCGGCTCTGCTGGGCTGGCGCAGGCGGAGATCGAATACAAGGACTTCATCACCTTCTTTCCCAACCTGCCGGAGGCGGCCGAGGCCCAGTTGAAGGTGGCCAACATCCATTACCGCCAGATGGAGAAGCCGGACCGCGACTTCACCCACGCCAAGCGCGCCGAGGAGGAGTACAAGCAGCTCGTACTCCAGTTCCCCGACAGCAAGCTGGTGCCGGAGGCCAAGCAGCGTTTGCGCGAGGTGCAGGAGGTACTGGCCGAGCGCGAGTTCCGCATCGGGCGCTTTTACTATCTGAAGGAATCGTGGCCCGCCGCCATTGCCCGCCTGAAGTCGGTGACCGACGCCTATCCGCTCTACAGCGGGGTGGACGACGCCCTTTACATGCTGGGACAGTCCTACGAACGTGAAGCGGAGCGTGCGCGAGTTCTTAAGGACGAAGCTGTCCGGGCGCGGATGGTGAAGGAGTTCGAGGACCAGGCGGCAGCCGCCTATAACAGGATCCTGACCCGCTATCCGGCGATGGACCGCGCTAAGGAAGCGCGGGCGCGCCTGGAAGCGCTGCACCGGCCCATCCCCCAGGCCACGCCGGAAGCCATCGCGCAGAACAAGCAGGAAGAGGAGAGCCGCCGCGAGATGGGACACCTCAGCCGGCTGATGCTTAATCTCCACCGCCGCCCGGACGTTTCCCAAGCATCGAAGGTGGGCGAGCCGACCCTGGTGCCGCCCAAGGAGACCAATGCCACCGACGTGGCGCGTCAGGCGCAGCGAGCCATCCTGGGACCCTCCGGCGGGACCAGCACCGTGACGGTTGAGACCGTCGGCACCGGAGCCGCGCCTCCTGCCAACCAGCCAGTTCCCCGCTCGGCGAGCGCCGCCCCGGCAACCGGCAACGCCGGCGGCGGACCCGGCAACTCCATCCCCGAGCTGAAGCCCATGGGCGACGCCGCACAGCCTGTGACGCAAGCTCCGCAGCAGGCGCCGGCGCAGGTGAACGAGGCGGCCGGCGATTCCCAGAGTTCCGGCACCACCGCGAGCAGCGGCTCCCAGCAGGGCTCCACCACTTCTTCGACCAGCTCGGGGCAGGGGTCGAACGAGGCACAATCCTCCAGCAAGGCCAAGAAGAAGAAAAAGAAGCTGTGGCCCTTCTAGGGGCAGGAGCCGGGAGTCAAGTTTAGCCTTGGGGCACGCGCGGCGTGCCCTTTTCCTTGTGCCAACGCCGTTGGCGTATCGCAATCCCAACAAAACACAACCAATGGCCGGGCCCCAAGGTCACGTTACCGAGGTGCATGTTTCGTTGACTTGGTGCGGCCAATGAAAGTACTTTGGGGCGAGACTCTTCTGTCCAAAAGGAGCTCCGTGTCCCTGAAGATCCTGTTGGCCGATGACAGCTTAACCGCCCAGAACATGGGGAAGAAGATCCTCGCCGAAGCTGGATACGAGGTGATCGCGGTCAGCAACGGCGCGCAGGCGATGAAGAAGATCGTCTCCGACAAGCCCGATCTGGTGGTGCTCGACGTTTACATGCCCGGATACTCGGGCCTGGAATTGTGTGAGCGCATGCGCAACAGCCGGGAAACCGCCACCACTCCGGTCGTGCTCAGCGTGGGCAAGATGGAAGCGTTCAAGCCCGAGGAAGGGAATCGGGTCGGTGCCGACGGGCTGATCGTCAAGCCCTTTGAGGCTACGGAGCTGCTGGCGGTGGTGAAAAGACTGGCGGAGAACGTCTCACCCGGGCCACGACCCAAACGCTCGCCGGAACCGGAGGGCGTGCCGGAGATGATGGCCGAACAGACGGCCGAGTCCGCCCTGGCTGAGTTCGATACCCGGCATCGGTCCGTCGAGATCCCGCAGGAGTTTGCCTCCACCCCGGTGAGTGGGATGGAGCACATCCCCGAGGAAGTGCGGGGGCCGGCCGCGCCCATCGAATTCGAGGTGGAACGCGACCCGGCGCCGGTGGAGCTCAATGCGGGTCCGCGCATGGCGTCCGCCGCCGGCCTCTCCGGCGTGTTCGAGATGGAACCCTCGGCCCCTCCTGCCGTCGAGAGGCCAGCCGAGCCCGCGCCCGTGGAAGAGTTCCAAAGGTTTGCAGCCGAAGCGCCCGCGGCGCCTCAGCAAGCGCACGAACCGGCGGCTGACCTGGGCGCCACCACGGTCGCACACGAGTTCCAGATCGCAGAGCCCCAGGCCTTCGGCGGCGAAGTGGAGTTCGATTCCCTTACCGGGTCGGTGGCCGAGACATGGTCCGCGCCACCGGCGGACACCAGCCAATCGGAATACGCCGTCGAGCGCTTCGACCATGCCCAGCCGGAGGCGAGCGTCGAGAGCGCAACTCAGCACTCGCCGGAAGTCTTACCTGAGCTGACATCCTGGGAAGAACCGGTGAGGGTGCCCGCTGTGGAGACGCCACACCTGTCCGCCGACCCGGTACTGGACAGTTCGGCCCTAGAGCTCGCGGCGGCAGGGCCGGTGTGGGTCGCCGAAGAGGCGGAGATCGAGCCGCGCGAGTCCGCCATCCCTCTGCACCAGCAGATGCAGCGGGAAGCGACGGTTAGCGAGGTGCTTGAGTCCGAGGCGGCAGCCAATTCGGTCTTCAGTGCGGGGGCCGCGGCCCAGAGTTGGGAGATCCCGGCGCCGTCTCGATCAGATCAGCATCAGCTGGTTGCCGAGATTTCCGGGTTCGATGAAGCGGCCATCCTGTCGGAGTTCGAACCTTCTCCGCAGCCAGCCCCGGTTGAGCCACCCGAGACCCAGAGTGTGGACCCCGGGCTTGCCTGCTCCAACCCTGATTTCCCTCCGGATTTCATGGCAGCAAGTGAGGCCCAACCAGGCGCGGAGCCTGCGCCCGCTCCGGAACCGGCGCACTACGCCGCAGAGCCTGTGCCGCAGATCGCCGTACCGAGGGTGACTGAGGCTCCTGTCGATCCCGCGCGCATCGCCGGCATCGTGGACCAGGTGCTGGAGCGGCTGAAGCCGGAACTCATCGCTGCCGTCACCCGCGAGCTGGAAAAGAAGAACCCGTAGCCAAGTCCGGAAGGTCGGAAACAGGGCGGCGTTTAACGCCGCCCTTTGTTGTGAAAACAGAACAAACGGTCAATTTCGCTTCCCAAGGTCCCGCCGGCCGTGCTACTCCAGGGGCGATGCACACCCTGGAAACCCAACGCCTGCTGTTGCGGCCGTTTCATCCAGAAGACCTGGCGGAGGTGACCGGCTGGGCGGATGCCGAGAACCGAAACGCCGCGGCCGAAGCGCAAGTATTTCTGGATTTCTGCTTCCGGGAATACCGCCAGGGCGGATTCGGCCCTTGGGGGATGGAACTGAAGGAGACGAGGAGAATCGTCGGCAATTGTGGGTTTCCTCATATTCGTCTGCGGGATGGTTGCGGAGAAGTTAACTACTTCGTGGCTCCGCAGTACCGGGGCCTGGGGCTGGCGCCAGAGGCATTGAAAGCGCTGCTGGAACACGGATTCAAGCAGTTGGGCTTAAGACGAATCGAGGCCCGCTGCGAGTTGGACAACATCGGCTCAGAGAGAGTAATGCAAAAGGTTGGAATGCGGTTTGACAGACTGCTTCGCCCAGGAGTATTTGCCCAGCCGAATTACAGGCTATATTCACTAGCCAGACCAAGAAACACTTGGTTCCTGGGACGCGTGAAGTGAGGGGCACGCCTTCAGGCGTGCCGTCACAGGCAGGTAAAGAGTCGGCTTTGGCCGCTGAGGGGATTCCCCTCAGGGCCTGAGGCCCATCCTAACCCGAGGCGGCCTGGGCCTGGGCAGGGATCGTCCGCGTGCGGCGGCGCTCCTGCCACTGCAGGACGATATCCGCAAGAAGTATCGAGAAGGCCAGGCAAGACCACACTATGGTTTCGGTGGCGGCGACGCCCAGCTTTTCCCAGCCGGTGACACCCTGGATCACGCGCACTTCGAGAAAAACCAGGGCAACAGCAAAGCTGCGGGTCATCCATTGGCGGTGCTGCTGGACCTTTCCCTTGAGTATGAAGGCGAAAGCGATGCCGGTGGTGGTCATCAGCAGGATGGCATCCACCGCGGCCGCGACGCTGAAGGAACGCGGACCTCCCATTCGCTCTTCGAAGTACTGGATGTAGGTGCCGAGCGGAGCGGCGATGAACGCGCCAGCGATATAGAACCGTCCGATCACGCGATGCAGCCTGGTGAAACGCTGGCGCAGCCGGTCGGAGAACTGCATCGGGCCCAGCAGGAGCGCGCAGGCGCCGGCCAGGCCATGCGGCAACAGCCACCACTTGAAAGCTGGTAGTGCTGCCACACTGGATCCTTGGCATCGATGAGAAAGCTCTCGTTGTGGCGGAGCACATAAGCGACCATCAGGCCAATGAGCGCAAAGAGGAGATACTTCGCGCGCAGCCATGAGATACGTTGAAACGAGATTGCCCCAGTTGACATAGAGGGTTCCTGGTTTTGGGGGATTCGGGCAGCACTATACACCGAAAAGGTGTCCCCCAGTGCCGAGAAACCGGTCCGCGCAGCGCCGGGTACCCTACGCGCAGCCACAGGCCTTGTATCAGGGCATGGCTTTAGCCATGCCGCCAGAGACACGAAATCACTGGGCTTTAGCCCCTGCGGCTTTCCGCTTTGCCAAATAGGTAAAGCAGTAAGGAAACTTCTCAGGCGAATCAGCCAGTCCCGCCCGCACCGGGTTTTCGGCGATGTAGTCTCGATGTTGCAAGAAGCTCTGCCTGTCCTCGACTCGCACCTCGGAAAACCCGCGCTGCCAGACTTCTCCTAAATACCCGAACTCCTTCTTCAATCGATAGGAGAATCCGCCCTTGATGAATTGCATGGCTCTCTCAATGCTCATGCCGCTGCCGACGGTCACCAGGAGATGCACATGGTCCGGCATGACTACGAAATCATGCACCTGGAACTTTCCTGCCGCCACGTACGAACGCAGTACGTCGATGAACAGAGTCGCATTGCGTTCCGACTGCAGCAAGGGGCAGCCCATGCTCGTCTTTGTGGTTGCGAAAAACGTGCGGGCAGAGCTCAGGATTGCGTCCGGGCCAGCATTGCGAGCAGGTCGTGCCATATCAGGGGCTAAAGCCCAGTCCTTTTCTGCAACATTGCGGCACGGCTAAAGCCATGCCCTGATACAAACCTCGAGCCGCCGGAAGCGTCAAGAAACCGCGCTGGCGCCGAAATAGGATCAGAGCGATCCGGAATGCAGGCGGCGCGCTGGTGGGCGTGAGTTTACTTGTTCCGTTGTTGTTCGCAAGGAGAAGACTGGCTTTGAGCCGAATGTCCCCTGGCGCACGTTATATTCGCAAGCGGGCTAAGAGCCGCCCGAGGCCTTGTACCAAGGGGGGCCTTTGTATCAGGGCCTTCCGTCAGGGACTTTGCGTTAGGGGCCTTGTATCAGGGCATGGCTTTAGCCATGCCGCAAGAAACACGCAAATCACCGGGCTTTAGCCCCTGCTGTTTCCCTCTTTGCCAAATGCTCGAGCAGACGCCAGCCGCCAAAATGCCTTGTATCAGGGCATGGCTTTAGCCGTGCCGCAAGACACACGCAAATCATCGGGCTTTAGCCCCTGCTGTTTAGCGGTGGGAGAATCACGTAGGCCCAGCCGCCCCTTCGACTTCGCTCAGAGCAGTCTCTCCCACGCGCTGTCAGTCTGCTACGCAAGCAGGCCGCCGCGAGATAGAATCCCAGACGTGCACGCACGTCTGAGGCACCCACATGTGGTAATTTCGGGTGGCTTGTCTGAGCCACCTGCCAGAACAGATTTAGAGTAAGCTACGTTGTTGCCAGGGGGCAGGGTGTCCTATTTTACCGACCGCAATTTCGGCGCTAGGGCGCGTACCGCGATCGACATTGACGGAGCCGTTCGCCAGGGCATCCTCGGTATCATCAGAGCTCGGGCGACCGATGGCTCCTTTGGGTTGTCGTTCCCTGATGAATGTGAAGATGGTCAGGGCACCACGGGAACATACGTCGGCGGTATGAAAGATGCTCTGGCCGCGCATCGTTTGTATAACCTATTCGAACGAAATGAAGAAGTACCTCCTACCTATGAACTGCTCGATCTGATCGAGTTTTCCTACGAGAAGATTGCCAAGCCCATCCAGGGGGGCTACCACCCTTTTTACAGACATTACCATCTCCGTTTTGACCAAGCCGAGGGGCGTGCAGCGTTTCGAGACGAGGTAAACACAATCTTTGCACGGAACGGCATCGCTTATGAATTGAAGGAGACCGGTGAGATAGAACGGCTGGCGCCGGAAGTCCTGGGAGAAGCGTTGGCCGAGGCATTGTTTCAGACAGGGGACGCAACGCTCAACGAACTTCTGGAAAAGGCCAGGGCGAAATTCCTCAGCCGCGATCCCGCGATTCGGAGAGAATCGCTTGAGGCTCTCTGGGATGCTTGGGAACGTCTGAAATCCCTCGAACCTGCCAAGGACAAAAGAGAATCCACGACAAGACTGCTCGACAAAGCATCTGCCGAGCCGAACCTCAGAAGGCTTCTCGAAACCGAAGCAAAACTTCTGACAGATATTGGCAACGACTTTATGATTAGGCATACCGAAGTCACCAAAGTTCCGATTACGGATGACGAGCACGTCGATTTCCTGTTCCACCGCCTGTTTGCCGTGATCCGCTTGCTCTTGAAGAAAAGTAATCGCGGCAGATGAGGCGCGCCCGCCCCGCACCCACGCCCACGCTGGGGAGCAATCACCCTTACACGTCAGGGTGCTCTTCGTGCCGCAGGAAAAGAATGGCTTCGATTCCACTGTCCGCTGTCAAGAGGATCCCCGGCCCGTCGACCGGTATCGCCTCGCCTTCAGCGCTCACCCATGCCGCGTCCGATAGGAACAAACTTTTCTGGTCGTCACGGTCAGAAAAGAACTCTAACCAACCAAGAACCGATCTGCCGTCCTTCAGTTGTACCTGCACATACCCACCGTAGTGCCGGAACGTGTCATTCCAAACCGAGTAATTTGTTGTTTTTTGCGTCAAATGAACAAATCTCAACAGACGAGCAGGCACATCGTGGTGAAGTCCTCCACCGACAATCACGCCTAGGGCAAGGCTGTATGCAGCCAAAATCAACAAGTGTTTTGGCTCAATCTGATTCAGTTTGTTCACCTTCATAGTAATCGCGAAGGCGATATAGATCAGAAAAGCTGTATAAACAGGCCTCAGTGATTCTTCCGACTTCACTCTGCGTCTGGCGGACAAAGATCCCATCAACGATTCGAGCGCACATGAATCCTGGCAGAAGAACCGCCAGAATAAAAAGCGCATCCCAGGAAGTTGGCACTACTTTTTATCTCCACTCGGCGGAGTCTTTGGAGGAATCTTCACGGGCGCAGGCCGAATTACGCTATCCGGCCTAGGAGGCCGTACACCAGTCTTTACAGGAATCCCTCGGCTATCCTTCACTTTATTTGTCATAAAACTACCTCGAATCCAAAAAGTGTAGCAGGAGCGAGTTCCATTTCAACGTGATAAAACCTCCTGCTCACGCCCACGTCGTTTCCGGTCGACATATGCACACGAAATGGTGCAGAAATGCAGCAGGAGGGCAGTCTTGAACGTCGCCGCCTCCTCTCCCGCACCTGCATTGACCCCCTTTTCCTCGCGCCTGTAATATCGAGGTTTGTCCCTACATCACGAATCGAGACTGATGCCCCACGAGCTTCCCAAGGCTTACGATCCAAGCGCCATCGAGGCGCGCTGGGCCGAGTACTGGGTGAAGGAGCGCCTGTTCGACGTGCCCACGGCGGCGGTAGGGCCGGGGAGGCCTGTCTTCTCCATGCTGCTGCCGCCACCCAACGTGACCGGCCGTCTGCACATGGGACACATGCTCAACCACACGCAGATGGACATCATGGCGCGCTGGCACCGCATGCGCGGCTTCGCCAGCATGTGGCTGCCGGGCACCGACCACGCCGGCATTGCCACCCAGATGATGGTGGAGCGCCAGCTTGCGAGCGAGGGCAAGAACCGGCGCCAGATGGGCCGCGAGGCCTTCGTCGAGCGGGTGTGGGAGTGGAAGCGGCACTACGGCGGTGCCATCGTCGAGCAGATGAAGCGCGTCGGCGATTCGGTGGACTGGTCGCGCGAGTACTTCACCATGGACGACAACCTGTCGCGCGCCGTCCGCGAAGTCTTCGTCCGCCTGTACGAAGAAGGGCTCATCTATCGCGGCAAGTACATCGTCAACTGGTGCCCGCGCTGCATGACCGCCATCTCCGATCTCGAGGTGGTGCACGAGGAGACGCCAGGGAAGCTTTACGAGATCCAGTATCCGGTGATCGGCACCAACGAATTCATCACCGTCGCCACCACGCGCCCCGAGACCATGCTGGGCGACACGGCGGTGGCCGTCAATCCGCGGGACGAGCGTTACACTCACCTGCACGGCAAACGGGTGCTGCTGCCGCTGATGGAGCGCGAGATTCCCATCATCCTTGACGAGCTGGCGCAGCCGGAGTTCGGCACCGGCGCGGTGAAGGTGACGCCGGCGCACGATCCCAACGACTTCCAGGCCGGCCTGCGCCACAACCTGCCGCAGATCGACGTCATGGACGAGACCGCGCACATGAACCAGAACGCCGGGGCCTACGCCGGTCTCGACCGCTTCGCGGCGCGCGAGCGCGTGGTCGCCGACCTCCAGCAGCGCGGTCTGCTGGCGGGCATGAAGGACTACATCGTCCCCATCGGGAAGTGCGATCGCTGCAAGACCGTCGTTGAGCCGCGGCTCTCCACGCAGTGGTTCATGGCGATGAACAAGCAGGGCAGCCACGGCGAGCCCAGCCTGGCCGCGCGCGGGCGCGAGGTGGTGGAGAAGGGTGAAGTCCGCTTCACACCGGAGAATTACAAAACCATTTATCTGCACTGGATGGAGAACATCCACGACTGGTGCATCTCGCGGCAGCTCTGGTGGGGGCATCGCATCCCGGCGTGGTATTGCGCCGAGCATCAGCACATCACGGTCGCACGCGAGACCCCGGCAAAATGCGCCACCTGCGGCAGCACGCAACTGACGCAGGAATCCGACGTGCTCGATACCTGGTTTTCCTCCGGGCTGCTGCCCTTCACCTCGCTGGGCTGGCCGGAGAAGACGCGCGACCTCGAGGTCTTCTACCCCACCACGCTGCTGATCACCGCCTACGAGATCCTGTTCTTCTGGGTGGCGCGCATGATTATGTTCGGCTGCCACTTCATGCGCGACCACCGCCAGGACCCCGCGACCAAGCGGGCCAGCGGCTTCGCCGGCCGCGCCGACGACACCGTGCCCTTCCGCGAGGTGTACATTCACGCGCTGGTGCGCGATGCCGAGCGCCAGAAGATGTCGAAGACCAAGGGCAACGTCCTCGATCCCATCGAGATCATCGAGAAGTACGGCACTGACGCTACCCGCTTCACGCTGGCGGCCATGGCCTCGCCTGGCACCGACATCGCCTTCAATCCCGCCCGCACCGAGGGATACCGCGCCTTCGCCAACAAGATCTGGAACGCCGCGCGATTCATCTTCATGAACATGGAACGCGCCGAGCAGGCCGGCCTGATTCGCGACGGCGAATTGCAGATCGAAAGCGGTTTTGGAAAGCAGAACGGGCTCAGCGAGCGTTGGATACTTTCGCGACTCCACCGGACAGCTCGAGAAGTAAACGAGGCCCTCGAAGCCTATCGGTTCGATGAGGCCGCTCACCGCGTGTACACTTTCTTCTGGGGCGATTTCTGCGACTGGTATATCGAACTGGCGAAGCTCAGCCTCGCTGACGTCGCGAACAAGCTGGAATTCGCCTTCGCATTGGTAAACCTGACCATCGTGTTCGATGGTGCTCTCCGCATGCTCTCACCGTTCATGCCGTTTATAACGGAAGAGCTCTGGCATGCCCTCCACGGCACGAACCTGCCGGAGAAATCGATTGCGTTAACGGAGTTTCCCCAGCCGAACGAGCATTTCATCCGCGACGAGGTCGAGGAGAAGATGTCCGTGCTCCAGGATCTGATCGTCAGCGTGCGCCAGATCCGGCATGACCTGAAGGTTGAGCCGAAGGTGAGCACGCCCATCCGCGTCTTCGGGGACGATGGCGTGCGGCGCTTGGTCGAAGAGAATCGCGAAGCGGTGGAGCGGCTGGCCAACGTCAGCAGCATTACGTTCGTTGATTCGGAGCTCTCGAAGGTCCCGAGCGCGCGTCATACGGCGCGTTTCGACGTGGTGGTTGAGTACGAGGAGAAGGTGGACACCGCTGTCGAACGCGTGCGCCTGGAAAAGGATCTGGCGAAGATGGAATCCGAGCAGGCCAACGCCTGCCGCCAGCTTGCCAACGAGCAATTCCTGGCCAAGGCGCCGGAGAAGGTTGTCGAAGGCCTGCGCAAGCGCGCCGCCGAGCTGGACGTGCTGCTCGAGAAGGCGCGCACGGCGCTGGGGGCCTTGAAGTAAGTTCTTCATTTCACGATTCGCAGTCTTGACTCGGTACTCGGTACTTGGTACTCGGTACTGTTATGGATTGGCACAGCCGCCGCATCACCGGCATCCTGGAGAACGCGCTGCGCGAGGACAGCGTCACGCGCGACGCCACCACCTACGCTTGCGTCGACCCGCACCAGGTGGCTGCGGCTACCATCATTGCCAAGCAGGATTGCGTGCTGGCCGGACTGGGCCTGGTGGCGCGCGTCTTCGACGTGTTCGCCGCGCTCGACGGCACCGTGCTCGAGCATCCCGAGGTCACCAGCCATCCGGAAGTGTTCGACGGCGTGCGCCTGCACCGCGGTCAGAGCGTGGCCGTCATCCGGCATAACGCCCGGGTGATCCTCTCCTGCGAGCGGGTGATCCTGAACTTCATGCAGCGGCTGAGCGGCATCTCGACCCTGACTCGCCGCTTCGTGGACGCGGTCGCCGGGACGCGCGCCCGCATCCTGGACACGCGCAAGACCGTCCCCGGGCTGCGCCTGCTGGACAAGTACGCGGTGGTGTGCGGGGGCGGCTTCAACCACCGGCTGGACCTCTCCGACGGCGTGCTCATCAAGAACAACCACATCGCCGTGGCCGGCGGGATCGCGCCGGCGCTCGAGCGCGCGCACCGCAACCGCCGCGGCGAGCAGGTGATCGAGATCGAGGTGCGCTCGCTGAAGGAACTCGAAGAAGCGCTCACGCACGGCGCGGAAGCCGTGCTGCTCGACAACATGGCGGTGGACGACGTGAAGCAGGCGGTCGAGCGCTGCGCCCGGCACACCCGCCGCGTGCCCCTGGAATGTTCCGGCGGGATCACGCTGGAGAACGTCCGCGCCTACGCCGAGACCGGCGTGGAGTATATCTCCGTAGGCGCGCTGACCCACTCCGTGGTGGCGGTGGACATGAGCTTGCGGGTGGAGCCGGAGTAAACGTAACGCCGGCGTCTGGCCGGCTGTGGTGACGGCATCTTGCCCTCACGCTCGCGGGCGGGCCGCCCGCGAGGACAGCCGCCGGGACGGCGGCGCTACTGGGCGTGCGAAAACCCTTGGGCGGAGCACGCCGAGTCCCTCATAATCCTTCCATCAGGATAACTGCAAAAACCCGCCGTTTGCGCAGTCGTCATGCAGCGCCCGAGCTGGAGGCGCGCACCGATGGCCGCATCGGGCGCATTGTGCGCCTGCTCACCGACCACGCTATGGTGGTGGTTAGCGGGACCAAGCTGGCCGAGGAACTCGGCACCAGCCGCTCCGCGGTGTGGAGATTCGTCGAGCAGTTGCGCGGCATGGGCGTCGAGATCGCCGGACATCCGGCGACCGGATACCGGCTCAAGTCAGTTCCCGACCTGCTGCTGCCGGAATTCGTGAAGCCGCTGGTAAAGGGCACGCTCTTCGCGGAGCGCATCCACCACTACTTCCGTATCGGCTCGACCAATGCGGAAGCGATGAACGCCGCCGCTCGGGGCGAGCCGGAAGGCAGCGTGTTCATCGCCGAGGAGCAGACGGCGGGGCGCGGCCGCGGCGGGCATTCGTGGGTTTCGGAAAAATCGGCGGGCATCTACTGCTCGCTGGTGCTGCGGCCGGAGATATCGCCCGCGGACACGCTGGCCATCTCGCTCGCCGCCGGCCTGGCGGTGCGCGCCGCGGTGCAGGAGGTCACCAGCCTGGTCCCCGATCTGCGCTGGCCGAATGACGTTCTGCTGGCGGGAAAGAAGTTCTGCGGCATTCTCATCGAGATG
Source organism: uncultured Acidobacteriota bacterium (assembly GCA_963704285.1). Taxonomy (GTDB): domain Bacteria; phylum Acidobacteriota; class Terriglobia; order Terriglobales; family Acidobacteriaceae; genus JAHFUA01. The sequence continues at coordinate 732,024 of OY969886.1, read as the reverse complement.
AACGCCGAGCCCACGCGGGTGCGCTACCTGGTTCTGGGCATCGGCCTCAACGTAAACCAGAGCTCCTTCCCCTCGGCGCTGGAGCACGAAGCCACTTCGCTGCGGCTCGAGAGCGGCAGGACGTGGTCGCGGGTGGAGCTGGCCGCCGCTTTGCTAAAATCCCTGCACCGCGAGTACCGCGCGCTGGCGCCCGGCCGCGGCGCACACGGCGGCAAGCCGGTCGTCGAGATTATCCGCCGCTTCGAAGATGCTTCCTCGTCGGCGCGCGGCCGGCCAGTGCGCGTGGAGGAAGAAGACGGCTACGAGGGCGTCACCGAAGGCCTGGACGCCAACGGTTTTCTGCGGGTGCGGACAGCGAACGGAATGCGGACTGTGATCTCAGGCGGAGCGAGGGAGATTGATTCATTGGGAGATTGATTCATTGACTCATTGATTCATTGAGTCATTGAGCCGGCACGGCGGCAGCGCAGTTCCAATGAATCAATGGATCAATGAATCAATGGATCAATGAACAAATGCTCTTAGTCCTCGATGTTGGCAACACCAACACGGTGCTCGGGGTTTTTGCCACTGGCAACCGCGACAGGGAGCTGGTGGCGCACTGGCGCGTCGCCACCATCCAGACACAGACGGTGGATGAGTACGGCGTGCTGTTCCGCAACCTATTCGCCATGGCCGACATCAAGGTAGCGGCCATCAAAGGCATCATCATCTCGTCGGTCGTGCCGCCCATGGACTCGGTGCTGCGCGAAGTCTGCGAACGCTACTTCCACAGCCAGGCCCTGTTCGTCGAACCCGGCGTGAAGACCGGAATGCCGGTGCAGTACGACAACCCGGCGGAAGTGGGCGCCGATCGCATCGTGAACGGTGTGGCCGCGTACGAGAAGTACGGCGGGCCGTGCGTGATCGTGGACTTCGGCACCGCCACCACTTTCGACGCGATCTCGGCCAAGGGCGAGTACCTGGGCGGCGTGATCGCGCCCGGGATCGGCATCTCCGCGGACGCGCTGTTCGAACGCACGGCGCGGCTGCCGCGCGTGGATATTCGCAAGCCGCCGCGCGTGATCGGCGCCAACACCGTCGGCAGCATTCAGTCCGGGCTTTACTACGGATATCTGGGATTGGTGGATGCGATCCTGGAGCGCATGCTTGCCGAACTCGGCCCGGAGACGAGAGTGGTCGCCACCGGCGGATTGGCGTCGCTGATCGGCCAAGGGTCGAAGTACATCGGTGCGGTGGATGACCTGCTCACCCTCGAAGGTCTGCGGATCATTTGGGAGCGCAACACGCGAAAACCCAAAACCGCCGAGGACGCTGAGGACAAAAAGAAGCTAAGAGCCAAGAGTTAAGAGCCAAGAGCCAAGCTAGTGACCATCCCGCCGCAGTCGCCATGGAAAATTACTTCAACAAGTCTGGTTGGCGGGTATGTTGTTGGTTGTACTGGGGCGAAGCGGGGTGTTGTGGGGTGTTGCAGGGTGTTGCCGGAGTGAAGTGTGCGCCAACTGTGCGCCAAGCAACCGCTGCTGAGAACAGTCCAGCCGTCCTTCTCGTAAGCTTCTTTCGTTCGCAGTTCCGAGGCCGTCACAACCGCCGCCTCCCCTGCTTCAAATCCTTCAGGTGCTTCTTGCGGGGGCTTGTCGCCGTCTCGCCCGGCATCTCCATCCGTTCCTCAAGGCGCGACCCCTCGTCGTGCTGGTCGCAGACGTGGTAGAGCTTGTGATCCGCCCTGAAGCAGGAATCGGTGTTAGGGATAGTGTCCGCACTCCTGTATTCCCAGCAATCCACGCAGAAAAACCGCCCCGAGTCCGGGGCCGCGCAGCGTCGGAATACATCTGCCGTTTTCCCGTTCTTGAAGGTGACCTTCATCACTTCGTCTCCGGTTCCACTACTACCGCCGTGCCATACGCCAGCACTTCAGTGACGCCCGGCGCAATCTCTGTGGCGTCGTAGCGCATGCTGATGACGGCGTTCGCCCCGGCCTCAATCGCCTGTTTCAGCATCCGTTTGTAGGCTTCCTGCCGGGACTGTTCGCACATCTTCGTGAACAGGGTGATGTCCCCGCCCATCGTCATTTGCAGGCTAGCTCCGATGTTGCCGAGAACAGACCGTGACCGCACCGTGAGCCCCTGTACGACGCCCAAGTTGCGGACGATCTTATATTCCGGCAGTTCTAAAGCGGTGGTGGTCATTTCCGAATCGAAGGATACTGCCCCCGCTTCTGCGGGAGGAAGCGGCCTTTCCGAGGTAGGAAGCCGAAATTTGTTTCCGCAGACACCGCGTTCTGGCGACAGAAGCGTGCTACAAACCCACCGATCTGTATCGGATAACTCTTCGAGAATTCGGGTGTCAGTTCCTTGGCACTTGGGACAGGTCGCCCCCGATACTAGCGCTGCGCCAGACGGGGCGTCCTGTATCATAATTTTCATTTCGTCTCCTTTTTCAGGTACGCGTCAATCGCCCGGCGGATCAACTCGGCGACCGGCGCTCCCGTTTTGCGCGAAAGGCCGGCCAACTTCTCTAGCTGGTCGGGGCGGAGGAACATCGCTGTGCGTTTCATGCCCCTATCTTGCCATACAGGCATACATGGTCAAGGTTACGGACAGGTTACGGAGGGCCATATCACAAGAGTAAACGCCAGAATCGCGCTAGCGCCTCCCTCCGAAACGCGACATTAAGTAGACACACGTTACAAAATCCTGCACAATTTCAGGATGAAACAAGCGACTCGTTCGGCATTTACGGTAGGCTACCATGCTCTGACAGTGGTGGGCGTGCTGATCGGTATAGCGGTCGGCTACAACCAACTCCGAATCTGGCAGCACAGTGGGCAATCGTATATGAGCGAACTGGTCAAGAGTTTGCTCATAGCCGGGTTTGCCGTATGTGTCATTGGAGGCGGGATATTGCACTTGTTGGCGATTCGCTCGTCCAAATCAAAGACAAGGCCGGACGATGAGATGCCGTCTGCGGGAAGCCAAGGGACAAAGAGCGAATTTGAAAAGCTGGCGGATGAAGATTCAGCGGATATGAGTAAGAGACTCATCGTCTGCGGAACTAGCACGAAGCTACACCTAGAGACCGTTGACCCTTACATCGACGTTACATTCAGGATCGTTAACGCATCCATGTTTCCAGTGGTGTCGGATAGGGTCGAGGGCAATGCGTTCTATCGTGGCTACTCCGGCGAAAAATGCTATTTGTCTCAAACGCCTATAATCGCTGACCCTCTGAATATTTTCACGCTTCGCCGTGCCGATCTAAAAGAACTCACGCTCAGGCAGTTCGTGCCACTGGGAATCACTGACAACATCGCAGCAAACAATGACGCCTTGAAATTGGACTTTGGTGAGGTGCGAGTCCACTTCCGGTTCCCCGGAACTGGCGGTCACACCCAATTCTGCTGGTTCGGGGACGAAGTTGAAGTCGGCGGTCTTGCGGTCTCAAATGAAACCTTATCAAAGCTAGGTATCATCCCAAAGCAGAGTCGCGGCGTTGGCAACTAGGCGAGCAGTTGGGCTGACGGCACGGTTACCGAAGTTCAGCGAACACGCCGTTGATCCCATCCCGTGCCCCGCCGGGCAGGGGTGACCAAAAAACGTCTGGCGAAGATAGAATGGTCACGATGCGGCGGGGAATCATCGGAGGTTGTATGTACAAGGTAGACGTAACAGTTTTTCGTCAGCTTGAAAGCGAAGAAGGATTCCCAATAACGGAAGATGACGAACGAAGCCGATCTTCTCGCCCGGCACAGATGGCTGATAACCCAATCCGAGTTCCGGGACTCATTTCCTCCAGCGTCGCGGCGGCATTCTCCCGGTGGTTGTTGTGCCCCCAACCCCGGACGCTGCTGCCGTCCTCGGGATTCGGCCCCGGATGGTGCCCTAGCCTGAGCGCCAGCGAGAAAATTGCCGAGCATGTGACCTTGCAGTGCATGTACACGTCATGGCTCAGTTCCTCGCCCCGGTCGGCGTGGATGGCGTCGAGCGCCGCCTGCACGTCGCAGGTGCGAACGTCACGCAGCCGCATGTGACCGAGGTGCGCTTCCAAGCGGTTCCACGCCTGCTGGTAGAGCTTCACCGTGTTGCCAGAGAGGCGCTCTTTGCATTTGGGAAAGAACACGCCACCAACGAACTGCTTGACGCTCGCACCGGCTTGGACGGTGCGGGTCTTGCGGACGCCCCGCATGTATTCTTGTGCCAACGGCTCAACCTCGGACTTCTTCGGGTAGGTCTTGACGCTGGCGAGGATGTGCGTTGGCTGCGTCCGTTTGCCGTCCTTGTATTCCGACCAGCGGACGATCCAGTTGCCGTGGTGCTTCTGTACCGAGTAGCCTTTCATAGTCCTCTCCTATGCAGCCACGCCGTGAGGTTCTTGGAGCCCCACGCATAGCGGTTGTGCTTGCCGAGCTTGGTGACCGGGATCGGGTCGCTGGTGCGGCTGGGCTTGCTCATCTCAGTGACCCACGAGGGCAGGACTTTCAGCCGTCCGGCGAGTTCTTCGGCGGTGAGGATTTCTATCTGTTGCTGGTGGGCCTCTGGCATGTAGCCTAATACTGACGCCAGCGCCACTGTTGGTATTAGCCTGCCAAGATTGTGTGCGCCAACTGTGCGCCAAATCTGCGACTTTGGCTGGGTTTTAGGGCAGTGGAAAACTACTTCAACTACTTCACCGAGATCGAGGAGCACTTTCAGCGGCAGCGTGGCACGACGCTCCTGCTCTCAACCCTGGACTGGGCGCTGATCGAGACCTGGAAGGATGCGGGCATCCCGCTGGAAGCGGTGCTGCGGGGCATTGACGCTACGTTTGAGCGCTACGAACGGCGGCCACGAAAAACGCAGCGCCGGGTGAATGGCCTGGCCTATTGTTCGCAGGAGGTGCTGGCCGCAGCCGCGGACATGAAGGAAGCCGCGGTGGGAACGGCCCGGGCGTCCGAGAAGCGCGCAGCGCTCGAGCCGGGCGAGATCGCCGCCTATTTGACGCGCAACGCCGCGCAGATCGAGCGCACGAAGCTGCCGGAGGCGGCGCGTCCGCTGGCTGGCGAGACAGCGCGCTCCCTGCGCGACCTGGCCTCGGGGCTCTCCGCCGCTCCCAAACTCGAAGACCTGGAGCGCCGGCTGACGGTCATGGAAGAGAAGCTGTTCGCGGTCCTGCTGGCGGGCACACCGGATGAGGAACTGGTGGCCCTGCGCGCACAAGCCGAGCGCGAGATCGCGCCCTATCGCAGCAAGATGCCCGGGGCGCAGATCGAACAGTTGCACAAACAGTACGTCCACAAGATGCTGCTGGAGCGTTACGGGCTGCCGCGTCTGAGCTTGTTCTACATGTAGCATTCAGCAGTCAGCCAAAGCGGCTAAGAGCCAAGCTTGATCCTAACCATCGACAAACTGATCTATGGCGGCAATGGGCTGGCGCGCCTGCCGGCGGACGAGAAGGGTCCAGGCAAGGCGGTTTTCTTGCCGTTGGTGCTGGAAGGGGAACGCGTCGAGGCCGGGATCACCGAGCAGAAGCCGGGATTCGCGCGTGCTCGCGCCGAGAAGATCCTCGAAGCCTCGCCGCATCGGGTTGCGCCCGGCTGTCCGTACTTCGGCCAGTGCGGAGGCTGCCACTACCAGCACTCGAGCTATGAGCACCAGTTGCAGATCAAGTCGGCGATCCTGCGGGAGACGCTGCGGCGCGTCGCCAAGATCGAGCTTACGCAGGAGATCCACGTTCATGCTTCGTCTCTGTGGAATTACCGCAACCGCACGCGGCTGCGGCTCCGCACGCATCCGTTTGTGCTGGGCTACAACCGGTCGCGCTGGAGCGAGCTGCTGGCGGTGGAGCAGTGTCCGATCAGCTCACCACTCATTAACCGGGCGATCGGCGCTTTGTGGGAGCTGGGGCGCGCGGACAAAACGAGCGCCGACCTCACGGAGATCGAATTTTTCGCCAACGCCGACGACACGCAGCTCTTGGCCGAGCTGACGGTCCAAGAGACAGGCTGGCACCGCGGTCGAAAGTCTGACCTGCCGCAGTTTGTGGTCGCCCTGCGCGAGGTGCTCCCGGAGATCATAGGCGTTGCTGTGTTCCACGCAACCGGGCAGAGCGCGCTGGAGCGCGAGCACATCCCGGCCGAGTTGAAGGCGATCTTTGGCTCCGATCACCTCGTGTACTCGACCGCGACCGCCAACTTCCACGTCAGCGCCGGCTCGTTCTTCCAGACCAACCGTTTTCTCATCGACAACCTGGTGGAGTTGGTGACTGAAGGCCGGGCGGGAGGTTACGCCCTTGACCTGTACGCGGGGACGGGGTTGTTCTCTCTTGTGCTGGCAAAGAAGTTCCGCGAAGTTGGAGCAGTTGAATCTGCGCCCTTCTCGTTCCAAGATCTGACGCAGAACTGCCCGGCAAACGTGCACTGCTTCCACGAGCCCGTCGAGCGCTTCGTGGGAAGCATTGAGCGGCCGGTTGATCTGATTGTCATAGACCCGCCGCGAGCCGGGCTGAGCCAAAGGGTGGCGGGACTGCTGGCGGATAGCGGCACGCCGCGCATTACCTACGTTTCCTGCGATCCCGCCACGCTGGCGCGCGATCTGACCGTGCTGATGGGATCCGGCTACCGGATCGAAGAGGCGCACCTGGTCGATCTCTTCCCGCAGACGTTCCACATCGAGAGCGTGCTCCAGTTCGTCCGCTAGGGCTTAGGGCCGAAAGGCCCCTTGCCCCGCGCGCGGGCATGCATATCATCACCGTCCTGCATGCCGCGTTCCCTGCCAGCCACGCGCCAGCCGGTTTTCTGGGCAGCGCTCGCATTCGCAGCCGGCATCCTGCTGAGCACATACGCGTGGCGGCCGCCGCTGTGGTGGACGACGGCAGCGGCCGCGTTCCTGGGCGGGGCGGCGTACTTCCTGGGGCGGCGTTTCGCGGCAGCGGTGGCGCTCGCCTTGGGCGCGTTGGTGTTTGTGGGTGCGCTCTCGTTCGAACTGGAAGGCGCGGCCGGCGCCCCCAACGAACTGGCGCGCCTCTGTGAACGCGGCGCGGTCACCGTCACCGGCTACCTCCTGCGCGACGGCACTCTGCGCGAGGGCCGGTTCGGAACCCCGGAGCAGAGGATCGAGCTCGAGGCCGAGTCGGCTGCGGATGAACAAGGCCGCGTGGCGCCGGTGGCCGGCGGAATCCGGCTGACGATCTACTATCCGGCGAAAGAGGCAGACTCCGGCGGGCAGCCCGTGGTCTTTCTCTACGGGCAGCGGATACGCTTGCGGACGCCGCTGCGTCTGCCGCGCAACTACGGCAATCCCGGCGCGGTGGACACGCGAGGTTACCTGCGGCGCCAGGGCATTGACGCTCTGGGCTCGACCCGGGTGGCGGAGGTCGAGCTCCTCGATGGCCGCGGCGGATCGCGCGCAGGTGCGTGGATCGCGGCCGCGCGGCGCAGCCTGCTGGCGCAAATGAGCCTCCTCTGGGGGCCGCGCAACGCTCCCATCCTCACGGCCATGCTGATCGGCGAGGCCTCACTCATCGACCGCGAGACGCGGCAGAACTTCCAGCGCACCGGCACCTATCACATCCTGGTGGTCTCCGGGATGAATGTCGGGCTGATGGCGTTCCCGGTGTTCTGGCTGCTGCGGCGCCTGCGCCTGGGTGAAGGCGTCACTACCATCGTGACCATGCTGGTCACGGGCGCGTACACCCTGCTCACCGACCTGGGATCCCCGGTGCTGCGGGCCACGTTCATGCTCTGGATCTACCTCCTGGCGCGGCTGCTCTACCGCGACTCGCGGGCGCCGCTGAACGCGCTCGGGATTGCCGCGCTGGCGCTGCTGGTGCTCGATCCGCGGGCGCTCTTCGACCCCAGTTTCCAGATGACATTCATCGCCGTGCTGGCCATCGGAGGCATCGGGTTGCCGCTCCTGGAGCGCACTTTGGAGCGCTACCGGCGCGCGCTCGTGTTTCTGGAATCCACCGACTATGACCTGCAACTGGAGCCGCGGCTGGCGCAGTGGCGGCTCGACCTGCGGCTGATCGCGGGACGGCTGGCGCGGTTCATTCCCGGACACCAGGGGGAGCCGGTGGCGCTTTCCCCGCTTTGGATCGTCGGCAGCGCTGCGGGCGCTGTGGTAGCCACGGGCGAGGTGCTGCTGATCGCGGCGCTGATGCAGATGGCGATGGTCGCGCCCATGGCGGTGTACGCGCACCGCGCGGCCCTCTTGACCGTCCCGTCGAACTCGGTCGTCGTTCCGCTCACCGCCGTGCTGACGCCGATGGCCATGCTGACAGTGTTGCTCAGCTATCTGTCGAGAGTGCTGGCGTGGCTGCCGGCGTCGCTGACCGCTTTGTTGCTCCACGGCATCACTGGCAGCGTCCGGCTGCTGGGCGGCATACGGGCTTCCGGACTGCGCGTGGCGACTCCGACCACGGTGGCTCTGCTGGCGTTTGGGGCGGCGTTTGCGCTGGCCATGATTGCGGTGCGCCGCCGGCGGGCGCTGGCCGTTGCCGGGCTGGCGGCGATGCTCGCCGCCTCCGCCTGGATCGCGCTGGTACCGCCCACACCGCAACTGCGCCCCGGCATGCTCGAGGTCACCGCGCTGGACGTGGGCCAGGGAGACTCCCTGCTGGTGGTCTCGCCGCAGGGCCGGACCTTGCTGGTGGATGCCGGCGGGCTCACCGGCCAGCCGCGATCGCATTTCGATCTGGGCGAGGACGTCGTCTCGCCCTACCTGTGGGCGCGGGGCATGGTGCGCCTGGATGCCGTGGCCATCAGCCACGCGCACGCCGACCACATTGGAGGGATGCGCGCCGTCATCGCCAACTTTCATCCCCGCGAGCTGTGGATCAGCGGCCGTCCCCAGAGCGCGGAACTGGCCGCGCTGCTCGAGGAGGCGCGCCGGCAGGCGATGGAGCTCAAGGAGTTCCGCGCGGGGGCACGCTTCGATTTCGGCGGGGCGGGCGTCGAGGTGCTGGCGCCGCCGCCCGACTGGACTCCCGGCAAGCGTCCGCAGAACAACGACACGCTGGTGCTCAAGCTGAGCTACGGAGAGACTGCGGCCCTGCTGGAAGGCGACGCGGAGAAACGCATTGAACGGCTGATGTCGGCCAACGGCGATGCGCGCGCCGACCTGCTGAAAGTGGGGCACCACGGCAGCGCCACGTCGTCGACACCGGAATTCCTGGCGGCGGTGCGCCCGCGTTACGCCGTGATCTCAGTGGGCGCTCACAACCCGTTCGGCTATCCGCGGCAGGAAGTGCTGGCGCGCCTGGGAGGATCGGGCATCGCCACCTTCCGCACCGACGCGCACGGCGCCGTCACCTTCTATCTGGATGGGCGCGGCGTCGAGCCTAGGCTGCCGGGCCGCTGAGGTCTTCCTTCTCGTCATCGTCCGTCGCCTGCTCGGCGGAGGTGCGGTACTCCTCGATCAGCCGCCGCGCCTCTTCCGCATTCTCCGCCGCGACGCGGATCACCACGCCGCCCACGCCCGGCAGCACTTCCTGCGGCGCGTCCAGAGACACGATCACCGAATCGATGCCCGCGGAATCGAGCAGTCCATGGACGACCAAGGCTTCGGAATCTTCCTTCGTGCCAAAAACGTCTACCAATGGTTCGTCAGCGGACTCAGGGCTGCGAGTTGGCTTGGGTTGCGACTGCGGCTTGGGATCCATGCGGACCTCCGGAATCATGCGGAGACTGGAGCGGTTACTATTGTAATCGGGAAGGCACACCGCTGGTGCGAGGAAAGCTCGCGTTGGCGGTGTATGATGCGCGCAGAATCCGGGGGACGGCTCGAAAGTGGCAGGCACCCTCGCGGCGCAACATCGGGCCCGGAGTGGACATCCAACAATGTGTCCCACCACCCCAGGAAGCCAAGACCGGGTTTGCCGGGGACCCCGGGGATCGCTGGTGTACAGGATTTTCTTATTTGAGGGCCGAATGGACACTCCGGAGAGACGAGAGGAACCCCAAAGTCAGGCCGAGATCGAGGACGAGAACCGAAGGATACGCCGCTTGCAGATCATGATGAGCATGGTGATGTCGGTGATCTGCCAGGACACCAGCCTGACCCTCGAACAGGCCTCCGAGCTGGTAGCCAATACCAAACGCGCCGCCCTGGCCATGTTCCCGGACAAGGAATTCGCCTACGACATCCTCTATAAGCCGCGCCTGCAGCGGCTCATGCGGGAGCGGTTCCGCTTGCAGTAATCCCTGAAGAGCTTTGAAAGGGTACGGCTTCAGCCGTGCCGTCATTGCCGTTATGAAATGAAGCGAGCGCGACGTGAGCTTGCGAACGGAGCGCGAAGTCGAGCGACCTGTTGTTCGCGGGCCGCGAGAGTGCACCCTCGGAAAAGCAGGTCCTTCGGTCGCGCTCGCGGCGCAAGCGCCGTTCGCGCTCCCTCAGGATGACAATAATTCTTGAGAGGTTACTCACGGTGCGGCTGAAGCCGCACCCCTGCAAATCGCGTTCACTTCTTCTCAACCCGCGTCAGCCGCAAGGTGAGCGTTCCCCAGAACAGGCGGGCACGCATCTGCACCGGGATGTGGTTGGCATCGTCGGAATACCAGATCCAGATCCGTCCCTTGCTGCGGACCACGCCGCTTGCGGCCTCGGGCTGCACCCGCAGAGTGTGGAACGTGCCTGCCGGTGTCTTGATCTGTTCCCGCGCCTCCACGCGTGCCCGTACGTCGTTGGTCTTGCCGCCGTCGTTCAGCGGGAAGGTGTAGGTCTGGCCGACCTCGAGCGGCCGCGAGCCCAGGTAGAGGATGCCGGACACTACGTCGGTCACACAGCCGGGAATCTCGTTCTCGTCTTGCTTGCTGTGGCCGCTTCGCAGATTTTTTTCCTGCAGCACGCTCTTGCGCCGGGCGTAGTCGAAGCGGATCGAGGTATCCAGCCGGCGGAAGCCCTCTTCCGTGTGCTTGGTGATGCGGACGGAGCAGAAGGTGCGCGGATCGAACAAGGCGTCGAAGCGGTCGTGGACGGGATAGAGCAGGGAAAAAACGCCGGTGGAATCGGCCGTTGCAGTCACCCGCTCTTCCTTGCCCGAGGCATCCAGGCGCAGGGTAGCGGTGCCGGCGGTCAGCAAGCGCCACTCCACGTCGTAGGAAAGCGCTTGCCCGTTGGGGAACGAGTGCGACGGAGGAGGCGTCGTGATGCGCGATTCGGACTCGATGACGGCCCCTGGGCCCGGGCCGGGGCGTTGTGGCGGCGCCGTCTGCCCCGGCACCGGGGTCCCCAGAACGCCTGATCTTGGCGTTCTGGGGTAGCAGAGAACGGCGGAAACCAGCAGCGCGACCACTACCGCCGGGGTCCCCATCACGCGCGGTTTTCGCGTGATGGGGTGGGCTGTGCGGATCGTAGGCAAGAGTCGTTCCACCAGGGTCAGGCGATCAGCGTGATAACCACACCAGTTTGAAAATCAGGGCCGCCATGACCGCGGCGGCCCCCAGCGCTGCATTGTACTCGCGATGCTTCATATACAGGTCCAAAGAAAACTCGCCGCGCGGGCCTGCGGCCGCGGAGAGCCGTGGCAGCAGGCGGGGAACGCGCCGCGCATATTCATCGAAGCCTGGAAACTGCGCGCGCAGGAACTGCTCTTCGAAGCCCATCACCGGCAGGTAAATGGCGACGAAGATCACCGCCATCGCGAGTGCGATCCACAGGTTGCGCGCCGCCAGCGCGAATCCGGCCACGATAATCAGCGAGCCCAGATAAAGTGGATTGCGGGTGTAAGCGTAAGGCCCGGTGGTGGTGAGTTCACTCGCTTTTCGCAGATATCCGGAGGCATACGCGCGCAGCGCCACCCCGATGGCCGCGATGGCGCCGCCCGCGGCCAGGCCGGCCCAGGAAGGCCGCGCCCGCCACAGATAGAACGCCGCGAACACGAATCCGACGGGCACGCGGATGCGCCGCGCGATCCTGGTCCAGCCAGTCATCGCCCAGCCAGTCATCGCCCAGCCTCCAGCAGCCGCAGGGCGGCGCGCACCACCTCTTCGGTGGGAATCGATTGCAGAGCGTCGTCCGGCCGGTCGTGGTGCGCGTAGGAAGTCGTGCTGGCGGCGTGGCGCAGGGTGATGCTGCGCGTCCCATAAGGACCGTTGCGGGCGGGATCGGTGGGACCGAAGATGGCGACCACGGGAACACTGAGCGCGGCTGCCAGATGCATGGGGCCGCTGTCCCCGCCGATGAACAGACGCGCCCGGCGGGCGAGGGCGATCAGTTCACTGAGCGAGCAGCATAGCGGCTGGGCGGCGCCTCCGCTGGCCTGCTCCACGGCGCGCGCCAGTTCTTCTTCGCCGGGACCGAAGTTGATGAGCGACGGCAGGCCCGCGCCCGCCAGCGCGGCGGCGACCTGGCCATAATTCTTCGGGGGCCAGAGCTTGGCGCCCCAGCCCGCGCCCGGACTGAGCAGGGCGAAATCCTGCAGCCCGCGCCGGCGGAGCTTGTCGTGACACCAGGCTTCACTGGTCGCGCTGCACGGCAGAGGAAAGCATGGTGGCCCCGGCTGCTGTCCCGTGACGGCCGCGGCCAGTTCCAGCCCCTGGTCAACCACGTGGGGCGAAGTCGTACGCACGCGGCGGGTGTAGAAGATAGCTGCCGGACGCTCGCACGGACGGTCGAAGCCGACGCGCTCCGCCGCGGCGCTCCACCAGGCTAGCCCCGCCGACTTCCATGCGCCCTGGAAGTCCACGGCGAGCTCATAGTGAGCGGCGCGCAAAGCGCTCATCGCAGTCCATGCTTGCTTCCACGTCTCGTCCGAAAACACTGCCTTGCGCCACGCGACGGTGTTGATGAAGTGAACGCGGTCAACCAGAGGTTTCTCCGGCGATCCTGAAGCCGCATTCTCGGCGCCCGTGGCGCACAGCAGCTCTGACCAGCGCTGCTCCACCGCCCACGCTATCGTGGCCGACGGGAAGGCTCGCCGCAGCGCCGCCACCCCCGGCAGGGCGTGCAGGATGTCGCCCATCGAACCCAGGCGCAGGATCAGCAGCTTTTCCATTTGCGCAACAGGCCGGAGGTGGAGTGGTCCTTGGGATCGCCGACAATGGCCACGCGCCCGCCGTATTCCGCCACCACGTCGCGTTCGGGCACGGTCTCGGCCGTGTAGTCGGTGCCCTTGGCGTGGATGTCGGGACGCAGCTCGCGCAACAGCGGGCGCACATCCGGCTCGGGGAAAATCACGACCGCGTCCACGTCGGCGAGGGCGGCAAGGATCTCGCCGCGCTCGGCGGCCGGCATGCGCGGGCGTCCTGCACCCTTGAGCGCGCGGACCGAGGCGTCGTCATTGACGGCCACGATCACGCGCCCGCCCAGCGCCTTGGCCCCGCGCAGATAGCGGACGTGGCCGACGTGCAGCACGTCGAAACAGCCGTTGGTCAGGATGATGCGCTCCCCGGCGCGCCGCCATGCTGCGACCCGTTCGCGCAGAGCGCCACGCTCGAGCACCTTGTTGTCAGCCGGCATTCGTGGTTCCTGTTTTACCACGGGGGCATGCGAATCGGGTGATCGGGCCATTGGGTCATTGGAGAGCCGATCGCAACAGCAATCATCCAGCCGCACGGTCGCCCCGAACCGCGTTTATCAGTTCGTCGCGGGTTACCGTGGCTGTCCCGCGTTTCATCACCACAATGCCGCCGGCGTAATTGGCCAACTGCGCCGCCTCTTCGGTGGAAGCGCCCGCCGCAAGGGCCGCAGTGAAGGCCGCGATCACGGTATCGCCGGCGCCGGTGACGTCGGCCACCTGGTCGCTGCCGTAGATGGGGATCGCGACCGGTTTGCGGCCGCGCGCGAAGGCCACCATCCCGTGCCGCCCGCGGGTGATCAGCAGCGAGTCCAGCTTCATGCGCTGCACCAGCGTCTTGCCCGCCGAGCGCAGGCGCTCGCTGTCGTTGCCGATCTCGGTGTTCAGGACCTCTTCCACCTCGGGCTGATTGGGCGTGGCCGCGGTCACTCCGGAGTACGCGAGCAGCCGGTAGCGCGAATCCAGGGTGATGGGAATGCCGTCCAGCGCGCGTTTCACCCGTACCGCCGTCAGCATTTCCGGCGTGGCCGCGCCATAGCCATAATCGGAGACCAGCAGCGCGTCGGAAGCCTCGGCATACTCGCGCGCCAGCGCCGCCAGCCGCCGCCGCACCTCGGCATCGGGCAGCTCCGCCGATTCGCGGTCCACGCGCACCACCTGCTGGCGCTGCGTGTGCGTGTGCCCTGCAAGGATGCGCGTCTTGGTGACGGTGGTGTGTCCCTTCAGCCGGAGGATGCCGCTGAGCGCGATCTTTTTCTTGCGGAAGCACTCGAGCAGCGCGCGGCCGGGCTCGTCGTCGCCCACCACACCGACCGGCAGCACGGTCACGCCCAGGTCGGCGAGGTTGTACACGGCGTTGGCGCCGCCTCCGGGCACGATCGTCCGCTCGCAGTGCTTGAGGATGAGCACCGGGGCCTCGCGCGACACACGGGAGATCTCGCCGAAGATGAACTCATCGGCCACCAGGTCGCCGAGCACGGTCACCGTGACCTTGGGAAACGACTCCACGATGCGCAGCAGGCGCTCGGCGTGCTTGGAAAGCTTGTGCATGAGAGACGCTCGATTCTCTCATGCGGGGCAGGAACGCGGAAGTCGGATGGCTTCGCGGGGGTGAGGGCGGGACGCCCTCACGACAGCCGGCGAGACGCCGGCGCTACACGGGCTTTCCGCGGCGCTGCCGAATGGTGCCGAGCATCGCGTCTAGCGCGTGCTCCGCGTCTGCCAGCTCCATCTTCACCGGGACCACGGCCAGCGGTTTCAGGGCGGAGAAGTAGCCGCCCAGGTTGACGGCATCCTTCTCCGTGGTGACGAAGCCGCCGGCCTCGGAGCGAGCGGCCATCGTCATCAGTTCTCGGACATCCCTCTCCGTGTACTGATGGTGATCGCGGAAGGTGGCTTCGGCGGCCAGCTCGATCCCTGCATTCCGCAGTTGCACAAAGAAGTTCTGCGGACGAGCGATGCCGCAGAAGGCCAGCGGGTGTGCAGGGACATCGCGGGGTGCGAGGGTGCGGTGCGCGCGCCACACCAGCTTGCCCTCGAGCGGGAACATGTCCGCTGGGGCGCCGCTGGTGAGCACCACGGCGTCGGTGCGGGTGAGCGCGGAGAGCGGCTCACGCAGGCGGCCGGCCGGCAGCAGGCGGTCGTGCGCGTCCTCGGCGGTGACCAGGACGATATCGAAATCGCGCGCCAGGGCGCGGTGCTGGAAGCCGTCGTCCAGCAGGTGCAGGCGTGAGGGAAAGCGCTCTTCCGCCAGTCGTCCGGCAGCGAAGCGCTCCTCGCCGACGATCACCGGGACTTGCAGCTTGCGGGCGATCAGTAGCGGCTCATCTCCGAACTCGCGGGAGGTTCCCCCGGGATCGACGACGGCGACCCCGCGAGTCCGGCGCCCGTAGCCGCGCGAGAGCACGTCGAAGGCGATGCCACGCTGCTTCAGCAGCTCGCCTAGCAACAGGACGAACGGCGTCTTCCCTGATCCGCCGACGGAGAGGTTGCCGACGCTGACCACCGGCCGTCGCAGCCGGCGGGAGGGCAGCACGCCGCGGCTGTAAAGGGCGTTGCGCGCGCTCACCGCAGCGCCGAACAGCAGCGAAAGGGCGCTCATGGCGTGGTTTCCAGAGCGTTGGGCACGGCCTCAGGCGCCGGCTGGTCGGCCAGCAAAGAAGCCAGTGCCGCGAGAGTGCGCTCGGTGGCGCCCCGCTGTTGGCGCACCACCTCGGCAGCGCGGCGGCCAAGCTCCTGGCGCGCACCGGCGTCGTCCAGCAGCCGCATGAGTTCGCCGGCGAATCCTTCCAGACTTACGATCCTCACCGCGCCCGCGCGCGCGAAGATACTGATGATGTCTCGAAAATTCTCAGTGTGTGGTCCGACGAGCGTGGCCACACTAAACTGCGCCGGCTCCAGGATATTGTGTCCGCCGCGCGCGACCAGGCTCCCACCGACGAATGCTACAGACGCCAGCGAGTACAGCGCCGCCAGTTCACCGATGGTGTCGAGCAGGATCACGCCACCACTGAGCGATTCACCTCCGGCAAGCTGCGAGCGCCGCCAGAATCTCAAGCCCGAAGCGGCGAGCAGATCGGCCACCGCAGTGAAACGCTCAGGGTACCGCGGCGCCAGGATGAGCACGGTGCGCGGATGCTCTTCCAGCACCGCACTGAATGCCCGCAACACAATGGGCTCTTCGCCTTCCGCCGTGCTGCCGCCCACCACAA
The DNA here is from genome assembly GCA_963704285.1 of uncultured Acidobacteriota bacterium. GTDB lineage: Bacteria > Acidobacteriota > Terriglobia > Terriglobales > Acidobacteriaceae > JAHFUA01. The sequence goes on along the minus strand of OY969886.1, from coordinate 715,822 downwards.
CAGCCGTTGCCGGCGCGAGGATTCGGCGCAACATCTCGATCGCGGGCAGCGCCTCCGGCGGCTGCACGTCGAACTTCAAATTGCCCCCGATGCTGACGCGAGCTTCTGGCGCGCCCATGGCGACGAGGCGGCGGGCGTCCTCCTCGCTCTGGGCGAGAAAGAGATCGAGATCGCCGAGCACGTGCCGCCAGAGCGTGCGCAGCCGAAGATAGCGGGGCAGTGAGCGGTCGGAGATGCGGGCGTTCACCACCGCGATACGGGCCCCGGCATGCCGCGCCAAGCGGAGGAAGTTGGGCCAGAATTCACTTTCCGCGAGCACCACCAGACAGGGCCGCAACGCCCGCAAATAGGGCCGGATGGCAAAGCCGAAGTCCGCTGGATAGTAGAAGACGTTCTCCTCTCCGAAGCGCTCGCGCGCCAACTTCTGGCCGGTATCGGTAGTAGTGGAGACCAGCACGCGGCGATCGGGAAAGCGCGCGCGCAAGCCCGCCACCAAGCCGCTGACCGCCAGCACCTCGCCGACCGAAACCGCATGCACCCATATGCAGCCCTGGGCGGAGCCCAGGCGGGGTCCCCGGCGCGCCTGTTTTTCGGCGCGCTGGGGTGCAAGCCGCGCGGGCACTCCTCCCAGGCGCTCGCCCAGCCCGGCACGATACTTCCCCTGCGCCAGCATGCGTGCCAGCCACCAGGGCGCGGTCAACACCACGGCCAAGCCCAGCAACACGCTGTAGAGGAAATACATGCAGGGGCATTGTAAATTGAGCCATTGGGTCATTGGTCCGGCGCTGGATGAAACCGCCACGCCGGAGGATAATCAGGCAGTATGCCGTTGCGCCTCCCCATGCCGATGGTGGTCACTGCCGTTGCTGCGGTCGCAATGTTCTTGGCGCCGCACCTGGCAGCCAAGGACGAGAAGGGCTTCGTCATGCCCAAGCCCGCGGACGCCAAGACCTATCCCGCGCACGACACCAGCGAGAAGGAGAAGCTGGCGATAGCGGCCGATCCCTACGACGTCCCCGACAAGACCCAGGGAGTGTTTCGCATCAAGTACAAGGAAGAAGAACTGCTGCCGGTGCTGCTGGTCATCACCAACGATGGCGGCCAGCCGGTCGCCTTGACCGGGATGCAGGTGGAACTGGTCACGCGCAAGCGGGTGAAGATCCAGCCCGCTACCGAGCAGGACATCTATCGCCGCATCGCCCGCCAGCCCATGCGAGGTGACCAGCCTTCCGCCAATCCGCTGCCTTTCCCGCGCAAGGTGAAGCGCAGCGTGAAGAAAGAAGAGGCACAGGAGGTCCAGGACTCGCGCTTCGCCGCCAAGGCCGTGGAGCCGCACGCGACCCAGGCCGGCTTCCTGTTCTTCGACGTCGAGGGCATCGACAATCCGCTGGCGGGCGCCCACCTGTACGTCAGCGGTCTGCGCAACAGCCAGGGCCAGGAACTGATCTTCTTCGACATTCCTCTGGAGAAATACCTGGAGCACACCCCGGTGAAGTAGGGCTTCTCCGCGCAGCGCGGGGCTTTTTCTTGCGACCAAGGCCGGCCTGGGATTGATATCCTGCTCGCACTCTTATGTCCATCGATACGCGACCCTTTCGCAGCCTGGCAGCGCTGGCCGAGCTGGTGCCCGAGATCGTTTACGTCATGTGCGGCGCGCGCGGGGAAGTGCGCAACCGCCTGACGGCAGCTCTGCCCCATGCCCGTTTCCTGGGCTTCGAGCCGGATGAGCAGGCGCACGCGCGCCTCGCGCGCCATCCTCCCCCCGGGCACACCTACTACCAAATGGCTGTGGGAGGGCGCGAGGAAGCTCGCACCCTGTACCTGACGCGCGAGCCCGCCTGCTCCTCGTTGCTCAAGCCCAACGCGGCCTTCTTCGGCCAGTTCACCGATTGCACCCAGCAGATCGAAGTGCTGGAGCAGCGCACGGTGGAGACGGTGTCGCTGAACATTTTTCTGCCGGGAGCGGGCGTCACGAACTGCGATTTTCTGGAACTCGACACTCAAGGAACGGAGCTGGAGATCCTCAAGGGCGCTGACCGTTTTCTTGCCACCAGCGTTGTCGGCTTGCAAACCGAGGTGGAGTTTTCGCCCATCTACGAAGATCAGCCGCTGTTCGCCGCCGTGGACGAATATCTGCGCGGCTTTGGCTTCATGCTCTTCGACCTTTCGCGGAATCGCTATCGCCGCGCCGCCATGCCACGCGACATCGTCACCCGCGGGCAGCTCCTGTGGGGAGACGCTGTCTATCTGCGGGATTACCGCTGCTTCACCGGCAGCACAGCCAAAGAAGGCGTGTTGAAGTTGTGCATCATCGCCGGCCTGCTGGGCTTCCACGATTACGCCTTGGAGGCCTGGAATTTCGTTCTGCGGGAGGGCGCGGGTGCCGTTTCGGACATCGAACGCGCGGCCTTGACCAACATCCGCAAGCAGTACCTTGACGAGTTGCACCGTCAATCGAGGTGGCTGAGGATCGCTTCGAAGCTCCAGAGGTTCGGACTGAAAGGCATCGTCAGGCTGTCGCGGCGAGCGCGCACCACGGGATTCTCCTGGGTTGACTAGGCGCGCCATGCGCCGGGAATCTGCCGCAGCTATAATCAGCGATTATGGCCGCCACGTCGGAGACCGCAGTGGGCGCGCGGGCCAAGTATGAACCCGTCATCGGGCTCGAGGTCCACGTCCAACTGCTGACCAAAACGAAGATCTTCTGCTCGTGCTCGGCTGCCTTCGGAGCGCCGCCCAACACGAACGTCTGTCCGGTGTGCCTCGGGCTTCCCGGGTCGCTGCCGGTGCTGAATCGCGAGGCGGTGGAGTTCGCGGTGCGCGCTGCCATGGCGCTGAACTGCGAGATCCGCGAGACCTCCATCTTCGCGCGCAAGAATTACTTTTATCCCGACCTGCCCAAGGGCTACCAGATCTCGCAGTACGACAAGCCGCTCGCCGAGCACGGCTGGATCGACATCAAGACGAACGGGGCATCGAAGCGCATCGGCATCACCCGCCTGCACCTCGAAGAAGATGCGGGCAAAAGCTTGCACGAGGGCTTTGCGGATTCCGCCGACAAGACTTACCTCGACCTGAACCGCTGCGGGGTGCCGCTGGCCGAGATCGTCAGCGAGCCCGAGATCGCTTCCCCCGACGAAGCCCACGAGTACCTGACGCGGCTGAAAGAGATCATCCTGTTCACCGGCGTGAGCGACTGCAACATGGAGGAAGGCTCGCTGCGCTGCGACGCCAACGTCAGCGTGCGTCCGCGCGGGCAGAAGGAGTTTGGGACCAAGACCGAGGTCAAGAACGTCAACTCGTTCCGCTTCATCCGGCAGGCGCTGGAGTACGAGATCGAGCGCCAGATCGGCGTGCTCGAATCGGGCGGCAAGATCGTTCAGGAGACCCGCCTATACAACGCCGCCGAGGGCAAGACCTACGGCATGCGCTCCAAGGAGCACGCGCATGACTATCGCTACTTCCCCGAACCCGACCTGCTGCCGCTGGTGGTCGATGCCGGGTGGCAGGCGAAGATCCGCCGCGAGCTACCCGAGCTGCCGGAAGCCATGCGCAAGCGCTTCGTGGAGCAGTACGCGATCACCGAGTACGACGCGCACGTCCTCACCGCGACCCGTTCGCTGGCCGAGCAGTTCGAGCTTGCGGCCAAAGCGGCGAAGAATCCCAAACGCGTTGCCAACCTGGTGCAGAGCGAACTCGCGGGACGCCTGCGCGCCAAAGGCCTGGAGCTCGAGCAGTCGCCGATCTCCATGAAGGGCGTGGCCATGTCCGCGGACCTGGTGGAATCGGGCGCGATCACCGGCAAGCAGCTCAAGGAGCTCTACGACCTGTGCTTCGAGCGCAACCAGGACTTTCCCCAGGTGTACGAGAAGGAGAAGCCGCAGCAGATCACCGACACCGGCGCGATCGAGAAGGCCATCGACGAAGTCCTGGCTGAGAACCCCAAGCAGGTGGAGCAGTATCGCGGCGGCAAGACTACGTTGAAGGGCTTCTTCGTCGGCCAGGTGATGAAGAAGACCAAAGGCCAGGCCAATCCCGCGCTGGTGAACGAACTGCTGGATTCGAAGCTGGCGGGGTAGAAACGCCACGGATCTTCACGGATAAACACGGATCGGAACCTGATCCGTGAAAATCCGTGGCTGGTTTTATTAGTTGTGCTTCAGGAATGCGCCCGTCTTCTTCCCGCTCAAATCGTTGTAGAGAATGTCGGTGAAGCGGTCGGAGTTGATGAATCCCTTGCCCCAGTCGGCGAAATTCGCCAGCACCTTCTCCTGCTTCATCTGATCGAGGGTCTTGCCCTGCTTCATGGCCGCCGCGACCGCCGCCGAGGCGCCGCGCAGCATGTCCTCGAACTTCTTCAGGTCGTCGAGGGTCGCGAGCGGCCCGTGCCCGGGTATGACCTTCGCGTCCGGCGGGAGCATGGGGATGATCTGCGCGATGTCCTCGATCAGGCCTTTTACGCTGCCGCCGCTCTCCAGGTCCACGAAGGGGAACATGCCGGCAAAGAAATCGTCGCCCATGTGCACCACGTTCGACTGCGGGAAGAAGACGATGATGTCGCCGTCGGTGTGGCCTTTCGGGAAGTGGATGGCGCGGATGTCCTCGCCATTGATGTGGACCGTGACCTTGTCGTCGAAGGTGACCACGGGCAGCGCGGCTTTGGACGCGGGAGGTATTTCCATCTTCAAGAAAGTGATGTTGCCGCCGCTCTGCAAGCGCTTGCGGACGTTCTCGTGCGCGATGATGGGCGCAGTCTCGCCAAAATATGGGTTGCCGCCGGTGTGGTCGAAATGCCAATGAGTGTTAAGGACGAACTTCACCGGCTTGTCGGTGATGCCCTTGAGCGCGGCCTTGATCTTGTCCGCGAGCGGTGCGTACTGGTCATCGACGATGAGGATTCCGTCGTCTCCAACGCACACGCCGATGTTGCCGCCCATGCCCTGCAGCATGTAAACCGTTCCCGCCACCTTGGTGACTTTGATCTCGACCTTGGAGAAGTCGGGTTGCTGTTGGGCGGAGGCGGCGGCCACGAACAAGCACAACGCGAGCGAAAGCGAGATATTGCGCATCGAGTCCCATCCTCACAGACGAAGTGGGGTGCCATTGTATAGGAGCCGTCAATGAGCCAAATGAGACGACGTTGCGGGGTTAGGATTCCTTAGCGTCTTTCTGCGGAGCATAGCGGCGCAAGAGGGTGATGCCAAACACCAAAATGAGCACCAGCAGCCCCAGCAGGCCCAGCTCGATCATGGAAGCGCGAAAAATACCCGCGCCCTCGGGCGACCACCTTCCCTCCTTGGTAAGGGTGGCCGATTCCAAGCTAATCACGAGAATGCGGCGAATCGAGGCAATCAGGCCCACAACCAGGAAGGGTTCGGTAACCAGGATGTGCGAGCGAATGGAGATGCGCACCGTGTGCAGGATCTCCACCAGCATCAGCACAAGCAGCAGCTCGTCCAGCACGCGCAGGCTCTGCGTGGCAGTCGCCCAGTGGCTGATTTCGCCCCATAGCAGTTTGCCCGCGGTGGCAATTCCCGCCAGCGCCGTGGCCGCGAGCAACCCGGCGAGGACAGAGTAGATGACCACCTCGGCCTTGCCCAGATAGTCGTCAAAACGGTGGCGCAATCTCTCGTCGGCCATGGGCGAGGATGGTATCAACCCGACCCTACGCTTTCAACCGACAGAGGTGGCGTGCCATGTCAATGACTCAATGGCTCCAATGGCTCAATGAATCAATGGCCCAATCGCCTCATTCTCCTGCGCTGTCGAAGAGCTTGCGGAGGGAGTCCGGACCGACGTGGTAGAGCTGATAACTGGGCGTGTCGGCGCTGGCGGCGCGGAACAGGAGATTGCCGCGGCCGGTGCCCTCGGCATCCACGGCATCGACGAGTTCCAGCCGGGGAAAGGCGTCGAGATGGGCGCTGTCGGTGACGGAGCTGAACAGTTTGCGCATCTGGCCGTAGAGATCGGTCTCGCCGACCACCGTGACGTAGAAGAAGAAGTCCGGCGCAGGCGGCGATGGCTTGGCGGCGCGCGTGCGCGTGGCTGGCGGCGCAACCGCGGGAACGCGCACGGTGAATATCACCTCGGGGTTGTTGTCGTAGTCGAGGTCAAAGGCGCGGATCACGACCTGGTCGAGGGTCGCTTGCGGCGCGAAGCGCAGCGCGGGCATGTTCTTGACGTAGCGCGCGACCTCGGCCGTGGCGATGTCGGAGATTGCCTTGGTCAGCTTCTGCTGTTCATCGGGCGCCCATGCGTAGGCATAGGGACGCGGCTCGGGGCCGCTGGCATCGGAGATCGCCGGGAGCACTTCTCCCACCTTGAAGGCAGCGGCGGATTGCGCGGCCTGCGGCTTGGACGGGCTGCCGGTCTCCAGGTCTTCCTCCAGTGGCTCTTGTGGCTGCGGTTTCGGCCGGCCTCGGCGCAGCACCGGACGGTTGGGATCATCGGGAGGCGGTGGCGGCGGAGCCGGGGCAGCCGCTGGGGGCGAACTCTGCGGAGCTGGTGCGGCCTCCGGTTCGGCGGTTGGAGATTGCCTCTTGTGCAGCACCGGGCGCTCATCGTCCTCGGCGCTGCGAGGCTTCGCGGGCTGGGAGGCCGCCGGGGGCTTCTCCGACTCCGGCTGCCAGTCGCCGAACGCGATCCAGCGGTCCTTCCCCGGGCGGGCCTCGCTCACTGTGAAAAAGCCCACCGGCTTGCCGCTGCGTTCCACTTCATAGACGTTGCCGGGATCGAGCGCCAGCGGCCGCGGATCGGCGAGATAGATGGAGGCGTCCCAGAAGCGGCCGTTGACCAGGATGGTGATGGGAATGAGGCGCGGCTTCGACTTCGCATCGGCCGGCAGCTCGACCACAGCGAGGGCGCGCGGCCCTCTGTCCTTCTTGCGCGATTGTGCCACCGAGAAGCTCGCGGCCAGCGCCACCAGCGCGAGGATGGCGAATCCCGAGCGTTTGCTGTAAAAATAATGCGTGATGGACGTCAAAGACAAAGCCCCTGAATTCACTCTGCTCGACGAGAACGGCCAGAGTGTCTCCTTAACAGATTATCGCGGAAAGAACCTCGTGGTGTACTTCTTCCCCAAAGCCAACACGCCTGGGTGAACCATTGAGGCGTGCGGGTTCCGCGACGCATACAGCAAGATCCAGAAGGCCGGGGCGGTGGTGCTGGGCATCTCGCCCGACTCTCCCAAGGCGCAGAAGACCTTCAAGGAGAAATACGGCCTGCCCTTCACGCTGCTCTCCGACCCGGACAAGAAGGTGGCCAAGGCCTTCGACGTGCTCAAAGAGAAGAACATGTACGGCAAAACGGTGCTGGGCATCGAACGCACCACCTTTCTGATCGATCCCCAGGGCCGCGTCGCGCACGTCTTTCCCAAGGTCAAGGCGGATGGACACGCGGAAGAAGTGCTGGCCGAGCTGAAGAAATAGGAAGCTACCTCGCTTCGTAGGCACTGCGGATTCCCGGATCCGGATGGATCTGTTGTATTGTCATTCCGAGCCCGCCCGCGCGAGTTTTGCGAGTAAGGGCGAGGCGAGGAATCTTGGTGTTGTCCAGCGAGATTCTGAGAAGGACAAACCCAAGATCCCTCGACTCGCGCTCGGCTCGCAAGCTCGCCTCGCGCTCGCTCGGGATGACAATTTTGTTGAGGGATTTTCGGCACCCTTCGACTTCGCTCAGGGCAGGCTATTGAAGTCGTGCCCTGACACGAACCGCGAGACACTAACTGTGAAACCGCTTTAATGGCCAAACCCTCCAAGCTATCGCATTATCGTCACGGCCAGGCGCAGATGGTCGATGTTTCCGCCAAGCGACCCACGCGGCGCGAGGCGGAGGCTTCGGCGTTCGTCGTGCTTTCGCCGCGCGTGCTCAAGGCTTTGCCGCGCAATCCCAAGGGAGACCCGCTGGAGATCGCGCGCTTTGCGGGCATCGCCGCCGCCAAGCGCACGGCCGAGCTGATCCCCATGTGCCACAACGTTCCCCTTAGTCACATTGATGTGCATACCAAGCTGTGCCAGAATGGCGTGGCTATCACGGCGCGCGCTTCGACCACCGCCGTTACCGGGGTGGAGATGGAGGCGCTGGTGGCCGCCAGCGTCGCTGCCCTCACCGTGTACGACATGTGCAAAGCCCTGGATAAGGGGATTGAGATCCGCGACGTGGTCCTGGAGCGCAAGAGCGGCGGCAAGAGCGGAAACTACCTGCGCCAGAAAAAGTAATCGTGGCCGGCAACGTCAAAGTCCTGCTGGTGGACGACAATCCGATGATCCTCGGCCTGCTCCGCCAGGCGCTGGAGCCGCTGGTTGCGCTGACCACCGCCAGCGACAGCGCCGATGCCCTGCTCAAGGCCATTGACGATCCTCCCGACCTGCTGATCGCCGACTACAGCATGCCCGGCATGGACGGACGGCAGCTCTTCGAGAAGCTGAAGGGCCGCGCCGCCACCGCGCGCATCCCCATCATCCTCGCCGCCAGCCGCGCCGACATCAACGACAAGCTCAAGCCGCTGGAGGACCGCGCCGAAGACTTCCTGGAGAAGCCGTTCTTCATCAAGGAAGCCACCGCCCGGCTGAAGAAGGTGATCGACAAGATCGCGCTGGAGAAGATGGCGCGCGAGGCCGCGGGCGACGGGCAGTTGCGCGGCAGCCTGGCGCAGATGAACGTGGTGGACCTGCTGCAATCGCTCGAAATGGGCCACAAGACCTGCGCTCTCACCCTCGCCCGCGACGGCGAGAGTTGCCAGCTCTTCTTCTCCGACGGCCAGATCAACCACGCGCTCTACGGCGACCTGAAGGGCGACAGCGCCGTGTACAAGGTGCTGTTCTGGCCCGACGGCAACTTCCTGATCGATTTCACCAGGCACAGCCCCGAACAGAGCACCACGCGCTCCACCCAGGGCCTGCTGATGGAAGGCCTGCGGCTGCTTGATGAGGCCAACCACGAAGCCGAACAGGACGTGCTGGAGAGCTGACCAGCCTGGCATGAGGCGCCGGAGATCCGTCGCAAGGCTCGGGATTTCGGCGGCGGGCACGGACGCCAAACGCCTCAACTTGAAACGTGAAACTTGAAACGTGAAACTTTCCCCATGACCGCCGCCGTGCTTACCGTCAGCGACTCGTCCGCGCGCGGACATCGTGCCGACCTGTCCGGACCTGCGGTCAAGGCGGCCCTCGAACGCCATGGATTCCACGTGGTCGCCACCGAGGTGGTCGCCGACGAACAGTCGGCCATCCAGGAGGCGATTCTGGAGATGGCGTCGCGGGCACAACTGGTCGTGGCCACAGGCGGGACCGGCATCGCCGAGCGCGACGTCACTCCGGAAGCCACGCGCGCCGTGTGCAGCCGGCTGGTGGAAGGCGTGGCGGAGCGCATGCGTGCTGTGGGTTCGCAGACCACTCCGCTAGCGGCGCTGAGCCGCGGGGTGTGCGGCGTCTGCGGGCGCGCGCTGGTGCTGAACCTCCCCGGCAGCCCGCAGGCGGCGACGGAATCGCTGGCCGCGGTGCTGGACCTGCTGCCGCACGCGCTGGAGCTGCTGGCCGGCAAGACCGCTCACCCTGGCCATTGATACTGTAATGCCGGTTTGGGCCGGATCGAACCGGAGATGCGGGAATTCCGGCGCACAGTCCACGCCCGCTCGCGTAAAATAGTCCTGCCCGCGTGCATTTCCTGAAGCACATCCTGTCGCGCTACACCGTCTTCGTGTGGGGATTGCTGAAGCCGCTCGGCGTCTGGGGCGCCTTCGGCATCGCCGCGATTGATGCGGCTTTCCTTGGCCTGCCGCTGGACCCGGTGGTGGCCGGCTACGTCTACAACGACCGCTCCAACTTTCTCCTCTACGCGATCATGGCTTCGGCCGGTTCCGCCCTCGGCAGCCTGATCATCTACGCCATCGGCTACGAGGGAGGCGAGCTGCTGCTGCGCAAGCGCATCTCAAAGCAACGCTTCGACAAGATCCGCCACTCGTTCGAAAAACGTGAGTTCTGGGCGCTGATGATTCCCTCCATGCTGCCGCCACCTGCGCCCTTCAAACTCTTCGTGCTCTCGGCCGGGGTCTTCGAGATGCACTTCACGCAATTCCTGCTGTCCATCTTCTGCGGGCGGATGGTGCGCTTCCTCCTGCTCTCGGTGCTCACGCTGTTCTTCGGGCCGCACGTCGTGACCTTCGCCGGGGTCCTCATCCACAAGCACCTGGCGCTCACTCTGGGGAGCGCCGCGGTCCTGATCGTCGCGATCTACTTGATCTACCGCCTGTGGCGCGAGCCGGTGGTCGAACTCGAGCACGAACTGGAAAAATAAGGGTAACCACAGAGGCGCGGAGACACGGAGGACAAGAAGTCAAAAGGCACGCACGCGGCGTGCCTTGCTCTTTTTGTCCTGATTGACGGCCGGTCGCTTTACGCGGCGCGGATCCGGCCCGGGGCCGCCTTGCTCTCGCGACGCTCGACCAGCGCACCGACAGTGAACAGCACCGCCGCACCCAGCAGGTCGGCCAGCACCTGGTTGCGGAAGAAGGGAATGGCCGCAACGTACGCCGTCGCCAGGCCGGCCAGCGTCTTGGGATACATGTGCCAGACCGCCCAGACCGCGAAGTTGCTTACCACAAAGAAGGCAGTGGATGCCGCCAGCGAACCGGCGGCGACGCGCACCGGGCTCACTTGCCTGCCCAGCAGCGCCCCTCCGAGCACGATGACGCCCGCATACCACGCCCAGGTCACGAGGTGATCGGCCGTGAGGGGATAGGCGTAGGTCACTTTGGTCAGGTACACGTCAGCCGCGATCAGCGCCGCCAAGGGGATCCACATGCGCTTCCGCGCCATGCGCGACCCGAAGTAGAGCAGCGCCGCTCCCACAGGCGTGAACTGCACCCAGCCATCGGGATGCGGCAGGAACCGGCTGGCGACCGCCAACAGTACGAACAAGTAAGCGAGCATGTTCACCTCGACACGAGCGAACTGGAATTTTCAACCCAACTCGGGCGCACGTCAAGCTCAGGAACGCTGTTGGCTCTTGGCTTTTGGCGTCTGGCTTTTGGCCAAAAGCTAAAAGCCAACAGCCAAGAGCGAATCCATCGGTGTCTCTGTGCCTCCGTAGTTACAATGTTCCCGTGAAGATCTGCCGCACCATCGAGGAGATGCGTGCCGCCTGCCGTGCCGCGCGCCAGGAGCAGCGCCGGCTGGGCTTTGTGCCCACCATGGGCGCGCTGCATGCCGGACACATCTCGCTGGTGCGCGCCGCCCGCCGGCAGTGCGATTCCGTGGCCGTCTCCATCTTTGTCAATCCTACCCAGTTCGGCCCCAAGGAAGACTTTTCCAAGTACCCGCGCACCTTTGAGCGCGACCGCGAGACGCTTGAGGCCGAGGGTGTCGCAATCCTCTTTGCTCCGTCCACGGAGGAGATGTATCCCACTGGCTCGACCACCTTCGTCACCGTCGAGGGCCTGAGCGAGAAGCTCTGCGGGCGCTCCCGTCCCGGACACTTCCGCGGCGTCGCCACCGTGGTTGCGAAGCTGTTCAACATCGTGGAGCCGGGCCTGGCATTCTTCGGCCAGAAGGACGCGGCGCAGGCGGTCATCATCCGCCGCATGGTGCGCGACCTCGATCTTGACGTTGAAATCGTGGTCTGCCCCATCGTGCGCGAGTCCGACGGGCTGGCCCTCAGCTCGCGCAACGCCTACCTCGATCCGCCGCAGCGCCAGCAGGCGACCGTCCTCTACCGCTCGCTGATGCGGGTGCAAGCCCTGGCCGATTGCGGCGAGAGCGATTCCGCACGCCTCATCGCCGCCGCACTCGAGGTGTTCGAGCAAGAGCCTGGGGTACGGCCGGACTATTTTGAGATCGTCAATCGCGACACCCTCGACCCGGTCACGAACACCTCGCAAGGCGCGCTGGTCGCGGTGGCTGCGTTCGTCGGCTCGACGCGTTTGATCGACAACATCGTGCTGTACGGAAACAGTCGCAAGTCCTAAGTCGTGAGTCGCGAGCAAGAACAAAGAGACCTCGGCGTCCTCCGCGTCCTCTGCGGTATTCATTTGGTCTTGATTCTCGGCCCCGAGACGAACTCATTCCCGACGATGATGTAGCGCAGAGGATGTTCAGCGGCCTTGGCAATCCCGATGCGGCGCGTGACGGCGATGCGGGGCGGACGATACCCATCGTCGCCGATCCATACCCTGGACTGCGGCGAGGTTATGTCCAGGTCGTTATCGCGTGCGCGCGTGATCTTCATCGCCTCGCACAAGCGCCCGGGTCCTGTGGTCAGCAGGCGCTTGGTGCGTGCCGTCACTTCACCGCGGAGGCCGCGATTGCGGGCCATCGCGCGCAACCCGGCCAATGGCTCGAGGGCGCGAAACAGCACGCCTCCCGCAACTCCGTCCGGCAGGCAGGAGACGTTGAGGCAGTAGTAATTCCCGTAGATGAAGTAAACGTACGAGCGTCCCGGCGGCCCGAACAAGACGCGGTTGCGCGGCGTGAGTCCGGCGGCGGCGTGGGCTGCGGCGTCGTCGGTGCCAAGGTAGGCTTCCACCTCCACGATGCGTCCGGCCATCCGGTCGCGGCCCAACGGCCGCACCAGGACCTTGCCCAGAAGGTCGCGCGCGACGCGGCGGGGATCGCGGTCGTAGAAGTCCACACTGAGCGACCGGACCCGTTGCAGGTCGAATTTTTTGCGACCCTTCATCCGCGGGAAGCTATCGCAGCAGCACCGAAACCAGCTCTCCGGCGGCGAGGCGCTCGCGATCGGGCGGGACCACCAGGAAGCAGTTGGCGCGCGCCATGGCGGCGACGTCCCCCGATCCCTGCCAGCGCACCAGTTCGACTTCAGTGCGATCGAATTCGCCCGACAACTGCGCCGGGAGGAAGCGGGTGAGCCCGGTCTTGGTCCGGACTTCTGATCCTAACCGCGCTTCGAGGAACCGCAGCTTGCCGGGCGGGGCGCCGCACAGCGCATCCAGCACCGGACGCACGAAGATCTCGAAGGTCACCATGGTGGAGACCGGGTTTCCCGGCAGGCCGAAGAAGTAGGTTGCAGTCTCAGCGCCGGGTGCGCTGCGTGCACGGCCGAAGACCACCGGCCGGCCGGGCTGGATCTGCGCGCCGGTGAAGAAGAACTCGGCGTCGAACTGGGCCAGCACTTCTTCGACCAGGTCGTACTTGCCCATGGAGACGCCACCGGTCAGCAGCAGCAGGTCGAGCGCGAGCCCTTCCTGGATCAGGTGCTTGAGCACCACGGGATCGTCGGGCGCGATGGGCAGGCGCACCGGCTCGGCGCCGGCAGCCTCGACCTGTGCCGCGAGCGAATAGCTGTTGGAATTGCGGATTTGATGGGGACCGGGGTGAGCGGCGACGTCCACAATCTCGTCGCCGGTGGAGAGAATGCCCACGCGCGGCGAGCTGTAGATGCTCACCTGCGCCTTGCCGACGCCGGCCGCCACCGCGATCTCGGCGAAGCCCATGCGCGTGCCGCGCGGCAGCAGCAATTGTCCCGCGCGCGCCTCGCTGCCGGTGGGGACGACATTCTCTCCCGCTGCCACCGCGCGCCGCACCACGACGCTCGCGCCCTGGCGCGCCGTGTATTCCAGCATCACCACGGCGTCGGCGCCCTTGGGCACGGGCGCGCCGGTCATGATCTCAGCGGCCTCGCCGCGAGCGAGCGGACCGCCCGCGAGGCTCGTTCCCGCACGCACCTCGCCGATGACCTCCAGAGATGCCGGGAGCGCTGCCATATCCACGCTGTGGACGGCATAGCCGTCGCGGGTGGCGCGGGGGAAGGGCGGAAAGTCGCGGTCGGCGACGATATCTTCCGCCAGCACGCGTCCGCGGCTGCGCAGCAACGGCGCCAGCGCCGCCGCTCCGGGGTGCAGGGTGCGCGCCTGCTGTTCGACCAGGCGGCGGGCCTCGGGGAAGGCGAGAAGGGCGGGCTGGGCATTAACCGTCACGGGACTACAGTGTAAATCCTCCGCGCACTCCCCCGAGAGAGGCGCTTCCAATTGGAGCAGTTTCATAGTGGATGTACCCAGGCTTTGAAAGGGCACGGCCTTCAGCCGTGCCGCTAATGGCCACAGATGAACGGGCCTTTAGGCCCTGGGGGATTGTCTCTCAGCGGCTAAAGCCGGGTTCATACCTGCCCTCTACGGCACGCCGGAAAGGCGTGCCCCTTCAAAGAACCTGCGTACATCTACTGTGAAATTGCTGCAAGCACCGCGCGACAAACAGAAACGCCGGGGACGACCCCTCGGCGTCGTTGACTGATGAGCCAGCTATTTTTTCTTGTCACCCTTTGTGTACCTGGTCTCAACCTTGGCGCCGATGCTGGCCAGCAGCTCCTTGGCGCTCTCGGCGTGGGATCCATTCGGAGCCAGCGCCAGATACTTATTGAGGTTCTCGGCTGTGCCCGGGACCGCGACCATCTTGTTGTCCTTCAGCGTAGCCTTGGCGAGCAGGTTGACGCCCTTCCAGTAGTAGGCGTCGGCGCGGTTGGGATCGGCGGCGATGGCCTTGTCGAAGGCGGCATTGGCCTCGTCCACCTTGCCTGCGTTGGTGAGGATGGCGCCCAGATTGTAGTAGTACAGGCCAGCGTTGGCCGGATCAAGTGCCGCCGCCGCGTTGTACTCGCTCATGGCCTCCTCCGTCTTGCCCAGCTTGGCATATGCCTGCCCAAGGTTGTTGCGGTAGGCGGCTTCAGAACCCTTGATGGCGATAGCCTTCTTGTAGGCCTCGGCCGCCTGGGTGTAGTCCTCGGTAGCAGTGGCGCGGTCGCCGGCAGGCACTTTGCTGCCCGCGTTGAGGTAGGCCCCTCCCAAACGCGCCCACAGCAGATCCTTGGTGGAATCCGCCGCAGTAGCCTGTTTGTAGAGGGCGACGGCCCGATCATAGTTGCCGCTGTCTTCGGCAACCTTGGCGTCCGCCAGCATCTGGTTGAGGTTCTGGATCTTGGTCCGCTCGGCTTCGACCGCCTTCTGCTGTTCCTCGATCTGCTTGCGCTGCTCCGGCGTCAACTGCCTCAGCGCCTCCTGCCGGGACTCTTCCTTGGCCTTAGGGATGTTGATCTCCTCGAACTTCTCCTCTCCGCTCGCCACCACGTCTTTTTCGAACAGGACCTTGCCATCCTTGTTCACGGTCAGGTGATAGACGCCGAGAGCGACGCCGATGTTCACGAAATCCCCGTTCTTGTCGGTCTTCATGGTGAACTTCTGGCCGTTGTCCTTGTTGACCAGCACGATGTCCGCGCCGGCCAGCGGTTTGCCGTCTTCTCCGGTAACGTGCCCGCGCACCGGCAAGCGCTGTGCCAAGAGAGAGAGCGGCGCCAGAATCGCCACCACGGCGAGCGCCAGGACTAGAGAGATTCTTTTCATGGGAGTTAATCCTCCGGCCATGGGCCAGGAATTGATTTCATGAATGCGTGACCACATTAGGGACGTAAGCGATAGGATCGGATGCTCCGGCGGCGGCAAAGGCCCGCCGGCGCAACATACAGCTTTCACAGACGCCACACGCCACGTCCTCGCGACTGTAGCAACTCCACGTTAAATCGAAGGGCGCGCCCAGTTCAAGGCCGAGCTGCACGATCTCGGCCTTGCGCAGGCCGATCAGCGGGGTCACGATCGCGATGCGGCCTTCGCGCGTGCCCGCCCGCACCACCTGGTTGAAGGCGCGGTAGTACTCGGGACGGCAGTCCGGGTAGCCGGAGCTGTCCTGCTGCACGGCGCCGATGTAGACCTTGTCCGCGCCCAGTACCTCCGCCCAGCTCACCGCTACCGCGAGGAAGTGCGCGTTGCGGAAGGGAACATACGTGACCGGGATGCTGTGGCCGATCTGGGGCGCGGCTTCGGGAACGGCGATCGCGTCATCGGTCAGCGCCGAACCTCCGATGGCCCGCAGCGCCTCGTTGCGCACCACCAGCCGGTCGTGGATGCGGAGACGATCGCAGATCGCGAAGAAAGCCCGGCGCTCGCGCTCTTCCGTGCGCTGTCCGTAGCTGACGTGCACGGCGGCGGCATCATGGTCGCGTGCGGCCAGGGCAGCGCAAACACAGGAATCCATGCCTCCGCTCAGGAGCACAACAGCACGGGTTTTGCCGCTTGGGGCCATGAGTATGCGAAGGGGAGATTCTACCCAAACTGGTCGTCGGTCGTCGGCCTTCGGTCGTCGGCCAAGACCGGGGCTGCAAGCCGCAATTCAGTGGTCAGTTGTCGTTATGCAGCCCTGGTTTTGGCCGAGGACCGACGACCGACGACCTGCCTACACCCCCTTCATCGTCGGCTCCCAGATGAATTTGTGGATCTGCAACCCGAGCCGCACCTCCAATCCGTCCGCGAGGATCCATTGGGCCAACTGCTGCGGGTCGAGCCGGCAATGGGACGTGTCGCGCGCGCCGGAGGCGTCCTTGCTGAACGCCGGAGAGAAGATGACCGAGCGCACCCGCGACCCGAGCTGGTGCCGCCGCGTGAAGTCGCGCGCGAACTCGTAATCGGCGCGGTCGGCGAGAACGAACTTGACCTCGTCCTGGGCGGTGAGCGCCGCCAGGTTCTGCTCGCGGAAAGTGCCGAACTCGCCCGAGTGCGGGCACTTTACGTCCACGATCTTGATGACCGGCGGAGGAACATTCTCCAGCGGCCGCTCGCCGCTGGTCTCCAGCAGCACGGTGTAGCCAAGGGCGAGCAGTCGCTCCATCAAAGGCACGGCCTCGCGTTCCTGCAGCAGAGGCTCGCCGCCAGTGATCTCGACCAGGCCCGCCGGCGCCAGGCGGCGCACCTCGGCTTCCACTTCGTCCAAGCTCATCTTGCGGCCGCCGTAGAAGGTGTACTCGCTGTCGCACCAGGTGCAGCGCAGGTTGCAGCCCGTCAGCCGCACGAAGACGCACGGCAGCCCGGCGTAGGAGGACTCGCCCTGGAGGGAGCGATAGATCTCGGTGACCTGCATGGAATTGGTAATTTGTAATTGGTAATTGGTAATTTGCAAACGGGGCGCGTCGGCGGGGTTGAAATTACAAATTACAAATCACCAATTACCAATCGGCCATCACTCGAAGTACGTAGCCGTCGTCGTATCCGTCTCCCACACGGTGACGTCCTTGACCCGCACCCGCCCGTTGGTCGCCGCGCGCAGCTTCGCCTGAGTCTCATCGTAGAAGTACTTGGCCAGGTTCTCGGCCGAAGGATTCAGCACGGTGAACGGCTCTACATCGTTAATCATCTGGTGGTCGAGGCGGTCCACCACGTCGCGCATCACGTCCTTCAAATCCTTGAAATCCAGCAGCAGCCCGGCGCGGTCGAGTTCCTCGCCGCAGAGCGTCACCCGCACCTTATAGTTGTGTCCGTGCGGATTCTCGCACTTGCCGCGATAGTTGCGCAGGTAGTGCCCGGCGGCGAAGGTGTCTTCGACGGTGACGTGGAACATAAAAGCGGCTCTTAGCTCTTGGCTGTTAGCTCTTAGCTTGGATTGTTCCCGGACCTGATTTCGGCCCCACTCAAAC
This sequence comes from uncultured Acidobacteriota bacterium, assembly GCA_963704285.1. GTDB lineage: Bacteria > Acidobacteriota > Terriglobia > Terriglobales > Acidobacteriaceae > JAHFUA01. The sequence goes on along the minus strand of OY969886.1, from coordinate 698,356 downwards.
TCTCCATTGTAGCGCGCCGAAGCCGAGTCCGAGCGGCGGAGAGCAATCCGCGTTCATCCACCCCTCGACTTCGCTCGGGGCAGGCTATCCGCGGCGACCAAACTTCTGCCCGAAGAACTTCTCCACCTGCGCCAGGTCGGTGGTCTGCTGGTAGCGAGGCAGGCTGCCGAGGAACACCCGCCCATAGCTTTTCTTGAGGATACGGTTGTCGAGCAGGCAGAGGACGCCGCGGTCGTCGAGCGAGCGGATGAGCCGTCCGAAGCCCTGCTTCAGCGTGATGACGGCTGCCGGGACCTGGTATTGCGCAAAGGCGTTGCCGCCGGCCTCGTCAATGGCGCGTATGCGCGCGGCTACTACCGGGTCATTGGGCACGGCGAAGGGCAGGCGGTCGATGATGACGCAACTGAGCTGCTCGCCCTGCACGTCCACGCCCTGCCAGAACGACGCGGTCGCGAACAGCACTGCGTTGGGGGTCAAGCGGAACTCCTCGAGTAGCGCGTTCTTTGGCGCCGTCCCTTGCAGGAGCGTCGGGTACGCGAGCTCGCCTTCGAGGCGCTGATGGATGTCGCGCATCTGCGCATAACTGGTGAACAGGCAGAAGGCGCGGCCTTGGGTGATCTCCAGCAGCCGGCGGATGCGCTCGGCCGCCATGCCCGCGAACTGCGGCGTGCGCGGATCGGGCAGGTCCGGCGGCACGTAGAGAATCGCCTGGCGCTCGTAATCGAAATGCGAGGGCACCACCAGCTCGCGCGCGTTCTCCACGCCCAGGCGCGCGCGGAGGTAGTCGAAGCCGCCGGAGACGGCCAGTGTCGCTGAAGTCAGCACCGCGGTCCCGAAATCCTCGTTCTCGAACAGCGTCTGGCGCAGGATCTGCGACACGTCGATGGGGGTGGCTTGCAGGAACACGTGCGACGGCCGACCCTCGCGGCGGCGGCCTTCCATGCGGCGCTCGATCCAGAAGACGGTGTTGCGGTCCTGCGATTCGAGCAGAAAGCCGAGCTGGACGCGCAGCTCCTCGGTGCGGCGGATGAGGTTGTGCACCTCCTCGGGCTTCTCCGGAATGCGCTGCAACTCGGAGGCGAGCCGCTGCAGCGCGTTCCCGAGCGCCAGGTACTCGTCGCCGTTCTCCTCCAGGAACTCGCGGCGGTTCTCGAAGGCGAAGCGGCCCTCGCCGGCCGGCACCAGTGAGAAAAAGACCTGTGAACGCTCGCGCAGATGGGCGCCGGCGGTGTGCGCCACGGCGGAGGCGATGGCCTTCATGCGCAGCGTGTTCTCCACGTCGCGCACCAGCTGGTCGAAGCGCAGGTTGCTGACCGATACGCCAAAGTAGCTGGAAGCCACTTCCTCGAGCTCGTGCGCCTCGTCGAAGATCACCGCCGCGGCCGGAGGGAGGATGCCGGCGTCGGGCGCGCCGTCCGCCGATTGCTTAATCGCCATATCGGCAAAGAACAGGTGGTGGTTGACGATGATGATGTCGCTCTCCGCCGCCCGCCGGTGCATCTCGGTGATGAAGCAGCGCTCAAACTGCTTGCACTTCTGCCCGGTGCAGGCCTCGGAGCGGGCGTCGATCCGCGGCCAGAGCGAGCTATCCTCGGACATGGAGACCAGCTCGGCGCGGTCGCCGCTGGTCGTCGTCTTCTCCCATTCAGCGATCAGGCGGAGGTGCTCGATCTCGTCCAGGCCGCTCAGGGCGGGCTGCGCGGCGATGTCATACAACTTTTGCCGGCAAAGATAGTTGTTGCGCCCCTTCATGTAGCAGACGCGCAGATTGCCTTCACCCTTGGGAAACAGCGCGCGCTCGAGAAAAGGGATGTCCTTGTTGAAAAGCTGCTCCTGGAGCGTCTTGGTGCCGGTGGAGATGATGACGCGCTTCCCCGACCGCAGCACGGGCACGAGATAGGCGAGGGTCTTGCCCGTGCCGGTGCCCGCTTCGACGATCAGGTGGCGGCTTTCCTTCAGCGCGCGCGCGACGGCTTCCGCCATCTGCAACTGCCCGCGGCGGAACTCGTACGCCGGATGCGTGCGCGCCAGCAGGCCTCCGGGACCGAAGAAGGCGTGCAGCGAGCCGGGCGCGACGGCAGCAGCGGGCTGGGAAGAGGCGGTCAAGGCAGCTTCTATAATAGCCACGGATCTTCACAGATCATCACGGATTCGCATTGGCAGAAGCGACAAAACCCGAAGCGGCTCGCGGTGTGCTGACCCTCGCCATCGTCGGCCGGCCCAACGTGGGCAAGTCCACGCTCTTCAACCGGCTGATCGGGAAGCGGCGCGCCATCGTCGGCGACGAGCCCGGCATCACCCGTGACCGCCTGTATGGCGAAACGGACTGGGCAGGCCGGCGGCTGCGCGCCATCGACACCGGCGGAATCATCCCCGAGGAGAAAGAACTGATTCCCACCGAAATCTTCCGTCAGGCGCGCGTGGCATTGGACGAGGCCGACGCCGTCATCATGGTGGTGGACGGCCGCTCCGAGCTGGCCGCGCCCGACCTGGAGCTGGCGCGCTTGCTGCTGCGCACCGGCAAGCCGCTGTTCCTGGCGGTCAACAAGATCGACTCGCTCGCGCAGGAGGCCAACGTCGAGGACTTCCGGCGGCTGGGCCTCCGCGAGATGTTCCCCGTATCTTCCGAGCACGGCACCGGCGTGGCTGAGTTGCTGGACGCAGTTCTGGAAAAGATCAGCGCAGAGGTCGCCGAGACGGTCGAGAGCGCAGAGGACACGAGCCAGCAAGAACCGCAAGAGGTCGCGGAGACCAAGGTCGCCATCATCGGGCGGCCCAACGTCGGCAAATCCACACTGCTGAACCGGCTGACGGGGACGGCGCGCGCCATCGTCTCGCCCATCCCGGGCACCACGCGAGATGCGGTGGACGAGTTGGTCGAACGCGACGGCCGCCGCTATCGCTTCATCGACACCGCCGGCATCCGGCGCAAAGGCAAGACCAAACTTATGGCGGAGAAGCTCTCGGTGGTGATGGCGCGCAAGCATCTGGAAGCCGCCGACGTGGCCCTCCTCGTCATCGACGCCGTCGAGGGCGTCACCGCGCTCGATGCCAACATCGCCGGATACGCGCACGAGAGCGGCCGCTCGCTCATCATCCTGATCAACAAGTGGGACCTCGTCGGCCCCGGCCGTCAGGACGGGAAGAAGCCGGCCGACCGCAATAAATTCGAGCAAGAGGCGCGCTACGCGCTCAAGTTCCTGAGCTATGCGCCGGTGCTGTTCATCAGCGCCACCTCGGGCAAGGGGATGGAAAAGGTTTTTCCTGTGCTCGAGCAGGTGGCGGCGGAGCGGAGGAAGCGGATTTCGACGGCGGAGATGAACCGCTTCCTTCAGATGGTCGATTTCGGCCGCGCCTCGGTGCCGGCGTCGAAGCGGGTGAAGATCTACTACATGACGCAGGCCGCGGTCGCCCCGCCTACGTTCATCCTGTTCACCGACCGCCCGGTGAAGCTGCACTTTTCCTACGAGCGATTCCTGGAGAACCAGATTCGGCGCGCGTTCGGCTTTGTAGGCACGCCCATCTGGATCAAAAACCGCGCACGGTAAACTTCAGCCGCCGCGGATAGCCTGCCCCGAGCGAAGTCGAGGGGCGGATCGACGCGGATTAGTTTTTGGTTTATCCGCGTTCATCCGCGTGTATCCGCGGCGAGTGAATTTATGCCAATTTCTGCGAGCCACGCCTCCAACTCGCGCAGCGCCCGCTCGCATTGCAACCGATGCCGCAGGGCGCGATCACGCACGCGGTTATCCAGCGGCGGCAGCAGGTCGAAGGTGATGTTCGCTGGCTGAAAGCTCTTCGGGTCAGCCTGCGTGATGTAGTGCACCAGCGACCCAAACGCCGAGGCGCGCGGCGGCGGCACAGGTTCAGCGCCGGTGGCCAGCGCGGCGGCATGCACGCCGGCCATCAGTCCCGCAGCGATGGATTCGGTGTAGCCCTCGACCCCGCAAATCTGCCCGGCGAACAGAATGTTCGGGTGGGCTTTCATCTGGAGTGTCAGGGTCAGCAACGTGGGCGCGTTGATGTAGGTGTTGCGATGGATCTGGCCGTAGCGGAGGAAGCGCGCGTTCTGGAGGCCAGGGATCATGCGGAAGACGCGCTGCTGCTCGCCGTACTTCAAATGGTTTTGGAATCCGACGATGTTGTAGGAATCGGCGCGCAGGTTCTCCCGGCGCAGTTGCACCACGGCGTAAGGCTGCCTGCCGGTGCGCGGGTCGCGCAGGCCGACCGGCTTCATGGGCCCGAAGCGCAGGGTATCGCGGCCACGCCGCGCCAATTCTTCGATGGGCAAGCAGCTCTCGAAATAGTTCAGCTTCTCCCAATCGCGCGCCTCGACTGACTCCGCCTCGACCAGCGCATCGTAGAAGCGGTCGTATTCCTCGCGCGTGAACGGGCAGTTGATGTAGTCGGCGGTGCCCTTGTCGTAGCGCGCGGCCAGGTACACGCGCTCCCTGTCGATGGACTCGGCTTCGACGATGGGGCTGATGGAATCGTAGAAGTAGAGATGCTGGCTCTGCCCCAGCACGCCAACACCGGGCGTGCTGGGGACCCCGTTGCCGCTGAGGCGCGCGATCTCGCGCGCAAGCGCGTCCGAAGTCAGCGGGCCGCTGGCGATGATGGTGATGCCGTCGTGCTCGTCCACCCAGGTCACTTCCTCGCGATGCACGCGGATGCGGGGCTCGCCCGAGATGGCGCTGGTGACCTTGGCGGCGAACAGTTCGCGGTCCACGGCCAGTGCGTGGCCGGCGGGGACGGCGGCCGCGCGCGCGACCTCCATCAAGAGCGACCCGGCGCGGCGCATCTCTTCCTTCAGCAGCCAGGGTGCGGTGTTCTCAGTGTCGGACTTGAGCGAATTCGAGCAGACCAGCTCCGCCATCTGCCCGCTCTGGTGCGCGGGCGTGGAGCGCACCGGGCGCATCTCGCAGAGATCCACGTCGAGCCCGCGACGGGCGAGCTGCCAGGCAGCTTCCGTGCCCGCGAGGCCGGCGCCGATGACTTTGATTTTCATAGAACCCGTTCGCCGCGGATGCACGCGGATGAACGCGGATAACCCAGAAACAAATCCACGTTGATCCGCGTTAATCCGCGGCGGCTGAAGATTTCTCCCTGAAGGTTATGGTCAGCATTTGCGGCCTCGCGAAGACGTTCATTATACGTGGCGCATTTGGGGGTGAAGCACGGCCAGAGTTTCCTACGTCGAACCGCAGAACGCCCCGCCCGAGGTCACAGAGATCTAAAACGCCACGGATTTTCACGGATCGGCACGGATTTCTTCTTGGATCCGTTAACATCCGAGAATCCGTGGCTAAAGTATTTCCCGCAGATCGCCCACGCGGCGGGTGACACGCTCGCGGTCCAGGTACTCGAGCAGCGGGATGGCGTACTTGCGGGTGACGCCGATCATGTCTTTGAAGGCGCCGACGTTGATCTTTGACGACTTGGCTTTGGAGCCGGCTACCAGCTTGCGCAGGCCGTCCAGGGCCTCGCGATGGAACACCAGCTCGTCAGAAACTTTGATCAGCACCTTGTCGCGCAGCAGCAGGGTGACGATCTTCTGCGCGCGCGCTTTGTCCACGGGCAGTCCAGCAAGGACGTCTTTCAGGTAGGGAACTTTCAGCCCGGCGGTCGAGAAGGCGCTCTCGATGGTCTTCTTGGCTTCCGCTTCCTCGTCTTTCATGACCACGCCGCGCCCGGCCAGGCGCACCAGCTCGCCCGAGACATCCAGCTTTCGGTCTCTTACCAGGAGATCCAGCACGGCCGGAAACATCTCCTGACTCACGCGAAACTCGGTTCGGAGTTCTTCCTTGTTAATTCCACCGACCAGTGGATTTCGAGCATGGAAATTGGTGACGGCGTCCATCAGCGCGATTTTCAGACTTTCCATAGCCGGAGGATGAACAAGACGATCACCAATGCGCAGAAGCTGCCCTGCCTGCATCAACGAAGCGGCACTGGCTTCAACCAATTCCCTGCGCCACCCGGTTTCTGCGACAGCCTCGGCCAGGGAGAGTCCTTTATTTGATCGGTTCGCTGCGCGGGCTTTCAGGACGGTTTGAGGATCGCCAGTCTGCAGCGCGGACAAGAACGCGCGCCCCTGCTCGCGCGGTACCCTCCTGCGCAGCGGTAACGCATCCAGCACCACGCCACCCCCGATCGTCACCACCGGCGAGAATTGCCGCAGGATGAAGCGGTCGCCAGGAAACAGCAGTGCGGGCTCCTGCAATCGCAGTTGCGCCAGTGCGCTCTGCCCGGGCTTCACTTCCTTGCCCTCGTACAACACCACCTCGGCGACGGTCTCGAAGGTATAGGCGTGAAAGTGCACGCGGGCACGGTCTTTGAGCGGACGTGCGCCAGCCAGAAGCGAAAGCGAGACGTTGAGCCGGCTGGTGGCGCGGAAAAGCCCGGGAGCGGCCAGAGTCATACCGCGCCCTAGCTCATCAGGAGAAAAGCCGGCGAGGTTGAGTGCGGTGCGCTCGCCGGCGGAAGCCTGCTCGGCGGGACGATTGTGCACCTGAACGCCGCGCACTCGGGCCCGCCGACCGAGCGGGAACACGTCCACTTCTTCTTCCTTGCGCACGGCGCCGGAGATCAGCGTTCCGGTGATCACCGTGCCGAAGCCCTTCATGGTGAAGACGCGATCGATGGGCAGGCGGAAGACGGAAGCGGCGCTCTTGGCCGGCACTTCGGCGGCCACGCGCGCCAGTTCGCGTTTGAGATCGCCGATGCCGGCGCCGGTGAGCGAGCTGACGGGAACAATGGGCGCGCGGTTTGAATCGAGGAACGAGCCGCGCAGAAAGTCTTCGACTTCGAGCCGCACCACGTCCAAAGTCTCGCGGTCCACCAGGTCGGCCTTGGTGAGCACGGTGATGCCGCGCGGGATGTTGAGCAGGCGGCAGATCTCGAAGTGCTCGCGGGTCTGCGGCTTGATGGACTCGTCGGCGCCGATCACCAGCAGCACCAGGTCGATGCCGCCCACGCCGGCGAGCATGTTGCGCACGAAGCGCTCGTGACCGGGGACGTCCACGAAGCCCAAACGGAGCGCTTCGCCGCCGGGTGCGGCAAGCTCGAGGTGGGCAAAGCCAATGTCGATGGTAATGCCGCGGCGCTTTTCCTCCGCCAGGCGGTCGGCGTCGATGCCGGTCAGCGCCTTGACCAGCGCGGTTTTCCCGTGGTCGATATGCCCTGCGGTGCCGACGATGACGGATTTCATAAGATGGCGGCGATACCTCACAGTGTACCGCGCCGATATGCGAGAATAAGGCCGTACTCATATGCCATCATCCCCCGAGACGGCCCAGGCAGTCACTCCCGACCTCATCCAGGAACACGGCCTTAGCGCCGAGGAGTACCAGCGCATCCTGAAATGGCTGGGACGCGAGCCGACCCTCACCGAGCTGGGCATCTTCAGCGTGATGTGGAGCGAGCACTGCTCTTACAAGAGCTCGCGCGCGCACCTCAAGACGCCTGCCGACGCACAGCCGCCGCGTAGTGCAAGGACCGGGGGAAAACGCCGGCATCATCGACATCGGCGACGGCTGGGCCTGCGCCTTCAAGATCGAGTCGCACAACCACCCGTCGTTCATCGAGCCTTTCCAGGGAGCGGCCACGGGCGTGGGCGGCATCCTGCGCGACATCTTCACCATGGGCGCGCGTCCGGTGGCCGTCATGGATTCGCTCCGGTTCGGGCCGATCACGCACGGCGCCGATCGGGCCACCATCCATCGCAATCATTCGATTCTCGAAGGCGTGGTGAGCGGCATCGCCTCACTACGGCAACTGCTTCGGCGTGCCCAACCTCGGCGGCGAGACCAAGTTCGAGCCCTGCTACTCGCAGCAACCCGCTGGTGAACGCCTTCGCGCTGGGGCTGGTACGGCGCGATGAAATCTTCTACGCGCGCGCCTCAGGCGATGGCAATCCGGTCATCTACGTGGGCGCCAAGACCGGCCGCGACGGCATCCACGGGGCCACCATGGCCAGTGAAGAATTCAGCGAAGGCTCGGAGCAGAAGCGGCCGAACGTGCAGGTGGGCGATCCCTTCCTGGAAAAGCTGCTGCTGGAAGCGTGTCTGGAGGCGATGCGCACCGGAGCGGTGGTCGGCATTCAGGATATGGGCGCTGCCGGCCTTACCTGCTCCACCTGCGAGATGGGTGGCGCGCGGCAACGTCGGCATCGAGATCGAGCTGGACCGCGTTCCGCAGCGGGAGAGCGGCATGACTCCCTACGAGATCATGCTCAGCGAGTCGCAGGAACGCATGCTGCTGGTGGCCGAGAAGGGACGCGAGGACGAGGTCTTCCGCGTCTTCGAGAAGTGGGGACTGGACGCGGTGACCGTCGGCCGCGTCACCCTGGACGGCAAGATGCGGGTGCTGGAGCACGGGCGCGTGGTGGCCGAGATACCCAACGCCGCGCTGACCGACGATGCTCCGCTCTACCACCGTCCCCTGGAGCGTTGGGAGCCGCCGGTCGAGCGCGAGATGCCGCCCTCCATCCGCCTGGATGAGACCGCCGACCTGACTGCCAACCTCAAGCGCCTGCTGGCTTCGTCCAATATTTGCTGCAAGCGCTGGGTGCACGAGCAGTACGACTCGATGGTGCAGATCAACACCGTCCAGGGACCGGGGCGCGAGGCCGGCGTGATCCGCATCAAGGGCACAAAGCGCGGGCTGGCCATGGCGCTCGACGGCAACGGGCGCTGGTGCTGGCTTGATCCGCGTTTGGGCGCCATGCACGCGGTCGCCGAATCGGCGCGCAAGGTGGCGTGCACGGGCGCAACCCCGGTGGCGGCCACCAACTGCCTGAACTTCGGCAATCCCGAGAAGCCGCAGATCATGTGGCAGTTCGCCCAGGTGATCGACGGCATGACCCGCGCCTGCGAGGAACTCGAAGTCCCCATCACCGGCGGCAACGTCAGCTTCTACAACGAAACCCTGGGCGAGGGGATTTATCCCACGCCGGTGGTGGGCGTGGTGGGAGTGATCGACGAGGTTGAGAAGTCGGCCAGCTTCGAGTTCCGCGGACTCGGGCGGTCCGTGGTGCTGCTGCGCGGCACCGAGCCCGGCGATGCCACCGACGCCGAGGCCGAGTTCGGTTCCTCCGAGTACGCCAAGGAGATTCTTGGCGCGGTGTGGGGCTTCCCGCCCGCGCTGGAGCTGGAGAAGGAAGCGGCTCTCCAGAAGTGCATCATCGAGCTGATCCGGCGGGGACTGGTTGAGTCAGCGCACGATTGTTCCGACGGCGGGCTGGCAGTGGCGCTGGCCGAATCCGCTTTCCCCAATGGTGTGGGAGCGCGCATCGAGCTGGTGTCGAGCGGCCTCGCGGCAGAGTTCCTGCTGTTCGGAGAAGATGCCAGCCGGATCCTGATTTCCTGTGCCAGGGAACACGTCGGGCGAATCCAACAGTTAGCGGTAGAATACGGTGTCTCGGCGGAAGTGCTGGGCGAGACAGTTCCCGAGAAAATCGAAATCCTGGTTGATGGCCGGCAAGTGGCCGCAGCCGCAGTGTCGGAGTTGAAGCAAGCCTGGGCGAACGCGTTGGGGCGCGCCCTGCACGCGGAGACCGCCGAGGAGATGGCGTCGGCGGTGCTGGAACGGAGCTGATTAGCTGCTAGCTACTAGCCACTAGCTAGGAGCCAGAAGCTAGGAGCTTTATGGCCTTCGACAAATTCAAAGACGAGTGCGGCGTGGCCGCCATCTACTCCAATCCGGAGGCAGGCAAGCTCGCCTACCTCGGGCTGCACGCGTTACAGCATCGCGGCCAGGAGTCGGCGGGGATCGTCTCCACCGATGGCGTGACCATGTACGCGCACCGCTCCATGGGCCTGGTGGTGGACATCTTCACCGAAGACGTGCTGGAGAAACTCAAGGGCACGCTGGCCATCGGGCACACCCGCTACTCGACCACCGGCGATTCGGCGCTGCTCAACGCCCAGCCCATCATGGTGGATTGCAACAAGGGCATGATCGCGCTGGCGCACAACGGCAACCTGGTCAACGCCCACCTGATCCGCTCGCGCCTGGAGGCCCAGGGCTCGATCTTTCAGACCACCAGCGACACCGAGGTCATCGTCCATCTGGTCGCGCAATCGCGCGAGGAGACGCTGCCGGAAGCCATTGCCGACGCGCTGCGGCGGATCGAAGGCGCGTTCTCGCTGGTGATCATGAGCCGCGACCGGGTGTTCGCGGTGCGCGACCCGCGCGGCTTCCGCCCGCTCTCCATGGGACGGATTTCCGGCGGCTTGCGCAAGGACACTATCGTCTTCGCCTCCGAGACCTGCGCCTTTGACCTCATCGGCGCCGCTTACGAGCGCGACGTGAATCCCGGTGAAATGGTGGTAGTTGGCCCGGAAGGCATCTACTCGCGGTATTTCGCCAGCCAGACCGCGCAATCGAGCTGCATCTTCGAGCACGTGTATTTCTCGCGGCCGGACAGCGTGATCTTCGGGCGCTCGGTGGCGGAAAGCCGCGAGAAGCTGGGGCGGCAGTTGGCGGTCGAGGCTCCGGCTGAAGCCGACCTCGTCGTGCCGGTGCCGGACTCGGGCGTGGCCGCCGCCATGGGCTACGCGGCGGAGAGCGGCATCCCGCTGCGCATGGGACTGATCCGCAATCACTACGTCGGGCGGACGTTCATCGAGCCGGAACAGCGGGTGCGCGACTTCGGGGTCAGGCTCAAGCTGAACCCGGTTCGCAGCGTGCTGGCGGGCCAGCGCGTGGTGCTGATCGACGATTCCATCGTGCGCGGCACCACCAGCCGCAAGATCGTGCGCATGGTGCGCGACGCGGGCGCCCGCGAGGTGCACCTGCGCATCTCCTGCCCGCCCACCATCTCTCCCTGCTTCTACGGCGTGGATACGCCCTCCAAGAAGCAGCTCATCGCCGCCAACAAGAGCGTCGAGGAAATCCGCGATTACATCGGCGCCGACTCCCTGGCTTATCTGTCGCTCGAAGGCATGAAGCAGGCCTGCGGCGAAAGCGAGTCTCTCACCTACTGCACCGCCTGCTACACCGGCAAGTATCCGACGGCGTTTGTGGATGTCGACGAGATTAAGCCGGCGGAAGTGCCGGCACGGAAGTGACGCCCGGTCGGCTCCTGACTACTGCTTCCGCGCTGCGACTACCCTCGGGATTCCCTGCAAGTCCGGCGTGACCCGCACCTCCGCCCAATCCTTCACCAATTCGTGCACGGCATTCAAGATGGAGTACCCGATCTCGACCACCAGCCAGCCGCCGGGTTTCAGCGCTTCCCGCGCCTGCGGCGCCAGCCGCCGATAGACCTCAAGCCCGCTTTCTCCCGCGAAGACCGCCACCTTGGGCTCGAACTCGCGCACTTCGCGCTGCGCCTTTTCCGGCTCGGACTCGGGAACATAGGGCGGATTGGAGACGACGAAATCGTAAGTCGCGGCCGGGGCTCCGGCCAGCAGATCGCGCTGCTGAAAGATGATGCGATGATCCAACTGCAACCGTGCAGCGTTCGCCCGTGCCACCTCCAGTGCCGCCGGCGAGATGTCCACCGCCTCCACGCGCGCCCACGGCATCTCCATGGCCAGCGCCAGCGCGATGCAGCCCGAACCGGTGCCCACGTCCACGATGCGATGCACCTGCTTCATCCGCGCCAGCTCCAGCACGGTTTCGACCACGTGCTCGGTCTCGGGACGCGGGATCAGCACCGCCGGCGAGACGATCAGGTCCATCCCCCAGAATTCCTGGTGGCCGGTGATGTACTGCGCCGGCTTGCCGGTCGAGCGCTCGGCGATGGCTTCGTCGTAGCGCGCCTGCTCGTCGGCAGTGAGTTTGTACTCAGGATGGGCGTAGAGGTAAGCGCGGTCGGAGTTGAGCACGAACATCAGCAGCGTCTCGGCGTTCATGCGCGGCGAGCCGACGGTGTGCTCAGTGAGGTGTTCGATGGCTGCGGTCAGCGCTTGCCGAAGCTGCATAAGGTCGTTAGTCGTTCGTCGTTGGTCGTTGGGAACGGCTTGCTAACGACCACCGACCACCGACCAACGACTCTTACGCGAGCGCTTCCTGCTTCAGCTTCTCCGCCTGGAAGTGCGTGACCAGCGCGTCGATGATGGGCTGGATCTTGCCGTCCATGATGTCGCCCAACTGGTGCAGCGTGAGCCCGATGCGGTGGTCGGTCATGCGGTTCTGCGGGAAGTTGTAGGTGCGGATCTTCTCGCTGCGGTCGCCGGTGCCCACCATGCTGCCGCCGCTCCTTGCGCCAGGGCTTGCTGCTGCTTCTCCAGTTCCATCTCGTAAAGCCGCGAGCGCAGCACCCGCATGGCCTTGTCGCGATTCTTGATCTGCGACTTCTCGTCCTGGCAGGAGACCACCGGTGTTGGTCGGCAGGTGGGTGATGCGCACCGCGGAATACGTGGTGTTGACCGACTGGCCGCCCGGGCCGGAGGAGCAGAAAGTATCGATGCGCAGGTCCTTGGCGTCGATCTTCACGTCCACGTCTTCCGCCTCGGGCAGCACCGCCACGGTAACGGCGGAGGTGTGCACGCGGCCCTGCTGCTCGGTCTGGCGGCACGCGCTGCACGCGGTGCACGCCGCTCTCGTACTTCAGCCGCGAATAGACCCGCTGGCCTTCGATGATGGCGATCACTTCCTTCAGCCCGCCGACGCCCGACTCGCGACGTCGAGAGCACTTCCACCTTCCAGCGCTGCGACTCGGCGTAGCGCGTGTACATGCGGAAGATCTCGGCGGCGAACAGCGAGGCCTCGTCGCCGCCGGTGCCGGCGCGGATCTCCAGCACCACGTTCTTCTCGTCGTTCGGGTCCTTGGGGATCAGCAGGACCTTCAGCTCTTCCTCCACTTTGCCGATATGCTCTTCGAGCTTGGCCAGCTCTTCCAGAGCGTAGGCGCGCATCTCGGCATCGGACTCCTCGGCGATGACCGCCTTGCTCTCCGCGATGCCGCGCTTCAGGTCCTTGTACTCGCGATACTTCTCCACCACCGGCGCCAGTTCGCTGTGCGCTTTTGCGGTTTTCTGATAGCGCGCCGAGTCGGAGATCACCTCCGGCGTGGCGAGCGCCTGCGTCAGCTCGTCGTATTTGGATTCGATCTGGTCGAGTCTTTCAAACATTGCTTTTGGCTCTTAGCCCTTGGCTCTTAGCTTACTGCGAAACGTCATCCCGAGCGAGCGCTGCCGATTTTGCGGCGCGAGGCGAGGGACCTGCATTTTCCTTGAAACTTGAAACGTGAAACTTGAAACGGTGTTTTCGCGGGGGTCCCCGCTAGGCAATCACCAGCTCGCCGCCGCGCTGCTTCTCGAGAGCCATGGCTTCGTCCAGCGCGCGGATGGCGCATTCCACCTGGTCATCGCTGGGAGGCTGGGTGGTGATCCGTTGCAGCCACAGGCCGGGGGCAGTGATCAGGGCGAACAGCGAGCCGCGATGCTTGGCGGCGTAGCGGATGATCTCGTACGACACCCCCGCGATCACCGGCAGCAACGCGATGCGGATGCCGAACCGCGCCCAGAACGTGGTCACCGGGATCAGGGTGTAGAACACGATCGAGATCAGCAGCACCGTCATCAGGAAGCTGGTGCCGCAGCGCGGATGGTAGGTCGAGTGCTTCTGCACGGCGGCCGGAGTCAGCGGGTCGCCGGACTCGAAGGCGAACACCGTCTTGTGCTCCGCCCCGTGGTATTGGTACACGCGGCGGATGTCCTTCCACAGCGAGATGCCCCAGATAAACAGCAGGAACAGGGCGATGCGGATGGTGCCATCCACCAGGTTGAAGACAATCTGGTTGCCGAACGCAGGCGAGACCCGCTTCAGCTCGGTCGCGGCCACCAGCGGCACGAACTTGTACATGAAGACGAAGAACCCGACCGACAACAGGATGTTGACCGCCATCACCCAGCCGCCGATCTCGAGTTTCTTTTCCTCCTGCTCGCGGGGAATGGCGTCGAGCGCGACATTGGCGGAGTATCGCAGGGCGCGGAAGCCCAGCGACATCGCCTGTCCCAGGGTCGTGAGGCCGCGCATGACCGGCCAGGCCAGCCACTTGCGTTTTTCCGACGGCCGCTCGATGGGCTCGGAGTGCGTCGCCACGTCGCCCGAGGGCTTGCGGACGGCGATCCCCCAGGCATGCGGCGAGCGCATCATCACGCCCTCCAGCACTGCCTGCCCGCCGACCAGCGTCTCCTCGGCATTTTCCAGCGCAGGCAGAAGCTGCATGGCGGCTGCCAGCCGCACGAGTTGTCGCCAATAGTTCACAGGAGATTAGATGATGTCAGCGAAGCCCCCGGTTCAGCCAGTACCAGAAGGTTACTGGGCAGCAGCAGGGCTGTCAAACGATGCCCGCTCGCGCTGGGTGCATAGCTAGAGGTCAGGCCGACGTGCGTCGGGGCGCGCAGCCGCACGCCTGCGGTTTACGAATTCAGCGAGAGCTTTGCAATCGCGCTTGATCTGATTGTTTGCCTTGTACGCTCTTGCCTTGGCGCACACATGGGAGTCATCGCAGTCGTCTGGTTGACGCACGATCATGTATTCAAGCTGTCGCACTTCGCCTGCCAGCAACTCAACAATCTCCTGTCCCTCGTGGCCGCAGGAAAGAACTTTTTCGTGAGTAACTTCAGCTGCGACATACATCGAGAACTCGTCGTTCTCTTCTCGGAATGCGAATGATGTCAGAATTCTTGTCCCGTCGGGCTGAGGAGACGTGTGCAGAGCGGTTGTGATTCGACGGAGTAAAAAGTCTTCATTACCGATATCCGGCGCATCTTGGACTTGTTGGTGCATTGTTCGGAACTACCTCACAAGCAGCCATGCCAGCACCTCTTGCGCCCTGACGATGTCCACTTCGTCTTCGTCCATTCGCATTTGTGGCAGCAAGGTCCTCAGGCAGCGAATGCCCGCGCCTGGGCCGATTTCAATCTCCAGATCCCGTTCCCCTACTCTCCAGTGAAAGCCAATGCCGCCAGTGGGAATCGGCGAAAGATGAGGCATCGGTAGATCCTCGACCTGTAAGTGCGAGAGGAACAACCGCGCCGTCGCTAATGCGGTCGGATCAACGGGTCGTGCACCGTAGGTATCCCAACCCTGAGGCAGCGCACCCAAGGCCGAAAGCCGGTCATAAACCTCCCTCATCCAAGCGGGGGATTCAAGGCCCCGAACGGGCGACCATTGGCGCAGCGTGGAATCGGAATCGCGCAGCTCACCCCGACGAGTGGCCCTAACACCTGCAAAGTTTGGCAATCGCAGCGCCTGTGCCATTATCTTTTCCTCCAAATGCGGTGCATATCGTCAGAAGTCAGGTCGTCAAACCCAGTTACAACCCAGTACCGGCAGTCATCCAAGCATCGGAGCAATTCGGGCATGTCGTTCGAGGCTGGACGGCAGCTCGCTGTGATGGTGAGCTGAATAATCTCCTTACCATCCGACTGTCGGGCCGCAGGATGTATTGCCACCTGCAAGCGCCCCTCGTTGGGCGGAATCACAAAGGACGCGCTCACGGCTGTCGTCTCCGGCAGCTTTAAGAATTGCCGGCCGTGAAGGGTGCCAATGGAGGGGAAAATCACACCGAGGTCAGCGTAATCGTTCCACCCGATCCCCCGCTCCAGGTGGTTTATGTAGCAGACCTCACACAACAAGACAGCTGGGGTTCCAATTCGATGGCGGCGTGCAAAATCGCAAAACCGCGTCCATTCATGCTCGAACGAGGGCCTGAGCTCCTCATAGTGGAGGTAGGGCGCCATCGGATTCGGTCTGCGCCAGTTCTGAAAAAAACGATTGTGTTGCACCTGGAGCAGGCGATTCTGCTCGTTGTTAATGAACCAGCAACGAACCGGAAGGCTGATTGTCGCGTCCAGATCCTTGTTCGTAAGCTGAAACGTGAAATCCCCCAGCGGCGGGTGCACCTCGAAGTCAGGATAGTCGTCCTTCACTTCGTTCCAGAATGCACCGAAATGTGGTATTCGCCAGTCCAGTGAGGAGAATCGAAAGGCCATCCAGGTTTCTTGGGCTGGCGGATTCTCGTAGTCAGGCAGGGTTCGCTGCTGCATTAACGCTGCTCCCCACCCGCTCTGCGCGGGGCTTTCCAAGTGGGCAAACTCTTCATTTTATGCCCCCTGAGCCGCAGCGCCAAGAAAGTTCCCAAGTTAACTTGCAACTCTTCAAGATAACTTGCATATTAGACGAACTGTGGCTTAAATGGCTACTGCTTTCTTCCGATCCGTATGCCTAAGCCACCCACCGAAGAAGATCTGGCCTTTATTGCGGATTTCACACGGCAACTGAAGGCCAAGTACGACGCGGCCGTCACGAATGGCACCAGCTCCCAACGTTTTGCCAAAACCTTAGAGCTAAGTCACACGGGGCTGGACGATCTGCTTGCGGGGAAAAGAATGCCTACCAT
This sequence comes from uncultured Acidobacteriota bacterium, assembly GCA_963704285.1. Classification (GTDB taxonomy): domain Bacteria; phylum Acidobacteriota; class Terriglobia; order Terriglobales; family Acidobacteriaceae; genus JAHFUA01. The sequence continues at coordinate 681,996 of OY969886.1, read as the reverse complement.
GAGAACGCTTGCACTGGCGGTACATCATCACGGTATCTCCCTCCGGTACCAAGGTACGTCTTGCAGGGTGTCAGCCCACCGCGCCAGGCCAGCACAGGTCGAAGAACAACTGTCTCTTCCGTTTACATTTACTTCAGCCTCCGAAGAGGTCGCACTAAGCTTGGGCCCAACAAACGAGAGAATGATCACCGTCAACGTCCAACTGAGGCGGCCGGCATAGATAAAGACAAGGTCCTAGCTTCGTTAGGGGGTTGAATCGGGCAACGGGCGCATCTGCCAAAGCCCGATTCATCCTACCCGCACTGGCTGAGCGCGTCCGCGATGATTGCATCCTGCTCGGGGAAGACTGTCCGCAGGTCCAGGAGCACCCTCCCCTGCTCGACGCGGGCGACGATGGGCGGCTGGTGGGCGCGCAGCCGTGCGGCCAGCTCGTCGGCGCTCAGGTCCTGGCAGGTGAGGGCCAGAAGAACCGTCGGCAGTGCGGCGCCGGGAGCGGCGCCACCGCCAATCACCGACGCTCCCTCGACCATCTCCACCTTCAGCCTGGGGGCCTTGGCGCGCAGCGTGTCAGCCAGCGCCTGGGCGCGGCGGCCGATCTCCTCGGCGCTCAGGCGCATCATGCGCACGGCGGGGATGGCGTTGTGGTCCTGGCGGACGTAGGCGAGCAGCGTGGCTTCGAGCGCGGCATAGGTCAGCTTGTCCACCCGCAAGGCGCGGAACAGCGGGTTGGCGCGGATGCGGGCCACGGTCTCGCTCTGGCCGCTGATGAGCCCCGCCTGCGGCCCGCCCAGCAGCTTGTCGCCGCTGTAGGTGACCACGTCCACGCCGGCGCGCAGGCTGTCCCACACGCTGGGCTCGCCGCTCACGCCGACGGAGCGCAGCTCGATCATCGCGCCCGAACCCAGGTCTTCGAGGATGCGCAGCTTGTGCTTGCGCGCGAGCGCCACCAGGTCCGAAAGCGGCGGCTGTTCGGTGAATCCGACGATCTGGAAGTTGGAGCGATGGACGCGCAGCAGCAGGCGGGTGCGCTCGTTGATGGCTTTTTCGTAGTCGGCGAGGCGGGTGCGGTTGGTGGTGCCCACCTCGCGCAACACCGCGCCCGACTTGGCCATCACGTCGGGGATGCGGAAGGAGCCGCCGATCTCCACCAGCTCGCCGCGCGAAACGATCACTTCGCCGCCTTCGGCCAGCGTGTTCAGCGACAGCAGCACCGCGGCAGCGTTGTTGTTGACCACCACCGTGGCGATGCCGGCGAGGCCCTCCTGGTTGAGCAGGCGCGCGGTCAGCCGCTCGAACGTGTACGTCGCGCTTTCCACGCTCGCCGGAGGCGACCTCGAACTCCAGGTTGCTGTACACGCCGGCGACTTCGCGGATGCGCTCCAGCGCCGCCTCGGCCAGGGGAGCGCGTCCCAGGTTGGTGTGCAGGATCACCCCCGTAGCGTTGATGACCGGACGCAGCGAGGGCGCGAGCGAGTGCCGCAACCGGCGCTCGACCGCGGGTGCCAATCCGCCGACCGCCAGCTCCACGGACGACGCGTCAAGCACGCCGGAAGCGATCTCCCCGCGCAATGTCTCGAGCACTCCGCGCGCCGCCTCAGTCACTGCTGCACGCCCTTCACTATCGATCAACCCCGCGATTTCGGGCTGGTGCAGCAACTCGTCCACCGACGGCAGCTTGCGATAGAGGTCCTTCTTGGCAGGAGCTTTCACGTGCGGAATTCTATACGTTTCAGGTTTCAAGTTTCACGTTTCAGATCGTGTGCAGCTACGCGCGCGAGAGTTGGCGCATCAATGCGGCGGTCCGCCGAAACCAGGGACGCTCGCGGCGCCGCTGGAATCCTGGTATCGAGCGCTTCTTGGCCAGGATGCGGTCCACCCACTCGCGTGCTTCCGCGGTGCGGCCCTGGGAGGCCAGGAACGACGCATAGTAGAACTGGATCTCGGTCGAAGTCGAAACCTGGGTGACGCGCGCGAACAAAGCATCCGCCTGCGCGATGTTGCCGACGCTCCAATAGCTGTAAGCCAGCAGGCCGGCGGCGCGATGGAAATCGTAATTCGCTTCCCGCGATACGACCCGCTCCAGGTCGGCCGCGGCGGCCGCGAAGTCCTTCAACTCCAACTCCGCCAGCGCGCGCCGGTAGAAAGGGTCGGGAGAGTCGGTGCGCGAGGAGATGGCGCGATCGAAACACTCGCGAGCCCGCGCGATGTCACCGTTGTCGAGGTAAAGGCCGCCAAGCTCTTCGTAGTTTCCTGCGGAGGGATTCTCTCGAACCATCGCTTCCAGTTCGCGGATGCGCTGCCGGCGCGGTAAGAAGCGGAAGGCTCCGCGCAGCAGCCCGAGGTCGGGGATGACCTCGGCGGCAACGTAAACCAGGGCTCCCAGGCCGCCGCCGAAGATGATGATCCAGAGCCAGAAGCCGTCCGGGCGGCGGCGGATGAAATGGACGATGGCGATCGCCTGCAGGATGAAACCGTACGGCAGAAGATGGAAAAAGATGCCCATGGCCGGACTTCATTGTAGCGGTCCGGGCACCGCAGCAGCGCCCGCCTCTAAAGTTCCGGAGCGCGTTGAGGTTGGGAATCAGGCGGCCGAGGCCGGCATCGCCTTCCAGGCGTCGTAGCCGCCGACCACGTTGACGACGTTGGTGAAGCCGGCGCGGCGCAGCCAACTGCAGGCGATGGCGCTGCGGTATCCGCTCTTGCAGTGGACGGCCAGGCGCGCGTCCTTGGGGATGGCGGGCAGCCGCTTGGCGAAGTCGTCCACTGGGTGCCAGAGCGCGCGCTCGAGATGGCCAGCCTGCCATTCGCCGGCGCGGCGCACGTCGAGCACCACCAGCGCAGCATCGGAGAGCTCGGCCCGCAGCGTCTGCACGTCCATCTGCGGCAGCGATTCCAGCTCGAATCCCGCCTCCAGCCAGGCCATCACGCCGTGCGCGAGATAGCCGGCGACCGACTCGATGCCGACACGCGCCAACCGCATGCGTGACTCTTCCACCTTCTCGTCGGATTCGGCGATCAGGACCAGCGGGGTCGAAGTGCCAAACAAGGCACCCGCCCAGGAGGCGAACTGTCCCGAGAGGCTGATGTTGATGGAGCCGGGCACGTGTCCGGCGGCGAATTGCTCCGAGGGCCGGGTGTCGAGCAGGGTGTCGGCGCGCCCGCGGAGTTCGCGCGCTGCAATGGCGGGCAGGGGCGACAGTTGGCCCAGGGCTCCGGCGCCGGCGCGGTTGATCTCGACGTCGGCGAAGAAATAGTCGGGACGCTGCGGCAGCTCGGAGGTCAACTGCGCGATGAATTGGTCGCGGCCGGGGATCTGCAAGGCGTAGTTGGTGAGGCGCTCGGTGCCGATGGTGGAGAACAGGTCGGCGCGCATGTTCTTGCCGCAGAGCGAGCCGGTGCCGTGTGCGGGATAGACCAAGGTCTCGTCGGGCAGGGCCAGCAGCTTGGTATGCAGGCTGTCGTAGAGACACCCGGCAAGTTCCTGCGGGGTGCGATCGGGCGCGAGGTCCGGGCGGCCGACGTCGCCCACGAAGAGCGTGTCGCCGGTGAACACCGCCCAGGGCTGGGGCGAGCGCGCCATGTCGATGGCGACCAGGCAGACGCTCTCCACCGTGTGGCCGGGCGTCTCCAGCGCGCGCAACCGGCAATCGCCGAAGCGCAGCTCGAATCCGTCCTTGAGCGGGACGTGCGGGAAGCGCGCGCCGGCGGCGGCGCCAATATAAACGCGGGCGCCGGTCCGCTCGGCGAGTTCGCGGTGTCCGGAGACGAAGTCGGCGTGCAGATGGGTTTCGAGGATGTGGGCGATTTCGAGACCGTGCTCGGCGGCCGCCTTGAGGTAGATCTCCACATCGCGCCGCGGATCGATGACAGCAGCCTCGCCGCCGGAACCCAGCATGTAGGAGGCGTGCGCGAGACAACCAAGGTAGAACTGTTCGAAGTACACCGGGGCACCTCCCAGGGCTGGGGGACGCCAGTCGGGCAAGGTTAGCACAAACGCTGCGATCGGGTGATCGGGTCAGTCCGCATCGGGCCATTTAAGAAACGACGCCGCGTTAGGCGCTGGCGGTAGGAAGAAAGATGGAGATGGTGGTGCCGCTCTGGCCGGGGCGGGAGCTGGTGCGGAAGCGGATGCGGCCGCTGTGCCGCAGCACGATTTCGCGGGTGAGCCACAACCCCAGGCCAGTGCCGGCATCGCGCTTGGTGGTGAAGAAGGGTTCGAAGATGCGCTGGCGATGCTGGGGGTCGATGCCCAGGCCGCTGTCGGCGACGGTCACCGTGACTCCGGGCATGCCAGAGCGCCAATCGCGGCCGCGGCTGACGCGCAGCACCAGGTCGCCGCCGTCGGGCACGGCATCGATGGCGTTGGCCACCAGATTGGAAAAGGCTTGCCGCAGCTCGCCGGGGCGGGCGTGGATGGGGCCGTTGAACCGCACCTGCTTCACCAGCCGGATGTTCTTGGCGCAGATCTTGGCCTGGTAGAGCGCCAGGGCATCATCCAGGATGGTGGCGATGCTGGTGGTGGTGGGCTCGGTGGCGCCGCGGAAGAACCCCAGCGTCTGGCGGGTGATGCTGGCGACGCGGGCGAGCTCCTGCTCGGCCAGCAGCAACAGTTCGCGCAGGGCGGGCGTGACCTCGGCATGGGTGCGCGCCAGAAACAGGGTGTTGGTCACCGCCTCGAGCGGATTGTTGATCTCATGCGCGATGCTGGCGGCCAGAACGTCCCGCCGCCGCCAGCTTCTCGGCGCGCAGCATGGCTTCCTGGGCCTGCTTGCGGTCGGTGATGTCGATGACGGTGCCGAGCATGGCCTCCGGCTGTCCGTGCTCGGCGGGCAGCAGGGTGACGTTCTCCAGGATGGTGACCGCGGCGCCGTCTTGCTTGCGCAGCGTGAGCTCGAAGTTGCGCAGCGAGCCGGCGGCACGCAAAGTCTCGATAAAACGCTGGCGGTCGGCGGGATCGAAATAGTAGTCCACCCCCGGACGGCGCGCGATCTCGGCCGGCGAGTCGTAGCCGAACATGCGCGCGAACGACAGGTTGCACTCCAACATCTGCCCGTCCACGGTGGAGCAGAAGACCCCCGCCAGGTTCTGGTCGAACAGCATGCGCCAGAGTTCGCCGGTCTCCCGCAGCCAGAGATAGGCGCGTGCCGTGGGAGCGACAACCGTGCCGGCATGCGGCTTGGCGGTGCTGGGATCCTTCATGGGCAATGACAACTAAATTATAGTCCAGCGGGTTCAGCGTCCCGCGCCCGGGGTTTCGCTGCGGCGCGGACGGGGCGCGAGCTGTTCGGCGGTCACGTAAAGCGGCTCGATGTCCACGGGGATGTCGGCCAGCTTGTCGAGGACGCGGCGCATTTCCGGACGGATCACGCCCATGCGGTCGAGCAGGCGCTTGGCGGCAGCATAGTCGCCGGTGGCTTCGAGCGTAAGCAGGTTGTGGTCGAGGTCGCGCACCGCCTGCTTCATCTTCGCGAAATCAATGGCAAACCGGCCGTCGGGCCGCGCGACCACCGCTCCCTTATCCAGCAGAAAGTTGATCTGCACGGCCTGTCCGCGGGCGTGGGCCTCGGTGGCGCCGAAGCGCAGGCTGCGGAAGGCGGAGGCGACGTAGGTGGTGTAGAGGTTCTTTTCCGTCAAGCCGGCGAGCGGCTGTCCCGCGCGCGCCTGCCCCTGGTCCATCAGGAACTGCAGCGCGAACAGCCCGGTGACGTCGGCCTTGGCCTCTTCCAGCGGACCATAAAGTTCCTTTAACTCCAGGCGCGGTGTGGACGCGCGCTTGCCCGCCGCCACCGTAATCTGGTGCGGCCCCAGCCCGTGCATCAGCTCGTGCGCGACGGTGTGGGTGAAGAACGCCTTAAAGTTCACCTCGGCTTGCGCCGCGGCCGGCAGCACCCGCCGCGAGATGGGCAGCAGCACGCTGTTGAACTTGGCTTCCTGGATGTTCCTCAGCATCACCCGCTTGCTGCCTTTCTCGTTCACCACCACCTCGTCATTGGGCAGGTTGTAGGCGGCGGTCTGCACCCCGCGTTCGCCGGCGGCCGAGACCACGTTCACCACCCGCAGCGGCGACTGGCTCCCCAGCTTGGGATTGCGGTACGGCTTGTCTTCCGGCAGGTTGTTCTCGATCTCTTGCAGGTGGCGGCTGAAGAAGCCGAGCTTGGCGGTCTCGGCGTCGTCGCGGAGGTTGATGTACGCTTCGAACGACGCCTTGTAGCCGAACAGCTCGTCCTGGTAGGTCTCATAAGGGCCGATGGTGATGTCGAGGGGCGCGTCCAGGTCCATCCAGTCGGCGTCGCTCGCGCGATACTCGTTGGTGATGAAGGCCTCGGCGCGCGAGTTCAGGAACTTGCGCAAAGTGTCATTGGTGGTCAGGCCGGCGGCTTCGCGCAGCAGGGCGGCGGCGCGCTCCAGGTCGGGGCGGTACTCCACGCTGTAGGGGAAGATCACCAGCTTGCGGTCGGAGTGCTGGCGGCGGATGACGGTGAAGTATCCCTTGGCCTGCTCCTGCTCGGGGCCGTTCAGGGTCTTCAGCCAGGCTTCGAACTCCTGCTTGGTCATGTCCTCAGGACAGAAGTTGGCGCCCAGCGGCTTGCGTGCCGGGACGCCGGGAAGGAAGGCCTTCTCGCCGTCCAGCGCCGACCACGGCGACTTGTTGATGCGGAAATAGTGCCGGCGGGCGCGGCCGAGCGGCGTGCGCTCCTCGCGCAGCTTGGCGCGCAGGGCATCGTTGCCGCTCCACATCTGGTCCAGGAAGATCTGGTTGATGACGCGCCCGGCCTCGATCAGCTTCACCAGCGCCTTCTGGTCGCCGGGGGAAAGCGAACTGGTATCGACGCGCAGCTCGGTGGGGGCAAAACGCGCAGTCATCTTTTCCAGCTCGGCGAGGTCGGGGATGTGCTCCGCCGGGGCGGCGGGCTGCTTGGCGGGCGCCGGCTTCGCCACCGGCTTCTGCTGGCCTGCCAGCAACGCGGGCACGAGCAGCACGATCACGCAGCAAAGTCGTCTCATAGTCTCCCAGGCTTCCGGAGCCTGAACTATCAACGTGTTCTGCTGAGACGCAGCTTGCTGCGTCTCCAGAAAAGCGCAGGCCCAATCATCATAGCAGCCCGGCAGAAGGCAGGGGCTGATGTAAAATTGTGGGAGCTTGCGGCAATTCTGAGGAGTGTGTTTCCGCCCGGGTTTTCTGCCATGATAAAGAAGTCGTTTCTGCCCGTTCTCTTGTTGCTCGCCGCGGCGCTGCCGGCGTGGGGCGCCGACACCGTCATCGAAGAGATCGTCGCCCGCGTCAACAGCGACATCGTCACCCGTTCCGAGCTGCAGCACAGCAAGGACGAGGTGCGCCAGGAGTTGCGGCAGCAGTACGGCGACAAAGCCGACGCCATGTTCGCCCAGCGGGACAAAGACGTGCTCCGCGACCTCATCGACCAGCAACTGCTGCTGCAGAAGGCCAAGGACAAGGGGCTCACCGCGGACACCGAACTGATCAAGCGCCTGGACGAGATGCGTAAGCAGATGAACCTCTCCTCCATGGACGAGCTGGAGAAAGCGGCCAAGGAGCAGGGCGTCTCCTTCGAGGACTTCAAGCAGAACCTGAAAAACCAGCTCCTGACCCAGTTGGTCATCCGCAGCGAGGTGCAGCCGAAGATCCAGGTCACCAAGGAAGATGAGAAGAAGTATTACGAGGAGCACCAGAAGGACCTGGAACATCCGGAGCGGGTGCGGCTGAGCGAGATCCTGGTGTCCACGGAAAAGGTGGAGCCCGGCGACCAGGCGGGGGTGGCCGCCGCCCAGCAGAAGGCGCAGCAACTGCTGGAACAGGTGCGCGGCGGCGCCGCCTTCGATGAGGCCGCCAAGAAGAGTTCCGACGGTCCTACCGCCGCCCAGGGCGGAGACCTCGGCTACTTCAAGCGCGGCACCCTGGCCCGGGAACTCGAGGACAAGAGCTTCGCCATGAAGTCCGGCGAGATCACCGACGTGGTGCGCACCAAGCAGGGCTTCCTCATCCTCAAGGTCACCGATCACGAGCAGGCGGGCGTGCCCCCGCTCAAGGACGTTCGAGCCGGAGATCAGCGACCAGCTTTATTACCAGAAGCTCCAGCCCGCGCTGCGCGGGTATCTCACCAAGCTGCGCGAGGACGCCTACATCGACATCAAGCCGGGATACGTGGACAGCGGCGCCAGCCCCAACCAGACCCAGCCCGTCTATACCAGCGCTGCCCCCCAGGGCCCAAAGAGCAAGAAACGGCACAAGAAGCTGGGGATCTTCTAAAACTGGACCTGGGATTGCGGCTTCCCGTCCTCTCCGGCGACAAGAACCAGATCCTGCAGGTCTTCCTTCATCTGGTGCGCGACGCCGTGGACGACATGGAGCCGCAGGGCGGCGGGGTGCTGCGCACCGTGACCCGCGCCGAGGAGAACGAAGTGGTCATCGAATTCTCCGACACCGGCGTGGGGCTGAAGGACCCGGAGCGGGTGTTCGATCCCTTCCACACCACCAAGGGGGTCGGCCAGGGCACGGGGTTGGGACTCAGCGCCGCCTACGGCATCGTGCAGGAGCACCACGGCAGAATCGTTTGTCACAACCGTCCCGAGGGCGGCGCCACCTTCGAAGGCCGGCTTCGCGCCGTGCCCAGCGAGAAGACCACCCCGGCACTCCCGCCTCCGGCTGCCGACGTTGAGTCGCGTGCGTAGCTCCCTCCCAACCGAAGCTCCTGAGCCATGGGTGCTTACGACTTATTCACAATCGCCACCATCAGCATGACCCAGTTGATCGTTGGGCTGGTGTTCGTATTTTGACCATCCGCAGAGTAATTCCCGGTATTCGGGGCCTGCATATCTTCGACCAATGTGTAAGGGTTGTCGGCCGCAAAAGCGGGCGCCCGGAGTCCAAAGTTTGACATCTGGCCCAAAGCCAAATGGCCGTCATCGGCAAAGGCGACAGCCCAGATCATATCCTCCAGTGATGTAGTCGTCAGGGGGCCGCAGCTCAGCATGGGACCGGACCCGATGTTGGAGACCGGGGATCCGTCGAAAGGGTTGGTCGTGTTCACATGGGCATATTCGCAAACGCAAATGCGGATTTGAGCAGTCGAGCTTTGGTCGAGCGTCGCGGTCACGGCGGTTGCCGTCCCGTCAGCTACGCCGAAGAACAACTGGGCTCGCTTCACTCCCCCAGCACTCCACGGCACCGGTGCGCCGAGGGGTGTGTAGGCATTATTGTTATTGTCCTGGACGGTGGGCTTGCCGTTGCCTCCCCACTTGAGTGCAACCATGATGAGATCGCCGTTGGTTGTGTTGTTATTGAATGTCTGGCTCAGCGCTGTGTCCCCGACCGAATTCGGCGACTGATTTTGGACGATTTGTTCGAAAGTAGTCGGCGTAAATAGCGTCGTTTCCCCTATTCCAAAGACCGCGTTGCAGCCGACAAATTGTAGGAGAGCAACCACGGCCAACAGCAGGATCGGCGCCAGAAGCACAAATGGATCAATCATCCCGCACTCTCCTCCGGAGCCTGAACCGCTTCCCCAAGGCTGCTCCGTTCAGTTCCGTTTTCTCTTCGACAGCAGCTAACCGTATTCCTCAGCGTGAGACCGCAGCTTCTTGCCCGGAGGGGGACTCGAGTTGATTCCCGGCAAGACGGCCGTAGCGGATTCCCCCGATCAAACCGGACGCGTCGATGAAAACGGAGGTGGGCCAGAGGTTCACGCCGTAAGCGAGCGAGATTCTTTCGCTCCGGGTCGGTGACTACCGTCGCGGACAACCCATTATCAGCAGCGACCTTCCTGGCCAATTCGGGGGCTTCTCCATCGTTGATCGCGAGCACCACCGGCCCCTGCGCTCCGGCCGTCGGAGTCGTTTTCTGCAAGTCGCGCACCGCCTCGAGGCTTGGCTTCGATGAGCTCTTCCAGAAAACGAGGATGATCGGACGCCCCGCCAGCTTGCGCAGCGTCAGTTCGTGGCCGGGTGCATACTCGAAGAGAAAGTTCGGCGGAGGTTGGCCGATCCTCAGGTTCAACCGCAGCATGCGCAGCCTGACGGATCCGCCCGAGGCCAGAAGCTTTTGGAGGGCGGCGGCGAGCGTTTCGCTGTCGAGCTCCCCTTCGTGCTGCCACAGAACGTCTCCCTTTGGCCCGACGATCAGGGTCACCGGCCGCCGTGTAGTTTTCACTCCGAACAGGCGCGCCCAGGCGCCACGCTGGTCCTCCGCATAGATGACGCTTTCCGTGTAACGGGCTTTCGCCATTTGGTCCGGAGTCAGCACGGCAAGAACGGCAGTAGCCGCATCCTCGCGTTTGCTTTGGCGCAGGGCCTGCATCAAGAGCCCCAGCTGACCGGCAGTCTTCTCATCGGCAAAATGAACGATCCGGTTCGGAGTGTTCCCGCTTGTTCCATCCAGTCGCGCCGATGTGTGGCCTGCTACCTCGACCAGCCCGCGAGGACCTGGCTGTGTCAACGCCACCATCAGAAATTCTCCGTCGAGCGCGGATTCAAGGCCCTGGATGAGCGAGACCGTGGTGTACCCGCAGACGGTGGCACTCACCGGCTGCGCAACCACCGGCCCGGAAGATGACAGTCGCAGGCCGCGGACCGTCAGGCAGAGCCTTGTGTGCCCGGCCACCACTCCACTGGAAACCATGCCGCTGGCGATTTCGGGTGGGGGGTGTATCAACACGAACTTGTTGTCATCGGTGAAAAACGGCTGGGTTTGGCCCTGAGAACTCCACTCGTACCGCTGAATGGCACCGCCGGGAATCCAGGTCTTCAGCGCGGAATAGTCCGGCCCCGAGAGTATGAGGCCGCCGGCCCCATGCACCCCTCCGCCACCACCAGCGTTCGCGGGGATCTGTTCAAACTCGACATGCGGGGGCGGCCAACCCGGCACGGGCGCCACCGAGCCCTGCGGACTGATCTCCGAGGACAAGATCTCGGGGCCGAGCGGCGGGTTGAGCACGGCCAACGAGCCGTGGAGAACGATCCCCGAGGGCTGGATAGCAACCGACGTGTACGCCAGTTGGAATGCCGGGCCCTGAGGCGGAAGGGGTAGGAGCTTGGGACGCGGAGGCGTCAGCAATGATTCGAGGAATCCCCCCAGATTCTCGTCGGCGCTGAACATGTGGCGGACTGCGTCTTGCGCATTCTGGTCGACAGTGTCGAGAGCGTTCCCTCCGAACAGATTTAGCAGCCAGCCTGTGACGCCCCCGCCGATTTCCCCAGGTACGAGTTCAACCGTATTGAGCGGACCTCCGGGGGGCATGCTGGCGGGCTTCAACGTGAAATCCTGGTGAATCGTGAAATCAAAGCTAGGCGCCCACCACCGGTTACTATGTGCGTGCCCTGAAACCGTGACCACGATTTTCCCCTGCTGAAGAGCGATCGTTGCGTTCTTCAGCGTAATTGTGTAGACCCAATAGTGGTACTTCTGGCTAAGATCTGGCTGAAATGCGTTCTCCACGTAAGCAGCGCTCGCGGCAAAAGCAAAATCGTCCCCAGTGCCGAGAAAGACGCTGTTAAAGCTGCCGGGATCTCCCCGGGCGCCCTGCATGTTCAGCAACACGGCGATAGCGTTCGGGCCTCCCAGCAGCGTCTTGAACTGCATGTAGCTTATGGTGGGTGGCAGTGTGGCATTGGACGGCAGAAAGCTGGTCTTCAGCGCGTTTCGGATCAAAAGATTGATGCCTGCCAAATCCTCTGCGCTGAGAGGTTGACTCGAGAACTTCTTGCTGAAGTTGACGTTTACATTTTCGGCTTTGATGTCGATATCGACCACGTTGGCCGTCTGCGACGCGACCTGATCCACCGCCGCAGTCATCTGAAGTTCTCCGCGGACAAACTCCGCCAGGGGACTGGTGTGCGGGTCCGGGAAGTACCGCGCCATGATATCCATCCGCACCGTAATGTTCTTCCCCGACGCATCGGGGACCTCGAGCGTCGGCGGGGCCAACTGCAATTGGGCCCGGCCCTGGAGATGGCTGGGCACGATGGTTCCCTCGGTGGCGACCAGGAGGCCGGTGTTCACCACCGGGTCCAGCAGCGAATAGATTGGGTTGGTGGCGGATAACTGTCCCGGCAGCGGGATCGGCCTTCCGATCTGCGTGTGATTGACGGTCGGATCTCCAAACGCGTCCACGCTGCCCACGATCGTGGGCTTACTAACCTTCGAGCCAGGAGGAGGATTGTCGTCTACGCGGAGAGTCAGGGAGTGAAGGAATCTCTCGCTGCGATGCATCGCAGCCAGCACCCTGTCGGCAGCCGGGATCGCGAATTCCGCTACGACATCAAAATCGCCGGTGAGATCGTTAGCCATCGGAACCACCTCCTCTTACTTCGGCCAATGGGCCGTCAGCGCTGCGAGCGACAACATAATCATGAGCACCGAGATGGCATGGTGAATCGTGAATCTGTTTGCTCCGGGATACAGCTCACGCGTGGATTGCAGCACAAGTCGTCCGGAGGCATAGCCGGCCGTGACAAACAGGAACAATGCCCCTGGAAAGGGCAGCCACCGCCAGATGGAAATTGCGGAAACTAGCAGCACGGCAGCCCACCCAGCTTCCAGGCACTGAGTCGGGATGCGCCTGTCCCACACACCCGCATGATTGGGCAGGTACATGCTGACCCGCGTTCTTGACGGGCGACCCGCACAACAACCGTTCATCAAGCAGCCGATCCGTACGAAGATCATTCCGACCAGGATCGTAAACGTGGTCACGTCCCAAAAAGCGCCAAAGGGTAGCTGGAGTGCGGCAAGCAGGGGCACTGAGAAGAGGAGAGCAACGGGGAGCCCCCCATACATGGCGGCACCGCCGTCACTGCGATTCCAGATTCGCCGAGAGCTTTGACGATAGAGCCGCCAATGGGAGCCTAGATAGAACAGTCTGGTGCCGATAAGCGTGGGTACGATCAGAACAAGCGTCGCCACAAAGGCGCGGAATGCATCAATGCCAGCGGCGTGCGCCGCAGCATTGCCGGCCATAACTCCGGCCACCAGGCCCACGTATAGCATGGCAGGGTAGCTCCAGACTGTGAAGGCCCGCCACTGAAACAGAATGGGTCGCATAGAGTGCTCAGGTTTGGCGCCAGAGGGCCACCACCAGACCAGCGACGATGGCCACATTGGCTAGGTTGAAAACAGGCCACCACCGCAGATCGATGAAATCGACAACGTAGCGCCACCGCAGTATGTCTAACAGGTTTCCTGCCGCGCCGCCAAAAGCCAAGCCAAGACCGAAGAGGGCGACATGACTCTGGAACCAAGCCCCGGAGCGATGCAAGATGATCGCGGAAACGAGGGCCGTAAACCAGGCCAGCACCAACCCCGCTCGGGCGCCATCAAGTCTGTAGATGTCCTTCAGACTTGTTACACACCTGATCCGAAGGATGGACCCACAGGAGATACAACGCCCTCGTAGGTGCAACCGGACAGTCCTCTTGCTCCACTGGTCAAGGAGCAAGAGCAGGCCGCCTGAAGCAAAGATCTGAAGCACACTTACTCCGGCCGTGCCTACTTCCGCGATGAGGGACAAGAATGCGCCTCTTTTACAGGACCTGGAAAGGCAAGTCAAGGATTCGAAGGGCTAACAGCCTCACCCACTAAACCTACCAATCTCATTGCCAAGTCATCCCGCTCGCCTTGGGCTACAATACAGGCGCAGCATGAAGGACTTTTACATCGCGAGTGCAGCCGAGCAAGAGAACACGGTCATCACTTCTTCATTCGTGGTCGCGGCCAAACAGGTGAAGGCCAAGAAGACGGGCGAGCCTTATCTGGCGCTGACGCTCTCCGACCGCACCGGACAGCTCGAAGCCAAGATGTGGGACAACGTCGCCGCGGTGATGGAGACCTTTGAGCAGGACGACTTCATCAAAGTCAAGGGACTGCTGAACAAGTACAACGGCCGCTATCAGCTCACCATCCACAAGCTGCGGCGGCTGGAAGAGAACGAAGTCGATCCCGCCGACTACCTGCCCAAATGCCCGCGCGACATCGAGGAGCTGTGGCGCGAGCTGGGCGGATTCGTGGCCACGCTCCAGAATCCGCATTTGAAGGCGCTGCTCGCGGCCTTCATGGCGGACCCGGAGATTGCGCCCGCCTACAAGACCGCGCCGGCGGCGAAGACGCTGCACCACGCCTACATCGGCGGGCTGCTGGACCACGTGGTGTCGCTGTTCCGGCTGTGCGACCTGGCCGCGCGCAATTACCCGCAGATCGACCGCGACCTGCTGCTCACGGGCGCTTTTCTGCACGATGTCGGCAAGATCCACGAACTCTCCTACGGGCGCTCCTTCGCCTACACCACCCGCGGGCAGTTGCTCGGGCACATGGTGATCGAGCTGGAGATGCTGCACGCCAAGATGGCCGAGGTCCCCGGCTTCCCCGAGGAGCTGAAGACGCTGCTCGAGCACCTGATCATCAGCCACCACGGGCAGTACGAGTTCGGCTCGCCCAAGCTGCCGATGTTCCCGGAAGCGCTCATGCTGCACTACCTTGACGATCTCGACTCCAAGATGGAAAGCATGCGCGCCCACCTGGAGCGCGAGTCCGGCTATGAGGGAGATTGGACGGGCTACAACGCGTCGCTCGGCCGGCCGCTGCTGAACACGCGCAAGTTCCTCGCCGCTAAGCCGGAGAGCGCGCCCGCGCCTGCGAGCAGCGATGCCGTCCCGCAATCGGCGGCGGCTTCCCCCACCGCTCCTCTCGTCCCGGCGGAGGCCGTGAAGAAGTGAGCAAAGGGCGCCTGGCGGAGCTGGAGCTGGAGTGCATGAAGGTGCTGTGGAAGTATCCCGGCGCGTCGGTGGCGCAGGTGCGCGCCGGCTTGCCGCGGCCGCTGGCTTACACCACGGTCATGACCGTGCTCGACCGCATGAGCGCCAAAGGACTGGTGGAGCGCCAGAAGAACGGCCGCGCGTATCTCTACACCGCCGCCCTGGACCTGGAAACGGCGCGGCGGAGCGCCGTCAGCCGCCTGGCCGCGCGCTTCTTCGACAGCGATCCCGCGGCGCTGGCGCGCTACGCCTCGCGGCTGCGGATAAGCGAGGATGAGGCCGCGCCGGCGGCAGTTCCGGCGCCCCGCAGGCGTGCGCGACCCGTTGCCCGCAGGCCCGCGGTTTTCCCGTCACACATGGATGATTCGCTGCTGTAATCACCTGCCGCCGCTATGCGCCGGCACGTAGAGCGTCTGCTCCAGGCGCAATTTCATCCCGGAATTTGCCGGGATTTCGACATCCTTGCCCTTGGCGGCGAGCACGTATCCGCCGCCGGCGATGGCGCCGATAGCCAGGCCTTTAAGTGCGCCGCCGAAGATCAGCCCGGCGACCGTGCCCAGGCCAGCGCCAATGCCGATGCCCTTGGCGGCGGTCTTGGCCGAAGTGCCGGACTGGATCTGCCCTTCCTCGTTGGCCTGCACGTTGTGCACCGAAACCAGCGAGGCGTTGATCGGGATGGTGTTCCCGTCGGGCAGGATGAGGTCACGGAAGCGCAGGTTGAGCTTGCCACGGCCGCGCAACGCCGGCAGGGTCTTGCCCTCTTCCGCCTCCACCACCTCGCCCGTGATCTTCGAGCCTGCGGGGATGGCCAGCGAACCATCGGTCGCATTGACCGGCTGGCTGACGACGGCCGTGAACTTATCGCCGTAGCGCGAGGTCTTGGTGGAGAGCTCGTCCAGCAAGGTGGCCTGGATCTCAATCCCGTAGGGCACTTCCTTGCCGTGGCGCCGCGGCCGGTCCTCTGGCGGACGATCGGACAGCGGGGCGGCATTGGCGTCTGCCGGCGCCTGCTGGTTGTAGATGGGCTGGCCGCCGGCGGCCGCCGTCTGGAAGCTGCTCGCCGGCCCCGCTTGCCGGCCCTGTCCGGAATCGACCAGGAAGAAATAGGTAGTTGCCGGTTCCAGGCCGGAGAGGTGCACGCGGTGGAAGGTGGTGCCCCCCTCCGCTTCCGCGGTCTGCGCTAGGTCGCGGCGGCGAGTGCCGTAGTAAACCACGCTGGGCGCGGCGTCGCTGGTGGTCCAAGAGATCACCGCCGAGCGGTCATCGGCGAATTCGATGGTCGGCCCGCGGGTGATGGTCACGCCGGGCGCCGGCGGTGGTTGTGAGCTCGCGACCGGCGTCGGCCGCTGGCGATGCAGCGGAGCGCCACCCGCGGCCACGGTCCGGAACTGCAGCACGGGCGCATCGGTGGCGTCGCCGGTGTCGAGCTGGAAGTAATAAGGCGTGTCGGGCTTCAGGTCACGGAGATCGACGCGGTGCGACGTGGTCGCCTTCATCGACTCGGCCACCTGGTTCAGGTCGCCGGCGTCGCTGCCGTAGAACACTCGGCTCTCGGTGGGAGCACTGGTGGTCCAGGCGACCACGGCGAACTGGTCATCCAGGTAGGTGATCGTCGGGCCCTCGGTCACCTCGATCCTGGCTACTTGCTGCGGGGCCTGCGCCGCCGCCACGCATGACAACAGAAGCGATAGCAGGATGACTGATGTCCGGTGTGCGAGAATCCTCATTCCCTCACCTCGCAAAGATTTCAAAAAAATTTTGCATTCGTCCTGGGCCTGCGAACGGTTAGATGCAGTCCGTCTCACCGGCGGCTAAGTTTCCTGCGGTTGAGCTCTACAACGGCGGTCCCTCGCTGCGCTCGGGATTTCCCCTCGACTTCGCTCAGGGCTCGGCCTCGCGTTGCTCGGCCTCGGCTAACTCCTGCTTCGCTCACGCCCGCCAAGCGCCTCAAGTTGCGACCCGGCGAGTAGTTCTGGTACAACCGCAACAGGGAATTGGTGGGAGGTGCTTATGCGCATAAAGTCAGCCGCGTTGGCCGTGGCAGTCCTGTTACTGATCGCGGCAGCCGGATGCGGCAAGAAGCCGGAGGAGACGTTGGGGACGACGGCCACCGACTCCACTAAAGAATCGGCGAAAGCGCCCGCACTCATGGAGCGCTTGACCAGCAAACCGGTCACCCTGCCCGAAGGCACGGTGCTGACGGTGCGGCTGGGTGAGAGCATCAGCACGAAGAAGAACAACAGCGGCGACAAGTTCACCGCCACCGTCGAAACACCCGTGGAAGCCGGCGGCAAAGTGGTGATCCCGAAAGGCGCGTCCGTTACCGGAACCGTGGCCGAAGCCAAGGCGCTGGGCAAGATCAAGGGAGCTGCGACCTTGCGCCTGGTGCTGGATTCAGTGACTATCAAGGATTCCAAATATGACATCCAGACCAGCGCCGTGGCTCGCAGCCTGAAGGGCAAAGGCAAGCGCACGGCGGAGTTCGGCGGGGGCGGCGCCGGGGCCGGCGCTCTGCTCGGAGCCCTGGCCGGCGGAGGCAAAGGAGCTGCCATCGGAGCGGTGGTGGGCGGAGGCGCGGGCGTCGCGGGCGGGGCGTTCACCGGCAACAAGGACATCGTGCTGCCGGCGGAGACCACCCTCAGCTTCAAGCTGCTCAAGCCGCTGGAAGTTAAGATGTAGGTTGCAGTCGGGGTACCGAGTACCGAGTACCAAGTACCGAGTACCGAGTACCAAGTACCGAGCAAGGCAGCTCCTCAGATCGTCCTCCCGGTGCTCGGTATTCCCCCAACTCGGTACTCGCTACTCGCAACTCGGTACTACAGGGAGACACGTTGCTCGCCTTCGATTCCTTCCGGGCCATCACCTTCGACTGCTACGGCACGCTGATCGACTGGGAGTCCGGCATCCTGCGCGTGCTGGGGCCGCTGCTGGCGGAGCACGGCAAACGGGTGACGGAGGGACAGATCCTCGAGCTCTATGCCGAGCTCGAGCCGGCAATTCAATCGGGTGAATACCGGCCCTATCGCCTGGTGCTCGCGGAAGTGATGCGCGGGGTGGGACAGCATTTCGGCTTCTCGGTCTCCATCGATGAGGCCCGCAGTCTGGCGGCGTCGCTGCCAAGCTGGACGCCGTTCCCCGACACGGTGGCAGCGCTGCGCGCGCTCAAGAGCAAGTACCGGCTGGGCATCATCTCCAACACCGACGACGACCTGTTCTCCCACACTGCGCACCACCTGCACGTCAGCTTCGACTGGGTGATTACCGCCGAGCAGGCCCGCGCCTACAAGCCGGCAGGCGCCATCTTCGAGCTGGCGCTCAAGAAGATCGCCCTGCCGCCGAAGAAAGTGCTGCACGCCGGGCAGAGCATTTTCCACGATGTGATCCCGGCGAAGCAGATGGGGATGTCCACCGTCCTGGTGACGCGCCGCGGCTTCGGCGCGGTGAAGCGTGTCTCCGCCCAGCCCGATCTCGAAGTCCCCGACCTGAAAACGCTGGCGGAGATGGCGGTGGGCCAGGCGGAGGGCGCGCCGCGGCGATAGTGTAAAATCAGGTTTACCCCACACCGCCCTACCACCCCAGCAAACCAAAATCGGGTTTGCCGGGGGCCCGGGCCCGGCGGTGCAGTATGTCGGGACGTGGCGCAGCCTGGTAGCGCACTCGCTTGGGGTGCGAGGGGTCGGCAGTTCAAATCTGCCCGTCCCGACCAATCACTTCCAATCGTGAGGTCCCTCGCTGCGCTCGGGATTTCGCCCTTCGACTTCGCTCAGGGCAGGCTCTGCGGGCTCCCGCTCCCCTTCCCCTTCGCTCCGCTCAGGGGCAGTCGCTCACGCCCGCAAAACGGCTCAACTTGGGGTGCGAGGGCCGATTCGTACCCGGTGGTCAGAATGAAAGCCTGATTGACATCAGTAGCCTTGCCGGAGTAGGGTTGCGCGCCTTTCCAACAAATCCCACAGAAACTAAGGAGAGCAAAATGCGAGTTCCACTGGCGCTTTATGGTGCGGTGTTGTGCGTCTGTCTCGCCCCAATCCTCTCGGCCCAAGACGCGGCCAAGGTTGATCCCAAGCATTACACGGTAGTGAGCGAAAACGACCAGGTACGGATTCTGAAGGTGCACTACGGCCCGCACGAGAAGTCGGTCATGCACAGCCATCCCGCCACGGTTGCGGTGTTCCTCACCGACGCCAAGGGTCAGTTCACCTATCCCGACGGGAAAAAGGAAAGCTTTGCCCCCAAGGCAGGCGGGGCGCAATACTCTGCCGGCACCACCCACTTGCCGGAAAACACCGGCGACAACGGGATGGATGTGATCGTAGTCGAGCTGAAAGGCAAGGCGGCCCAGCCAGCGAAAGCGGAGAAGAAGTAATCTTCGGGCGCTGGGCTGCATTGCTGATCTTCGATTTGGTGGACTGCTGGCAGGCATCGAGGCGGGAACCCGCTCTACGCTTGTTGAGCCCTCCCCTCGGATTACTGTCGTAAAATCGCCATTTCACAAGCGACCCGTAACTGGTGCAATCCACCCCTTTTTGCCGGTAAGCACGCGGGCAGAACGCTCGCCGAAGGGCGAGCCAAGGGAAAGCGGCAATCCCGGTTACTTGTGTAAAAGCCTGTTTTCAACAGCTATCACGATCCCTAGTGCGTTCCTAATCGCTTTAAACCACAAAGCGAGCAGTCGCCTGTGTTGAAAGGCCGGTCACATCGCCTTGGTCGCGGTCAGCCTCACAAGTTCGCTTCGCAGGCGTCTCAGGGTCTCCCGCAGCTCTTCCTTGCTGGGGAAACTGATGGCCTGGACCGGGCAGACGTTGATGCAGGCCTGGCAACCCACCACGCAGTTGTAGGGATTCTTCACCAGCGGGTGGTTGCCGGCTTCGTCCCACTCGAAGACCCGGTTCTTGCAGAAGTTGAAGCACTCCTGGTCGCCGGTGCAGATGTCGTAGTCCACCGTGGGGAACCAGGGAATCAGTTCACGCGGGATATCCGAAGAAGGCACAGAACCCCTCCTTCAGGCAGCCTGGGCTTGGACGAAGGCCTGCTTGACCTTCTCGATGGCCTGCTCGGTGGTCAGCGTGCGCAGGTCGAGCGGGATAACCGCCTGCTCGAAGCTGATGCCCGCTTTTTCGAAGGCGTCGCGGAACATCTTCTTCTGCATGCGCGGATCGCAGGCGCCGATGACGTACAACGTGTCGGGCTTGAGAACTTCCAACAGGAAACGCTCACCATCGTCGACACAGAGTTGCGGATGCAGTACGGCGTACTCCGAGTCCAGTTCGTTGCGTATGAAATTCAGCAAGTGCCAAAAATTCATGTCCTTGAACCCCGGACACTCGCCTGTGCAGTTGCACATGATGAAACGAGGCTTGCTAGTCATAACGACTTCCTTCCCTTCGGCCCTAAGGCTGTCCCTTCGTAGCCAGCGGAACGGCAACGGGGCTTTCTTGTGGAACTCCTCAGGTTTTCGAGGTCTCTCCGCAAACATGGTTCTTCGGAGCAAATGTCGGCAAGGAACCGGTGCAGCACAAGGGTCGTGGGCGAATCAGCACGGGTCAGGCGATACACCATACGTTGCCCCACCCGCGTGGCAGTAACGAGATGGGCAAATCGCAACCGCCCCAGATGCCACGACGCCATCGGTTCGGGAAGGCCAAGGGCGGCCTGCACCTCGCCGACGCACAGATTGCTGGCTTGCAGCAAGTTGAGTATCCGCAGCCGTGTCGGTTCAGCAACGGCTTCCAGAAGGTGAGCAAGACGAACGGGTTTGTCTGTGTTTGTTTGCATAAGCCGTATACGCTCGTGTCAGGCTGTATCTTGGAGTGTTTCAACAGGCTTTCCCATGCGCCTAGTGACAAATTCATCGATATGCTTTTGGTGCCGTTTGCAAACCGAACGAGCCAAATTGGCTGCTTCCTCGATCGCTTTGAAGGGGACCCCCAAGTCCAAGGCCTCGTTGTAGTGATCGGTGAAGCAGCACTCACACTGGCTAGCTACGGCGGCCGCAATCCCGATTAGCGCCTCCGTAATCGGATCAAGGGCTTCGATTGCCTGCGTATTCATGGTGTCCTCCCCGTTTTCCAATGCGTGGGATCAATCCGCATCGATGCACGAACTGCGGAAGATGATCGCTGCCACAGGCAGCGCATTGTTATATTCGTATAGACCCATAGACATATGCTAAACTTCCCCAGTTTTCTGGGGATGTGACGCAGCTCACGTTGCATTGTGCAGCACTGAGGGGCGCATGCCAATTTCGGCTGTGGCGGTGGCGGCGAGCGATTAAAGGATTAAGGATTACTGTCGCAAAATCACTTTCTCACAAGCGACAACTGCCCGGATCCCTCGCTATGCTCGGGATTTCGGCCCGCGGTTCAGGGCGCTCACGCCCGCAAAACGGCTCAACTTGGGGTGCGAGGAGCCACACTTCGCCGCCCTCGCCCTGCCTGATGCACTGAAGCGCGAGGTTATCTGGAGTTCAATTCAGCAGCGGTCAGATATGCGTACAGATCCGGATTTTCTCTTAGCACTTGCAGCAGCTTCGGAGAGAGCTGATAGATGAACTCGTGATAGGTGGCTTTTCGGTCGCTCTTGTCGGTTCCGAGGACGCTGTGCTGGATCTCGTGCAGAAGTGTGGTCCGCTCCTGTTCAAGAGGGAGCCCGGTTCGGAGATAGATTCGGTGCGGCGTTTCGCACCAGCCTTCCCCGAAAGCGTGCCCGTCGCACGTCTTGCCGGAAAATTCAGCGATTTCTGCCGCCCCAGGGACCTCTTCAACCGTTTCGACGGTGTACACCACCTCGCCGATTTTGATGTGGTGCGGAGGAAGAGGCCGGTCACTGCTTGATCCACTCCCTGCACCAAGGCGCTGGGCATCCGCGCATGGGGTTTGCCGTGCAGCACAATTTTCGGCCGCATACTTCCGTGTGTTCGACGGCCGCTCGGGACGCGCAAGTCGAGCGAGAAGTGACAGCAGAAGCAATACCAGTGCCGCCGTAACCCTGGCCTTGGACCTCATGGCAGGCAGTGAAACCAGGCGCCCCCTGGATGGTTGATCCCGGCGCGCCAAAGCAGCCCTCCCCCGGGAGCTGCCCGACAGCACCAACCTAAGATCTTCCCGGCGGGCAGGGAAGATGCCACTGGTAACGGAAATGAAAAACCGATGTAATAGATCGCGGCGCACCGCCGGTAATCATCGCGGTCTCTTGACATCTTCGTTCTGGGACCGTAGCTTGCTAACGACATCCCCGACGCAGAACGCCAGCCGACAAGACAAGTTCCAGGGCCAAGTCTTCGTTATGACGATTGCATCCCACTGAAGCTCGGGAGAGGAGAAGAAAGGATGAGACGAGCGCTCGCGATTTTCGCATTGACCGCTGCCATCTCCGGCGTCTTGTTTGCGCAAGCTACGAAGAATGCCTCCACTCCGAAGAATCAAACGTCTGGGGGTCAAACCGTTCAGAATCAGTTGAAGCGACTGGAAAAGCAGCGCACGGAAGCGCTGATGAAGGGTGATGCGGGATTTCTCGACCGCACCACCGCCGACGACTACACCATGATCACCTCGTCCGGGCAGTTAAGGACCAAGGGACGGATGATGGGCGATCTCAAATCCGGTGAAGTCAAATTCCAATCCGCCGATGTGGACGACTTGGAGGTACGCGTCTACGGAGACACCGCCGTGGTGACCGGTCGACACACCCAGAAAGCCCAATCCGCGGGAAACGACATCAGCGGGGAGTACCGGTTCACGCGCGTTTATGTGAAGCAGAAGGGCCAGTGGAAAGCAGTTGCTTACCAGGCCACCCGCATCTACAAACCCTGAAATACGGGGAGCCTCCGCACACTTAGCCCAGCAGGTTTGTCGGTGCATGATCAGGGGCCGACCAATTCTCCAGTAAGGGATCCCTCGCTACGCTCGGGATTTCGGCCCGCGGCTCAGGGCGCTCACGCCCGCAAAACGGCTCAACTTGGGGTGCGAGGAGCCACACTTCGCCGGAGTGATTTAGGCCATCAGATCGATCACATTTTTCTGTATTTGGTCGGCGGTTTTCAGGGTGCTGAGGTTGGCCGAGAATTGGGTCTTGGCAGACATCAGCGCTACTATCTCCACGCTGAGATCCACAGTGTCCAAGTTGGCTCCGTCGGGAGACTCTGCTCCCGCTCCGGCCAGCCTGATTGCGGCTTGCTCCAGTTGAGCTTGCCCCTGTTCCAACCCCTGAAGGGCTATCGCTGAGAGATCCATTTGTCTTCTATCGGCATTAACCGTTGCCGACTTTAATCGCCGGTTTTGCGGAAGAATCCCGGCTTAGACGCTGGTTCAAATCCAGTCTCCCCGACCACTTCATTCTTGACTGCGGCCCCGCTGCAGGGTGCGGAACTTCTTAGCCGCCTCCACCGTACCTCCGGCTATCCTCACAAGCGCGGAACACATTTCGGCCCCCAAGCTTCACCCGCACCTAGCGACGCCATCGCAGCGTGCCCACTTTAGGGTAAGGGAGGGAACGTGGACTCAACCAAAAAGAACGCCAGAGTCGCAGGGTTCCTCTATCTATCACTCATGACCGCCCCCTTGCGTCTCGTCTACATTCCCAGCGTCCTGTTCGTGACTGGGAACGCAACCGCGACGGCCAACAACATCGCCGCGCACGAGACGCTCTTCCGTCTTGGCGTCGTCAGCGACCTGCTCACCGGGACCATGGCCATCTTCCTTACGCTGGCTCTGTACCGGCTGCTCAAGGGAGTGGACCAGGACCTCGCTCGGCTGATGGTAATCCTCGGGAGTCTGATGGTGACCCCCATCTACTACCTCAACACGCTAAACGACCTCGCTGCCCTGATGCTGGTGCGCGGCGCTAATTTCCTGTCCGTATTCGACAAGCCGCAGCGCGACGCCCTCGCCATGCTGTTCCTCCGTCTGCATCATGGTGGCGTCGTCGCGAACGAGATCTTTTGGGGCCTATGGCTCTTTCCCTTCGGCGTCCTGGTGTACAGGTCGCGCTTCCTTCCCCGCATCCTCGGCGTCTGGCTGGTCATCAACTGCTTCGCCTACCTGGCCATTAGCTTTACGGGCTTACTGTTACCGCAATATGAGGATATGGTCTTTCACATCGCCTTCCCCGCCATGCTCGGAGAGCTCGCGATCATGCTGTGGCTCCTGATCAAGGGCGCAAAGGAGCAACCGTTAGCTGTCCCCGCCTCTTGAAGGCCGCCGGGCTGTCGTCGGGGCAAAGCCAAAACGTGAGCCGCAATGGAACTGCTCATGCCTGCGCTGTTTGGTTGGCAACAAATCGACTACTGGCTGCGCGTGCCTTCCGGAGGTATTGCATGATGCAGCGCTGGGAGCAGATGGCTCTCGAGGAACGAGAAACGTTTCGCTCAGCCATTCGCGGGGCTGTGGCTTCGGCGAGTCGCCGCCAGAGAAGCTGACTGAGTGTTGTTTAGGCGGCTGTTAACACGAAAGTTCGAAAATCGTCTGCTAGGGCGACCATTGGTTCTCTTGGGCAAGAGGTCCTTCGCTGCGCTCAGGATTTCGCCCTTCGACTTCGCTCAGGGCAGGCTCTGCGGGCTCCCGCTCGCCTTCGTTACGCTCGGGTCGCTCACGCCCGCAAACCGGCTCAACTTTCGGTCTCGGTTCCCGAGCGGAAATGCCCGCCCAGGATTTTGGTAACTGAATCCAAGTCCTGTGCGAGGGCAACGCGCCAACGTCCCACGGAGCGCTGCGCCGAGTCGTCCATCGTCTGCTCGAAACTCTGGAGAGTCTCCGAGACATTGGTTTTCACCGATTCGGAGAGGAAGACCTCGATCTCGTTCTGGATGGTTTTCAATCGCGCCGTTGCCTCATCCAGTTGATGTTCCACGTCCTTGGCATGGCGGGCGGCCAGGTTCGCGAATATCGAATCGGCGGCGCTCTGGAGTTGTGTGCGGACCCCGGACACGGTCTCGGTGGCCATCCGCGTCAAGCGGGTGTTCAGGCCGGACTCCAGGCGATGGGCAGTTTCGTCCAGCTCCGCCATGCGGCGGCCCAGTTCGGTAAGTTGGGCTTGCAGGCGGGACGATTCCGAGGCAGCCGCAACCTGCACGGCTTCCAGCTCACGGCGGTGCGTTTCGCGCTCCTCTCCCAGACGCTGCAGCAAGGCCTCGAGGAACTCCTCGCCCCGCTGCCCAAGACGGGCGCCCGCGGCCGACGCCTGCTGCTCGAACGCCTGGGTTGCGGCCCGGAGCTGCTGCCGCAGCTCATCCGCGGTCTGCTCCGACAGGGCTAGCACGTGCTGCTCGACGACTTGCAGTTGTTCTCGAACCCAGTGCCGGAACTCTTCCTGGGCTGCGGTGATCTTCAGCTCGATGGCGGATTGCGCCGCGCCCAGCACCTTGTCCGCCTGCTCGCGGGTTTGTCGCAGGGCTTGCGCACCCAGCTCCTCCCGCAGGCGCATCCACAACCTGTCTTCGACTTCGGGAGGGATGCGCGACAGCGAAACCTCGAACCGATTGCGTTCTCTTTGCAGGACCAGCCTTTCTTCCAGATCCGCCAGTTCCGCTTGCAACGGCTCAACCATCTCGGCGACCAAGGCCCTCAGCATGGGCATCTTGGGCATAGCGGCGTTGTTGCCGGGAAGCGTCAGGGGCTCGCCGGCGGAAGGCATGTCCGTCAATCGCATCCAATCCTCAGGACAGGAGCTCAGTCCCCAGAAGTTCCCCGGGAGATCCAGCCCGGCGGCCAGCCTCCAGCCCGGTTGGTTGGAGCCGATGGGCTGGCAGTCCACCACGTGGGCCGTGGTCTGCCGTCCCTCCTTGACCCGAAACTGCAGCAGAGCGCCGGCTTCCAGCTTGATGGGCGAACGCATCGCACAACCGTGCGCGCTGACCACCAGCGTCTCGCAGACTTCAAAGAACTGGGCAGCCGGCTCCAGGCTGGTGATGGTGATGGGCATGGTCATCGGCACCCGTGAACTGCGCCGCAAGGTGCCAGGTAGGTTTGCACTGTGCATTGGTATCCCCCGTGGTGACGAGTACGCGCCCGCCAGGCCGACGAACGTACCTGAGCCTGTGCTCTAAAGTTAACGCAGGGCGGTTGTGTCGGGGGCTCCCAGAAGTGCTGTTGTGCCTGTGCGATGGGACACTGGGCGGCTGCGCCCCTCGGTAACGGGCTCCTGCCAGCGGGCGTCCACCCCAACGAAGCAAGACCGGCAAGGAGAACGCCGCGTCAGGCATCAGAAAAACGGCTGGGGTGAATCGTTATTTCGGCGGCACCCCCAGAGCACTTTTTCAGTCCTCGGCAGCGCTTTGGAATCTAATGCATGTGAACGACAAACTCGTTAAACGCTATCTTTTTGCCAGTGACTTCGACCAGACCCTCAGCTTTAACGACTCTGGTTTTGTGCTCAGCGAACTGCTGGAGATCCCGGTAGAGGAATTCAAGCGCAAGGCCAGCGGCATGGCCCAGCTGAACCTGGTTCAGCAAGGCGCCGAGCTGGCCTATCTGCTCCTGCATGATCCGCAATTCCGCAGCGTTCGTCGCGAGCATCTGCTCGCAGCCGGAAAAAGAATTCCTCTGAAGCAGAATATTGAGCTGCTCTACAAAATCCTCGATAACGGCATCGACGGATACCACTTCGATTTCTTCGTACTCTCGGCGGCGCCGGTGGAGATCGTCGAATCCGCACTTGCGGGCATAGTTCCTGGGGATCACATCTTCGGGACCGAGTTCAAGTACAACGCCGCCGGCGAGATCGAGACCATCGCTCGTGCCACGGCTGGGTACGGCAAGGTCGCACGTCTAGACCAGCTGCAAGCCGATCTACAGATCGGCCCCGACCACCTGATTTACGCCGGCGATGGGAGCTCCGATCTCCATGCCATGCTGCACGTGAACGGATGCGACGGGCTGACCATCGCGGTCTCCGAGAAGCGGAACGTCACCCAGGTGGCGAAGCGCACCGTGCTGAGCTCGAACGCGCTCGCCATGCTGGTTCCGATTCTGGAGAAGGTGGTGGGCTGGCAGCAACCGCAGATTCGCGAATTCTTCGAGTCGCACGGATTTCTCGTCCAGGAGTGGGCAAAAGTCCGGACCGACTGGTTAACGCTCCGACCCGCCGAAACAGCATTAGCGGAAAGCGCCGCCGTCTGAGGAACCATGACCATGCTTAACTGGATCGGATGGGTGGCAACCGCAGTATTTGCCAGCTCCTACTTTTTTCGGCAAGCAGCCACCCTGCGAAAGATTCAAGCCGGAGCGGCTCTTCTCTGGGTGGCTTACGGTTTCCTCATCGGCGCCATGCCGGTGGTGGTAGCGAATGTGATCGTCGCCGCGGCTGCCGTCTACTCTTCGTTCACGGCTCAGCGGAGAGCGCGATTGTCTCAGTTGGAATCTGAACCGATGCCGGGCAGCAAATCCTGAATGCGGGAGAATGGCGCCAGGAGCACCCTGGTGCGGGTGCCCTGGCAACCGGAGGGTAGCTATCTCTTGACGGGTTTCATCTTCGCGGCCGGGGTTGCAGCTTTAGCCGCTGTGGTGTCCTTCTGGGTCGTCCCTTGCTTTGGCTGCCAGTATCCGGGGTCGGCGGCCACCGTGGTAGGCGACGGACTGCTCATTTTGGGGCTAAAGGCGAAGAGCGTGTCCTCGCTTGAAACGACTACCTTCCCGATCAGGTCCGTGAGCTTCTGCCGTCCCTCATCGCCCATGGCATCCTGGTAGGCTTGATTGGTGGTGGGTGAACCCAGCACCGCTTCGAATTCCGCTGCCGACCTGAAAGGCGTGAATACCAGGTAGGTTCCATTGTAAGTCCCGGAAATGACCTGGTAGACCACGCTATGTTCATCCAAGTTGGCTTTCTCTCTCGCGCCATTAATCAGCTTGCGAAGCTCCGCATACTCGCTGTCGTGGCCAAGACGGATCTTGACGGTGCGCACGGAGAAATATCGCATCTCCCCCAGATTGATTTCCGGGCGATAGCTGAGGTCCGCGCGATACTTGGCCACCAAGTTGCGGGCCTGCGACAAAAACTCCGATTCCTGGGGTGTGAACTTCTGGGAGACGGCCCGGAGCGCAGGCGAGTTCTCGAACGACTTCGCATCCTTCTCCCAGTCGGTGAAGGAATCGAATCCGGCGAGGAACCAAACCTCGTTCGGGCCGGTGGCCGACGTCATTGCCAGGTAGTACGTCGGGTACTTGGCGCTGATGAGCGCCTGAGACCATGTGGCCTCGAGCTTCTCATGGGCCGCACCTTTGCCCGGCTTCACTTCTTCGCGGCCGATCTGCAGCACTTTGGGTGGTCCCGTCATCTTCGTAGACTTGTCTTGGGCGGCTGTTTGAATGGGCAGCAGAACTGCCAAGAGTGTGAGAGTAAAAAGCAACACTGTGGTCTTGCGCATTCGTTCTCCTCGTTTCGATTGGACAGATAGATTCCGAATGAATGACAGCGACTTGCCGTGGTATGGAGCGGGGCCTGTGTAGGAAAGCGCGAAACCGCCGGGTTATCAACACCTAATTGCAGGATCGCGGCGAGCACATCGCCTGGTGCTCTTGCAGGTCGATCCTGGCACGTTCCATGTCGACCTGCTTCCTAGCCGCAATTTCAGTGCTGATTCGATAAAACTCTGCAGACCGAGCTGCGACGTACTTGACGTGCGCCGATTCAAAAGTCCGGTACAGATCTGTGCACTGTAAGCAATTCATAAATACCGTCACTCTGGTTCCATCGCGCAGCAGAGGGTGGAAGTGATCCTTTCCGCTATTCGCGCGCAAGCAGCTCCTGCTCAGCTTCGAACCAGTTCTGTTCCGAGAAGCCATCCTGACTACCGCGCGATTCGTAAAGCTCGTACGCCCGCTGGCATATCTGATCGTACGAAGGCGTGATTGCATCTGGCGGCGTCGGCGTGTACTTCTTGCCGGGGAAAGCAGTGGGCTTCGCGGGCTTGGACACACTTCGATCTAACATGGGATTCTCCGGGGTTCTGTAGGGAGCTAAGAAGGAAGAACTTCAGATGGGCTGACTTAGTTCAGAGAATCTGAAAGAGGAGAAGAGATACTCGCTCATTAGCTACGTTATGCCGAATACTAGCATTTGTCAAATTGGATTCCGGCTCGGCCAGATCGGCGGACGATCCACCAGCAAGGCCAAAAGAGCGGCTTCTACAGCAAACGGCAAGCTGGGTGGCGGACCCAGGAAAGCGGCTGCACGTTAACGAGGGCGAAACAGTGCGCCACGTGCCGTCCAAAGGCGGCCTAGAGATAGTGGTGACCGAAAGTAGCGCCGCCGGCCAGAAGCCGGCGCTACATCCGGCAGCTTATGTCTTCCGGGAAACCGCCCCCCTCCTCTATACTCTCCGGTTCGCCTTATTGTCCGATTCTGCGGTTAATCGAGGGAGGAACGGATGCGTGGGAATGAGAAGGTGATCCAGCAGTTGAATGGGGCGCTCAGCGCCGAGCTGACGGCCATCGTGCAGTACATGGTGCAGGCGGAGATGTGCGACAACTGGGGCTACGCGCGCTTGGGCGAGCTGACCAAGAAGCGCGCCATCGAGGAGATGCGGCACGCCGAAGGGCTCATCGAGCGGATCCTGTTCCTGGATGGTACGCCCGAGGTGACGGTGGGGTTGCGTCCGCGCATCGGCGCCAACGTCAAGGAGCACCTGGAGATCGACCTCAAGGACGAAATCGAGGCCTCCGAGCAATACAACAACGCCGCCAAGATCTGCGTGGCGGCGGGCGACGACGGCTCGCGGGTGCTGTTCGAGCGGATGATCCAGGACGAGGAACGGCACGTTGACTTCCTCGAAGCCCAGCTTCATTCCATTAAGGAGCTGGGAATCGCGAACTACTTGTCCGAGCAGTTGAAGGACGGCAAGTAGCCGGTGCTGCTGGGGCTGGCCCAGGGACGCTGCACCAGGGAACTTTCCGTCACCCTGTGCGTAGTTTCCATTAAGAGGAAGCGGCGTAGACTGCTCGTCTTCCTTTCGGAGGTCTCATATGACCGTCCTCAAGCGTATTTCTCCGGCTTCCGCCTTCAAGGTGGGTCTCGTCACCTATGGAATTCTGGGGTTCATCCTGGGTGTGTTCTGCAGTCTTGTCGCCGTGGCCGGGGTGTCATTTGCGCCTCACGCACGCATGCCGTTCCTGGGCAGAGTTGGCATTTTCGCCGTTATCCTGTGCCCGATCGTCTACGGGATCATCGGCGGCATCGGGGCAGTGATCGGCGCGGGCGTTTACAACCTCGCCGCCGGCTGGGTGGGCGGACTGGAAGTGGACATCGGCTGAAACGTCGAGCAGCTTCAACTCGCGGAGGAAATCCCGCTTTAGCTGTCTGGGTGCTATACTCACGCCCCATTCCAATTCAGGAGGTCGTTGATGAGGCTCAAGACCCAGATGGCAGTGTTCTGCCTGCTGTTGTGCTCCAGTGTGGCCCAGGCGCAGATCAAAGCTTCCGGCACACTCAAGTGCGCTAAGCCCGACGTGGCGCACAAAGTAGACGTTGGCCCCGATCACTCCTTTGTCCTGGATCAGTCAAAGTGCTCGGCTGACAAAGCCAAGCCGTTCACGATCAGCGGAGTGAAAAGCGGAAACGCAGTCTCCACCAACTCCACCGAGGTGCAGGGCAACAAGGCCAAATACACCGGGTACTACGTGGACACGATGGAGAATGGCGACAAAGGTGAATACAGCTTTCATGGAACAGCGACTATGAAAGATGGCGCGATTCAGACCGGGGAAGATTCCTGGACCCTGGTTCGCGGCACCGGCAAGCTCAAGGGAGCGATTGGAAAAGGCACGTGCAAGGGGACCGGGGCTGCGGACGGGTCCATCACCTGGGAGTGCGCGGGCGAATACACGCTCGCTGGCAAGTAGCCGGCTTTTGCCCGGGTGCGAGAGAGCGGCGCCAGGCCGCTCTCCGCTTCGTCTTTTTCTTGGCTGGCGGGTGAGTCGCGGGAAGTCAAGCGACTCATTGAGCTGTTTTCGGTGGCTCACCGATCCTTAGCCAGAACCATCGCAGCCGTAACACTGTGCCTTTCCAGCAAGCCGCAAGCGAGCAGTTCGCAGCGGCCGGCCAACTGCACGTCTTTCTTCTCGGATTGTGTAGCACTGTTGTAACCTGCGCCGCTTCGTGAAACCGCGTGAGAATACCCGAGTGATGCGGTTCCACACGAAGCGCGCTCGTTTCCTTCTGCTGCTGTGTGCGTTGGCTTCCGACACATTGTCAGCACAGCGAACCGTTCCGAACCGCGACAACCCAGCCGCGACCTCCGGGACAGTTCCCAGGAGCGGGAACCGGCATCAAGATCCGGCGGCAGCTCGGCTGCTGAGTCTGGACGAGGGCTTATCGGTTCTCGGCGCCGCCCTGGAATCCCGTGCCCGCCTGGGCGCCAAGTCGGATTGTTCGCACCTCGTCCATGAAATCTATGAGCGTGCCGGCTTTCCCTACCCGTACGCCAGTTCCTCGGACCTTTACGTCGGAATCAGCGAATTTCGGCGGGTCACGCGTCCGCAGCCCGGCGATCTGGTGGCCTGGCCCGGACATGTGGGGATCGCGATCAGTCCCGTCCAGCACTCCTTTTATAGTGCGCTGCATTCCGGGCTGGGCGTGGAGAAGTACGATGCCCCTTATTGGAGAGAGCGCGGACGAGCCCGCTTTTATCGCTATGTCAAAGCAGCTCCGGCGACGGTTAACGCAGCCAACGCCCGCATTCCGCGCTTGACACCCGCCACCTTTGGGAACGCTGAATCGCACGGCGACCAGGAAAAAGCCGGGACGAAAACGCAATCACCAGCAGGGCCGCCCGAAGTCAACGTGGTGATTCCCGGCGTGGCGGTAGCAGATTCAGAGCGGCCCAGCGCCGGCGAAATCACTGAGGCGCTGTCTCAGGCATTCAGCGATACCGCAGAAGCGCTCCGCGGGAAAGATGTATTGGTGCTGCCTCAGCCCCTGATCGTATTTGACCATTTGGAAGTCGAACAGGTGCGCATCGAACGCGGGCAGGGGTGGGCTGCGATCAGGGTTAGGCGTCCGTTGCAGGTCACGGCAGGACAGGTGAAGCACAGGAAACCGCCGCAAAGGCAGCGGTGGCTCCTGCGTCGTCGGGATCCGAACAGTTGGGAGGTGGTGCTCCCACAGGGGGAGATTTACCTTCCACAGGACGCAGCCGTACGAGTGCTGGCTCACCAGCTTGCGGTCCTCACAGATGATCCGGAAGCGCCCAGTGGCCTGCGCGAGAAAGCACAGCTAGCGCGGCTCCTAAATGCGCTTCTCCAATGACAGCATCCGGAAGCTATCTCATAAATGGGTTTCGGAGGGGCACGGCTTCCGTGCCCATCGCCAACCACGACAACAACCAGCACACCTTCAACGAGAACATCCGCATCAGAACTTGTGGGATGGGATTGAAGTGATGGCCGCCGTGCTCACCATGTAGGCAAGCGGCCGTTTCTCGAAGAAGCCTGGGCGCATCCCAATACCAGGGGAAAAGACCGTGCCTGCTAAGAAAAAGAACAGACGATGGATAGCCAGCGTCAAGACAGTCTCGACTTATCCGCCCGCGGGCCTGTTCACCAAAAGTGCCGCAACCATCGCACGGGCGCTGGCTTCCAAGGAGGTTTCACCCAAGGGGCCGGGCTCGGGCATGCGGATGCTGACGTTTTTCATCAATCGCGCAGGCAAAGGCCTCACCGCCGAGCGGCGCGCAGAACTGGAGAAAGCAAAGACTCTGCTATCGAAGCGGGTGCAGCACGAAAGCAAGTTACGCTGGCGAAAGGCCGCGGGGTAGGCCGGTGTTGACCTGGTGAGTACCTGGGCGCAACGGCCGAGGGTTCCGGTGAGATTCGCTTTGATTTTGAAATCAGAGTGAGGCAATAATGCCGTAGAGAATGTCCCAGTGGTTCACCGAGTAAAGTCTTGAAAGTCTTCCTACGAGCGCACGGATGCCCGCAATGCCACAGGCGGCATGTGCGGCGCAGCCGCCATCGCCGGGTCTGGGAAAGGCTGCTGGGGCTTCTTACCGTCCGTCCGTATCGCTGCCACGGCTGCAACTTCCGCTTCTTCGCGTGGTGGGGTTGGGAGAGGCGCAGTATTCCGCGGCTCACGCGGGTGGTGCTGCGGCTGCTGGCCGGCGCCGCCGTGATCGTGGCTTCCTTCTGGCTCCCGGTGCGCATCTTCGGGGTGACGACCGGCGCCATCATGGGCGTGGTGCTGTGGGTCGGCACGGCCTTGATGATGGGCTCTTAGAGAAGAGTTCTCTTCGCGGCACGCTCGGGCTGCTCCTGGGCGGTCTCGGACTGCGGCGGTTTCTTGAGATCCCGCGCGTGGATCGCCCGCCACGACCATTCATCGAGGCGGGACATCAGGTCGGCGACAAAGCGGCACAGGTAATAGATGGGCGCGGTGATCAGCAGCAACACCCGCACCGCCCAGCCTGCCAGCCACATGGTCGCCTCCGATGGGCTGCGAATCATACTATTGCACTAGAGGTGGGGCAACAGAAACCCAAGTAATCAGCGCCCGGTTACGTCCGCACCCTGAACCAAAGGCATGGGTTCGACCGCTGCGTCTGCGCAACGAGGTGGCACATGCCCGAACCTCGTCCGATTCTGCTATCCTTCTCCGGCTTTCGCGGAGGCAAGACATGAAAAGAATGGTCACGGTTGTAGGGATGGTCCTAGCCGTCCTGGGCGGACTGCTGGCCGCGCAGGCGCCGCCCCCAATGCCCAAGCCCACCGCCGAGCACCAGCGGCTTCACTACTTTGTGGGCGAGTGGAAGAACGAAGGCAACATGAAGCCGAGCCCCTGGGGCCCCGGGGGAAAGTTTACCGGCACAGACCACGACATAATGCTCGGCGACTTCTTCCTGGTGCTGCATACCGACGGCACGAGTCCTATGGGTGCGATGAAGGGAGTCGCCGTCATGGGCTATGACCCTAAAGAAAAGGTCTACACCTACGACGGCTTCGACAGCATGGGAATGCATGAGCTGTCGAAAGGCACCATCTCCGGGAAGACGTGGACCTGGTTCTCTCCGGAACAGGACATGGGAGGGAAGAAGGTGAAAGGACGCTTCGTCCTCACCGAAGTCTCGCCCACGTCGTACACCTACACTTACGACTCCTCAATCGATGGTGGCGCCTGGACCAATGTCATGGACGGCAAGGCCACGAAGGTGAAATAGCCAGGCACGTCACACCAGCTCGAACTTCAGTTCGCCCAGTCTCTCCACGCTGCAGGCGATCTTGTAGCCGGCTTTGAGCCACACCTGCTGGTCCTTGGGCCTGCCCAGAATGACGCCCTCGGGGGTGCCGGTAAAGATGATGTCGCCGGGCCGCAGGGTCATGCGCGCCGCGGTGTAGCTGATGAGCTGGCTGCAGTTGTAGATCAGGTCATTGGTGTTGGAGGACTGGCGGGTTTCGCCATTCACCCGGCACTCGATCTCCAGATTGTCGGGATTCACCTGGTCGGCGGTGACCAGATACGGCCCCAGCGGCGCAAACTGGTCCGGGGTCTTGCCGATCAGCCACTGGCCGCCGGTCTCGA
The DNA here is from genome assembly GCA_963704285.1 of uncultured Acidobacteriota bacterium. Taxonomy (GTDB): domain Bacteria; phylum Acidobacteriota; class Terriglobia; order Terriglobales; family Acidobacteriaceae; genus JAHFUA01. The sequence continues at coordinate 647,739 of OY969886.1, read as the reverse complement.
GCTGCAGGTCGCGGGCGGTGAAGTCATTCCCGGTGGCGTACCCGGCGACATAGGAGAGCGCGTCTTTTTCGCTGACGTCGCGCGCTTCCTTGCCCATCACGATCACCAGCTCGACCTCGTAGTCGAATTTCCTGGCCACCGCGACCGGCAGCTGGATCTGCCCGTTGTGGTTGCTCAGCGCGTTGTTGAATTTGCTGAAAAGCACCGGTTGTTCGGGGATCGGCATGCGGATCTCCTGCGCGTGCCGGCGATAGTTTAACCCCACACATACGATCTTCTCCGGACGCGTGACTAGCGGTCCGTACTCGATGGTTTCCTCTTTGAGGAATGCCTTGTGCACGCCGCTGGCCTTCATGGCGGCCTCCACCAGCGCGTTCAGGGCCGGACCGTCCTCGTTCTGGAGGAGGTAGTCCATGGTGGGCGGCGCGTGCAGGTGAAGCATTTCCGCCGCCTGCTGCACGTCGAGGATGCCCTTGCCGGTCTTGACACCCAGGCGATATTCGCCGTTGCGGCGCATGGTCAGCAAGGTCAGCCCGCGCGCCATGCCTTTCTTCTGCTGGCCTGCTGGTTTGGTGTCCGCGCTCACGGTGTTCAAGCCGCCCATGGCTGAGGGAGCCCAGGATAATACAGGCGGGAGAACCAGTCCGGCAACAGCGATGCTCGCCGACCGTGGGTGGGAAGACATGATCGGCCGGGCGCAGTTTCAAGTTGCCACCGTGAGGGGGAGGACGAGCAAAGGGTGGCACCACGCCCGGCCGAAACGACACTATTCCTTCTGCCCGGCAACTGCGGACACAACGCCTGACGACCCGAAGCTACCGAGCCTGCGGACTACCGGCGCGCGCGGCCGAGCAACCATCCCAGCAGCAGCCCCGCGCCCATCGCCACACCGAACGTGACCCCCACCGACGCCCGGGGATACCGGCGGACGCCCCGCACCGCATCTTCTTCCAGGTCCTCGGCGGCACGGCGTCCGCGAATGACTACGCGGCGGGCCGCCTCTTTGCCTTCGTCCACCGCGGCGGAAATAGCGGCCTTGGCGTTCTCGATGTCGCACACCGAATCCGCAATCTTTTCTCCTGCCCGCACCGTCTTGGCAAAGGTGGTTTCTGCCATGGCTTCCTCCTGTGTCAGCTTGAAAAAGTATAACCCTTTCACGGAGCGGTCAGTGACCGGCGACAGTGCTGCGTGTGACGTGCCGGCATGCGAAGATAGGAGCAGCACCAATCATGAGCAAGCCTTCTTCAGCCGCGCCACTTCAGGGTCAGAGGTACATCAGCCTGGCCACCTTCCGCCGCAATGGCCAGGAGGTGCGGACCCCGGTGTGGTTCGCCGAGCAGGCTGGGAAGCTCTACGTCATGACCCGCAGCGATTCCGGCAAGTACAAGCGCATGCGCAACCACCCGCAGGTGCGGCTCGCAGCTTGCACCGCGCGGGGGAAGGTTACCGGCGCCTGGATCCAGGCGCACGCCCGCATTTTGGATCGAGAGGAAGAAGGCATCGCCCGGCAGGCGCTCGCCCGTAAGTATTTCCTGATGCGTTTCCCCTGGCTGTGGAGCCGGAAGAACATTTTCCTGGAGATCAGGCTCGCGGGCGCATAGGTTGGGGGTGTTTATTCGCTGTGTGCACTTCGGCTGCGATCATTAAGGCAACTCAGGGAGATGCGCGGCAAACCCCAGAGTGCTCCATCCCGTTAGAACTTCCGTAACATCCGGCTTGCCAGCCACTTAGGCTATCGTTACCAGTAACCCTTGGGCGCTGAAGGTGTGGGCGCCGGAGGCTTGATTAGAGCTATGGTACCCGTCATCGGCCGCTTCGAGATCGTTCGCGAAATCGGAAAATCAGAGCTGGGCACGGTCTATAAGGCCTACGACCCGAAAAAGAAGCGCACGGTGGCGCTGCGGGTGCTGTGCGCCGATACCCCGCAAGCCACCGAGCGCTCGCGCCAGTATTTGCTGCAGGCCAAGGCGTCGAGCGTTCTCGACAGCCCCAACATCGTCAGCATCTACGCCGGCGCCGAGGAGCAAGGGCTGGCCTACGTGGTGATGGAGTTTGTGGAGGGCGTTCCCCTGGACGCCGCGCTGGCTACCCAGCAAGGGTTTTCCTCCAGCGAACTGCTCGACATCTCCCGCCAGGTCTGCCGCGGGCTGGATCACGCTCACTCCAAGGGCATCGTCCACCGCCGGCTGACGCCCCCCGGCATCCTCACCGAATGGGACGGCACGGTGAAGATCCTGGACTTCGCCGCCGATCCCGGCCCGCTCGCAGGCCAGACCGGCGACCAACTCCGCTACCTCTCGCCCGAGCAAGTGCAGGGGCGTGCGCCCGACGCGCGCTCGAACATCTTCAATTGGGGCGCGATCCTCTATGAAATGGTGACCGGCCGGAAGGCATTCGGGGATGGCGATGCGGCAGGCGTGCAGCGCGAGATCCTGGAAGTCATGCCGCCCGCGCCCAACGACATGAATCCCAGGCTGCCGATCGGGATCAGCCGCGTGATCATGAAGGCGCTGGCCAAGAACCCGGAATACCGCTTCCAGCATGCGGGAGACCTGGTGAGCGAACTGGAAGCGGAGTGCGGCGCGGCCAGCCGGCCGTCCCTACCGGGCGTGCCCCAGATCAACGTGCCGCCGCCGCCCGCGCCACCGCCGCCGCCGCGTGTGGAAACAGGGTCGCCCATCATCCCCGGTCTGTCCCCCAACCTCGGCAGCGTGACGCTTTCTGCGTCGGCGGCGCCCAGCGCGCCACGAATCGAGCCGCCGCCGAGCTTCGCCGCCCATCCCGCGCCGGCAACACCCTCCTGGGTGACGAGCTCTGTGCGGGCAGTGGCGGCGCCAGCGCTCGCTGCGCCCAGTGAAGCGCAGGAGACGGGCGTTCCACCAGCACCCCGTGTGGCGGCTGCGAGCCGCCCGATCTCGCTCACGCCGCAGCAGATCAAGATCCTGGTCGGGGTCATTGGCGCCGCGCTGGTGGTGATGGTGAGCGTCATGATCGCCGATGGCGTGCGCGCGCGCCGCATGCGGGCGGAGGCTGAAGCCGCCGCCGCGGCTCCGCTGATGGGGACGGCAACGCCCGATCCGCTCACCGCGTCGCCAGTATCGGAGCCCGAGCCGCAGCCCACGGCGATCCATATCCTGCCCGCGACCAGAACGGCCAAAACGCGCCGCAAGGCAGTGGCCGCGCCCGCTGCGCTCGCCGTGGGAGAGCTGGCCATCAATTCGGTGCCGGAGGGCGCGCAGGTGCAGGTGGACGGCAGGGGCGCCGGCCTCACCCCGGTCGCGCTGGCCAATCTCAGCCCCGGCCAGCACCTGGTGGTGCTGTCGAAGGCAGGATACGCGGTGGAATCGCGCAGCGTGCTGGTCCATGGCGGCACCAGGGCCGCGCTGGCCGTGAGCCTGAGCCAGTTGGCGGCGGTGGCCGCGATCGCCAGCGAGCCTCCGGGCGCTGCCATCATCATTGACGGTCGCGACACCGGCAAAGTTACCCCCGCGAAACTCGTGGTGGGACAAGGCAACCACTCGCTGGTGCTGCGCAAGGCCGGATATCTCCAGACCTCGGCCAGCATGTCGCTGAATCCGGGCGAAACCCTCCAGTTCCTGCCCACGCTGAAGCCGCTGGGCAACGCCGACGACATCAAGCAGGTGGGCAAGTTCAAGAAGCTGATCGGCCGCGGCGGGCAGGAGGGCACGGCGCGCGTCCAGGTGCGCACCTTCCCCAAGGGCGCTCAGATCATGTTCAACTCCCGCATGATGGACCGCGTCTCGCCGGCGGAATTCCTGCTCAGCCCCGGCACTTACGAGGTGACCCTTACCCTGACCGGATACAAGACGGTGCACAAGGTCATCACGGTCGAGTCCGGCGGCCGGTTTGAAGTGAACCAGACGTTTGAGTGATAGGGAGCAGGAGCAGGGAGCAGGGAGCAGGGAGCAGGGAATCCCGTCTTAGTTAGCGCGCGAAGCGCGCGGTAGAACGTAGCCCACGGCGTTTTTTCTGACAACTGGCAACTGGCAACTGACAACTGACTACTGCTTCTTCAGCCCCGCCACTTCCGCGTCGTTTTCCGGCAGGAAATATCCCACCACGATCCCCATGGCGCCGTCGGGGATGGGCTTGCCGAGCGTGTTGTCATAGATCGAACTCACCCGCAGCACATCTCCCTTGCTCAGCTTGTATCCGCCGCGGTCGGTGAAGCGCACGACCGGCATGCTCTGGATCTTGCCTGACGGGTCCAGTTGCGCTTTCAACGCCGCGACGTCCTCGCCGCGGGTGACGTTGAACAGGTCAAGCTGCCGGCCGTAATCGTGCATGTGTCCGCCAACGCCCAGCAGCAGGCCGCTGAAGCCCAGCTCGAATTCGCCCATCTTCAGAGTCTTGCCGGGGCCGAGGTCGTATCCCGAATCGCCACACTCGCCCACGTCGAACCATGCCGGGTACACGCTTCTGAGCGGCTCGCCTTTGGCGGCGCTGCGGTAGTCGAGCTTCACTTCCAGCCGAGTCTGCGGATAGCTGGTCGCCGTGGGATTGTGGAACATGGTGCTGATGCGGATGCGGTCGCCCTTGTGTACGCGATAGCCGAAGCCCGCGAGCGCGGGCCAGTCGTTCATCTCGCCGCCCGCGCCGAAGATGTGCTCCTGCTTGTTGAGACACAGGAAGTCGGGGCGCGCGGTGTTGTAGAAGGCGACGTGATGCAGCAAGCGGCTGGGTTCCGGCTGGCTGGCGCCATCTACCAGCCGGGGATGGTAGGCCGTGATCCAGCCGTCGAAGGGGATCTCAAGGAAGACAGTCGGCGCCTGCGCCACCGCCATGTGGTCGGAATTGGCCGGCAGGTTCAGCGGGCCCACCCGGACAGTGAGCACCTGCGCCGCGGCATCGTCCTGCACCTCGAGCCGGGCTTCGGACGAGGTCTTCATGGCGGCCATCGAGTGATGGTCGTGCTGCGCGCAGGCGCTCGCGGTGCATGCCAGCAGCAGGACAACCACGAAGCGCTTCATGGGGACCTCCGGTGGCCTTGACTTGCAACTCTCAAAACTCTTACCCAAGAATGCCGCGGGCGAGGGCGCCCGCGCCACGTGAGCTTAGATTTGCTTTGGCTCGGATATCAGCGGCGGGTGGACAGCATGCCCAGAATCTCCTTCAGCCCCTGCCGCACCTGGCGCAGTCCGTCACGCGAGGGGCGGCGCGCGAAGGGCAGCGCGTTCTGGGTCTTGCTCGGCCGATTGTCGGACCGCAGCAGTTGCCGCGCACCGGCGATGGTGAACCCGTCTTCGTACAGCAGCTTCTTGATGAGCACCACCGTTTCCACGTCGCGGCGGCGGTACATGCGCTGTCCGGTGCTGCTCTTGGAAGGCTTCAACTGCGGGAACTCGGTCTCCCAGAAGCGCAGCACGTAGGCGGGAAGCCGGCACAACCGCGCCACTTCACCGATGCGGAAATAGAGCTTGTCGGGGATGAGCACTTCGCCGGATTGTTTCTTGTTCTTCGAGGCCATGCGCACGACTCGCGCGCGGCGGGATCCGCAGCGCAACCGACGAGGGCGTGTCCGGATAGTACGGCGGACGGCGATAGCCGGTCAATAGGCTTGCGCGGGGGCCTCAAGCAGTGGGAAGTGGTAAGTGGAAAGCAATACCACTTTGCACTTGCCACTTACCCTTCTCGCACCCTTGGCGTCTCGGCGGTGAAATTCACGAAAAGAACGCCGGCCGAAACAGCAAGAGCCTCCACGCTCGCGGTCCGTTTGCTGGCGCCGGGTGAGTGGAGGCCCTTGGAAAACTTTAAACAGGCTTCCTGGATGCGAGGTGAAGCCTCGCTTCCATTAGTGCTTCTTCTTCTTCGCCTTCTTTTTCGTTGCCATTAGCTTTCCTCCTGAACTTTCTCCCTAAGGAGTTTTTCTGATTCGGGCCCGTTCCCCACGGCCGCTTCATCGGCGGCCATGAGGATGCTTGCGCAGATATTGCGGCGGCGGGCGCGCGCTGTCAACATTATTCTTGCGGCGGAAGCTCGTGCGACACATCTCCGGCGTCCCGCTTCCTGCCCTTTGGTTTTTGTCGTACACTCCCGCGCACGTCTTCATCGCCGGGAGAGACCGCATGGATGAGAAGATCGGGGCCGCCTATCTCGACGAAGCCTTCCGCAGCCTGCGCGGGCACAAGCGCCTGGCCGAAGGCGCCTTGGCGCAGCTCGACGACCAGCAGTTCTTCCGCATCCTCGATCCCGAGTCGAACAGCGTGGCCATCATCGTGAAGCACCTGGCGGGCAACATGCGCTCGCGCTTCACCGATTTCCTCACCAGCGACGGCGACAAGCCCGGGCGCAATCGCGACCAGGAGTTCATCATCGAGCCCGGCGCCGGGCGCGCGGAACTGATGAGCCGCTGGGAAGAGAGTTGGAATCTGGTGTTCGACACCGTGAACTCGCTGAAACCGGAAGATCTGCTGAAGACCGTCACCACGCGCGGGCAACCGCACAGCGTGCTCCAGGCGGTACATCGCCAGGTGGCGCACTACGCCTATCACGTGGGACAAATCGTCTTCCTGGCCAAGCACCTGAAGAGCACCGGGTGGAAGTCGCTGAGCATTCCGCGCGGTCAGTCGAATGCCCCTGCAGCACCCGATGCCGAGAAAAAGCGGCCGTAGCGCCGGTGCCAGCGCCTGGATGCTAGAATTTTAATTGCGAGAACTCCTGACGCGAGGTGACAAGGTGAGGTCTGCCGATGCCTAGCTCTATGTTGGCGGTGGTGAAAGCCGAGGCCGCCCCCGGCGCCGATCTGCGCGACGTCAAGGTCCCCGAAATCGGCCTCGCCGACGTGCTGGTGCGGGTGAAGGTCGCTTCGGTCTGCGGCACTGACCTGCACATCTACAACTGGGACTCATGGGCGCAGCGTCGCATCCATCCTCCGCTCATCCCCGGACACGAGTTCTGCGGCGAAGTGGCGGCGGTGGGCGCCGAGGTCACCACGGTCAAGGAAGGCGATTTCGTTTCCGCCGAGATGCACGTCAACTGCGGTAAGTGCTACCAGTGCCGCACCGGCGAAGCCCACATCTGCCAGAACGTGAAGATCATCGGCGTGGACGCCGACGGCGCCTTCGCCGAGTACGTGCGCATTCCGGAATCCAACATCTGGAAGCTCGACCCGGCGATCCCGCAGGAGTACGCCTCCATCCTCGACCCGCTGGGGAACGCCGTGCACACGGTGCTGGCGGGCGAGATCGCCGCCAAGACGGTCGCCATCACCGGCTGCGGGCCCATCGGGCTGTTCGCGATCGCGGTGGCGCGCGCGGTAGGCGCAGCCACAGTGTTCGCCATCGAGGTGAACGAATACCGGCGCAAGATCGCCACCCAGATGAAGGCTGACTACGTGCTCGATCCCAGTCGCGACAACGTGAAGCAGTTCGTCTTTGACCGCACCGGCGGCCTCGGCGCCGATGTGGTGCTGGAGATGGCCGGTCATCCCGACGCTATCCGAACCGCCTTCGACATCGTGCGCCGCGGCGGACGCATCTCCCTGCTCGGCCTCACCTCCAAGCCCGTTTCCTTGAACTTCTCCGACGACATCATCTTCAAGGGCATCACCATCCAGGGCATCAACGGCCGGCGCATGTACCAGACCTGGTACCAGATGCAGGCCCTGCTCAAGGCCGGCAAACTCGACCTCCACCCGGTGATCACCGACCGCCTCTCGATGAAAGATTTCTCCAAAGGCATGGAGCGATTGCGGACCGGGGAGGCCAGCAAGATTCTGCTGTATCCCAATGGCGTGAAATAAATAACAAAACAGTTGTCATCCCGAGCGAAGCGCGAGGCAAGCCTGCGAGCCGAGCGCGAGTCGAGGGACCATGCAGTTGTTTTTCAAGAAAACCAAGATTATCAACGGGAAGTAACGAATCAATCCCCGTGCCGGTGCCCCGGCATCTGGCGCTCCATCGACCAGACATCCTGCGGGTTCTTCTCGAAGGGATAAACGTGGACCATCCAATTGAAGACGATGGGATAGAACTTCCCGCCCGCGGCTTCGCATTCTTCCTTGCTGCTGATCGAGCCGGCCAGGCCGAAGCGCGCATGCGGTGAGAGCATCTCCCGCTCCTGGCCCTTGGGAGGCTTGCACAGGTTCACGTGCTCGTGCCACTGCGCGATGCTCAGCGGGACGCGCTTGTCGAGGTCGTCTTCGCCGTAGCGCTTGGGCGCGGTGTACATGGCGCCGATCAGCTTGTAGGTATCGCCGCGCCGCTCGTAGAGCAGTGAGGTCGGGTGCTCGGGATTGAAGCGGAACAGGGCCTCCACGGCGTATTGCCAGTTGGTGAAGTGCTTCATCGGCATCTTCACGTTGGGCAGGAAGATCTTGTAACCGTCGTCGAGCGCGGCGTGGTAGTCCTGGTACTTGGCGATCGACGACCGCAGCTCAGCCACGATCTTGTCGGCGCGCTCCTGGTCGCCGGGCTTCGCCGGCCGCAGCTCGGTCATCTTCATATGCGGGCCCATGTCCATATGCTTGGTGGACATGGAAGGCATGGTGTGGGCCATCTCCTGGGAATCAGCTTTATCGGAGCCCTCCGGCATGTTCATCTTGGAATGGTCCATGCCGGCCATGCCGGGGTGGTCCTGGGAATTGGCCAGAACCAGCGCCAGGACCGCAAAGACGAACGTCCCTGCCATCAGCAGGATCAGCCGCCAAGTCCTATTCATAAAGCGTTCCCACATACTTGTGTTAACACGGGGTCGTCGGCTTTGTTGCCGACACAAAGGTAATCAAGGGTATCGGAGGGATTAGAACTCACTGTCTTTCAGGGACTGGGGCCTCCGGTGGGGGTTATGGCCGGGGCCGCAGGCGAGCGTTCAGCAACCACAGGGTGGCTAAACACAGAAGACCGAACCCGAAGGCGTAAGGATAGCTGGTCGTATCGTATTGAGAGGCGATCTCGCTGGGGTCCATGTGAGACAGGCGTTTAGAACCAAACTTGAGGGTGGTAGCAATAAGGGACAGGGAGCCCATCAGCAGAACCACATTGAAAGCGGTGCGGTAAATGCCTTCCCGTGGAAGTCGCCTAACCGTGTTGTAGGCGCCAATACATATTGCAAGCCCGAGTACAGCGAGCGGCATCCCCAGGAGAGCATTTCCCTGCGCGTGGACGCCGTTTCCCGCAATCACGCTGGCGGCGATGATCCAGAAGCCCAGAATCATCAGCACTATCGCCGCGCAGTATCGCAGGTACTGCATGGCTGCGATGTTAGCATGTGCGCCACGATAACTGTGACGTCTCCGCGGCGGCGTCCAGGCCTGACTTAATGCAGTCGGGGACGCCGATGCCACGATAGGCGTTGCCAGCGAGCCCCAGTCCGGACACTGCGGCGCGCAGGCGCTCGATCTCCGCCACGCGGTCCAGGTGCCCGACCTCGTACTGCGCCATCGAGCGCTCCCAGCGATAGATGCGGCTGAACCGCGGCTCGGCCGTGAGGCCCAGGATCTGGCGCAGTTCCACGCGGACTATACGCAGAATCTCCTCATCGGGGATCTGAAGCACCGCCGGATCGTGCGACCCGCCCAGGAAGACGCGCAACAGCAGGCGGTCCTCGGGCGCGCGATGCGGGAACTTGTTGTGCACGAAGGTGCAGGCGAGCAGGCGCTTGCCTTCGCTGCGCGGGACGAGGAAGCCGAAGCCGTCCTCGCGCTTGCCGCCGCGGCCGTCGAAGCCGGCGGTGGCATATCCCAGGGCCACGGTGACGGACGAACTATAGGCGGTCTCTCCCAACACGCTCGCCAGCCGCGGCTCGACGCTGCGGAGCAGTCCGGCGGCAATGTGGCCGGGCGTGGCTACGATGACGCGGTCGAATCTCTCGGCGGTGCAGTCCTGCCGCAGAACCATCCATTGGCCACCTTCACGACCGAGAGCCTTGATGCGCTCGCCGGTGCGGAGCGCGCTGGGATCGAGTTGCGCGACAACCGCGTCCACCAGTTGCTGCATGCCGTCCTTCATCGAGGTGAAGATCGGCCGCGCGCCGTTGGCCGGACGCTTCTTCATCGCCGCCAGCATGGCGCGGCTCAGGCTGCCATACTTGGCTTCCATCTCGAGGAAGCGCGGCAGCACGGCGCGCACGCTCAGCCGCTCGGCCGATCCGCCGTACACGCCCGCCAGCAGCGGATCGGCGAGGCGGTCCACCACCTCCGGTCCGAAGTGCCGCTCGACAAACGCCGCCGCCGACTCGTCGCCATTCGCCGTGTGCGGCCGGGCAAAGAACTCGCGTGCCATCCGCAGCTTTGTTCCCCAGGAAAACAGCGGGGTCATGACTGTGGGCCAAAGCTTGGTGGGGACCATGAACTGAAGGCCGTCGGGCATCTCGACCAGCTTGCCTTTGACGAGGATGTAGGTCCGGCGGTGAGCGTCGTTCGAGCCGACCAGTTGGTCCTCGATGCCGAGATCGCGGCAGAGCACGGCGGCCGATTGCTTTTCGGAAAGGAAGGAATCGGGGCCGGCCTCGATCAGGCAGCCCTCGAAGCGCTCGGTGCGCATCACGCCGCCCAGGCGGTCGCTGGACTCGAACAGCGTGTAGCGGAGGTCGGCGCCGGCGCGCCGCGCGCGCTCGAGATAGAACGCGGCGCTCAGCCCGCTGATGCCTCCGCCGATGATGGCGATTCTCATCATGAAACGAAGTCGCCAGTCGCCGGTCGCCAGTTGCCAGTTCTCGAAATCGAGCCGTGCACCGAGAGAGTCCCCCATCGGAAAATTCGGCGGGCGAGGGCGTGCCCGCCCCACGTGAGCATGGTGTAACTGGCGACTGGCGACCGTCTACTGGCGACTCGCTATCTGCACGATCTGCTGTTTCGGCTGGCCAGCCGGCACAAGCCGCGACCGCGCCACATCCGCCAGCGCCGCGATCAGCGTGGGCGCCTCGTTCAGCGACTCCGCACGCCACAGCCGCATGCCTTCCTTCTGGGCGAATTCGCGGAAGGCGATATCGATGTCGTACAGCACCTCCACGTGATCGCACAGGAAGCCGATGGGCTGCAGAAACACGGCGCGATGGCCTTTGGCTTTCAGTCCCCGGATCGTGTCTTCGACCGTGGGGCCGAGCCACGCGCCGCCCGACATGCCCTGGCTCTGGAAGGCGAACTGCCAGTCCTCGACCTTCAGACTGGGCACCTCCATGGCGACCAGCGACGCCGTTTCCTTGGCCTGCGCCTCGTAAGGATCGCCCTCGGTGATGGTGCGCTGGGGCACGCTGTGCGCGGTGAAGATGATGGGCACGCGCGCTCCCGCCTCGTCGCAGGCGCGCTTCCATCCGGCTGCGAGCTTTTCGGCGAACGCTTTGATCAGCAGCGGATGGTCGTGCCAGTTATCCACAAAATCGACTTCAAAGGGCGCCGCGTCGGAATCGCCGAGCAGCGCTTCCCGGTACAGCCCGACGCTGGTGCGCGAATTCTGCGGCGCGAGACAAATAACGACTGTGCGCGTGATGCCGTCGCACTGCATCCCGGCGACTACGTCGCCGATCAGCGGACGCCAGTTGCGCATGCCGACGTACACCGGCAGCTTCAGTTCGCGGGCCAGCAGTTCGCCCTGCTTCAACGTGATCTGAGTCAGCGGCGACGCGCCGATCAGTCCGTAGCGGTGCTGAACCTCTTTCACCACGGCTTCCGGCAGCGGACGTCCGCCGGTCACATAGCGCAAGAACTCGGGAATCTCTGCCACCCGGTCGGGGCTGCCGTGGGCCAGCAGCAGGACGGCGGATTTTGATTGGGCGCTCATGGGGTCTGGGAAACGGCGATGTTCCTGCCCGCGTATTCCTTGACGAAATCCACCAGGGCGAGGACATTCTCCACCGGCGTGCCAGGCAGGATGCCGTGCCCGAGGTTGAAGATGTGTCCGGGACGTCCGCCGGCCCGATTTAGCACGTCGTAGGTGCGCTCGCGGAGAATCTTGTGGTCGGCAAAGAGCAGCGCGGGATCGAGGTTCCCCTGCACCGAGCCGGCAAAGCCGAGGCTATTCCAGGCATCGTCCAGCGGGATACGCCAGTCCACCCCGATCACCTCCGCGCCGGTCTCTTTCATGTGCGGCAGCAGCGTGGCGGTCTCGGTGCCGAAATAGATGACCGGCACTCCCGTCTGCCGCAGGCGTTCGATGAGCCTGGTGACGTGCGGCAGCACGAAGCTGCGATAGTCCTCCACGCTCAGGCAGCCGACCCAGCTATCGAAGACCTGGATAGCGTCGGCGCCGGCGCGCGCCTGCTCCACGCTGTACTCCGCCAGCACCGTTACCAGCTTCGACATCAGCTCGTCCCAGACCACGGGCTGGCGGTACATCAGGCGCTTGGTGTTGGTGTAGCTGCGCGAGCTGCCGCCTTCGATCATGTAGCTGGCCAGCGTGAAGGGCGCGCCGCAGAAGCCGATCACCGGCAGCTTGTCGGCGAAATGCTTCACCACCTGGCGGATCGCTTCCGCGACATATCCCAGTTGGCCGGCGCGGTCGGTGCGCAGGGCCGCGACATCCTTGGCATCGCGCAACGGCTCTTCGATCACCGGTCCCTCGCCGGCAGCAAAGTAGAAGGGCAGGCCCATGACTTCGAGCGGCAGCAGCAGGTCGGCGAAGATGATGGCGGCGTCCACTCCCAGCCGCTCGGCGGCGGTGATGGTGACCTCGGCCGCCAGCGCCGGCTTCTTGCAAATCTCGACCAGCGAATGATGCTGCCGCACGGCGCGATATTCGGCCATGTAGCGTCCGGCCTGGCGCATGAACCACAGGGGTGTGCGGTCCACCGGCAGCCCCCGGCAGGCCCTCACAAAGCGGGATTCGGGAGCAGACATTCCCTACGAATGTAGCATTTTTGGCGCGGGTTGGGGCAAGCAGGCGGCGCGTACAATGGTCCGCCTGCCGGGAGGTCCGATCATGCGTTCCCGTCGACCGTTGCGGAGTGTCATCCAGAGCGATGCCCGAGCTGAGCGTGCGAAGCTAGGGCGAGCGAAGGATCTATGCATTGCAATGTACCGGGTTCCTCTGCGCCTGCGAATGGGGATTCCGGCTGCAACCCTGATCTTCCTTCTGGCCAGCGCGCCACAGCTTGGGTCGCAGAAACGCCCCGCGCACAAGCCGTCTCAGCCTCCGGCGACACAGGCGCAGGACCGGGAAGGCATTGCGGCGCTGCAGAAGCGCGACATCATGGCTAGCATGGCCTTCGACGTGAACGCGCTGCTCGATCTCTGGACCGATGACGCCGTGCTGCTCCCGCCACGCCATGAGCCGATCGTGGGCAAGGCCGCGCTGCGGCGGTTCCTCGAAGAGAAGAAACAGCAGTATGCGAACTACGACATGCTGGCCTGCAACGAAGAGTGGAACGAAGTGATGGTGGTTGGCGAGCACGCGTACCAGTGGGGCACGGTCAGCTATCGCATGAAGCCGCCGACGGGCAGCGAGAGCGGCGGCGCCGTCCATGCCGTGCGCATCCTCAAGCGCGAGGATGATGGGTATTGGCGCGTGGCTCGTGCTATCTGGAACGAGGGGCCTGCGCGCGATTGACTCTTCAGCGGCTCGCGACCGCGCGCTTTCTTTCCACGATGGTCTCGAGCGTCGCGCGCGCATCCTTCGGCAAGTGGTACGACTCCTCGTCCGCGGGATACGCGCCGGTCTCGACATCGTGCTTGAACGCCTTCACCGCGTTCGAGATCAGCGCCGCGGCATCGCCGTAGCGGCGCACGAACTTTGCCGGCGGCGCAAAGGTCAGGTTGAGCAGGTCATGCAGCACCAGCACCTGGCCGTCGCAGTCGGGCCCGGCGCCGATGCCGATGGTCGGCGACTTGACCTCGGCGGTGATCATGGCCGCAACCTCGCGCGGGATGCCTTCCAGATACATGCCGCAGACGCCGGCGCGATCGAGCGCCACCGCGTCGCGCATGAGCTGTTCAATGGCGCTGAGCGTCTTGCCCTGCACCTTGTATCCGCCCATGGTGTGCACCGATTGCGGGGTCAGGCCGATGTGGCCGAACACGGGGATCTCGGCGTCGAGCAGGCGATGGATGAAGTCCACCCGCTTCTCGCCGCCTTCCAGCTTGACCGCCTCCACGCCGCCTTCCTTGACGAAACGCGCGGCGTTGCGGAGGCCTTCTTCGTTGCTGACCTGGTAGGAGCCGTAAGGCATGTCGGCGACCAGCAGGCCGTGCTTCACGCCCCGGCGCGCGGCGCGCACGTGGTGCAGCATCTCGTCCATGGTGACCGGCATGGTGCTGTCGTAGCCGAGCATGACCATGGCCAGCGAGTCGCCGACCAGGATCACGTCGATGCCGGCCTCGTCCACCAGGCGCGCGCTGGGGTAGTCGTAGGCGGTGAGAGACGTAATGGGCTCGCGCCGCTGCTTCTTTTCAAAAAGTGTGGTGGTGGTGATTCTGGGACAGGAATCGATCGAGGTAACGCTCACGGGACCTCCAGTGCCGCTCCGCCCATCGGCGGATACAGCCTGTTACGGCTTATAGGATGCCTTGGGGATGGGGTGGGAGGCAAGAAAAATCAGGAAATCAGGGAGTAGGGAGGAGGGAGCAGGGGCCGGTTCGGTTTTGCTACTCCCTACTCGCTCCTACCTGCTCCCTGGCCTTCAGCCGCGCCCAGCGGCAGGAAGTACTGCGTCCCCTTGATGGGTTCGGTCAGCCGCCGCAGGAGCTGCTGGAGGTCTTCGTGGCGTTCCACGAAGTCGATGTCCGAGGTGTTGATCACCAGCAAATCGGACGCGCTGTAGTGGAAGAAGAAGTGTTCGTAAGCCTTCACCACCTCGCCGATGTAATCCTCGTGGATCGCGGCCTCGCTGGGGGCTTTCTTTTTCCGCAGGCGCTTCTTCAGCACCTCGGGCGTGGCCTGCAGATAGATGACCAGGTCGGGCGTGGGCACCTGCTCGCGGAAGATGTCGAAATAGCGGTTGTAGACGGCCAGCTCGGCGTCGCTCAGGTTGACGCAGGCGAAGATCTTGTCCTTCTCGAAGATGTAGTCGGCGATGATGGTCTTGTTGGAGTTGGGGCCGGCTTCAAGCGCCCGCAACTGCTGGTAGCGCTCGACCAGGAAGGAGAACTGGGTCTGGAAGGCGGCGCCGCGCTCGCCCTCGTAGAAGGCGCGCAGGAAAGCGTTGTCCTCGGGCTCGATCACGCGCTGCGCGTGCAGGCGGTCGGCGATGATGTTGGCCAGCGTCGTCTTGCCCACCCGAATGGGGCCCTCGATTGCGATGTAGCGGGGAAGCTCGAAGAAGTTGGCCATGACCCAGTAGCGCGAGCATATATCGGGTGAGCGCCGGGTGCAATTGCGAGTTCAGGAAAACAACAATGAAAACCACAGAGGACGCAGGGATTTTTCTTACCACGGAAGCACGGAGACACGGAGGGATCGCAAATCCGGAAGTGTCATGCCGAGCGAAGCGAGGCATCTATGCATTTGTCCAACGCGCCAAAAGCATAGATTCCTCGCTACGCTCGGAATGACACTCGCGGTGGGGAACGCGTCAGCGGGCGATCGAAAAAGCCCTCGTTTTCCTCCCTCCTTCCGTGTCTCTGTGGTGAAATATGCGCGATGGCCGGATTCCTGATCGGCGCTGCTGCCCTCGGCTACGCAGGCTATGCTTGCTACGCGCCGCGCTCGCAGCTCTATGGCCGGACTTACCTGGGCGCGGGCCGTGGCTCGCGGCAGCTTGCCTTGACCTACGACGACGGGCCCAACGATCCCCACACGCTGCGCCTGCTGGAAGTGCTGGCGCGGCATGACGTCAAAGCCACGTTCTTCCTGATCGGGCGGTTCGTTGCGGAGAAGCCGGAGATCGCACGCGAGGTGGCGAGCGCCGGCCACGTCGTCGGCAATCACACCTTCAACCATCCCAACCTGATCTTCTGCTCGGCCGCGCGCGTGGGAAGCGAACTTGAGCAGTGCCGGAAAATCCTGGTGGACACGGTGGGCGAGCACTCGGCGCTGTGGCGTCCGCCCTTCGGCGCGCGCCTGCCGCATGTGCTGAGCGTCGGCCGCAAGCTGGGGCTCGAGCCGGTGATGTGGACCGTCAGCTCGAACGATTGGAAGATCCACACGGCCGACGCCATCGAGCGGCGCGTGGCCGAGCGCATCCGCGGTGGGGACGTCATCCTCATGCACGATGGCGGCCACGTCCGCATGGGCGCAAACCGCGCGCGCACGGTTGAAGCGACCGATCGGCTGATCCGCCGCTTCAAGGACCAGGACTACGAGTTCGTGACCGTGACCGCGATGATGAAGGCGGTAGCTAGCTAACATCCACCACGGAGGCACGGAGACACAGAGTCCAATTCTCCGTGTCTCCGTGTCTCCGTGGTGGACTTACACCTTGATTGCCGCGAAGGCTTTCTGCGCGGCCACGACCGTCTGGCTGATGTCGTCCATCGAGTGCGCGGCGGAGAGGAAGGCCGCCTCGAACTGCGATGGCGGAAGCCAGATGCCTTCCTCCAGCATGGCGCGGTGGAACTTTCCGAAGAGCACCGTGTCGGACTTGGCGGCCGAATCCCAGTCCGTGACTGCCTGATCCGTAAAGAACCACGTGAACATCGACCCGACGCGGTTCGCCGTCACCGCAACGCCGGCCTGGTGCGCGGCGTCCGCGACCATGTCCACCAGCGTGGCGGCGGCGCGGTCCAAGCGACCGTAGAGTTCGCGGTTGTCGCGCAGGTGCCGCAGCGTGGCCAGGCCCGCGGCCATCGCCAGCGGATTGCCGGACAGCGTTCCCGCCTGGTACATGGGGCCGAGCGGCGCCACCTGGTCCATGAATTCGGCGGGACCGCCGTAAGCGCCCACCGGCAGGCCGCCGCCGATGATCTTGCCTAGCGTGGTCAGGTCCGGACGCGTGCCGTAAAGTTCCTGCGCGCCGCCGAAGGCTACGCGGAAGCCGGTCATCACCTCGTCGAAGATCAGCAACGCGTCCTCGCGCGAAGTCAGGTAGCGCAGGCCGTCGAGGAACTGCGGCGCCGGCGGCACGCATCCCATATTGCCCACCACCGGCTCGACGATCACGCACGCGATCTGCCCTTTGAGCTTCTTGAACGCGTCGTCCACGCGGTCGATGTGGTTGTAGGGCAAGGCGAGGGTGAACTGCACGAACTCCTCGGGCACGCCCGCCGAGCCGGGAATGCCCAAGGTCGCCACGCCCGAGCCGGCCTTCACCAGCAGCGCGTCGGTGTGCCCGTGGTAGCAGCCCTCGAACTTGATGATGTACTTGCGCCCGGTCACCGCGCGCGCCAGCCGGATGGCCGACATCGTGGCCTCTGTCCCCGAGCTGACGAAGCGCAGCTTCTCCATCGCCGGGAAGGCTTCGAGCACGGCTTCGGCGAGATCGGCTTCGCGCGGCGTGGAGGCGCCGAAGCTGGCGCCGTCGCGGTTGGCGCGCTCGATGGCTTCCACCACCTCCGGGGCGGCGTGGCCCAGAATCAGCGGTCCCCAGGAGCCGACGTAGTCGATGTACTCGTTGCCGTCGGCGTCCCACATGCGCGAGCCGCGTCCCTTGACGATGAATGGCGGATCGCCGCCCACGGCGCCAAAGGCGCGCACCGGGGAATTCACGCCTCCGGGAAAGAGCTTTTCCGCGCGCTGCTGGAGTTGGCGGGAGCGATCGAGCTTGCGGGTAGCTGCGGGATGCATGGGACCAAGTTACTATAGCAGCCCGGCCAGTCACGGCTCTGGGGTGGTGGAGCGAAGGGTGGGATCAAGAACCCAAGATTCCTCGCACGCGCTCAGTCGCGCCGCTCCTTCGCGCGGCTCGGAATGACAGGGACTAAGGAGCCGTTTTGCCCTTTCCCGCCCCTCGATCAACCGGCAGCCTGCGCACAACTGGTACAATCAAATCTCCATGGTCCTGCCGTTCGTCCGCGAACTCTTTGCGGACGTGGAAAAGATAGAAGCCCTGGCGCGTGCGGCTACCCAGCTCCACCCCAGCAAACCAAAACCGGGTTTGCTGGGGACCCCGGAGGCCGACGCGGGGCGGATTCGTGTCTCCGGACTCACTCCCACTGCCAAATCCCTGTATGTAGCCATGCTGGCGCGGCTGGCATCGCGGCCGCTCATCGTGCTGGTACGCGACAACCGCGCGGCGGAGGAGATGCTGCCGGTCCTCGAGGCATTCTGCGACCTGACCGGCGGCCCACTCCCCGGCTCGGTGGTCAAGCTACCCTGCTTCGAACGTCTTGCCCTTCGAGAACCTCTCGCCCCACCCTGAGATCCAGGAAGAACGCGCCACCGCCTTGTGGAAGATTTCGACCGGCGCCGCTTCCATCGTCATCATGCCCGTTTGTGCCGCGCTGATGCGGATGCGCGAGGCCAGCTTCTACGCCGAGCTGGCGCGGGTGGTGCGCCGTGGCGACACAATCGACACCGAACGGCTGGTCGAGCACCTGAACACCGTCGGCTACGCCGCGGTGGACGTGGTCGAGATGCCGGGGCAGTTCGCCTTGCGGGGCGGCATCCTGGATGTCTATTCGCCGGAGATGGACCGTCCGGTGCGCATCGAGCTCTTCGGCGACGAGGTCGAATCCATGCGCAAGTTCGACCCGGCCAGCCAGCGCTCGTCCAATCCGGTCGAGGAGGTGGTGCTGCTGCCGCTGGCGGAGACGCCGGTCACGGAAGAGATCCTGGGCGCCATCCACGCGCGGCTCTCAGGAGCGCGCATCAGCGGGGCGGAAGCGGCGGTGGCCGAAGCCGTGGTGGCGGGTGGCGTTTCGGTTTTTCCCGGATGGGAGTTTTACGCCCCTGCCGCAAGTCCCCACCCTTCCAAAACCAGGAAGGGTGGGGCACCCGCACCTGGAGAAACCGTCTTTGATCTGCTGCCCAAGGCGGCGGTTCTGGTGGACGAGCCCGAAGACGTCAACCGGGAGGTCGAACACTGGTGGGAGCGCGTCCAGGAAGCCCACGAGCGCGCCGGGATCGGACGCCTGGTCCTGCCCGAGGACCTATATTTCCCCCCGGAGGCGTTCGAAAGCCTGCTGCAGAGCCGGCCTGGGGGCAGCCTGGAGCATCTCGGGATCGAGGCGGGCAGCAACGCCGATAATATACTACAGCTGTCGTTTTCATCCCAGCCGACCACCCGCTTTCACGGCTCCATGCCGGCCATGGTGGAGGAGGTCCAGAAGCTCACAGCCGAGGGCAAACGGGTGATCTTCGCCGTGCCTACCATGGGCGAAGTCGAGCGTCTGGCCAACGTCTTCACCGAATACAACGTGCCCTTCCGGCTGGGCAGCCGGACCCCCACCGCGGGCGGGGAGAGCTACCTGGACGAGACCGCCTACTTCGCCCAAGACATATCAACTACAACAGTAGTACGAGCCAATATTCCCGACGGCGTGGCCCTGCCGGAGGCCAGCCTGGCCATCTTGGGCGCCCGCGACCTGTTCGACGAGTCCGAGGCCGTACTCACGCGCCCCCTGCGCAGCCGGTCGAAGGTCTCGGCCTTCCTCTCCGACTTCCGCGACCTGCAAGTGGGCGACTACGTAGTGCACGTGGAGCACGGCATCGGCCAATATCAAGGGCTGAAGGAGATCACACAAGGCGACACCACGGGCGAGTTCATGGTGCTGGAGTACGCCGAGGGCGCGCGCTTGTACGTGCCGCTCACCCGGCTCGACCTGGCGCAGAAATACCGCTCGGCCGAGGGCCAACAGCCAGCGCTCAGCCATCTGGGCAGCACGGCCTGGGCGCGCACCAAGGCGCGGGTGAAGAAGGCCATGCAGGACATGGCGGAGGAGTTGCTCAAGCTCTACGCCGAGCGCCGCCTGGCCGAGGGGCACGCCTTTCCGCGCGACACCGACTGGCAGCGCGAATTCGAAGACGCCTTCGAGCACCAGGAAACCGAGGACCAGGAAGAAGCCATCGTAGACGTGAAGCGCGACATGGAGGCGCCGACGCCCATGGACCGGCTGCTGGTGGGCGATGTGGGCTACGGCAAAACCGAAGTCGCCATGCGCGCGGCCTTCAAGACGGTGAACGACAACAAGCAGGTGGCGGTGCTGGCGCCTACGACCGTGCTTGTTTTCCAACACTTCGAAACCTTCAAGCAGCGTTTTGCGGCGTATCCCATCCGCACCGAGATGCTGAGCCGCTTCCGCACCGCCCGGCAGCAGAAAGAAATCCTCCAGAAAGTCGAGGCCGGGCAGGTGGACATCCTGATCGGCACGCACCGCCTGCTCTCCAAGGACATCAAGTTCTCCGACCTCGGCCTGGTGGTGGTGGACGAAGAGCAGCGCTTCGGGGTGCGCCACAAGGAGCGGCTGAAGAAGCTGAAGAAAGAGGTGGACGTGCTGACCATGTCGGCCACGCCCATCCCCCGGACGCTGCACATGTCGCTGACCGGCCTGCGCGACATGAGCGTGATCGAGACGCCGCCCAAGGACCGCATCGCCATCCAGACGGTGGTCGCGGCGTTCGATGAAAAGCTCATCAGGACCGCCCTCGAGCACGAGCTGGAACGCGGTGGGCAAGCCTACTTCGTCCACAACCGGGTGGAATCGATCTATGAGATCGCGGCCAAGGTGCAGGAACTGGCGCCGCGGGCGCGGGTGACCGTGGGCCACGGGCAGATGTCGGAGGCGGAGCTGGAGAAGGTGATGCTGAAGTTTATCCGGCACGAGGCCGACGTGCTGGTGGCCACCACCATCATCGAGAACGGGCTCGACATCCCGCTGTGCAACACCATCATCATTAACCGCGCCGACCGCCACGGGCTCTCCGAGCTCTACCAGTTGCGGGGGCGCGTGGGGCGCTCGAACCGGCGCGCGTATGCCTACCTGCTGATTCCGCCCGAGGTCGAGCTGACGCCGCTGGCGCGCCGCCGCCTGGCCGCGCTCAAGGAGTTCTCCGACCTGGGCGCTGGATTCAAGATCGCCGCGCTCGACCTGGAGCTGCGCGGCGCCGGAAACCTGCTGGGCGGGCAGCAGAGCGGGCACATCAACTCCGTCGGCTTCGAGCTTTATACCAGCATGCTCGACCGCACGGTGCGCGAGATGAAAGGCGAGGTGGCGCGGGAGGAAGTCGCGGTCCAGCTCAACCTCGGCATCAACATCCGGATTCCCGCCGAATACATCGCGGAAGAGAACCAGCGTCTCAGGATGTACAAGCGGGTGGCCGGCGTGGAGAGCGAAGCGCAGCTCAAGGACGTGCGCGAGGAACTCGCAGACCGCTACGGCGAGCCGCCGGCAGCGGTGCGCAACCTGCTGGAGTACGCGCGGCTCAAGCTGGCGAGCCAGCGGCTGGGCGTGGCCGCGATCGACCGCCGTCGCGACCAGGTGAGCATCCGCTTCACCCAGGAGGCGGGCGTCGATCCGGAGAAGCTGGCGCACTTCGTGGCCGGACAGGCCGGGGCGCAGTTCTCGCCGTCGGGCGTGCTGAAGTTTTCGCTTAAGTCGTCCCAGGCGGAAGAGGTGCTGGAGCGGCTGAAGCGGCTGCTGGAGGAATTGACGGGCGAGCAGAAACCAGTTTCAAGTTTGTAGTTTCAAGTTTCGAATGGCCGTTATGGTAAGTTGTCTCGGTTCGCGAGGTGGCGATGAAGCGTCCCTTTTGCGGCCTTTTGTTGTGCCTGCTGGTTCTTACTTGCAGCCGTAGTCGAATCATGGCGCAGAAGTCAGCACCAACGGAACAGCAAGCCGCCCCCAGCGGGTGGGACCGGCTGGTGGATCAGTACTTCGACGACTACTATTTCCCCTTCCACCCCACCTCCGGCACCCATGCCGGATTCCACCGCTACGACACCCAATTGGAAGACTACTCGCACGCCGGAGTCGAAGCCGAGATCAAGGCGCTGAAGCAGGTCCGGGGGAAGATCGAGGGATTCAGCGCGAGCGGGCTCACGGCTGAGCAGCAGGCCGACCGCGAGCTGCTGCTGCACGAGATCGATGGGCGCCTGCTCGAGCTAGAAGAGATCCGGCAGTGGGAGAAGAACCCGGACCGCTACGCCAGCGGCATCACCCACAGCGCTTTTCTGATTATGAGCCGCAAGTTCGCGCCCCCGGAAGAGCGACTGCGGTCGCTCATCGCCCGCGAGCGACAGATGCCCAAGGTCTTCGAGGCGGCACGCGCCAACCTGACGAACCCGCCGAAGATCTACACGCAGGTCGCGCTGCAGCAACTGCCGGGCATCATCCGCTTCTTCCAGCAGGATGTCCTCGGGGCGTTCAAAGAGGTGATGGATCGCAAGCTGCTCGCGGAGTTCAGCCAGAGCAACCAAGCGGTGATCGACAGTCTCGGTGCCTATCAGAAGTGGCTCAAGGACGACCTGCTGCCGCGCTCCAACGGCGATTTCCGCATCGGCGCCGAGAACTACCGCAAGAAGCTGCTGTACGACGAAATGGTGGACACGCCGCTCGACGAGTTGCTGAAGCTCGGATACGCGGACCTGCACCGCAACCAGCAGTGGCTCAAGGAAACCGCGGCGCGGATCGATCCCAGCAAGTCGCCGCAAGAAGTCCTTGCCGATTCCCAGAAGCACTACCCGCCGCCCGACAAGCTGCTCGCGGCGGTGCGCGACATGTTCGGCGACCTGCGGGGGTTCATCGAGCGCGCCCACATCGTGAGCATTCCCTCGCCGGTGCTGCCCATCGTCGAGGAGACGCCGCCCTTCATGCGCGCGCTCACCTTCGCCTCCATGGATACGCCCGGCCCCTACGAGCACACCGCCAAGGAAGCGTTCTTCAACATCACCCTGCCGGAGAAAGACTGGACGCCGGAGCATGTCCGCGAGTTTATGGCGCAGTTCAACTACGACACGCTGACCGCGGTGGCCGTGCACGAGGCCTATCCCGGACATTACGTGCAGTTCCTGTGGGTGCAGAATGCGCCCTCAAAGGTGCGCAAGCTGGTGGGCTCCGGGTCCAACGCCGAGGGCTGGGCGCACTACTGCGAACAGATGATGCTGGATGAAGGCTATGGCAAGCCGGCCGTCCACCCCAGCGCGCCAACAGCGGGCGCGCCGGGGACCCCGGTCGGCGGGCGCAGCGACGAGAAATATCTGAAGCTCCGCCTGGGGCAGTTGCAGGACGCGCTGCTGCGGGACGCGCGCTACATCGCCGGCATCGAGATGCACACCGGCAAGATGACCTTCCAGCAGGCGGTGGACTTCTTCGTCAAGGAAGGCTACCAGTCGCGCGCCGTGGCCGAAACCGAGAGCAAGCGCGGCACCTCCGATCCTACCTACCTGGTGTACACGCTGGGGAAGCTCGAGATCCTGAGGCTGCGCGAGGACTACAAGCAGAAGCTGGGAGCGAAGTTCAACCTGCAGGAATTCCACGACCAGTTCCTCAAGCAGGGCTTTCCGCCGGTGAAGATCATCCGGAAGGCGATGATGGGGGATGAGAGTCCGGTGTTGTGAGCAGGGTCGTCGGTCGTTGGTCGTCGGCCGTTGAGTTCTTACTGATACTGAGTGCTGAGTGCTGACTGCTGAGTGCTATTTGCATGGCAAAAATGAAAGTCCGTAAAGCCGTTTTTCCCGCCGCCGGCTTGGGCACGCGTTTCCTGCCCGCCACCAAGGCGCAGCCCAAGGAAATGCTGCCGCTGGTCGATAAGCCCATCATCCAGTACGGGGTGGAGGAAGCGCTGGCCGCGGGCTGCGACCAGATCATCATCATCACCGGCCGCGGCAAGAGCGCCATCGAGGACCACTTTGACGTCAGCTACGAGCTGGAGAAAATGCTCGAAGAGCGCGGCAAGACCGAGCTGCTGGCGGTGGTGCGGCAGATTTCGGACATGATCCACGTGGCCTACGTCCGCCAGAAAGAGGCCATGGGCCTGGGGCACGCGGTGCTGATGGCGCGCGAGCTGGTGGGCAACGAGCCCTTCGCCGTGCTGCTGGCCGACGACGTGATCGACGCGCCCGTCCCCTGCCTGAAGCAGATGATCGACGTCTTCGACGAGACCCAGTCGTCGGTGATCGCCACGCAAGTGGTCGAGGGGCCGGCAATCTCGGCTTACGGCGTGGTCGACGGCCGGCCGGTGGACGGGCGGTTCCAGGACAGGCTCTACGACATCACCAACCTGGTGGAAAAGCCGAGATTCGAGGATGCGCCCTCGAAGCTGGCCGTCATCGGGCGCTACGTGCTCACACCCACCGTCTTCGAGACCTTGGAGCGCACGCCGGTGGGAGCCGGCGGCGAACTGCAGCTCACCGACGGCCTGCGCCTGCTGCTGCAACGGGAGAAGCTGTACGGATACGTCTTCGACGGCAAACGCCACGATACCGGCGACAAGCTGGGCTTTCTGAAAGCTACCGTCGAGTTCGCGCTCAAGCGTCCCGACCTGGGCGAAAGCCTGCGGGAGTGGCTGAAAGAGCTGAAGCTCTAGTTTCGAGTTTCGCGTTTTCAAGTTTCACGTTGCGAATCCGGACGTGAAACGTGAAACATGAAACGTGAAACGCCTCACGTTAAGGCGTCAGTGAACAAGAAATCATGGTGCCACTCGGCCTTGTAGCCGCGGCGGCGCATCTCGGTGGTGAGTTGCGCCCAGTGACGCAGGCTGTGGACGAGTGCGTGGCCCAGTACCTTGCGGCGGCTGGCCGTTTGCTCTCCGGCTGAGAGCGTAGGAAAGGTGATCTTCCCGTTCAGATCGGCTTCCGACGCCGTCTTCAGATAGTTCTTCATCTTTCCCTGCGCCGTGGTGGCGATGCTGAAGATCTCGTCGATGGTGCCCTTGGGGAGATCGGCGGGCTTGGTCAGCGCTCCGCCGGAGAGGCGCTCGGCATATTTCAGCTCCACGCCGAAGATGTGCAGCAGGAGGTCGCGCACCGTCTTGCCCTGGCCGAGATCGACCGGGATATCCAGCACGGCTGGGCCTTGCTTGGCCAGGAACTGGTGCCAGCGCTCGGTCTCCTGCTCGTCAAAGCGCAGCAGTTCGGGAAAAGAGATTCCGATCATGTTCATGTCCTCCATGGCGTTCATGGCGATGTGTTCGCAAGAACCCACCACAGAGGCACGGAGACACGGAGATTTTGATGTAGGGGTCTCCGTGCTTCCGTGTCTCCGTGGTTCAAGTCTTGCTGTCCGCCGAGGGGCGCGGCCCTCCGCCAGCCCCGATCAGCGGGCTTGCGATTTCAGCCTATTAGATTTTTCCTCTACGCTGTGGGCGAGTTTTTCTTTGTGGGCAGCCAGTTTCTTGGCGAGCGCGGGATCGCTGAGCGCCAGGATCTGTGCGGCCAGGATGCCGGCGTTGGTCGCGCCCGCCTTGCCGATGGCGAGCGTGGCGACCGGGATGCCGGCCGGCATCTGCACCGTGGCCAGCAAAGCGTCCAGGCCTTGCAGCGACGACGAGGGCATGGGGACACCGATCACCGGCAGCGTGGTCTCGGCGGCGATCACGCCCGCGAGGTGGGCGGCGCCGCCTGCGCCCGCGATGATGACTTTGATCCCGCGCCCGGCGGCTTGGCGCGCGAACTCGCTGGTGCGCGCCGGCGAGCGGTGCGCTGAGGTGATGTCCATCTCATAGGCGATGCCGAAGTCATCGAGCGCCTTGGCAGCCTCGCGCATCACTTCCAGGTCGGAGTCGGAACCCATGACGATGGAAACCAGCGGTTGCTTGCTCATGCCTCCCCTTCCCGCGGATGTCACCGCGCGGGACTGGACTTCAGCGCGCGGGCAGCAATGTCCTTGCGATAGTGCATGCCCTCGAAGTGGATCCGGGCTACGCCCGCGTAGGCGCGCTCGACCGCGGTCGCCAGGTCGGCGCCGCGCGCCGTGACGCCCAGCACGCGTCCGCCCGCGGTGTAGAAGTCGCCGTCGCGCAACGTCGTCCCGGCGTGGAAGACTTTGACGCCTGCCAGGCGGCCGGCTTCTTCGATTCCGGTGATCTTTTTTCCCATCTCGTAGGCGCCGGGATATCCGCCGGAGGCCAGCACCACGCACACGGCCGGGTCGGGCGACCATTTCAGATCGCCGTCGCTGACCCGCCCTTCGATGGATGCGATGAATGCGCCCAGCAGATCGCTCTCCATGCGCATCAGCACGGGCTGCGTCTCGGGATCGCCGAAGCGGCAGTTGAACTCCAGCACCATGGGGCCGCGGGCGGTCATCATCAGCCCGCAGTAGAGGATGCCCTTGTACGGCGAGCCTTCCGCCTTCATGCCGTCAATCACCGGGCGCGCGACGTGCGTCAGCAGCCACTCCTGCATCTCGCCGTCGAGCAGCTCGTCGGTAGAATACGAACCCATGCCGCCGGTGTTGGGACCGGTGTCACCGTCGCCCACGCGCTTGTAGTCCTGCGCCGCCACCAGCGGAGCGATGCGCTCGCCATCGCTCAGCACCATGAAGGAAATCTCTTCGCCTTCGAGAAACTCTTCCAGCACCAGACGTTTCCCCGCGCCCTCGAGCACTTTGCCGCTGAGCATGTCGCCCGAGACCGAGGCCGCTTCTTCCATGGTGCCGCAGATGATAACGCCCTTGCCGGCGGCCAGCCCGTCAGCCTTCACCACGATGGGAGGATGAAAGAGCACCAGCGCATCCCGCAGATCGGCTTCGGAGGCGCACACCGCGTATTTGGCGGTGGGGATATTGTGCCGCTGCATGAACTCCTTGGCGAAGGCCTTGCTCGACTCCAGGCGCGCGGCCGCGGCCATCGGACCGAAGATGCGGAACCCGCGGCGGCTGAACTCGTCCACCACGCCCAGGCTGAGCGGCAGCTCGGGGCCGACCACGGCCAGGTCGGGCTGGATGCGGGCGGCGGTCTCGAGCAGGCGGTCCAGGTTCTTCAGGTCGCCGGGCAGGCACTGGGCGTCGGCCGCGATGCCGCCGTTGCCCGGGACGCAATAGACCTGGGTGACGCGCGGGAACTGGCGCAGCTTCCAGACCAGCGCGTGCTCGCGTCCACCACTTCCCAGGACAAGAACCTTCATGGGCGCTCCCGCGGAATAGAAAAGGTTAGGTGGAGCGGGCGGCGGTGTCAAACGGGGCGGTCGACGTCCCCAGGGCGGTAGGCCCGGCGTACCTTAGGCAAAAGCCAGCGGCCTTGAGTTTGTCATCCTTCGCGAGGCGAAGCCGAGCGGAGGATCTGTCGACATCGCACGCACAACCTTCCTGGGTTGCGCCGGATTTCTCGTCAGATTCTCCCGGCTCGCGTTGCTCGCCGGAAGAATGACAGCCCACAAGGGCCCTACGGGCCTCCCCGAAAGAGGGGGCGAACGCCGTATCTGCAGGAGCAATCTTATTAACTGTAGTTAATAAATGACGTATAATCTGAGTGCTGGGTAAAAAAGCGATCTGCAAATGATCACCATCTCCAAGGAAGACTACCTGAAAGCCGTGCTGGAGGCCGAGAGCGAGGGGGAGCACGTCATCTCGGCGACGCTGGCGCACCGGCTGGCGGTCTCGGCGCCGGCGGTCACCATGGCGCTCCGGCGGCTGAAGCGCGACGGCCTGGTCGCGGTACGCGCCGACGGCCGGGTCGAGTTGACTGCGGCAGGTCGGAAAGTAGCCCTCCGGACGATGGTCCGGCACCACCTGATCGAACGCATGCTGGCGGAAGTCTTCGGCATGGAGTGGTACCGGGTGCACGACGAGGCCGAGCGCCTGGAGCACGCAGTGTCGGCGGAGTTCGAGGCGAAACTGGCACAGAAACTGGGTCCGGCGGGGACCTGCCCGCACGGGAATCCGGTGGTTCCCGAGCGCAGCGAAGCCCGCCGCCGCCGCGGGCTGCGCCTGCTGGCGGAAGCCGAACCCGGCAAGAGCTACCAGGTGAGCAGCATGTACGAGCGCGACAGCGCGCTGTTGCGCTTTCTCGATGAGCGCGGCATCCGTCCCGGAGCGAAGCTGCGGGTACTAGAGCGCAACTACGATCAGACCATGACCTTGATGACCGACAAGAACAAGGTCTCGGTAGGCGGCCCGGCGGCGGAAAAGGTGTGGGTGGCGCCGGCGGGAACAGGCAAGTTGCGGAAACGTTAACCGGTATTCATTCGTCTATATGTACCATCGCTAACCGAGGTCGCCGCTCCTAGATGGCGATAACGCCACAAAACGATGCCGTAGAGGGCAAGGCGACGCCCGCTCAGGTGAATCACCTCTCCCTCGAAGGGATGCATAGCACCGTCGAGGTGCCTCATCACGCCGCCGGATTCTGGCGGCAGTGGCGAGCCTACGTGGGACCGGCCCTGCTGGTGAGCGTGGGTTACATGGACCCCGGCAACTGGGGAACCGATCTGGCCGGAGGGGCGCAATTCCGGTATGGCCTGCTGTGGGTGGTGGCCTTGGCCAGCCTCATGGCCATCTTCATGCAGGTGATTTCCGCCCGCTTGGGCGTGGTCACGGGAAAAGACCTGGCGCAATGCTGCCGCGACTGGTATCCGAAATGGACGCGCTGGCCGAATTGGCTGCTGTCCGAGGTCGCCATCGGCGCCTGCGACCTGGCCGAGGTTCTGGGAAGCGCCGTGGCGCTGAACCTGTTGTTCCGTATCCCCTTGTTCTGGGCGGTCCTCATCACCGCGACGGACGTGCTGCTCTTGCTGGCCTTGCAGCGCTTCGGGATACGAACCGTCGAGGCTGTGGTGCTGCTGCTGGTGGCGACCATCGGCATCTGCTACTTCATCGAAATCTTCATCCTTCCGCAGACCGCGCCCAGCTTCCTGGAGATGGGGCATGCCCTCATCACCCCCGGGCTCCGCCGCGTGGGCATGGCCTACGTGGCGATCGGGATCATCGGCGCCACGGTGATGCCGCATAACCTCTACCTGCACTCGGCGCTGGTGCAAAGCCGCAGGTTCGAGAAAGACAAGAGTTCCATCCGCACCGCCATCCGCTTCAATACGCTCGACTCGACCGTGGCGCTGTGCATCGCGTTCTTCGTCAACGCGGCCATCATGGTGCTCGCGGCGATGGTGTTCAACGGCAAAGACAGCATGACCGTCGCCGGCGGGCAGGTGGTCCGGTTCGGGGCCGGGACCGATTGGATTCGCGTGGCCTATCTCACGCTGGCCCCACTGTTGGGCACGGCCGCAGCCAGCATTCTGTTTGCGGTGGCGCTGCTGGCCAGCGGGCAAAGCAGTACCATTACCGGGACCCTGGCGGGGCAGGTGGTGATGGAAGGATTCATGCACTGGAAGCTGGCGCCATGGGTCCGGCGGCTGATCACGCGCGGGCTGGCCATCCTGCCGGCGATCCTGGTGATCGGCCTGCACGGCGATAGCAGCGTGAACGACCTGCTGACCCTGAGCCAGGTGGTGCTGGCTCTGCAATTGCCCTTTGCCATGTTCCCGCTTCTGCAATTCACCAGTTCCCGCAAGCGGATGGGAGCCTGGAGGAGCGGCTGGTTCCTGCTGATCGCCGGATGGGCCAGCGCCATCGCAATTACCGCGATGGATATCTACGGTCTGCCCGAGTCGCTCAAGTCAGCTTGGCAAGTCATCGCCGGCGGGTAACCTGGATTATTCATGATGTCGGTCCGGCCTTCGGACCGATGTGGGGTGGAGCAGGGCTTTTCAGCCCTGCATTAAGAAGGGCGCTGCTAGTCCTCGGCTTTAGCCGCTGAGGTGTGTGCACTTTGCTGCGATCATTATTTACCTCAGGGGCTGAAGCCCACAATTTGAAGGGCGCATGAACGCAGGCCTAAAAGGCCTGCTCCACCCTGGTGAGTAATCCAGGCTAAGCGGCGTTAGGATGTTTGTGGAGAACCGACATGTACGACAAGATTCTCTTGGCCCTGGACGCTTCACCGACAGACCGGCCGATCATCGAACATATCAAGAAGCTGGCGAGCATCATGCACAGCCGAGTCGTCTTATTGCACGTGGCAACGGGCGCCTCGGCACAATTTCATGGCGCGGACGCGGCCGGGGAGGAGATCGATAAGAGTCGAGCCTACTTGGATCAAGTGAAGGCAGAGTTTGAAGCTGCCAACATCCCGGTGGCGGCGGAGCTCGGCTACGGAGAGCCGGCGAGAGAAATCGTGAAGTGGGTCAATGAAAACGGCTGTGACCTGGTCGCCATGGCGACCCACGGGCACAAACTGCTGGCCGATCTGGCCCTCGGCACCACCGCCACCCGAGTGCAACACAATGTCAGCGTTCCCGTCCTGCTCCTGAGGGCCCGCTGAGAGGACGCCGCGTCGCACGGAGAACCAAGATCCTTCGCGACGGTTTCCCGGCCTGGAGAAGGCGGCCGGGAGCCGGTACTGTCCTGCGACCGCACCCCTGCGCTCCAGCAGGGCGGGGGTGCGGTTGGCCTCCCCAATCAGTAACTCGTGGTGCCCCCTTCGTGCTGATTTTTCCCGACTTTGAACTTGTGCAGAACCTGTCCATTACGGCGAGAAATTGCTGCCGTGGCGGACCGCTTCCGCGAGAGCTTGAAGGCCGCGTTGAACCGGATTTTACACAAGTGACCGGATTACTTGGGTAAAAGCCTGTTTTCGACAGTTACTGTCCAAATGGTCGGCGCTAGAGGACGATTTCAGAGAGGAATATCACGATAATGAAATGATGAAATCGGTTACTTCATCAGCACTGCAACTGTCGCCGAAGGGAGGGGAGGGTGCAGTTCCATGCCCCAATGAATCAATGACTCAGTGGCTCAATGAATCCATCCCCCGCCCGCTCACTTTCCCAGGAGCAGCGGGCCGAGCCAGCGCGAGGCGGCGAAGCCGATAAGGAAAGCGAGCACCATCAGGCTCAGCACCCGCCACCACCGCCCTCTGGCCTTGCGCTCGATGCTCTTGCCGCGAAGCTCGCCCACGCGGGTCATCGTGAGCACCACCAGCTTGGCCATGCGCTGCAGCGTCTCGGTCTCCTTCTTCCCGAAGGCGTGGGCGCGGGTGGAGAGCAGCTCGAAGATGCCGATCAGCCTGCCGTCCTTGATCAGCGGGACCACGCTGATGGAGCGGATGCCGGTCTCGCGGGTCAGGGAGCCGTCCACGCGCGGGTCATTTTCCGCGTCGTCGCAGCGAAGCATGTGGCCGGTGCGCACGCACAGTCCCGACAGCCCGGAGCTGGGGTCCACGTGCGTGCCCACGGGCGGCGCGGTGCTGCCGTACGCCGCGCGGCACACGAACCTACCGCCCTCCGCCAGGGCGATGGCGGACCCGCCGGCCCCGGTCAGCGTGGCCGTGCTATCGGCCACCAGGTCGAACACCCCGTCCGGGTATATGCCGGGACGCATGAGCTCGCTGAAGATGGCGTTCATGGCCGAGACTTCCTGCGCATCGCGCGGCTGGGCGGCCTCGTCCAGCTCGCGCTTGAAGCGGTCCCAGGCTGCGGGCACGGCCAGCCCGGCCGTCGGCGTGGTCTCCTGGGCCAGGGGCTGGCGGGTGTCGCTCGGAACGTCCTGTGCCGCTTCCGAACGATCTTGAGGATCTTGCACGGGCTTCACTCCTCGGAAATGTAGCTGCGTGACTGTGGGGTTGGACCTGGGAGTCGAAAGCGCTGCAGGGGAAGGGCGGACCGGTGATTGTGCCTCCAGAACCCGCTCCTGTCAAGGGATTCGGCGCTCTGGTAGTGCGTCGAGACCCATCACCGTCTCGTTGAGCGGTAGAGGTCGTCGCCGCGTGTGGCCATCGTATCCCGTCCCACTCCTACCGTCCACGTTACTTCCGCGTAGTGCATTCCGAATCGGGGCTGCCGGCGGAAAAAGGCCAACCCAGAGATAGCTGTTGCAAAATCGCTATTTCACAAGCAAACGCTAAGGGCCGTGCAACGGGTTCAACCGGAAACTGACCCACTACGGCAGCCTTCAGGATGACAAATCCAAAGTATTTTGTGTTAACGTGGGAGGTTTCGGTATCGCCATGCGGGAAGGACAGAAGTCATGAAGGACAGTTTCAAGAGCCGCTCGCAGCTTCGTGTGGGAAAACGTGAATACCAGATCTGG
Organism: uncultured Acidobacteriota bacterium; assembly: GCA_963704285.1. GTDB lineage: Bacteria > Acidobacteriota > Terriglobia > Terriglobales > Acidobacteriaceae > JAHFUA01. The sequence goes on along the minus strand of OY969886.1, from coordinate 615,953 downwards.
CGCCTCGACGCGCTCGACCAGCAGGGTCTCGCGACCACGCGCCTGCCTTACTCCTTGCGCATCCTGCTGGAGAATCTGCTGCGCTTCGAAGATGGCAAATCGGTGAAGGCCGAAGATATCCGCGCGCTCGCCAAGTGGGACGCCAAAGCGGCGCCGGACAAGGAGATCGCGTTCATGCCCGCGCGCGTCCTGCTGCAGGACTTCACCGGCGTGCCCGCGGTGGTGGATCTGGCAGCGATGCGCGACGCCATGAAGAAGCTGGGCGGCGATCCGAAGAAGATCAATCCGCTGCAGCCCGCCGAGCTGGTGATCGACCATTCCGTGCAGGTGGATGAATTCGGCACTCCCGGCGCCTTCCAGGCCAACGCCGACCTCGAGTTCCAGCGCAACCGCGAGCGCTACGCCTTCCTGCGCTGGGGCCAGCAGGCGTTCAAGAATTTCAAAGTCGTGCCGCCGGACACGGGCATCGTCCATCAGGTGAACCTGGAGTACCTGGCGCGGGTCGTATTTGTGAGTGACGAGAACGGGCGCGCGGTGGCGTATCCCGACACGCTGGTCGGCACCGATTCGCACACCACCATGATCAACGGCCTGGGCGTGCTGGGTTGGGGCGTGGGCGGGATCGAGGCCGAGGCCGCCATGCTCGGGCAGCCGGTCTCGATGCTGATCCCGCAACGTGGTCGGCTTCAGGCTCACCGGGCAGCTGCGCGAAGGCTCGACCGCCACCGACCTGGTGCTGACCGTCACCGAGATGCTGCGCAAGAAAGGTGTGGTGGGCAAGTTCGTCGAGTTCTACGGACCCGGGCTGCGCGACGCTGCCGCTCGCCGACCGCGCCACCATCGCCAACATGGCGCCTGAGTATGGCGCCACCTGCGGCATCTTCCCCGTGGACGACGAGACGCTGCGCTACCTGCGCTTCAGCGGGCGCAGCGAGGAGCAGATCGCGCTGGTCGAGGCCTACTGCAAGGAGCAGGGGCTGTTCCACACCGAGAGCACGCCCGAGGCGATCTACTCCGACAATCTGGAGCTCGACCTCTCGACCGTCGAGCCGAGCATCGCCGGTCCCAAGCGTCCGCAGGACCGCGTGGCGCTTTCGGCGGCGCGCACCTCGTTCGAGCAGGCGCTGCCGACGTTGCAGAAGCCCGGCGCGAAGAAGGCGGCGAAGGTCGCCTCCGGCAACGGGAATCTCGAAGACGGCTCCGTGGTGATCGCCGCCATCACCAGTTGCACCAACACGTCGAATCCCTCGGTGCTGGTCGCGGCGGGCTTGCTGGCGAAAAAGGCCGTCGAGAAGGGACTCGCGACCAAGCCGTGGGTGAAAACCTCGCTCGCGCCGGGGTCCAAGGTCGTCACCGAATACCTGACCGAAGCCGGCCTGATGCAGTATCTGGAAAAGCTGAAGTTCAACCTGGTGGGTTACGGCTGCACCACGTGCATCGGCAACTCCGGGCCGCTGCCCTCGGAGATCTCGCGCGAGATCCAGGACAAGGACCTGGTCGCTGTTTCGGTGCTCTCCGGCAACCGCAATTTCGAAGGGCGGATCAACCCCGAGGTCCGCGCCAACTACCTGATGTCGCCGCCGCTGGTGGTGGCTTTCGCGCTGGCCGGCCGCATCGACATCGATATGAGCAAAGACCCACTCGGCGCCGGCCGCGACGGCAAACCCGTCTTCCTGCGCGACATCTGGCCGACGCAGCGCGAAGTGGTGGACACCATCCAGCGCTCCATCCACTCCAGCATGTTCCAGAAGAGCTACGCCGACGTCTTCCATGGCGACGAACGATGGCGCTCACTCAATGTGCCTGCGGGCGAGACGTTCGCGTGGGACCCGAATTCCACCTACGTCAAGCACCCGCCGTACTTCGTGGACATGCCGGTGAAGCCGCCGGTGGTGAAGGACATCAAGGGGGCGCGCGTGCTCCTGAAGCTCGGGCACTCGATCACCACCGACCACATCTCGCCCGCGGGCTCGATCAAGCCTGACAGCCCGGCGGGCAAGTACCTGGTCGCACACGGCGTCGACGTGAAGGACTTCAACTCCTACGGCTCGCGCCGCGGCAACCATGAAGTGATGGTGCGCGGCACCTTCGCCAACGTCCGGCTGCGCAACCAGCTCGCGCCCGGCACCGAAGGGGGCTGGACGCGCCACCTGCCCGATGGCGAAGGCATGAGCATCTTTGAGGCCTCAGAGAAATACAAGAAGGAAGGCGTGCCGCTGCTGGTGCTGGCGGGCAAGGAGTACGGCTCCGGATCGTCGCGCGACTGGGCGGCCAAGGGGCCGTGCCTGCTGGGCGTCCGCGCGGTGATCGCGGAAAGCTACGAGCGCATACACCGCTCCAACCTGGTGGGCATGGGAATCGTCCCGCTGCAATTCAAGGAAGGCGATAGCGCCGACTCGCTCGGGCTCTCGGGCGAGGAGATGTACGAGATCTCCGGGCTGAAGAAGATGCTCGACAGCAATTGCGAGAGCGGGCGCGGGTTGAAGGTGCGCGCCAAGCGGGCCGACGGGAACGTGATCGAGTTCCCCGCGACCGTACGTATCGACACCCCGCAGGAAGTGCTGTACTACCAGCACGGCGGGATCCTGCAGTATGTGCTGCGGCAGTTGGTGGGGAAGTAGCAATCAGTAGTCAGCACTCAGCCAAAACAAGGCTGCTTGTGGTTTTGATCCGCGTTCATCCGCCCCTCGACTTCGCTCGGGGCAGGCTATCCGCGGCGTTGCAGTTCAAATTCCCACCGGCTCGCTGTAATCCGTTCCGGTGCGTCTTGCGCGGCGCCGTGATTCATACACGTCATAAGGCCGGCGGTTCGAGAAGCGCTTCTCGCGCAGCTTGCGGCCGGCCAGCAGGCCCGCAGTGAGCACGCCGCCGGCGATGGCAGCCGCGGCAAACGCCTTCCCCGGATTCAGGGCGATGGGCTCAGCGATGCGGCTGGCAGCCAGCACGACACGCCCGCGCGCTCCCAGGGCTTCACGAAAGTCCGCGAGCGACTTCTCCCCGCCCCGCTCCAGCACCCGGTAGGAGTGGACCATGGCGTAGGAGAGTGGGAATGACCGGTCCTCGCCGCCGTTGACGATCGCGTGTTCAACTCCGCGATCGCGCTGGCGCTCGAGCAGCGCCTCCAGCGCGTCTTCGACCACCCTCGGCTGAGTCCACAGCGCGCGGAAGGCGATGCGGCCCGACTTGTCGATGAGGAACGTGGAGTTGGGCAGCTTGCCATACTTGCGGTGGATGGGACCGCGCAGTTCGTCCACGATAATCGGCATCTTGATGCCTTGCTCGTCGCGCAGCATCTTGGCAGCGCGAGTCTTCTCCTCCATCGAGCGGTGCGCCGGGATGCGCTCGCCGGGATGGGCCTCGCGCACGTATACGAACAGGAACTGCACGTCGGCGCGGGTAAACTTGCGATAGAGGTCGTTCATACCGCCGATCGAGCCCGCGGTCATGGGGCAGGTGAGCGAGCCGAAAGTCAGGACCACATTCTTCCAATCGCGGCAGTCGCTCAGCCGGACGGCCGTGCCCGCGAGCGTGCGGGCCTCGAAGCCGGGCGCGCGCTCGCCCGGCTCCGGACCGGCGCCGTTGCAGGCCATCTCTTTCTGAAGAAGGTCGCGGGTGAATGATTCGTAGTTGTACTTCGCAAGGCCAAACATGATGGACCTCCTGCCCGTCTGTTTCGATGCCGTGCGGCCGGGGTGACATTTCCCGCACCGCGGATTTTCATGATTTCGTTACTTGCCCGTGGTGGAAGCGCCGACTAGAATCGCAGCTTTGCGTTTTCTGGCCGGAACCAATTGTAGTCTTAACGCGATCATCCTGGAGGATTCATGCCAGCGGTCAAGGTGGGGGACCTGGCGCCGGATTTCGAGCTGCCGGCGGTGCTGGGCGACAAGCGGCAGAAGTTCAAGCTCAGCGAGCTGCGCGGGAAGAACGTCGTCCTGGCCTTCTACGTGTTGAACTGGACGCCCACGTGATCGGCGCAGATGCCGGCGTACGCGGTGGAGCGTGAGCAGTTCGCCGGCCTCGATGCCCAGGTCGTGGGCATCAGCGTGGATTCCGTGTTCAGCCACATCGCCTGGCAGAAGAAAGATATCGGCCTGCTGAACTATCCTCTGTGCAGCGATTTCTATCCGCACGCGGAAGTGATCCAGAAGTACGGCCTGCTGCGCGAGGGGCCGCCGCTGCCCGGCATCAGCGAGCGCACCATCGTCATCGTGGATAAGAGTGGCAAGATCGCGTGGATCGAGCAGTATCGCCTGGACCAGGTGCCGGACCTCGAGGAGGTCTTGGAGGCGTTGCGCGGGATCAATGCAGGGGCGCAGACGGCGGTATAAACGAAGAAACCAAGATCCTTCGCTGGACCTCCCGCGGCGCCTTTCTCGGTACTTGGTATTCGGTACTCTCAGACTACCTTCTTAAGAGTCTTGCGGTCGTCCTCGACCGTGCGCTTCAGGTATTCAACCAGCAACTGCTGGGCCCGGGTGGCATAGCGGTTCTTCAGCCGCACCAGGCCGATCCTGCGCTGGGCGCGTTCGTCCGCGATGGGGATGAAGCGGCAGCCGGTGTGCGGGGCGATCGCCATCTGCGGCACCACGGAAACTCCCATGCCCGCGGCGACCATCGCCAGGATGGTCTCGAACTGGCCGCTCTCGAAGGCCACGTTGAGCCGAAGGCGGGCGCGGCGGCAGGCCGTCAGCGTGTTTTCCCGGAAACAGTGGTCTTCCTTCATCAGCAGGAAGGGGTCACCCTCGATCTGCCGCAAGTCCACGCTGGTCTGTGCGGCCAGGCGATGGCGCTTGGGCACCACCACATAGAGCGGCTCGCGCAGGAGTTCCTCGCACACCAGCCCCGGCCTGGGAATGGGCAAGGCGAGCAGCGCGATATCGATGACCGCCTCCTGCAGACGCCGCAGCAGGACGGGCGTGGTTTCTTCCACCACGTTGATCTCGATCCCGGGATGCTTGCGCACGAAGGCAGCCAATCGCACCGGCAGGAAATAGGGAGCAACGGTCGGGATGGCGCCCAGGTTGAGGCGTCCTTTCTCCGCCCCGGTCATCTCCTGGATCTCGAGCCTTGCTTCGCCCAGTTGCCGCAGGATCTCCTCCGCGCGGACGAGGAACGCCTTGCCGAACTCGGTCAGGCGGACAGTGCGCCCCAGGCGGTCGAACAGCCGGGCGCCGAGTTCGCTTTCCAGCTTCAGGATCTGTTGTGACAGCGAGGGCTGGGCCACATGCTGCTCCTCGGCGGCCCGGGTGAAGCTGGCCTTGCGGGCGACGGCGCAGAAGTAGCGAAGCTGGTGTATTTCCATGGGGGGCGGCGATCCAGATGTGAAAACTATTCGACTTATTATAACGATATCTTAGACCTATGAGTGGTCCTGTGCCTATCATCCTGCCAGGAGGTTTTGCACCATGGCTACGAAAGATGTTGTGAAGGCCGGCAACGTCACCAAGCGCGTGGGCGTGGAGGTGATCCGCGCCCGCGGTGTGGACGTCGACAAGCTGATCAAGATGCTGATCGCCAACGCCGGGGCGGAGTTTGCCAGCACCTATTACTACTACACCATCCTGCGCATGCACCTGGCCGGCCACGAAGACTACAAGGAAATCTGCGAAGACGCGCGCCTGGAAGACCGCGCCCACTGGGAACTCATCGTTCCGCGCATCTACGAGCTGGGGGGCGAACTTCCCAATGATCTGGTCGCCTTCCACAACCAGGCGGGATGTCCGGCCGCCAAGCTGCCCGACCCGCCCACCGCCGCCAACATCCTGCAACTGCTGCTCGAATCCGAACGCTGCGCCATCCGCAGTTGGATCGAGATCTGCGACCTGACCTTCGGCAAGGACCCGCGCACCTACGACCTGGCGGCGCGCATCCTGAACGAAGAAATCGAGCACGAAGCCTGGTTCATCGAGCTGCTGGCCTGGGAGCGCGACAAGAAGTCCGTGCCCTCGGGACACTTCCGCCGCGGTGAGCCGGGCGATGCGCCCTACAGCAAGAACCGTCCGTTCTACATCCCTGGGTAAACAAGAATCCCCACCCTTCGCAAACCGAAGGGTGGGGCACACCACCTGGATTACCCTGTACGCGTGCAGCCCGAGTGCTTCAACATCACGCTGGTCACGCCTGAAGGCGAACGAACTATCACGGCAGGAAGCAACCAGCACATCTGGGAAGCGGCGGCGGCCGCCGGCGTACGGCTGCCCGCCATGTGCCACATGGGACACTGCCTTACTTGTGCCGGAAGACTCGAAGGCCCGGGCGAGTTCGATCAGTCGGACGCGCGGCAGTATCTTCCCCAGGACCGCGCCGCGGGCTACATCCTGCTGTGCACCGCCAAGCCGCGCAGTGACCTTCGCATACGCACTCATCAGCAGCGTGCCATGCGGCGGTTTCGGCTGGATGCGGGTCTACCCGCTCCGTACGCCGGGGTGTGAGGCTCGGGCGAAATCCTACTGCTTCTTGGCGCGGGTGGTCGTGGCCGGCGTGGCCGGGCGGGCCTGCTGCAGCATGTCGTCAATCAACTGGTAGAGCTTGGTCCGGTCCACGACTTCGACGAACGGCGCCCCAGTGGTGCTGTTACTGACCACGTAAATGGTCGGCGTGTGCTGGATGCCGGTGGCTTGCCCGATCTGGTAGTTCGCCCTGACCTTGCGTTCCAGTTCCCCCTTGGGATCGACCACAAAGGGCAGCGCCGTCTTGTGCTCCTGGGCGAACTTCTCGGCGAAGGGGCGCAGGTTGTCGGGCGTGATCTCGGGCTGGTGCTTGAACAGCTCGCCGCGGAACTCGTCGCCCAGCTTCTGTGACTTGGTGTCGAAATAGCGGGCCAGAATCGCCGCCTGGAACGACCAGTTGTGCATGGGCAGGGGGAAGTCGTAGCGGACCAACGGGATCTTGTAGGTGCGCGCCGCTTCTTCCAGCAGGGGATTGGCGCGGGCGCAGTCCGGGCACTGCAGATCTTCAAAGACCACGATGGCGACGCGCGCGCCTTTCGGCGGGCGCAGAGCACGGGTGTCGCGGGCAAGGGCCGAAACCGCGACGCCCATCAGCACCAGCAAGAACACAGATGCGAATCGTCGGAAATGCATGGGTAACCTTTTATCAGGCGGAAGGCCGCATGCCTGACCAGCCTCGCCCCCAGGCTCCATGGTAAACGAAACCCCCGGCCCGCGTCAGGCGCACAATGCAGGGCAGGAGGCCTCGCCTGCTTCCTGCCACCCGCTTCCTGCCTCCTTCAATAGTGGAACCGATATTTCACCTGCACGAACACCTCGCGCGGATAATTGAAGTGGGTGCCCCCGAAGGTATTGCTGAGGTCGAGTTGGTAGCGGCTGTTGGCCAGGTTCAGCGCGCTTACCTGGACGGACCACCGTTCGCCGAAGTTCCGCCCCAGGGACAGGTCGAAGCTGGTGTGCGAGAGCAGGTGCGTCGGCTGATCGGGATCCAATCCGTCACCGTTCAGGAATCCCGACCCAAAGCTCAGGTTGCCGGAGGCCCAGGCGCGCCCGGGCAGGTTCACGGTGAACCCGGTGCTCAGGGTGTCGCGCTGATCGTGGTCGAGGAAGCAATAAAGAGGCTCAGGAACAGGACATGAATCGTCACTGATGAGCCCGCCGGTTATTTTCCCCTTCCACTGCGCGAACTGATGGGACCAGACCAGGTGCAATTGCGCGCGCCCGCCCAGCAGGGGGCTGCGCACATTGAGTTCCGTTCCCTTGATCCGGGCCCGCTCGAGCGTGAGCGGGAAGAAGATGTTGGAGTTCCCCAGCGCGTCGTGGTCGAAGAAGTTCTTGGCGCTGGTGCGGAAGTTGTCGGCCTCGAGCGTCCAGCCGTGGACGGGAATGCTGATGCCGACGTCGTACTGCTCATCGCGTTCGCCGCGCAGGAGACCGAACTCGAAGCCCTGCGTGGCGGCGAGATCAAGTAGAGGACCGGAAACCGTGAGCAGCGGCGGCGCCTGGTAGAAGCGTCCCCAGAAGCCGCGCAGGACCCATCGGAGGCGTGGAATCTGGATGGCCGCTCCGATGCGCGGATCGGCGACGTTCTCCGTCACCTGGCCGGAGAAGCGCGTCAACCTTACGCCACCGTTTAGCGTGAGCCAGCGGGTCAGCTTGTACTGGTCCTCCAGGAAGGCCGCCGCAAGGCTTCCCCAGGCCAAGGCGCTTCCGGAAGGCACGTTAGCGCCCGGACCGGTCAGCGCGAAGAATTGGTTATCGTGCTGGGCGAAACCCTGGAAGCCCACCCGCGCGTTGTGCTTCCCGCGCACGATGCCCAGCGAGACCACGCCGCCGGCGTAATTCGATCCGCGATCATCTTCTGGAATCACGGCGTCTGCGGGAACGACGGCGGTACTGGCAAAGCCGCCAATGTAGTGCGCGCGGTTGAAGTGGTAGAAGGGCGAAAGCGTGAAGGTGACGCCACTGCCGGCCGTGTGCACCCAGGAGAAATTGACGAAGTCGTCGCGCTCGTCCTCGACGTCGCGGACTCCTGAGGTTTGCAGGTCGAAATCGTTGGGGACCTGATAGTGATCTCCACGAGCCGAGGCCACCAGCCGCAGTTGGTCCGAAGGTGTGCGGTTGAAGATTAGCGAGACAAAGCCGCTCAAGCCGGCAGCCTGGGCGTGCAGCGCTTGCTCGACCGGCGTCTCCAGGCCCAGATCGGTGCGGTTGCCGCTCAGGCTGGCGTAGTAGGCGAAGCGCTGGGTGTGGCTGCCGAAGCTGATCTGGTTGTCGGTCTGATGGAAGCTGCCGTAGCTCAAGACGAGCTCACCTTCATTGTTGCGCTCGAAACCGGAGCGCGTCACGACGTTGAACACGCCGTAGGTGCGATCGCCGTATTCCGCTGAGAATCCGCCACGCTGCACTTCGAGAGTTGCGATGTCCTTGGGATCGAACTGCGGACCAACGTTGCTGGCGATGTTGGTATTGGGGACGGGAACGCCGTCCACCAGCCACGTGATCTGGTGGCCTCCCCGGAAGTGAAGCTGATCATGGACCATGTAGGTGCCGGGAATGAAGTCGGTGATCATAGCCACGCTGTTGGCGCGCTCCGCACCCGGGGTGACGGCGATCTGCTGGTGGGAGATGGTGCTGGTGGGGGTCGCGGACTCGGGGTTGACCTCCTCGGCCGCGGCGGACACGGTGATGGACATGGTCGGGGCAGCCACCGCGAACTGGAAGTGCAGGTTGGCGACGCTGCCCGACGTGAGCACGACGTTCTGCGGCGGAGCGGCGAAGCCCGGCGCGCTGGCCGATACCTGGTATGCGCCAAGCGGCACAACGTCCAACTGAAATTCGCCGCGCTCGTTGCTAGTTATCGTTTGTGTCCAGTCGGAACCTAGGGCGTGGACGGTGATCTCGGCCCCCTGCACCGGGCGGTGCTGGGGATCGTGGACGAGACCTCGGATTGTTCCAAAAATCGTGGCGTATGAAACGGCGCCAAGCAGCAAAAGGGCGCCGCAAAGCACGGCCGGGGTCCCCAGCAAACCCGGTTTTGGTTTGCTGGGGTGGACAGCTTGTGCGTATCGCATGCAAACCCCCACTGAATTGAGAAGGAAATCGGGCCGAGCTTTACTTCAGTGGGGTTGGCGGGGCACGCTCAGGATGCGGCTGCTCGCCGCGGACGACGAACGACTCGGGATGGAACTCGACCGGGAAAGGATGGGTGTCGGCCGGAGCAACCGTCTCGGCCGCGGGTGGCGGCGCCGCGGAACCGGAAAACGCCAAGGGCTTGCGGTGCGGACAGGATTGCCCCTGAATCTGGACCCCGCCGCTTGGGGCCATGGCCGAGCAGTGGTGCTGGCCGGCCGCGCGGCAGCAGGCGGGCGTCGGGGTGGTGGCCGTCGCCAGTGCAGCCGGTGCGCCGAACGCCGCCAGCATCAGCAGCAGCAACGCAGTTGCGGTGGAGCGGCGCATGCGAATCGCGGGATTATAGACCGAATTTGTAAGTAAATGTAGAGACGCAGCATGCTGCGTCTCCACACTGCCCGCATTCCCGCTATTGAGCCCCGATTTTGGCGTGTGCTAGCATCTGTGGGTTTGGCCTGATTCTCCGCCGGGCCTGAGTGCCCCGACCTCGCAGGGACCGTGAAGGAGTGACCCGTGAAAGTTTACGAAGGCGCAAACGTGCGTAATGTAGCCCTGGTCGGACACGGCGATGCCGGCAAGACCTCGCTGGTCTCCGGCATGTTGTACACCGCCGGTTCGACCCAGCGTTTGGGACGCGTGGATGACGGCAGCACCGTCACCGACTTCGACGAGGAAGAAGTCGCGCGTTCGATGTCCATCACCACCTCGCTCGCCTATGCCGAGTGGGGCAAGACCAAGGTCAACTTCCTGGATACGCCCGGCTTCAACATGTTCGTCCACGAGGCCAAGACGGCGATGGTGGCGGCCGAATCGGCGCTGGTGGTGGTGGACGGCGTGAGCGGCGTTGAGGTGGTGACGGACAAGGTGTGGAACTACTGCGAGGAGTACCAACTGCCGCGCGCCATCGTGGTGAGCCGCATGGACCGCGAGCGCGCCGACTTCGGGCGGGTGATGGAATCGCTGACCTCGAACTTCGGGCGCGCCGTGATCCCGGTCGAGTTGCCCATCGGCAGCGAGAAGAACCTGAGCGGCGTGGTCGATCTGGTCAAGATGAAGGCTTACACCTACGACCTGGGCGGCAACGGCAAAGGCAAGGAAGGCGAGATTCCCGGCAACCTGGCCGAGCAAGCCAAAGAGGCGCACGAAAAGCTGGTGGAACTGATCGCCGAGGGCAACGATGCGCTGATTGAGGAGTTCTTCGACAAGGGCACCATCGCGGAAGAGCACCTGGTGGGCGGATTGCGCGAGGCGGTGCGCGAGCGGCGTATCTATCCCGTGCTGTTTGCTTCCGGGCTGGGGAACATCGGCGCCGACCGCCTTCTGGACTTCATCGCCGACTACCTGCCGGCGGCCACCGACCGCGCTCCGGTTGAAGGCGCGCCCACGTCCGGCAACGGCGAGCCGCCGCGGCGCAAGGTGGCGGACTCCGAGCCGCTCTCCCTGTACGTTTTCAAGACGGTTTCCGATCCCTTCTCCGGCCGCATCTCATTCTTCAAGGTTTTCTCCGGCGTATTGAAGAACGACGCCACGGTGCAGAACTTCACCCGCAACAGCAGCGAGAAGCTGGCGCACGTCTCCATCATGCAGGGCAAAAACCAGGTACCGGTGCCGCAGCTGCATGCCGGGGACATCGGCGCGGTGGCCAAGCTGCGCGACACCCTCACCGGCGACACGCTGGGCGACAAGGCTGCGCCCATCCAGTATCCGCCGGTGAAGCTGCCGGAGCCGGCGATCAGCTTCGCGGTCGAGCCCAAGACGCGCGCCGACGAGGACAAGCTCTCCAACGGCATCCACAAGCTCATGGAAGAAGACCCCATGCTGCGCTTCTTCCGCGACCCGCAGACCAAGGAATTCCTGGTGGCGGGCACCGGGCAGCAGCATATCGAAGTCGTGGTCTCGAAGCTGAAGAAGCGCTACCACACTGAGGTCAACCTGAAAGCGCCCAAGGTGCCCTACCGGGAGACGATCCGCGGGCGCGCCGACGTCGCAGGGCCGCCACAAGAAGCAAACGGGCGGCCACGGGCAGTTCGGCGACTGCCGCATCAAGATGGAGCCGCTGCCGCGCGGGGGACAGTTCGAGTTCGTCAACGACATCTTCGGCGGCGCCATTCCCAGAAACTTCATACCTGCGGTGGAGAAAGGGATCAAGGACGCGGCGGCGCGCGGCTATCTTGCCGGCTATCCGGTGGTGGACTTCAGGGTTGTGCTGTACGACGGGTCCTATCACGACGTGGACTCCAGCGATCTTTCCTTCCAGCTCGCCGGCCGGCATGGCCTTCCGCAAGGCGATGGAGCAGGCCAAGCCCACGCTGCTGGAGCCGGTGATGAAGGTGGAGATCGAGGTGCCGGACGAATTCGCCGGCGCCATCATGGGCGACCTCAACTCGCGCCGCGGCCGCATTCAGGGTATGGACAACAAGAGCGGCAAGACGGTGGTCAAGGCGGAAGTGCCCATGGCCGAGATGCTGACCTACGGGGTCGACCTCACCTCCATGACCCAGGGGCGCGGCAGCTTCAACATGGAAATGGACCACTACGACATCGTGCCGGCGCAGTTGCAGGAGAAGATCATCACCGCGTCCAAGGCCGCCCGCGGCGTGGTGGAGGAAGAGGAAGAGTAGCACGCCTCGGAGGGGACCATGCTCGCGAAACACTGCGTTCTGATTCTGCTTCCCGTCCTGCTCTCGTGCGCGAAGAGTCTGCCGGCACAAGGCCTCGACACCGCCAGCATCGACAAAATTCTCGGCCGTTCTGGCCAGAAATCCGGGGAGGTCTATCGCGTAGGATTTCCGCGCACCGACTTACGTGTCACGGCCGGCGGGGTTGCTATCAAACCGGGTCTTGCTCTAGGTTCGTGGGCTGCTTTCAGCGGAAGCGACGACAATGCTACCGTGATGGGCGACCTGGTGCTGCTGGAGGATGAAGTGAATCCCGTGATGGCCAAGTTGCGCGTCGGCGGGTTCGAGATCACGGCTTTGCACAATCACATCCTCAACGAGACACCGCACATTCTGTACCTGCATTATCTTGGACGAGGCAAAGCTGCAGAGCTTGCCCAGTCCCTCAAGGCTGCGGTGGCAGAGTCGAAAACTCCAATGAGAAAGCCGGCGGCTTCATCGCGGGAAACGGCAGAAGCGCCCGCATTTGTGAAAACGATTGAGAATATCTTGGCCCACCAAGGTCGTTGGGGAGGAGGGGTCCTCGCATTCGGCATCCCCCGGGCAGAGACGATAACCGAAGGGGGGATGGCACTCATCGGGGCCCAAGGCGTCGCTGAATCGATCAACTTCCAGGATGCGGGGTCCGGCAAAGTTGCCACAACCGGCGACTATGTCCTGACCGCGAGCGAGGTTAATCCGGTGATCTCCGCCCTCGAAGCGCACAACATTCAAGTGACAGCTTTGCACAGTCACATGCTGACAGAGCAGCCGCGCCTCTTCTTCCTGCATTTCTGGGCTGTGGGAAGCCCGGAGTTTGTCGCTCAAGGAATCAAGGCGGCGCTGGACAAAGTTCACACAAAATAGGCGGGCCGCCCGCGAAGGATCGGAAGTGGGTATCCAGCAAAGACTTCTCGAAGGCCTGGCATTTTCGCAACTCAAGTGCCCGAACCGGTTCTGATTCTCAGTGCCGGTGCGGTCGGCGTGATGCTTCGCCACGGCTCCACATAACGCCCCACGAGAAGAGGATTCGTCATGAAGAGCGCCCCTACGGTCACTGTTGTCCTATTCATGATTTCGGCTTGGTTCGCGCTCCCCGTGCTACTGATGGCGCAAACAGGCGATCGCGTTTGGAATTTCGACCGCGACGCGGCAGGAAAGTCCCCCGAGGGATTCACCTTGGCGCTGACGGGGCAAGGCACGATGGGGCAGTGGGTGGTGATGAAAGAAGCGTCGGCGCCATCCCAACCGAATGTCTTGGCCCAGACTTCTCAGGACAAAACCGACTACCGTTTTCCCATCGCTGTCGCCGAAGGCGCCAGCTACAAGGATCTCGCACTGAGGGTGAGATTCAAAGCCATCTCGGGCCAGGTGGACCAAGGAGCCGGCCTGGTGTTCCGGCTCAAGGACAAAGACAATTACTACGTCGTGCGCGCTAACGCCCTGGAAGATAACTTTCGTCTTTACCACGTGGTGAACGGGCGGCGTATTCAGTTTGCCGGCGCAAACTTCAAGGTAACCTCGCAGGAATGGCACGAAATCGAAGTCGAAGCGCGCGGCGACGAATTCAAGTGTTACTACGATGGGCATCTCAAGTTCAGCGCCAAGGACAGCGCCTTCAAAGATGCGGGACAGATCGGACTGTGGACCAAAGCCGATTCGGTGATGTACTTCGATGATTTGACAGTGAAGGACCTGAGCGGATCAGCGTCTGCCTCTCCGTCGGCAAGGATTTACGCGCAGCGGCTGGTTGAGGAACTCGCGGCCCGACACCCAGAGCTTGTGCGGATCGGTATGCATGTCACGCCTCCGAGCAAGTCCGACAACATCATCATCGCCTGCAATGTGCCCGAAAGAATCGGACAGAAGTCGGAGCCGGAGGACTTGAAAGCGATGAAGACGGGCCAGCCTGTTGTGTTGAAGGAAGGCAAGAATTTCGATGTGACTCTGCCGCTCCATGATGCGGCTGGCAATACCATCGGGTCCATCGGGCTGACGTTCAGGCCGCGTGCCGGCGAGCAAGAAGCAGATGCCGCCCGCCGCGCCCGCGCCATGGCCCGCGAGATCGAGAAACATATCACCTCGACAGGTCAACTGTTCGAGCAGCGAAGTCAATCATAACGCTGCGCCTCAGGAGCCTCCCGCACAAACCAGCCGATGCCAAGCCGCGGCGGCAACCACCGGCCCATCTCCCTGCATGCAGGTAACTCATTGCCAATTCGTCTTACTGCTGGGCGTCATCCTTGCCGCCTTCTCGCTGCTGAGCGCGGCCCAGGGAGGTCCCCCGTTTCTCACCGACGATCCCGGCACCCCGGGTGACGGCAACTGGGAGATTAATGTCGCGCTCACGACCGAGCGCCGCCCCGACGAGCGCATCTTCGAGGCGCCGATCCTGGACATCAATTACGGCCTCGGCCGCAGGCTCCAGTTGAAGTACCAGGTGCCGTTCCTCGTGCGCGGCACCAATGATGGTCCCACCAGGAGCGGGCTGGGCAAGTCGCTGGCGGGTGTGAAGTGGCGCTTCTATGAGAACGAGAAGCGCGGCTTGGAGATCTCGACCTATCCCCAGCTCGAGTTCAACAATCCCACGGCCTCGGTGGACCGTGGCCTGGTGGAGCGCGGCGCCAGGTTCTTCCTGCCCATCCAGGTGAAGAAGAAAGTGGGCCCGGTCGAGATCAATCCTGAAGCCGGTTATTGGTTCGCGAGCGACAGGGGCACCGCCTGGGCCAGCGGCCTGGTCGTGGCCCGGCAGGTCGGCAAACGCCTGGAACTCGACGGCGAGTTGTACGCCGCGGGCACCACCGACGGAAGAGAGCACTCGACCACTTTCGACGGCGGGGGTCGCTATAAACTGGGCGGGCCGCTCGTGCTGCTGTTCATGGCCGGCCGAAGCTTCCGTGGTCCCTCGAGCGACCAGCCGCAATTGATCGGCTACCTGGGCATACAGTTCCTCTTTTCCACCAAGCACAAGCGGGAAACGGTGAGTCCGTCGCTGCCCGCTAGCCGGTAGTGGTTAGTCGTCCGCTTTTTACCCCCGTGGTGCCCGCCAATCCTCTTCGGCGGAGTGTTAGCTGGTTCTTCGGGAGGATGGAGTCTTAGTGCCGGCGCAGTTGCAGGAGAAGATCATCACCGCGTCCAAGGCCGCCCGCGGCGTGACCGAGGAAGAGGAAGAGTAGCGCAAAGTAGCGCCGCCGAGACGGCGGCGCTACTTTGCGCCCCTTCCCCATTTAGGAAGCCTTCCTGTTCTGAATTCAGAACAAACTCTTGTTTTCTTCCCCAGCCGTATGCCCCCGGCCTAAAATCCGCCATCGTAGTAGCTGCCCCTAGGTCTGTTCATCCACCGGGCCATTCAACCTTACCGACCTGAAGTGTACGGAGGCAGCCATGAACAAAGCCGTCGCTCTTGCCAACAACGATGTGGTGTTTCTGAGTTGGCTCTACGACACCCGCATTCCCGATTGCCTGGGATTCACCATCCGCCGCACCAACCTGCAGAACCGCACCATCACCACGCTTCCCGCCTGGGTGGGATTCAAAGGCCAGTCCAACGCCAACTGGAACGCGCGCACCACCGACGAGTGGCCGGTGCAGAAGTTCACCTGGCGTGACCTGACGGCCGAGCCCGAAACCCTGTATCAGTACGAGATCATTCCCATGCTGGGCGAGGCGGGGAACCTGCAGCCCAGCCGGATCAACGCGTTGACCACGGATCCGGTGCGCACCGCCACCCGCTGCGGGCAGATCTCGGCCTTCTTCAACCGCGGCATCCTTTCCACGCAATCGCTGGCCCACACCCTGCCCAAAGGGCCCACGGGCGCGCCCGACTACCGCAAGCTGATCGACCGCATCGACCAGCCGGGAGACCCGCTGCGCAACCGCCTGGCCGGGCAGCTCCCCGGCGCGCTGATGACGCTGTTGAAGCGCGCGCAGCAGGAGTCCGGCCAGTGCTACGGCGCGCTCTATGAGCTCAACGATCCGGAGCTGATGCAGGCCCTGCTGGGCATGCCCTTCGTCCACCTCATCCTTTCCAACACCGGGAAGAATGACGAGGTGAACCACGGCAACCGCCAGGCGCTGCACGAGTCTGGCATCGACATCACCGACCGCATGCTCAAGGGGGACCACATCGGCCACAATAAGTTCCTGGTCTACGTGGACCGTACCGGGCGGCCGCAGGCGGTGCTCACGGGCAGCACCAACTGGACGTACACCGCGCTGTGCGGCCAGAGCAACAACGCCCTGCAGATCGAAGATCCCACCATCGCCGGCTTCTACCTCGATTACTGGCAGCGGCTGCTGGCCGACGGCGCCGAACAAGGAGCGACTCTGCGCACCCAGAACAACCAGGCCTTCCTGGACGCCACCAACGCCACCACGGTCTGGTTCTCGCCCAACACCGAGCAGAAAGGCAAAGGGACGAAGACGCCCGGCGACCTGGCGGAGGTGTTCGAGGCGATCGCCAATGCGCGCCAGGCGGTGCTCTTCCTGGTCTTCCAGCCGGGCAAGCCCAGCATCGTGGAGACCACCGCCGACGCGCAGAAGAAGAACGCTAACCTGATCGTCTTCGGCGCCGCCACCGACCCCGGGGCGGTGGAGCAGTACGACACCGAGCTCTACCACCGCACCGCCGCCAATCCCGATACCATCAAGAACACGGACTCGATGGTGACTGTGGCCGGCATCGACGATGAGTTCGCCTTCTGGCGGCAGGAACTGCTGAAGACCTCGCCCCAGGCCCACGCCGTCATCCACGACAAGATCGTGGTCGTGGACCCGCTCTCCGAGGACTGCGTGGTGGTCACCGGCAGCCACAACCTGGGATACAAGGCGTCGTACGGGAACGACGAGAACCTGCTCATCATCCGCGGCAATCGCGCTCTGGCCGAGGCCTACGCCACCCACGTCATGGATGTCTATGGCCACTACCGCTGGCGCTACACCGTGCAGAAACAAGGCATGCACGCGTGGTCGGGACTGGAGACCAAGGACAGCTGGCAGGACAAGTACTTCAAGCCCGGCCCGGCCCGCAAAGAAATGGAGCTGTGGACGTCGATCGAGCGCACGCGCGGCGCCAAAGCGGCATGATCTCTCTCGGGGCCTGTGGGGCTATCGTCCGCACCACTCGCTCTCTCTCACGGGGTGGCCTTTCGGCCACCCCACTTTTGTGTACCCTTCCGGCTGCGCCTTGCCTCCTCTCCGGACATCTAAACAGGTAGAGGAGACTCCCCCATGAAGAGTTCTCTCAGGCAGTACCGCTCTGTTTCCCTGCTCGGCGGGATGGCCATCGGCGCCGGGCTCATGTACCTGCTGGATACCGGCCTAGGCGTCGGCCGCCGTGCGCGCGGTGCGGTCATGCCGATCTCCGTGGTTCCGCGTCGCCCATCCGTGCCCGACTGGGTGCTGGCCGAGCGCGCCCGCCTGGAGACCTGGCGCACCACCGCGAATCCAGATTCGATCCAGATTTCCGTCCGCGACGGCTGTGTGACCCTGTGGGGTCCGGTGCTGGCGGAAGAGCCGGAGAGACTGCGCGAGAAGCTGGTGAAGCTCCCCGGCCTGCGCAAACTCGATCTCCAGCTCACCACCCCTGAAGCATCCGCTGCCCGGGTTGCGTGAGCTGGGCCCAACCAAAACCGCAGAGGACGCCAAGGACGCAGAGGGAGTTTGTTTTTCAGTTTTCCTCTGCGTCCTCTGTGTCATCTGTGGTTTTCAGTCGGCCCTGCATCCGTCTGGAATTTTACCCGGTTTCGGCTTACTATCCGGCCAGTGGCAACTCCCAAGGACATAGAAGTCCGCGAGCGGCTGGTTTCGGCGAATCCGGTCGAAGACGATGCGTCGTTCGAGCTGAAACTGCGGCCCAAGCGCCTGCAAGAGTTCATCGGGCAGAAAAAAGTCAAAGACAACCTGGCGGTGGCCATCGAGGCCGCCCGCTCGCGCGGCGAGGCGCTCGATCACGTGCTGCTTTACGGGCCTCCCGGCTTGGGCAAGACCACCTTGGCCACCATCATCGCCAACGAGCTGGGGGTGGCGTTCCAGCAGACGGCAGGCCCGGCCATCCAGATCAAGGGCGACCTGACCGCCATCCTCACCAACCTGCGCGAGCGGCAGGTGCTGTTCTTCGACGAGGTCCACCGGCTGCAGCCGGCGCTGGAGGAGATACTCTACTCCGCGCTCGAGGACTACAAGCTGGACATCATCATCGGGCAGGGGCCTTCGGCGCGCACCCACACCCTGGACGTGAGGCCGTTCACTTTCATCGGGGCGACCACCCGCGCCGGGCTGCTCTCGGCGCCGTTGCGCTCGCGCTTCGGCATCCTGCTGCGCCTCGACTTCTACACCGACGCCGACCTGCGGGTGATCGTGCGGCGCTCGGCGGAGATTCTGAGCGTGGACATCGACGCAGAGGGCTGCCAGGAGATCGCCAGCCGCGCCCGCGGCACGCCGCGTATCGCCAATCGTCTGCTGCGGCGCTTGCGCGACTATGCCCAGGTGCGCGGCGCCGGGCGCATCGACCGCTCGACCGCCCAGGCCGCGCTGGAGATGATGGAAGTCGATAAGCACGGCTTCGACGAGATCGATCGCAAGCTGCTGCTGACCATCATCGAGAAATACCAGGGCGGGCCGGTGGGGGTGAACACGCTGGCTGCCGCCCTGGCCGAGGAAGCCGAAGCCATCGAAGAGATCTATGAGCCGTTCCTCATGCAGATCGGGTTCCTGGACCGCACGCCGCGCGGCCGGGTGGCCACCAAGCTGGCATATGATCATTTCGGCATTCGGCCCAACAGCCGGCAGAGCGCGCTGTTTTAGGGCGGTCGTCGGCTGTCGGTCGTCGGCCAAGTGCCCGGCACTCTATTAATCTTACGGGGGAAGTCACGCCAGAAAAAGAGAAAAGGAAACTTCTCGTTATTTTGGGGGCGGGCAGTTCCAGTGCTCTTGGCTTGCCCTCAGTGAAGTGCCTCGACTGTCTCATGGGGCAGTGGGGCTCTAAGTGGGCCGCATCGCGCGCGAACGCGGATCATTTCGGCGAGCTCTGGCAATCTGTGAAGACGTACTACCGGCGCGGCGGCACGGCGCTCCATGCCGAATTGAATTTTGAAAAGGTTCTGGGCGAAATGATTGCCATGGCGCACTGGATGGAACCACCGCCTGATGGCGACACGTTGCGGCAAGCGGCTTGCGACAACGCGCCACCGCCGCGAATGGATTTCCGCTGCCAAGAATCGGAGTCCGACGCGATGGAAGACTTCGCGGGCGACCCAGACGATTCGCCTGAGGGCGAGTGCGATGCTACCGGTGAGTCAGGCGGTGAGGGCGTTCCCCCGCCGACGGAATGGAAGGGAAAACGCGGCGCGCACATCGAGCTAATGGACGAGTATAGCTTCCTGCTCGAGAGGCTGGCCCAACACATGCGAGCCGAGTCGCAAAGGCTCAACTCAGCCAATACCCCAGAGAAGGACAAATATAGAAAACTGCTCGGGGGTTTGCGTGAGAGATTCGATATCGGCGTTTACAACCTCAACTACGACACCGCTGCGCTCGATGCGTTGCCGGGTGCTTATGCAGGATTCAGCGAAACAGGCACCTTCGAGCCGCGATTGATCCATGAAAGAAACGAATGGGATTTCGTGTATCACCTGCACGGCAGCGTCCATCATTCTCTCAACTGCCGGTACGTTGGCGACAAGATAGTTTGGAGGCGGAGCCTGGATGGTGAGTTCTTCGATGGTCCCGAGGGCCGGTGGAGCGGCCCGAGGTCCAATGGCGTCAAGCTCCCGAGGACGACCTTTGTCGCGGGCGGATTCAAGCTGGACCAACTGCTCGTCGAGCCGTTTCAGTCGTTCCATGCTTCTCTAGTGCGGCACGTTTATGCGGCCGATGCGATACTGATTTGCGGATATGGCTTCGGCGACGCTCACATAAACTTCGCGCTTCACAATCGGTTGAGTCATTCCCAGGATAGGCCGCTGCCCGTGATGGTGCTTGATTGGGTGGATGGGAGAGTCGTTACGATGAGGTACAGAGGAGACTTTTGGGCCATGGGGTTTGCGCAGGCGCTTTGTACCGGTATGGGAGGCCATTTGTTCGTGGACCCCGGTATGCCGTCAAATCCGATTCCCACTGAACTTCCGAAAGACGTGTTTCAAGTGGATCCCCAGCACCACGTCGCGCTATGGCAAGGCGGCTTTATCGAAGCGGAGCACCGACTTTCCAGTATCGTCGAGTGGCTCGACGGTGCACACGATGCGGTGCTTGTTCCTGATTCCGCTCGGTGAGGGGGCGGGATCGTCGTTGACGGAGCTGAAGTAGCGTTTTCCCTGCGAGCGCGGCCTTTCGATTTATTGAAACGATTGATTACCAGTTTGAGCACTCCCCGTGCTGCTACGGCTTGGCGAATCGCGCAGGTCCCTGCATCATGGTAGACAAAGAGGAGCCGCACGACTTAAGACGGAGTATACCTGTGAATCGTCGAACTTCCTTGGGCTGCATTGTGGCTGGGGTGACGGTTTGCCTAACCCTGGCGGCTAGTTCGGGCTGTGCTCACTCGATGTTGGCAGCGATATTTGTCAACCGCGATAACCCCGGCGAAGTTGATATGCTCCGTTTGGTCGAATCTCCTCCCGGTCACCTCAGCGGTTCGCTAGTCGTTTCCTCTCTCGATGCCAATGGGTCAAGAAAGAAAGATGCGGTCTACGATGTCACCGGCACGATGAGCGGGTCCAATGTGAGTCTCCAACTGCAGGGCGGGTTGGTAAGTTTGGCAGGGTTTTTCGGAGCTTCGACCAACTTGGTTGGCAGCTTGAGGGGGAGAACGCTAACTCTCAGTGCAGGAAACCAGACGGAGGTCTTCCGCGAAATATCCCAGAAGCAGTATGGCGACGCACTTGCGAGTTTAGACAAAGCTGGTCAGCACATTGCGATGGTTGAGCACGCCAAGAAGGCAATTCAGGAAGCTGAGTCGAAAGGCCAGCAACTGAACGCCGACTTGAAAAACTATATCGGCTGGGGCCAGCAAAGGATCGATCACGTTTCTGGTGTTCGGCGGTGGTACGCAGAGCGTATAGGCCGCTACACAAAATGCCTACAAACGATTCGTCCCTTGGCCGCTGCCGCAGTCCCGTCTTGGCGCTGGCAGGACTGTGTGTTGACAGTCGAGAACGATAAGTACTACCGCGATACCGAAGCTGGATCGATTCGCGATGCTCAATCGCAGAACCAGCAGGCCATTTTGCGTTTGAACGCAGAGATTCCCGCTGCACAACAGCAGTTCCCAAAGGCCCTCGATGAGATGAATTCAGCGTGCCCCTTTACGAAGGATGTCGACGCATGTACGAAAAATGTGCGGGAGCTGCATTTGCTTCTTCCCGACGGTTTTCTCGACAGCAAATTAGTTGCAGCCTATAGGAGCGTAGTTCCGCAGGTTAACGAAGCGTTAAGCGCTGATGCCCAGATCTCGGGCCAGGGGGAAAGTAATCTTGAGACCATCGCGCAACAGATAGCGAGACTTTATCAGTCTGCCCGATGATATGGGTGTTTTCATCGGCGGGCCAACAGGCAGTTTTTGGTGCGAGCGTCGCTTTTGGGGGGCTACTGAATGGCGCTGGCGCGGTTCGCTGTGTGGTGGTGCTTGACTGCGGCTTGGAGGTTAATATGTGAGGTGGACAGCTTGAGGTGCGTATGAAGAAAACGCGACAGATCACCGCGACCATTGAACGCCAAGGCGATGAGTACGTCGCGCTGTGCCCGGAGCTGGACATCGCCAGCCAAGGTGATACCGTCGAAAGTGCGCGCCACAATCTGATCGAGGCTGTTGAGGTGTTTCTCGAGACGGCTGACCCGTCGGAAGTTCAACGGCGTTTGCATTCGGAGGTCTTCATTGCCCGCCTCGAGGTAGCGTTTGGGCAGACTGCGCGTTCTCTCCGAGCGTGCTGTGACCCTTAACCGCGCCCCTGTGATGGCGGTCACATCCCCTTGCCCGGGCCGAACGTATCCTCGACCTGTTAGCGAATGGCTCGCGTGGGGAGAAGCCACATGGACGCCGACAACAAGCCCCGCCTGGTTTTTTGGGAAGTCACCAAGGGCTGCAATCTGCGCTGCATCCACTGCCGCGCTACCGCCACCGAGCTGTCGTCGCCTACCGACCTGCCCACGGACAAGGCGCTGGAGATCATTCGCCAGATCGCCGATTTCTCGAATCCCATCCTGGTGCTGAGCGGCGGTGAGCCGCTGTTCCGTCGCGACATCTTCCAGCTTGCGCGCTATGCCACCGACCGCGGCCTGCGGGTGGCCCTGGCCACCAACGGCACGCTGGTCTCGAAGAGCGTCGCCAGAAAGATCGTGGACGCCGGCGTGCGCCGCGTCTCCATGAGCCTGGATGGCGCCGACGCCGCCACCCACGACAGCTTCCGCGGCATCCCGGGGGCCTTCGAGAACACGCTACAGGGCTTCCGCAACCTGCAGGAGCTGGGCATGTCGCTGCAGATCAATATGACGGTGGCGCGCCACAACGCGCACCAGCTCCCTGCGGTGCTGGAACTGGCACGCGCCATCGGCGCCGACGCGCTGCACACCTTCCTGCTGGTGCCGGTGGGCTGCGGCGTGGACATCGCCGCCGAGCAGATGGTCCCGCCGGAAGAGTACGAGGAGATCCTCAACTGGTTCTACGACCAGACGAAGAGCGGGGACATCGAGCTGAAGGCCACCTGCGCGCCGCATTACTTCCGCGTCGCCAAACAGCGGCAGGTGGAAGAGCGCAAGGCGGCGCAGGCTGCCGCGCAAGCGCAGTCGCCGGCCGCTGATCCCAGCGCTATCGGGCCCACGGACACGCTCATGCCCAGCGGCACTGGAATCGTCCTCAACCCTCATACCAAGCGCACAGGCCATCCGGGCGGCCATCCCCAGGGCATGAACGCCGTGACCAAGGGATGTCTGGCCGGCACCGGCGTATGCTTCCTTTCGCATGAAGGCGAGGTCTATCCCTGCGGCTACCTGCCGGTGAAGGCCGGCGACCTGCGCGAGAAGGGCTTCGCCGAAGTCTGGACGAATTCGCCGGTCTTCGAGCTGCTGCGCGATAGCGGCAACTTGAAAGGCAAATGCGGGTGCTGCGAGTTCCGCAACATCTGCATGGGATGCCGCGCGCGCGCCTTTGCGGCTACCGGAGACATGCTGGACGAGGAACCGTTCTGCGTGTACCAGCCGCGGAGTGCAAGAAAACCAGTACCGAGTACCGAGTACCAAGTACCGAGCACCGAGTAGGTTTTGGCATCGCTGTGCTTGTACTCGGTACTGGGTACTTTGTACATGGTACTAACAAGTGTCCGACACGGTCACCGATCTTCGAACCCTGAATAACGCCCGCCTGCGCGCCTTCGTGCTGCCGCGCGAGCATGGCGCCTGGGGCCTGCTGCTGGTGCCTTTGGTCACCGGCGCGACCGTAGCGCTGTTGCGCGGCGGCGCGCTGGTTGCCGTGCTGCTATTCCTGCTGGCCTCGGTCTCGCTGTTCTGCCTGCGCACCCCGGTCGAAGCGGCACTGGGCACATCGGCGCAGCGTATTGACACCCCTGCCGAACGGCGTCTGGTGATGGCTGCTGTCGCCGGCTATGCGGCAGTGGCGTCCATCGCGCTGGCGGTGCTGCTGTGGAAGGGAAACAATCCCGGCCTGCTGCTGCTGGGCGCGATCGCCGCCTTCTCCTTCGGGACGCAAGCCCTTCTGCGCAAGCTTGGCCGGGCGACCCGCATGGCCTCACAGATGGCCGGCCTGGTGGGACTGACCTCCACCGCCGCCGGCGCCTATTACGTCTCCACCGGCCGCTTCGACACCACCGCCTGGATGATCTGGGCCGCCAACTGGCTGTTTGCCGCCAACCAGGTCCACATGGTGCAGTTGAGGATCCGCAACGCCAAAGCGGAAGGGCTCAGAGAGCGGCTGGTGCGGGGCTGGAAGTTTCTTGCCGGCGAGGTGCTCACCGTCGTCCTGCTGGTGCTCTTCTTCCATTACCGGCTGTTGCCCAAGATGAGCGTGATCGCCTTCCATCCCATGCTGCTGCGCGGCGCCGCCTGGTTCTTCAGGAAGCCGCGTCCTCTGCGCGTTCACCGCTTAGGATGGATGGAACTGGGATTCGCCCTCATCTTCGGGGTCATGTTCGTCTCCGGCTTCCTGAGATAACCCGCCGCAGAAAAACGCAAATCCACCACAGAGAACACGGAGGCACGGAGAAACACGAATTGATTTCTCGGTGTCTCCGTGCCTCCGTGGTGAGTCAGGTCTTCTCAAACAGCCAAAAGCCGGACTGGTTGGTCCGGCCTTTTCACCTGGCGGATTTGTGTTGCGGTTACATCACCAGCGCCAGGTGTTCCAGTTCCTGTCGCATCACTTCCAGCGAGCAGCCTGCACTGCCCAGCCGGCTGGCGGCATCCCGCGCCGCATCCCTTGAGACCCCATATCCATGGCCCATCAGGAAGACCTGCAGCAGCTCACCAGACTGCTGCGAATCCAAGCCTCCCTGGATCAACTCGTTCCGGAGATTGGCCACATCCGATATGTTGAACTTTTGTCCCATCTTTCACCTCCGACCTTTGCCTCACCTTCTTCTATCGTATTGGACACGTTCCAACGTTAGTTGTTGCGAACAAAATTTTGATTTAAGCGTGCAACCAAATCCGTTTTCGGGAATCGCCGGGTTGCCTGGCAACCGAGACGGATCACGTGCCCTGGGGTTTGTCCTCCTCTGTGGTTGAGTACGCGCACATTGCACGCCGGGTTCCACTCACTGTGACATCTTGCTGATGTGCACGTCGAAGCCGGTCTTGGGCAGCAGCGACGCCAGTTCGAAGGCGCGGAATCCCGCGCCGACGATCTCGGTGTGCCGGAAAACTCCGGGCTCGGTCTCGACCACCTGGCGGTTGCCGCTGAAGTCGTCGAGGGAACGCCTGCACCGTCTTGACATCGGCGCCGCCCTTCCTTCCCCGACGCGTGATGGATTCCGTCGCGTAGGAGCGCACCAGCTTCGGCCAGTATTTCTCCAGCAGCGGCGTGCTGGCGAAGATGTCCGCCCAGACGATCTCGCCATCGATCGCCACCACCACGCCCACGGCGTTCTGGTTGCGCAGTTGCTTGATGACGCTCTCGTACGAGCGCTCCATGGGCGCGGCCACGGCGTCCACCTTCTTCTGGACTTCATCGTTGCCCATCACCCGCGCGTAGGAGGTCGTGCCTGCAAGCGGAGCCGCGGGCGCCGCCCGCTTCATGACCTGTGCCGACTCGTTCACCTCGGACCACACCTTCTGCTGGTCCTTGTCCCCCATGGCTTTGCTGCGGACACTGGGCTGCGCCATCTGGGTCACGTACGGGCTCTTGCTGTTGCTGGAAGCGATGCCGCCGAACTGCGCGCTGCTCCCCGTCCAGCGTCCGGGCTCGACGCAGAACACGCTCAAGTCCACGGGATCACTATTAGCGGGCACGATGCGGTCTTTGCCCACCACCCGGTCCTGCTTGCCGCCGGTCACGATCTCTCCCGCCAGCAGCAGCAGCGGCCGGTCGGAATTGTTCACCAGCACCAGCCGGTTCACCTGCGCTCCGTCGGGTCGCGGCATCGGTCGGCGGCGCACCAGTCCTTGCAACTGTCCGGCCTCGCTGACCACCACCTCGCCCGAGCGCAGTCCCTCGTCCAGAGTGATGAACATACGCGTGTCGTGGCGGCGGTCGCTGACCACGGGAAAGATGGTCAGGCTGCCGTGCGTGATGGGCGAAAGCGCGCGATACTCGCCGGCGGACACTTCATCGGGCTGCCGGCCGCCCCAGGCGATAACCTCGCCCATCAAGGTGAACAACCCCAGGGTCCCAATCCATGCCGTTCGAGCTAATGTCATTTCGTTCCTCCTGAGACCGGCGCCAGGAGCGCTGGTCTTCCTTGCGGGAAGAACGGCGGGACGGTGTTTTCTTGCAACCAAACAAGGAGCCTGCGGTTTTTCCAACGATGTTGGGAAATCCGCAGGCTCAACGTTTTAGGGGAGCAGGCGATTTTTCCAGAGGTATATGCCAAAAACCGTCTGGCACAAATCTGGCACAAATTGCGATGGCTCAGCCGGGCGGACTGCCGGTCGCTTAAAAGGAACCCTACCGCGTTTTTTTTGAAGGCAAAATCAGCGTTATTGCAGGAACAATGAAAAAAGCGCCTTACAGGGAAAAATCGGGGGCGGTACTCACCCTGCCATGAGGCGAATCAGCCGCAGGAAGGCGGCACAGCGCCGCAGGGCGTGCCATCGTAGGCGGCTGGAGATCGCACGCAAGATGGTCACGATCCCAGCTGGACGAGGACTGGGCCGAGCGCGACTCTCATCATCTTGTACACCGCCTCCGCCGTGCGGCCGAAGGCGGGCAAGTCACGCCCGGGCAATGACCAGTTGTGACCAGCCGCCTACGCGGGTGAAATGATCTCATCCCGCCTTTTGCGCTTCTGGTTGCCGGGGTTGCCGCCCGTCATCATGTAGCGGACAGCACGGTGGGTGCGGCCCAACTTCGCCGGACGGCCAAGCTGGGCAAGCGGGCGAGCGCCACTAGGCGAACGCGCAGGCTGGTGCTCGCGAACAAGCCTCGGCCCGGAGGAGTCGCCGAAGGCGCTGTCCCGCGAAAACACCACTTGGAGCCGGGAACCACGCCGGGACTAAGAGCCGAAAACCCGCGAAAGCTGCCCTCAGCGTAGCGGAATTGGAGCAACAGGAGGTCGCCCGCACGAGAAAGCGTGCCGCCAGGCGCCTGATAGACGGTGGTCGCCGTTGCGCAGGTCGAGCAGGCGCAGGTCGAGCAGCCCGGAGGCGCGGCATTGCTTGCAGCAGCGGCCCTCGGGGTAGTCCTTGCAGCGCTCGACGTGCCTCTTCTGCCCACGCGGCGAAGAGCTTCACGTGGCTGTGCCTGCGTCGGTTCGCCAGCGACCAGCCGCGGTACCATTCGCGCATCTTTGCCGTCCGGGCGGCACGCTGCTCCGGTGTCTCAGCCTATCTGCGCCTGCGGCTGCGATCCAGAATTTTCTTCAACTGGCCTTCCCAGTGGGCGCGGTAGTAGGCGCGGGCGGCGGCGCGGCGTCGGTCTTTGTCTTTGCTGGGCATCCTGCTAAAGGTTCAGGAAGTCCGTCCTCGGGAAACTGGGGCAAGGACGGCGGACGTTCGCCTTCGGCGGTGAACTGCCAGTCGTGGTACGAGCCCAGCCGGGCGGGCCAGCCGGGGACGCGAAGGCTTGGCAGCCGTGTTTATGGCAGCGCGGGCGCGACGCTTTCTTGGTCATGTCAGTACCCCTTCATGTACTCAAACTCGTTGGGTGCGTCTAGGAACTCGCCTACGGTCGTGATCAGGCGCTCGTTGTGGATCACGGCGCGGACGCAACGGATGACGGTGCCCCGGTCAAGACCGTCGTTCCACCCCTTGGGCAGGCGAGCGAGGCAGGCGAAGCGATAGCGCTCTTCCTCGGTCAGGGAAGGCTCTTCGCGCTCGGCAGGATCAGGTTCTTCCTGCTTTTCAGGTTCTAAAGCGCCGGCGGCGTCGCTACTGTTTTTACTACTTTTAGAACCAACCCCTAAGTCAACTACTACGTTGATGTCCACATCAACTGGCAAAACGTGTCCACATCCACTGACTTGTTGATGTCCATATCCACTGGGGTCAGTGTCCACCTCAACTGGGTTTTCCCTGTTGATGCCCACATCCACTGGGTCGTCTGGACGCTTGTGTCTTTTGATGAAGTCCATGTCCAACTCGTATTGTCGGTGCCAGTGGCCGAGCTTGTCCCTGTACTTGCGCCAGCGGTTGAAGCAGCCGTCGTCCCACATCTGCTTTATCATCTTGTTGACGACGCCTTTGTCGTGGACGCCTATCCTGTCCGCCAAGGTCTGCTGCCCTGCCCAGCACCACCCCGCGTAGTTGTCGTACTCACCGGGGCGGGGCTCGCCCTTCTCAAGGTCCTCGTCCGCCGTGAGTTCGGCCATGACCGCCAGCAGGAAGCGCTTGTACGAGCGCTTGCGTCCCTTCTCGTAGGCGTAAAGGTCGGAGTCGTAGACCGTCTGTTTGTGAACGAAACTCATGCTTCCCGCCTTGCGCCCTTGCGCGCCCCGCGGCGACGCCGGGGCAGGCCGAGATCACGCGCCCACCGGGCGAGCGTCTGGACCGTTATGCACATTTCGGCGGAGATTTGCTGGTAGGTCTTGCCCGCCGCGTACTTCTCGGCGAACCGTTCGACTGTCAATCTTGGGTAGCCCATGGCAGCCTCCTGCCAAGGGATCACGCATTAGTAAAATTCATCTAATTAGCGATCGAGCTATTTCGGCGCTTTCCAGGCGGGCGAGGATTTCCGCCTTCATGGCCTCCCGGCGCTCGTGGCTCAGGCTGGTGTTCTCGTAGAGCCAATCTATGTCGAGGCAGGTCGCGGGCGCACCTCAAGGGGCGGCATGGGTTCGCGGTCCGTCAGCCGCAGCAGGTAGCCGCCGCCCACGACCACGTGCATCTCAGGGCAGTCGCAGGTGTCCGACCCCTCGCAGGTGTGGTCGACGGAGTAGCAGACGGAGCCCACGGCGCTGTACCGGTCGTCGAACTCGAGCTCCACGCGGCCCTGGGCGTCCCGCTTGGTCACCCTGTAGCGGGGCTTGGTGTCGCTCTCTATGTACACGTTGACGCACTCCGGCTCGTACGGGTCGCCGTCCATGCCGCGCTCCATCGCGTCCTCGCGGACCCAGGAGACGGCGCGGTCGACGCAGCCGTCCTCCTCCAGGAGCACGCCGAGGATTCCCCTTGGCACGGCCGCCTCGTCGTACACCACCGTGACCAGCGTGTTGCCCACGGCCTTCCTGATGTTCGTCATCGCGACCTCCCAACGGGGGCACCGATATTAGGCCCGCGCTTGCGCCGGGGCAGGTTGTGCTCCGCAACCAGCTTGATGATGTAGGGCATGCTGACGCCGAACGCCAGCGCGATCGCTTCATAGGTCATCGCGGGGTGCTCGACGATGAACCTGGCGACGAGGGCACGCCTGGCCTTCTTCTCTTCTTCAACCGTGAGTCGTGTGACGGTGTAGGGCATTCGTTCTGTCCTCCTGCCCTAAGCGGGGGATATTCAATTCTTTGGGGACACAATTATCGAAACGCGGAATTTGGCGGCGAAAACGTCAACAGGAATGGAAAAAACGAGCTATTTATATGAAGGATGTCGATTCGCTAGGTCCCAGGCGTCCATAGGTGGGCGCAAGCCAGCAGCCACGTTGCCAGCCTCGCCCGTTCAGGCTGGTTGAGCTCAGGGCGGACGGTGTCCGCGAGTTTGCGTGCCGTCCATTCCAGCCATTCCGCGGGTGATTCCATCCTCTGCCCTGCCAGCGGGCAGGTGTAGTGGTGAACCCATGTCCAGTCTTTTCCTTCCCTGCCTTTTGTCCCGTTGCAAGCACATTTGGGCATTTAGTTGTCCCCCACTTTGCGCACGTGGTTGCTCACCACGTAGTAGATGACCTCAATTTGGCGGTAGTGCTTGCGCCCAGTGGCGGCGACCTTGTCAGCTTCCTCGTCCGTGGCTAGGAACATCAACGAAACCACGGGCTCAGAGTAAAGCCTCCGCTTGTGCTTCCATTCGCCCTGCGCCATAGGGTTGCGGGTGATGCCGCCGCTGATTCTGCGTACCTTCTTGAAGAACCAGTCATGGTGCCTTTGGGGGAACATGACCCCGTGTTTGTCTTGGACTGGGACAAGCACTGCCCAAAGGAGACGGGGTTCTAGCCTGACCTTGACCGTCTGGCTTCTTCTCGCCCTTTTTCTGCTCATATGCGCCCTCCAATTTATGCGTGCACGCTTTGCCGCTTCGCTGTGAAACTTGCTGCGGCATTCGCCGCAACAGAACCGAGGCATCCTGCCTTTCGCCGCAGGCAAGAAATAAAGACCGCAGAATTCGCAGCACGCATAGCCGCAAGCGGTGCATCCTGAGTCGTAGCAATGCTCGCAGGTCGTCGCTCTTGTGGTCGCATCGGTCATGTCCTTAAAAATAGACCTCTCGCGAGCAAGTCTCTGCGGTTACAGCAAATTTGTAAGATCGACGGATGTATCTAATTGAAAACAGCCTGCATGCGATTTGCTCTGGCCGTGCCGCTGTAAAGCTGCAAAGATGAATCAGTAGAAATGAAAAGCGGCCTGAGCGCACGACAAGTGACGGTGCTCAAGAACGCGCCCGGCAGGAATGCTTCGATTGAGCGGGCGCTGCTAAAGAGCATGGACGCCTTGAACACGGCGCTTGAAGCTATCGGTGGGCAACTGCGTCCGGGGGCAACGGGCGACCTGCAACGGATATTAAAGGTGGCTCTCAACCTCAGTCGCGCCAAAGGAATGTACGAAGGACTGCGTGACGGATTCCGGTTGCACGAGCTCAGTTTGAGGATAGAAGAGGACGCATCGGCCCGCAGCCTCCTGCGTCGCATCCGCAAGCACCCAGCGGGGCATCCTGAACTCACGGATGAATCTCTCTGCAAGTATCTGGATGGAGAGATCGAACGGCTTCATGGAAAAAGCGGGCAGCCGCTCCCACCGGCAAAATGGCGGATTGGCGACAGGGAGATTAGCCCTTGGCGATTTGCGCTGAAGAGCCCCGACAAGAAGTTGCGACAAAGGGTATCAACGCACCTGTCTCGAAAGCGTAAGGAGGCTTGGAGGGAAGACTACAGCTTCATCGTCGCGTGGGAAGAACTCTCTCGCAGTACGAAGGAAATAAACAATGGGCACAAGAGTAAGCCCGAACGCGAAAATTCCGTGAGTTGAGATCGAAGTCTCCGAAGCGGGCAAGTAGGGCCGCGCCTTCTGGACGCGAAGGGCAAGCTCGGGATCGCCGGGCGCGGGATATTGCACTTGGTGCAGTTCCCGGGGCGGTGCTCACCGTCACCGCAGCGTCCTCGATGAACCAGTGGGCCGATACGAAGAGGATAGCCTTGGGACGCAAAATCCCCGCCCTATGGCCGCCCAGCTTTCGGTGTACGAGTTTCGAAGCAGGGCGTTCATCGGGTTCCCGTGCCCGAAGAAGATGGCTGGCATTACGACGGGGCATGACCGAGAACTCGAAGTCGGAGTCGCCCAACGTGGTCGGGCCAAATCATTGTAATGGGAAACGCGGGTTGCCTCTGACAGTCATCGCCTCAGCGGACGCCATTGGGCATGAAT
Source organism: uncultured Acidobacteriota bacterium (assembly GCA_963704285.1). Classification (GTDB taxonomy): domain Bacteria; phylum Acidobacteriota; class Terriglobia; order Terriglobales; family Acidobacteriaceae; genus JAHFUA01. Next base: position 584,546 of record OY969886.1, on the reverse strand, counting down.
CCCAGCCCTGACCATCGGGATTCCGCTCGCGCTCCCGCTCCAACAGTTCCTTGCGCCCAACCCACTGGCTGTAGCTGCGGACGACCGCCACCCGACTACGACAGCTTCTTCCTAGCGAAGGGAACTGCATATGCGGCGGGAGGACTGTGGAAAGTTGCTGCCAAAGCCTTGCGGTAGCAGTCCGCGGCCCTGTCCTTGTCGCCTAGCTTCTCGTAGGTCTGGCCAACCATGCACTGGATGAACGGGTCGTTCTGGTTCGCCTGTTTCAGTTCTTCAAGCGCCGACTTGTAATCCCCCGCATAGAACGCCACGTAACCTTTGAGGTAAGGGAAGAACTGCACTTGCTCGGGAATTGCGCCCTTGTCGAGGACGGCCTTTGCCGCAGCGACATGCTTTTGCGCTTCCGCCCGCTCGCCCCGGCGGGCGGCGATGCGGGCCTGCGCGTGCTCCCAACGGAAGTCCCACAGGTCGCGCCGTACGGGCTTGATGTCCCGTTCCTCCAGCCCCGTGTCGTGGCCGGTCTTGTACCATTTGTTAGCGGCATCCAAGTCGCCAGAATCGAGGCAGACGCGGGCCGCCTCGTCCGCAATTTCCCCCTGCTGGAAGAAGTTGTTCTTGCTGGCGTAGAAGTCGAAGACCTGCTGTTCGTACTCTATGGTCTTGCCGCAATTTCCTTCGAAGGCGTAGGACATCGCCATCGCCCTTCTTGCCCTTGCCTTGCCCTCGGGCGTGTCCGCAGCCTCGATTGCCTTCACGAAATATTTCCGGGCCTCGTCCCCTCGCCCCATCAGGTCGAGCACGCCGCCGGCCCCGATGTTGGCGGGTACCGAATTGGGCGAGGTCTGGAGGGTCTGGCGATACACCGCCAACGCCGCCTCCGGCTTTCCCTCCCTCATCAACTGCTGGGCCTGCTTCACGAATTCCGGTTGCTGCTGCTGGGCGGGCGTCTGCGCGAACAGCGCGGTCGCAGAACCCAAAATGATGGACAGCACCGAGGCTGCCGCAGTGATGGTCGCTTTCATGCGGTATGCGTGCAGGTGTGCCATCAGTTCACCTCCGCCGAGGATCACAAGCTGGTTTTGCTCATCGCGGTGCGGAGATTAACAGGTCACGTGCAAAATGGCGTTGGTGGTCTCAGGATTCTTTTTGAGCACTTCGATAGCGTCGGCGGTCGGCAGAATGACCAATTCGATCTTGCGGCGCTGCGCCTCGCGTTTTAGCTCCTCCATGATCGGCAGTTTCCCATACGCCCCAGTTCCGATCACGAGCCGGCGACATTTCCATGGGATCTTCTCCTCGGTCGTGAGCGGAGTATGTCCGTAGGCGTCGCGGAACTGCTTGGAGAGCTTTTTCTTGCGTTTGCGGATCTCCCCGCGGTCGATGACGATGTCGTACTCGCGGCTGACGCCGTCAATCCGGATAGACCCGAAAGCGAAATCCTCAAACTGCATGTCGGCCTCCGCGCCAGTACGGAGAGATATTCAAAATTCTAGCCTCAAGCGCGGGCCGGTTCAACGGAAGGGACAGGAAGTCCGTTTGCAACCTTCAAACCCCCCTCTCGTAGTGGAACGACGCAGGGTCGCGGCCTCGCTCCCGCTCGAACACTTCCTCGCGCCCGGCCAATAGCTGCGCTTGCCAAGGGGTACGATGCAGCGACATGCGGCTTGAGACGCTGCGACCCAGTCTCCCAGACGAACCGATCTCTGTGTCCTTAATCACTGCATCCCAAGCGCTCACGTCGGAACATTGGGAGAGGCGTGCTGCGCCCCCAACTCGGAGGGAGGCGTGCTTACGGGAGTCCACATCCTGCTCACCCTGAAGTGCACCAAGGAGTGCGATCACTGCTTTCTGCATTGCGGGCCCAGCCGCGAGGCTACGTTCACCATTGCACAACTGCGAACTCTCATCCGCCAGATCGAGGAACTGGGGACGGTCAACATTGTGTACTTCGAGGGCGGGGAACCGTTCCTGTTCTATCCCTTGCTATTGGAAGGTCTGGGCATGGTGCGGGATGCCGGTTTCGACGCTGGCATCGTCACCAACGGCTACTGGGCGACTTCGGCCGAAGATGGCCTGCACTGGCTAAGACCGATTCGCCACTTGGGCGTCGTGGATTTCAGCGTCAGCGACGACGAGTTCCACCGCCTTGACAAGAATGACCGGAGGGCGGAATTCGCCCGCCAAGCCGCGCAGCAGCTTGGCATTCCGACAGGCACGATCTGCATTGAGCCACCGAGTGTGTCCCCTCAGGCTGGCGAGGGCCGACGAGGGAAACCAGTTGTTGGAGGCGGTGTCCTTTTCAAGGGCCGCGCAGCGGAAAAACTCACGGCTGGGCTCCCATTGCGCCCGCGTGAGGAACTCACAACGTGTCCTCACGAGGACCTGCTCAGTCCCGAGCGAGTCCACGTGGACGCCTACGGCAATGTGCACCTGTGCCAAGGGCTGAGCATGGGCAACATCTGGGAGACGCCTCTGCTCGAACTGGTTCGCGGCTATGACGCGCAAGAGCATCCAATCGCCGGACCATTGCTTCGAGGCGGACCGATGCGGCTTGCCACGGAGCACGGACTTGCAGTGAACGACAGTTACGTTGATGAGTGCCATCTCTGCTATGCGGCGCGGAAGCTGCTCTTGCCTCGCTTCCCCCGGTATCTGGCACCCAATGAAGCATACGGGCTGTAACACGCTTGCTGTCGGTTGCGGCTCGTACAACGAGAGCTTATGGACCCCAACGCATTGACTCGGCTGAAGCGGCTCGCGGGCAAATCGACCTTGATGCTGACCCACTACGGGCGGAAGTCCGGGAAGCCCCACGAGGTCAAAATATGGTTCGTCGTGGACGGCGAGAAGGTGTTCATCGGGACGGCGGACGTGCGGCACCAATGGATAAAGAACGTGCAGAAGAACCCACGGATCAGGCTCTCCGTCGGCGGCGAGAAGTTCGAGGCGGAGGCGCGGTTCCTCGTCGAGCCGGCAGAGCGCAACCGTGCGCTCGCCGCGGCGGGACGGAAGTACTGGATGTACTCACCCGTTTTTGCCCTTGGGAAAATGCTCATAGCCCTCGGTCTCATGCGCAACTGGACCGGGGCGTTCGAAGTGACGTTGCTCGCTGCTTAGGTGCGCATTGTGTTGTCAGAAAGCCAACGCGAGCGTTTCAAGCAAGTTCTCGAAACCCGCATCGCGGAATTGGAACACGCGCTAGCCACCGCCGAACAAGAGGCGCGGGAAGGTGCGGCGAAGCATGCCGATCTGGTGGATCAGGCGGCGAGCGAATATGAAAGGCAATCTCTCGTCCACCAAGCGGCAACCGCTCGGCAGATGATTAAGAACCTCACCCAAGCTTTGGAACGGATGCGGCAGGGGACTTTCGGCGAGTGCGCCGAATGCGGGCGGCGACATTGAACTGAAGAGGCTCGAAGCCATCCCGTGGGCTCGGTACTGCGTCAGGTGTCAGGAAGCGAGAGAGAGGGGCTGACGCTTGATCCGGTCGCACCTGCCTAGAACTTCAGCCCCAGCGCCCTCGTCGTGAATTCAACCAGCGGCAGCGCCGCCCGGCAACGCCAACTCAGCGTCATTCAGTAATGTTCATCGAGGGAAGAATGAAAGAAATTTAGGTTGCTTTCATCGGTCAGCGAGCGAACAATTCGTAGTCGCTCGAAAAGAAAAAGTGCCCCGTGACATGGAAGGATGCGTATGAAGGCGAGAAGAATCTATCGGCATTTGTACTTCCAAGTACTGACGGCGATCGCTTTCGGTGTTCTGCTCGGGTATTTCTATCCAGAAACCGGGGCGGAGATGAAGCCGCTGGGCGACCTTAATGCACGGGAGTGGTCTGTTCTCAGCCCTGACTCTCCCTCTGTGGCTCGTGAGATTGTAAATCGTGCTTTTCTTCACCTTCAGACGTTCCGCGAGTTCTTGAACCGTCAGTATTTCATCGTTGAGTTCCATCGCGTCCAGGATTCTAACCGTGACAGGGCTGGCTGATGCGTGACTGCAACGTCCTTGCCGCTCTGTTTCTCGCCTGTTAGGATACCCGCCCGAGGAGCCATCATGGATACCAACAGGATTCTTGCGGAACTTCGTGCAGAGCGCGACCGCATCGACCAAGCTATCTCGACACTTCAAGCCGTAAGCTCGACTGAACCCCGGAGAGTAGGTCGTCCGCCAAGAGCGGCTGCTATCCCCAGCAGGCGTGGGAGACCACCCAAGGCCGTTCAGACTTCGGCGAGACCCAAGCGTCGCCGTCGGTTGAGTGTGGCAGCTCGCAAAAAGCTGTCGCGGCTGCTGAAGCAGCGCTGGGCGCAGGGGAAGATGAAGCCGAGGGCGAAGGCGAGGTAGCTCGGGAGGTCGATCATGGCAACATCAACCACTAGCGAGAAGCGCACAGTGGTGCGCGGCCTTGGCGAGATCGCACTGCGGGTCAACAATCTGGATGCAATGCAGAGGTTCTACGAAGGAGTCATCGGCTTGCCCCTGATGACCAGAGCTCCAAACTGCGCGTTTTTCAAGATTGCAGACGGCTACGGTGGTCACACCCAAGTGCTCGCCTTGTTCGATCGCTCACAGAGCACCGGTTATCGCGGGACGGACAGAGCGACCTCCACAATTGACCACATCGCGTTCGAGATACCTCTCGCTGATTTTGCAGACGAAAGGAAGAGACTGGAGGCGTTGGGGCTTCAAGTCGAAACCGCCGAACACGCGTGGGTACATTGGCGCTCGCTTTATGTGACCGACCCCGAGGGCAATCAGGTGGAGCTAGTCTGCTACGATGACAGCGTGTGAGAGCCGGACATGAAGAAACGGAAGAATGAGTCGCGATCATCGATGGTTAACAACTGCTGGTCACCTGCTACCTTGTCCGACCAACCTTTCGAAACTGACTTTGTCCGTGATGGCTTCGCCGTGCTTGAGAGCTTTGTGAACAAGTTAGAATTGAAAGAGATTGTACCCCTCGTCGAATCGATCCTGACCTCATCCCACGAACTGGCGTGCACACGCCCACACAATACTCTTGCACCGCTACGATGGAATGATCCCATCGTTCGGCTGCTGCTGACATCCAACCGCAGAGTGCAAGCCTTGACGGACATCTTACGTGCGGACGATCTTAAATGGATTTCCGGATACGTGAGCGTCAAGGAACCGCATAGCCCGCCCTTGTGGTGGCATCAGGATTGGTGGTGCTGGGATCATCCGCTGAGCTATCGACGAAGGGCCCTGCAAATAGGAGTTCTTTGTTATCTAGCGGACACAAATGCACAAAACGGTGCTCTGCGGGTCTTGCGGGCTTCTCATCTCAAGAGCGCACCGATCCACGCCGTCCTTCCCGAGGCGCACGGGCACAGTGCGGAAGGACTTGAGCCGGGACATATCGCTCTGAGCGACCTCCCGGGCCAAGTGACACTCGGCTTGCGAGCGGGCGATGCTGTAGTGATCGATTACCGACTTCTTCACGGCACTCATGGCAATACGGGCACCACCAGACGCGACTGCATTCTTCTCTCTTTCACGCCTTCTTGGCGGGGCCTGCCGAACGATATTAAGGCTCACCTGATAGCCCACCCCGCACAACCGTCCGGTGGTGAGGCGTTAAAGACTTCATCTATGCTCGCGAAGCTCTTCCCAAAGTTCAGCGGCTCCCGGCAAGACCTCCCGCTGAACCGGAACGCACCACCGAACTTTGAGGTTGTCGATTAGCTGAGGGCATGAACAGGACAGGGTAACTCCCGTCCCGTGCTCATAGAGTACTGTGCTCTCATTCCAGCCAGCACCAGAGCACGATTAGTTCGTTGACGACGAACAGCGTGCCAAGATTGCTTTGTTGTGGCGGGCCAGCCAGTTGGGCAGATAGATGTCGAAGTTGTCGGCTCGCTCGTCTGTGACGCGGGCTGCCAAATCTGTCAGCGGGACCGTCCCCTGTTCAGCGCGAGTATGCTGCACTCTACGAGGATGATCGCGGTCAGGGTCACGGCCCAGTCGAAGCGATGCAGCAAAGCAGTTATGGGCAAGGCAACGATGCATCCGGCCAACAATGCCCAGACGGCCGTGTGCAAGAGCTTGATCGCCACCAGATTCGTCGATACGCCCAAAAGCGTGCGCAAAGGGCGACTCCGCCATTCCATGCCAGCTTGGGACTTCGAGTGGGGACAGGTCACCTTGAGATTTTCGACTTTCTGTATGGTGGAGGGCTGTGACAATCTTCACTGATGATGGTGACAGTCTTCGCCAGATAGAACCGAGTTGTCCGGCTCGGGAGTTTCGATGAGCAAAGAGCCTTCCCTCGACGAGTTGTGGAACTCGGTCCCGCCCAGCGGGAGTGCCTTTCGCCCCGACCGTCTGGCGGCACTCCCTGAAGCAGCCCGGCGCTACCTTGAGCACGCGATTGCGCCAGGAACCACGCTCGCCTCGGCGGTCCGGCTGCGCATGCACGGCGAGATCAAGCTGCGGCGGTGGCTTCCATTCACCGCGCAGCAGGTCATCCACTGGGGGCGTGGCATGATCTGGAAGGCTGCGGTGCGAATGAGCGGCATGACCATTCGCGGATTCGACCGCCTTGTGGATGGCGAAGGCGCGATGCGATGGAAGCTCCTCGGGATCATCCCCGTCATGGTCGCCTCTGGGCCTGACATTGCCCGCTCCGCAGCAGGCCGTCTGATGGCAGAGTCGCTCTGGTTGCCGTCCGTGCTCTGCGGCGACGGAGTGACGTGGACGGCGCAGGATTCGTCTCATCCGCACGCCCGCCTGAACCGTGCAGGGCGAAACGGGAGAACTCGGGCTCACGATTGACGATAGAGGAAGGCTCGAAGCCTTCAGCCTGCGACGCTGGGGGAACCCCGGCGGGGCAGAGTTCCACTATGCGGACTTTGGCGGTGTTGTGGAGGACGAGGGCAAGTTTGCCGGATACACGATCCCGACTCGGCTGCGAGTTGGGTGGTATTTCGGGACAGATCGGTTCGAGGCGGACGGCGAGTTCTTCCGGGCAACGGTCGATGATGCGGCGTATCGGTAAACAATTCAGCAGATCAGCAGCTTATGCAATGCTTTCGCTTGCGGAGGAGGTTTTACTGTGATCGGACGAATTTGGCACGGGTATACGAAGCCTGAGCACGCCGACGCTTACGAGGCGATGCTAAAACCGGAGCTTCTGCCCGGAATCAGCAAAGTGAAAGGTTACAGGGGCAGCTACTTGCTGCGAAGGGCGGTTGGAGGCGAGGTCGAGTTCGTCACGATCATGCTGTGGGATTCTGTTGACGCAATCCGCGCCGTCGCAGGGCCAGACTACGAAACTGCCGTTGTCCCCGAAGAGCGCCGCAAGTACCTCGCCCACTATGAAGCGAAATCCGCCCATTACGAGGTCGTCTCCACTCAGGAAGCGGATGTAAGGACCGGATGAGTCCACAATGTCAAAGAACGAGGCACCGATGGACGCGAACGCGCTGGCGCGGCTGAAGCAGCTCGCAGGCAAACAGACCCTGATCCTGACGCACTACGGGCGGAAGTCCGGGAAACCCTACGAGGTCAAAATCTGGTTCGTCGTGGACGGCGGACAAGGTGTTCATCGGGACCGCGAACGTGAACCACCAGTGGGTGCGCAACGTCCAAAAGACGCCGCGAGTCAGGCTCTCCGTCGGTGGCGAGAAGTTCGAGGCGGAGGCACGGTTCCTTGGTGATCCCGCCGAGCGCGATCGTGCGCTCGCTGCCATGGGGCGGAAGTTACTGGATGTACTCGCCCATTATTATCCTTGGGAAAATGCTCACAGCCATCGGCCTCCTGCGCAACACAACCGGGGCGTTCGAAGTGACATTGGTTGCATAGGCTTGCTGAAGCTGGGCTGTACCGGGGCGACTACAGGCAATTGAGGAACTTGGGGCCGGGATATGGGCATGACGAGCCGGGCTGGGTACGGGTGCAGACTCCGTACCGCTTCCACAGGCGGAACCACGGGTTCGCAGCATACAATTCGTCGTGCTTCCGGTTCAAAGCCTCGCGGTCGGCCAACCGGGGCCGCCTCGTGTCCGGCAGGGTGAAGATACGCTCCAGCCAATCTATTTCGGCGATGGTCTTCTCGACATCCATGCAGTTTCACTTTCTGATGCCCACGGGTGAGATTTTAGCTGCTCGCCGACCTTTCAGCAGTGATTCCCGCAGCCGACGCAGGGTTCCCCCGAGGAGCGGATTCTAGCAGGCTGCTTGCATGCGATCCCCGCTGGTGCGCAGGTCGAGCTTACAGGTTCAGAAAGCAGGCGTTGGGACCCTGCCCCAAGCCGTCTCTATGGGCAGGCTCTTAAGTTCGAGAACACTGAGGCTGTGTACATCCAAGTCGGCCATGAAATCGGGCGTCCTCGTTGCCTTCACAGCAAACACGTCGGTCGGTTTGTTGACCGCAACGCCCGAGACCCTCAAGAAAATCAACCTTCTCACGGAACCCGCGCCCATACCATGGTCGGGGTGCGGGGCTGGTTCGTAGACTGAATGGTGGCTCCCCCCGAGGTGACTGAAGGGATGAAATACCCAGTCGGCAAACCTGCCAATGGAGTGGTGCCGCCTGTAGAGTTGCCAGTCACCGCCCGTGTCAGCAATGAGACCCTGCATGACGTAATCGGTCGGCAAGAAGTAGGCCAGATAGGGCCCGTTCCCTTTCAGCCTTGATTTGACCTCGTCCAACTTGAGTATGTCCCCCATCCTGTGCTCCATCATCTGCTTGTCTTCGGGAAGGACCGCAAGGACGACAACATTCGAGCCTCTCCACAGAGGCAGGTGGTTTACGGTGTAGTCCCTCAGGAGGAAAGCCCCGCCCATGGCAAAAGTGCAGATCAGGACGTACAGCACGGCCTTGCCCGCAATCGTGGAAAAGGAAACAGCTTCTTCAACCCTCTTGGGCAGGAACATGCCGGCCCGTTCCATGTATTCCCTGTACGTCTCCGGATGCTGTCTCCCCATCCGAGTTTCTTCATCTTTGGCGAGCAGGTAGTAGACGAATATCATCGCGAGCCAGAGGACGACGACGAGGAATCTGGGCCAGAGGATAGCGAGGCCCATACCGGCAATCGCGAGGCTGAGGTACTGAGGGTGCCTGATCCACGCATACAGCCCCTTCAGCACCGGCCGCCCCTTCCTGAAGAACTTGCTTGCGTAAACCTGAACTGCGCAAACCAGAAAGACCGCAAGCCCAAGGGCAAAGAACACTGACCCCATTATCCGTATGCCTTTCAGGAAATCATCTGGCGGCACTACCATGTGCGTGAAGATGATTGAACGCCGAATAGAAGAAGCCTGCAAAGGGGCTTATCATTATCAGGATTTCGAGGCAGATGACGAAGTAAAGCACGATCGCGCTGTTCAGGAATGCCTTGCCCTTACCCATTTGACGGCCTCCTGCACAACGGGGCGCAGGAGCAAGGCTCCCGAGATTTGGGCTTGCCTGCCATGGGAGTTCCTCCGCGGTGAGCACTGTCAGCCCACATTCAGTATGCGGCGAGGGCAAAAGGTGAGCAGTGACGACCGTCACCCTCGGCTCGCCCTTGCACCGAACACACGGGAGCCGCCATATCGACGCGCCCGATCATGCCTCATCCGCTGCCCCACCGCTCGCGGTTGCGGCCTATCGCACATAGGCAACTGTTGCAGAACCGCACGAGTATGTCACTACCTATCTCGAAGTCCATGCAGGATGGTAAGCCGACCTACATGAAATCCCCTTTGCCAGTCTCCTCGATGGGCTGTTAGGATGACTTTTCAAGGAGCCATCATGACGATCAATAGCATTCTTGCAGAACTTCGAACGGAGCGTAACAGGATTGACGCAGCGATTTTGGCACTCGAAGCTGTCAATTCAACCGGACGCCGGAGAGTAGGTCGTCCCCCAAGAGCGGCAGTTACCCGGAGAAGGCGCGGACGCATGAGCGCCGCTGCCCGGAGGAAGATGTCGCGGCTGATGAAGCAGCGCTGGGCGCAGGGAAAGATGCAGCCGAGGGCGAAGGCGAAGCGGGTCGAAGCTTCCAAGCCAGTGCGCAAGATGAGCCGAGCCGCACGGAAGAAGATCGCAGCGGCGCAGCGAGCCCGGTGGGCGAGGGTAAGAGCGCAGCGCTAGGGACAGACGAAATCGGCGTAGCGGCCCTGTGGCCATCGAGGCTATTCGTTCAGTCCAACGGCAAAGAGGCGAGGAGAATGTATCGGGTCGATCGCTTTAAGGTGTGTCGTTCACAAAACTTACTATGAAAATGTGGCCTGCCGAGCCAATCCCGGCAACGACGCTGCTGCTGCCTGCAATCCTGACAGCAGTGACATCCAACGCCCCCTTTGGCAGAAGGCTTGTTAGGACCGCTGGCGGCGCCCCCGGACTATAACGGGCAAGATACGCCTTTCGATTAACTTGACCACCCAACACAAAATATCCATTACGACCGTCAATGCCGTGCAATTGGAAAGCTGCAGGGAAAGAGTCAGTCACGTCGGTAGATGCCCGCTTGGAAGGATCGAAGAGCGCCAGCAACTGCTTTGTGCCGGTAATTCCATCGACTCCCTGAATGAGAAACTCTTTCCCATCGTAGGCGGATCGCCAGGTTGCTCCCCAGCCGATTGAGAGAACATTAGTCAGATTTGTAAAGTGCCCATCAGGAGAAACCCAACCCAGTGCAGGAGGCTGTTGTGGTCCCGGACCCGGACCTGCGCCGGCAATCAGGAATGAAATACCATCTGAGGCGATGGTGTTTACGGCAAAATAAGGGCTGATCGCCACCGAACTGAACGTGTCTGTCCTCTGCGAATACAGTTCCAACGACGTTATTTTGCCGGCGCCGCCGATAAGGAATTCGCTACCGTTGAAACCTATTGAGCTAACTCCTCCGTAATAATACAGACCCAAGTCTTGATCACGCATTCGTGAGGTCATGTCCCGAAAGGTGCGGTCGGTTGGTGCAAACAGGCCGACACAACCGCCGCGTGATCCTCCTCCGACGAGGAGCCGATTATCATCGTAAGCGAATGCGCTTATCGGGCACCATGACGAGGGCAGCTGGTGACTCAATTCGGAAAATGTGCCACTTTCATTTTGATAGACGCCAAACTTCCCGCCATCCTTACCACCACCTCCGAGATACACTGCATTTCCGACCACTTGCATAGTCTTGAGCGACATCCAGCTCGAGGGAAGCGTTATGCTGATTGCAGTTGCCGCAGTTGGGGAAGAAATCCTTACGATAGTTTGAGTCGTCGTTTGTTGACCGTCGTCACGAATTGCCGTTGTTCGCACAGTGTAGTTGCCGTCGCTCCTATACGAATGTGTGGCTGGAAACCAATTAGATTCTCCCGTGCCATCTCCCCAGTCCCACGCAATTTGCACAATCTTTCCTTGGGAAGTGGTAACCGTGCCGTTGACTTGTACTTTTCGGCGAGGTCTGTATTGAGGATCGAATACACTCAACGAGATGTGTCCTTGATGATTGACCTGCAACTCAGCTGCTCTGGACCTAGGCGTCCGAGGCAGCAATCGGTAGATAACTGCGCCGGCCAAAGATAAGGCCAGGCAGGCCAATCCGACGGCCACCAGCATTCCCAAGCGTTTCCGCTTGCCTGATGAGAGGGGCAATGTTGTGCCTTCCATGGCCAGCGCCCGGGCAACATCCTGTGCCCTTGCAAATCGGTTGGCGGGATCCAGCTCCAGACACTGCAGGATCACTGCTTCCCAGTGACGGGGAAGTGTCGGTTGAAGTTCGCGCGGAGAACGGGGGCGCTCTGAAAGTCGCTTCACCGCCATGGCGATAGGCGTGTCGCTCTCAAAAGGACGCTTGCCCGTTACCATCTCGTAGACCACGAGACCAAGGGCATAGATGTCGGATGCCGGAGTGGCGGGACGACCTTCGATGAGCTCTGGCGCCATGTATGCAGGTGAGCCAATCAAATAATTCCCCGTTGTCCAAGATGACTCCGTGGTGGAGCCTGCGGCTCGCAGTGCTAACCCAAAGTCAGTGACCACAGCACGCACATCACGCCGGCCCTCTGACGTCATCAGCATGACATTGCCGGGCTTGAAGTCTCGATGAACAACTCCCACCTCGTGCGCTGCGCCTAGGGCCGAAGCCATCTGCTGTATTAGCGCAAAAGCTTCCTGGATGCTCATCGGTCCGCTCTCTCTAAGATGATCGGAGAGGGACTTCCCGTTGAGCAGCTCCATACTGACCAGCAGAGTGTCTTTGCTGCCGGGAGTGCCTTCCGGTTTGTGCCGAAAGAGATCGAAGATACGACAGACATTGGGATGCGTGACCTTGCGCGCGAGATGGAGGCGAGTGGCCGAACATCTGAGCGAAACGTATGCCAGTGCGTGTCAGGAGATCCGGGCTCTCATACTTTCCCGCTCCGCGGCTGAGAGACTCGCCAAGCTGCTCCTGGAGTGGTCGGTTAAGGCCGGGGACACCCGGCATCCAGGCCGGCTCACGTTGGCGCTGAGCCACGAAGAGATCGCACAAATGATCGGTACTTCGCGGGAAACCGTCACCCGCCTCTTCGCTAACTTCAAGAAGAAAGAGTTAATCCAGCAGAACGGCTCCACCGTGGTCATCCGCAACCCTGCTGTGCTGGAGACGTTGATCGCGGCGTAAAAGGTGTGCTGTAGAATCTGCTAACGGTGCTTCGATTGGAGGTCGCCATGCCTCGCTACGAATTCTGGTGATGATCGCCAAGAGTGGCGCTCGGCTCCTGGAACCCGACGCCATCGAAGTTCTCAAGACCAAACTGCTACCCCTGGCCACCGTGGTTACGCCCAACCTGCACGAAGCCGGAGCCCTCACGGGACGAGAAATCAAAACCCTCGCGCAGATGAAAGAAGCGGCCCGGGCGATCCGCGATCTTGGGCCGGAGAACGTCGTTGTAAAAGGCGGCCACCTCGAGAGCATAGCTGCAGACGTTCTTTACGACGGCCGCAACTTCACCGAGTTCCGGGCCGAGCGCGTCGAGACCAAGAACACGCACGGGACCGGTTGCATCTTCGCCTCGGCCATTGCCACCGGTTTGGCGCAGAAGAAAACGGTTGGAGAAAGCGTTGCTGCGGCTAAGAACTTCATCACCGCAGCCATCCGTGCTGGTCTGGCGCTTGGGAAAGGCTACGGGCTGGCCAATCCGATGGCCCTTTTGTGCCAGAAGGGGGACTGGAGCGATGAAGGAGTTAGCGATGGGCGCTAAGTTTGTTGACCGTGGCCCAATCATTGTCACCAGAAACCAGCGCCTGGCCTACTGGCAGAGCAATGTCGGACACAACACCGCGGCGGCTCCCAGGCACACCGCAAACCAACATCAGTAACCCAGATCGAGATCACGACGCTGGTGATCCCAACGGTCAACGATTCCGACGCTGTCCTGCGAGGCATCGCGGAACGAATCGTAAGCGACCTCGGGCCCGAAGTACCGTGGCATGTCAGTGGATACTGCCCGGCATACAAATTCACTGTGCCTGCCACACGGGTGAGCACGTTGGAGCACGCTCGGGAACTGGGCAAGGCCGCGGGGCTGCAGTTCGTGTATATCGGCAATATGCCCGGTCACCCATGCGACAACACCTATTGTCCCGGCTGCGGGACGATTTTGATCCGGCGCCTGGGATTCGCTGTTCTGCAAAACAAACTCCGCTCCGGACGGTGTCCCAAATGCAATGTGCCGGTAGCCGGTGTGTGGAAAACAATTTCCGCCGTCTGATATTAGCTCTTTTATGAAATCGCTACGCCCATCTGTCTGAAACAGAACATTTATGGCCAAATCTATGTCGTCAGAGCAGGCCTTGCAGATCGCTGAGCATCAGCGCCGGCGCTTCAATGAGTTGGTGGACCTATTCGATACGCCGCAGCCACCGGAGGTAATGGCACGCCTGCAGGACATTGTCTCAGCGGTGGGTCTGGCACCGGGCGAAATCGTCTTAGACGTCGGGACGGGTGCGGGAGTTCTCATCCCGCTGATTGCGACCTACCATCCCTCCGTAATATTGGCCTGCGATCTGGCCGAAAAGATGCTGGAGCGGGTAAAGCAGAAGTACTCTTCGGTCGGTACCTACCAGGCAGACATAGCCCTTTTAGCCCTTCCGTCAGACAGTGTGGATGTGATCCTCATGAACGCGATGTATGGCAACATCGCGGACAAACCAGGCGCCTGTCGCAATGCCGCACGCATGCTTCGCGTTGGCGGTCGCCTTGTAGTCAGCCATCCAGAAGGACGGGCTTTCGTCGATCAGCTTCGGGACGCGAGCGACCTATTCCTCGAATCGCCGCCTACGCGGGAAGAATTTGAGACGATTCTTGGGCCATTGGGTCTCAATGTGACCGCGTACCGCGATGAACCCAAGCTCTACCTGATGGTAGCGGAGAAGACGCAACTACCTGTGCGTTAGACGCGTAGCGCTGGCTCTTTCAGCCGCTTTCTTCCTCGCGAACATGCTGGCGGTAGCAAGTCGGACAGAAGGTTTTGTCACAGCCGTCGCAGTCTTCTGCATGACCACCGCAAATTTCCCGGCTGCACTTCGCACAGCGGGCGAAGGTCGGACGGGTACACTCTTCCACCTTGCAAGGCATGGCTTCAGGACCTTCACGCTTCGCGCGAGGTAATACTTCCAGCTAGTAGCACCGGGGGTGGCCCAACATCACCGTCTCTGGAGGAGTCTTGGCTCAGGCCGCTTCCACGAATCCTTCCAACTTAACCTTCGTCAACAATGATCCCAAGATCCTCTGTTTTTTCTGCAGCTCCATTCGAAAATCGTGGCTCTCAGTCTTGTGTATCTCCTCGCGAAGATCCCGGCGCGTTTGCTCGAGGAGTTCGGTCAAGAACTCATACTCATCTCGGCTGAGTAGCAACTGCATAACCGCCTCCCTCAATCCACAATTGAGCTTAATCCGCCTCTTCTGTGCCTTGCCATGATGTGGATCACCCCTGGGTGTGAGAGACCGCTGGCCGTATGTTGCTGGAGGGGCCCGATTTGTGAGGAGGTATCAGCTGCGCAACGGCGGGGTGATATGGGTCACTGCGCCCGGGTGCGGAGAATGAGATAGTTCACAAGGCTGTGCCGGAGAAGAAGTGTGTCCTACGTGCTTCGTCTGCAATGCGTCGGCTGTGGCCGGCAGTACACGACGCGCGTTCCCTACACCTGCCCGGCTTGCGGGATTACCGGCATCCTCGACGTGCGGTACGACTACGCCGCCGTCCGCCGGGTACTGAGCCGCAAGCTTCTGGCGCGGCGTGTGGACCATTCCCACTGGCGCTACCGCGAGCTGTTGCCGATCCCCGGGCGCCCGGTGCTTCCGGCGCTGGCGGTAGGCGGGACCCCGATCTGCGACGTCCGGGCGCTGGCGCGTCACGTCGGAGTGCGCACTCTACGTCTCAAGGATGAGGGGCGCAATCCCACCGGTTCGCTCAAGGACCGCGCCAGCTCCGTGGCAGTCGTCCGTGCGCTCAGCAAGCGCAGCCCCATCGTTGCCTGTGCCAGCACGGGGAATGCCGCTTCCTCCCTGGCCGGAATGGCAGCTTCGCTGGGTCTGCGCAGCGTGATTTTCGTTCCGCAGCGGGCGCCCGAGCCGAAAGTCACGCAGCTCTTGATCTTTGGCGCGACCGTGTTTCGTGTGCAGGGCGGATACGATGACGCCTTCCGGCTTTCACAACACGCGTGCGAGCGCTGGGGCTGGTACGACCGCAACTGCGCCATCAATCCCTACCTGATGGAAGGCAAGAAAACTGTAGGGTTCGAGATTGCGGAACAGCTCGGCTGGCAGGTGCCGGAGTGGATTGCCTTGTCCGTGGGAGATGGCTGCACGATTGCCGGCGCCTGGAAAGCCTTTCGCGAATTGAAGCTCCTCGGCCTGATCGAGCGCACTCCCCGCATGCTGGGCGTGCAAGCCGCCGGCGCCGCCCCGGTGACCGAGGCGTTTCGCAGCGGCGCAGCCTTGCGGCCCATCGTTCCTGACACCATCGCGGACAGCATTGCCGTAGGCGTCCCCCGTAATTGGCAGAAGGCCGTGATGGCCATACGTGAGTCGGGCGGCACCATGGTCAATGTTACCGACGACGAGATCCTGGATGCGGTGCGCTATACCGGCCGGCTCGCCGGCATCTTCGCGGAGCCGGCCGCAGCCACAGCGGTGGCGGGGTTGAAGCGGGCTGTCGGCGAAGGCGTCGTCTCTAAGCATTCCAGCGCGCTGGCAGTCATCACCGGCAGCGGGCTGAAGGACATCCGCGCGGCACAGAAGGCGGTGTCCGGGCCTTTTGAGGTGGCCCCGGACGGCGGCGGATTAGAGGAAATGCTCCGCAAACAGGGACTGGTCTCGGCCAAGTCCCGTGCAGCCGTACAGGAATGAAATGGGCGCGCGATCCCGCTGTGGCTGACGTTCAGGCGTCACAGGCGCATAGCGGCGTACGTCACAGGCAAGCGAAGAGCACTTTGGTAGCCTGAGACCAATAGCGGTCAGCGGGCCGCGGGCGTGGTTTGCGAAGGGGCATTGCACGTTCGTTTGGGATGGAGGATATCGTGTTCGACCATATTCGGGCCTTCTACCAGCCTCGTACGGTTAACGAAGCTTTACGTTTGCTGCACAAACCCGGCGGAGAGGCGTGCCTGGTCGCGGGTGGAACCGACCTGGTGCTGCGGGCCGGCCGTTCCGTAACCGATCTGGTGGACATTACGCGCCTCGGCCTCGATTACATCCGGCGCTCAGGCCAAGGTGTGAGGATCGGAGCAACCACCACCCTCGCGGCTTTGGAGCAGTCTCCGCATATCCAGCATCTGGCCAATGGCATCCTGGCTAGGGCCGCCGCCACCTGTGGGACCATCCAGACGCGCAATGTTGCCACCATCGGAGGCAACCTCACCAACGCCTCTCCGGCCGCCGATACCGCCACGCCGCTGCTGGTCCTGGACGCGCAAGTCGTTCTGCAAGGCTTGCGGACCAGGCGCCACGTGCCTTTAGCGGAGTTCTTCCGTGGTCCGCACGAAACGGTGGCCAACGGGTTGCTGCTGACAGAGGTCGTGATTCCCCCCTGCCAGCCCCATACCGCCTGGTCGTTTCAACGATTCGGGCGGACAGAGATGGACATCGCGGTGGTGAACGTCGCCGCCGGCCTGCAACTCGATCGCCGAGGCCGCTGTACCTGGATCAGGATCGCGTTGGGAGCGGTGGCGCCGCGGCCGATGCGTGCGCCGAAAGCGGAAGCGGTTCTGGCCGATAGCATTCTCAGCAAAACACGCATCGAGCGGGCCGCCGATACCGTTGCTCGGGAGATCCAACCCATCACCGACGTGCGGGCCTCGGCCGAATACAGAACCGAGCTCAGCCGCGTGCTGCTGCGCCGCGCGCTCGAGGAATGCGCCCAGCACCTGGAGTGTGCCCTATGAAGAAAAGCAAGCGGGAGACGCATGCTTCCAGAATGGAGCTTTCGGTTCGCGTCAATGGAGAGACGCGCGGGTGGACGATCGCACCCGGCGACCTGCTGCTGGATGTGTTGCGACGCGAGGGGTACTACGGGGTGAAGCGTGGTTGCGAAACCGGCGATTGCGGCGCCTGCACGGTGCTGCTCGATGGCCAGCTGGTCAATTCCTGCATGATGTTCGCCGCCCAGGCGAACGGACGCAAACTGGTCACGATCGAAGGCGTGGCACGCGGAGACCTGCTTGACCCGGTGCAGCAGTCGCTGGTGGAGCATGGGGCAATCCAATGCGGATTCTGCACGCCGGGCGCGGTCCTCAACGCAAAAGCCCTTCTGGCAACGCATCCCAACGCTACCGAAGAGCAGGTGCGCGAAGCGCTCTCCGGCAATCTATGCCGCTGCACCGGTTACCAGAAACCGGTTGAGGCGGTCCTGGCTGCGGCGCAGCAGCGGGAATGCCACCAGGACGAAGCGCACCAGAATAAGTACGCCATCGTCGGGCACAACGTACAGAAGCTCGATGCTGCGAAGCTCGTGGCCGGGCGGCCGGCTTTTACCGACGACATCCACTTGCCGGGGATGCTCTACGGCAAGATCCTGGCCAGTCCTCATGCGCATGCCAGGATCAAGCGCATCGACACAAGCAAGGCAAAGGCGCTGCCGGGCGTTCATGCCGTGCTCACCTACCAGGACGTTCCACGCGTGCCCCACACGACCGCCGGGCAAGCTTGGCCGGAACCCTCTCCCTACGACACTTATCTGCTCGATTCCAAACTTCGCTTCGTCGGTGATCGCGTGGCGGCAGTGGCGGCGGAATCGCGCGAGATCGCCGAAGAAGCGCTGCGGCGCATCCCGGTGGAATACGAGGTCCTGCCCGCCGTGCTGGACATGGAACACGCTCGTGACCCTGGTGTCGCGGTTATCCATGACGAGCCGGACTCCACCGGTATCCACGATGCAAGCCACAATGTCGCCGCCACCATCCACAAGCAGCTCGGCAACGTGGAGGATGGATGCCGCGAATCCGATCTGGTGCTGGAAAATGAGTACCGTACGCAATGCGCCCAACACTGTTCGCTGGAGCCGCATGTCACCATCACGTGGCTCGATCCCGATGACCGGTTGGTGATCCGCAGCAGCACGCAGATACCGTTCCACGTGCGGCGGCAGGTGGCGATCATCCTTCAGATCCCGGTGCAGCGCGTGCATGTGATCAAGCCGCGCATCGGCGGCGGCTTCGGCGGCAAGCAGGAGATGCTGCTGGAGGACATCTGCGCGGCGCTGACGCTGGCCACGCGCCGCCCGGTGAAGATCGAGTACACGCGCAAGGAAGAGTTTTTCATGGCGCGCAGCCGGCACCCGCAGGTGCTGCGCATGAAGATGGGCTTCCGGAAAGATGGCGCCCTCATGGCCAACGAGATGGCCGTGCTCGCCAGCACTGGCGCATACGGTAGCCACTCGGCGACCGTTCAGGGAAACACCGGCAGCAAGGTGCTACCGCTGTATCGTGCGCCGCACATGAAGTTCGACTGCGACGTGGTTTACACCAATACTCCGGTCGCGGGCGCCTTCCGCGGCTACGGCTGCCCACAGGGCTTCTTCGCCCAGGAAACTCTCATGGACGAGGCCGCCGAGCGGCTGGGCATGGATCCGATTGAGTTGCGCCGTAAGAACCTGATCCGCCAGGGCGACACCGACGAGCTTTCCGCCCAACTGGGCGAGGGCCGCAGGGGACTACCGCGACTGATCCGGAGTTGCGGCATCGAGCAGTGCCTGGAGCGAGGAGCGGCTGCAATCGGGTGGGAGCAGAAACGTAAGGCGCCGCCCGATACGGCCAGCCACTTGCGGCGCGGCGTGGGCGTCTCCTGCTCCATGCAAGGCAGCGGGATTGCCGGCGTGGACTGGGCCTCGGCGCTGATCAAGCTGAATGAAGATGGTTCCTACCAGCTACTGGTTGGCGCTGCTGATGTTGGTGGCGGGGCGGACACGGTCCTCTCGCAAATCGCTGCCGAAACGCTGGGCATCACGCTGGACAAGATCAACATCTGCTCGGGCGACACCGATTTCACTCCTTTTGACGTTGGCGCCTACGCTTCGAGCACCACGATCATCTCGGGCGGAGCGGTCAAGAAGGCTGCGGAGAAGGTGCGTTTGTCCCTGTTGGAGGTGGCGTCGCGCATCCTGAAGGTTCCGGCTGAGAAGTTGGACTGCCGCGACAATCGTATCGTTGCCGCCGACGGCGCCACCTGGCCGCTCGCCGAAGTTGCGCGCCAGGCGACCTACAAGGAGAAAGTGCAGATCATGGAAAGCGCGTCGCACTTCAACAGCGACAGCCCACCGCCCTTCTGCGCAACCTTCGCGGAAGTGGAGGTGGATACCGAGACCGGCAAAGTTCGGGTGCTGCACCTGGTGACCGCGGTAGATGCCGGCGTGGCCATTCATCCGCGGCTCGCGGAAGGCCAGGTGGAGGGCGCCGTGGCGCAGGGATTGGGTTACGCGCTGATCGAAGAAATGCGGCTCGACGAAAATGGGCGCATGATGAATCCAACTTTCCTCGATTACAAAATCCTCTCCGCGAAAGACATGCCCAAACTGACGACGATCCTGGTCGAGACCGAGGAGCCGCTCGGACCCTATGGCGCCAAGTCGATCGGCGAAGTTGCCATCAACGGCCCGGCTCCGGCGATCGCGAATGCGATCTTCCATGCCATCGGAGTGCGGTTCCGGCGGTTGCCGATCCGGTCCGAAGATGTGTGGCGAGCGTTGCGGGAGAAGGAGGCGCGGAAGCCCGTGGTGCGGTATGCGGCGGCTTCCGACTAATCATGATTGCATTGGAGCCCATCCAGCAAGTCCGTGACCGCCTGGCGGCTGGGGCGAAGTCCTACGAAGCCGACATGGTGCGTTTTCTGCGCGACCTGATCTCCATTCCGGCCGAGAGTAGCCAGGAGGGCCCGGTGATCCAGCGTATCCGGCAGGAGATGGAGAAAGTCGGATTCGACGAGGTTCGCATCGATCCCATGGGCAACATCCTCGGCCGCATCGGCTGCGGTAAGCGGGTCATCATGATGGATTCGCACACCGACACTGTCGGCATTGGTGATCCGCGCGAGTGGCAGTGGGACCCGTACCGGGGCAAGGCGGAGAATGGGTACGTATACGGCCGCGGCGCTTGCGATCAGCGAGCCGGCATGGCCAGCATGGTCTATGCGGCCAAGCTCATCAAAGACCTCGGACTACTCGGTGATTACACCTTGTGGATGGTCGGCAGTGTGCAGGAAGAGGACTGCGATGGGCTCTCATGGATCTACATCCTGCGCGAGGATGGCATCAAGCCGGACCTCGTGCTCATCACCGAGCCCAGCAGCTTGCGGGTGTACCGTGGCCACCGCGGGCGGATGGAGATCGAAGTCTGTGTGCACGGCCGCTCGTGCCACGCCAGCGCCCCCGAACGCGGCGACAATCCCATCTACCGGATGACCGCGCTGGTGCGCGAAGTCGAAGAACTCAACACGCGCTTGCGCAGCGATCCCTTCCTCGGCAAAGGCACGGTTGCGGTCACCGAGATTCGCTCCTGTTCACCTTCGTTGTGCGCTGTCCCGTCCTCTTGCACCATCCACCTCGACCGGCGGCTCACTGCCGGCGAGACTAAAGAATCCGCGCTGGCCGAAATCCGCGAGTTGCCCGCGGCTAGGCACGCCGAGATCGAGGTCTTGCGCTACCAGCAGCCGAGCTACACCGGCCTGGTGTATCCGATGGAGAAGTATTACCCAACCTGGGTGCTCGAGGAGTCGCATCCCGGCGTGCAGGCCGCTATCGAGACCTGCAAGCAGCTCAACGGCACGGCGCCCATCGTGGACAAGTGGACTTTCAGCACGAACGGGGTCGGCTCCATGGGTACCTGCGGCGTGCCCACGCTCGGCTTCGGTCCCGGCGACGAAGTGGACGCACACTCGGTGAACGAAAGGGTTGCGATCGACCATCTGGTAAAGGCGGCGCAGTTCTATGCGGCCTTCCCGCTGGTCTACGTCCAACTGGCCGGAGAGGAAAAGACGAAGCACGCCGCGCCATCGTAGGGCGCACAACCTTTGGCGCTGAGAGCACCATGGCAGAACTGGTCCCCATCCCGCTCGATCTGCAGTTGCGGCGCGCCTTTCTGGAGTACGAGCGCGAGGGGAAAATATTCGACCTTCCGCGGGAACATTTCTTCCATGGATTGCCGGGTCTGGATACTTCCGTCGTCTCCAACGGACATCAGGCTTCCACTCCGCTGGGCCCTGCCGCGGGTCCACATGATCAGATGCTCCAGAACATCGTGCTGTGCTGGCTGGGCGGCGCCCGCATCATCGAACTGAAGACCGTCCAGATCCTCGACGAACTGAAGATCCCCCGCCCTTGCATCGACGCCGCCAACGTTACCTACAACGTCGAGTGGTCGCAGGAGCTGAGGCTGGAGCAATCGCTGCGCGAGTACGTCTCGGCCGCCATGTTCCTCGAGATCCTGAAGGCTTCGGGCCTGCTGGGCGACGATTTCCTCGGCGAAATCGCCGACACGATCTTCGACATGAGCGTCGGCTATAACCTGGAGGGCATCCGCTCGCCCCGCGTGCGCGCCTGGATCCAGGGAATGAAGAACGCGGCCGCGATGATTGACGAGCTGCGCTCAACGCTTACCGGGCGTTTTCGCCGCTATCGCGACCTGCCCTTCTCACCGTGCATCAGCAATACGATCACCCTCTCCACCTTTCACGGATGCCCGGCGGAGGAGATCGAGGGCATCGTCACCTTCCTGCTGGGCGAGATGGACGTCAACGTCTGCGTCAAGATGAATCCCACGTTGCTCGGAAGGGAGCAGATCGGGCACCTGCTCCACGACGTCCTCGGCTACCACGAGATCATGCTGGCCGACGAAGCATTTCAAAGGGACCTCAAGTTCGATCAGGCCATCGACCTGGTTCCGCGCCTCGACTCCCTGGCCCACGCCTGTGGCAAACGCTTCTCCTTGAAGTTCAGCAACACGCTGGTGGTGCGCAATCACCGCCAGGTCTTCCACGATGACGTGATGTACATGTCCGGGCCGCCGCTGCATGTGCTCACGCTCAACCTGGTGAAGAAGTTCCGCGAACACATGGGCGCCGCGGTCCCGCTCTCGTTCTCCGCCGGGCTGACCGCCAACAACATGGCGAACGCCGTGGCCATGAACTTTGTCCCCGTCACCACCTGCACCGACCTGCTGCGCCCCGGCGGCTACGGACGCCTGCACCGGTACATGGAAAACCTCGGCGCCCGGATGCGGGAAGTTGGCGCAAACACTATTCCCGAGTTTGTCGTGCGTCACGCCGGGCAAGGCGCTGCCGCGGTCGACGCGACCATTCAGAAGTTGATCAATTCCCTGCGGCGCATCGCTCCGGGAATCGATAGCCCCTCGCTGCGCGCGACGGAAGCATGGATCAGGAACGATGTCGAGCTGTGCCTACGGACCTGGCTCGTGGATCCACGCAAGGGCCTGCGAGCTACTTGCGAGCAGGCCACGCGAGACTTCAACCGTGCCGCCGATGGTCTGCCCGAATCCGTGGCCGAACGATATGCCGGGGAACTGGCAGGCCTTCAGCAGTCGCTGGTGGATAGCGCCGGTCTGCTGAACACACCTGTGCTGGTCGAACAGGCGACTGCCGATCCACGCTATCGCTGGGGGCAGAACCGGGCCACGCCGCGCAAAATCGGCTCCAGGCTCTGGCTCTACGACTGCGTTGCGTGCGACAAGTGCGTACCTCTCTGCCCTAACGACGCCAACTTCGTTTATGAAGCTCCCGCCATCGAAATCGCCTACGACAATTACGAGCTTCTGCCCGGCGGCGCCTTCCAAGCGGTCGAGGGCGGCACCTTCAAGGTTACGAGGTGCCACCAGTTGGCGAACTATGCCGACGCCTGCAACGAGTGCGGCAATTGCGACGTGTTCTGTCCCGAAGATGGCGGCCCCCAGGCCGAGAAGCCCCGTTTTTTTGGCAGCTTGGAGAGCTACCGGCAACACGCCGGCCAGAACGGGTTTTTCATCGAGTTTGCGGGAGGCATGAAGACCATCCAAGGCACGATCTCCGGCAAGCCCTACCGGCTGGCCCTCGATGCCTCCGCCGATTGCGCCCGGTTTGAGGACGAGAACGGGGCGTACGTGATCCAGCCCAGCCGCAACCTGCTGGTGAGCTGGCGTGCGAAGGATGACGACACCAATACCGCGCGGCGCTTCGACCTGCTGCCCTATCTGCAGCTCAAGTTCTTGCTCGAAGCCGTATCGGATCCCCGCCACGTCCATTATGCGAACGTGGCCGGGCTAGGGAGCTGACTGTGTCCACACAACCTGGCATCGCCAGGAAGGCGCTGTTCAAAGGCAGAGACTACATCACCACGCAGGAATGGACGCCCAGTGAGATAGACGTCCTGCTCGACGTATCCGCCGACCTCAGGCGCAAGTTCAAGCAGCGCGTCCCGCACCGTTACCTGCCGGACCAGACAATCTTCCTCATGTTCTTCGACAAGTCCACGCGCACACGAAACTCATTCGAGGCTGGCATGACCCAACTGGGTGGTCATGCGCATTTCCTTACTGCCGAGGCGTTGCAGGTCTCCCACGGCGAGAGCCCGAAGGACACGGGCATCATTTTGTCGCGCTATGGCCACGGCATCGCCATCCGCCACGATCTCATTCCCGGCGAGGGCAACCGCTACATGCGCGAAGTAGCCCGCTGGGCCGACGTCCCGGTTATCAATATGCAGTGCGACGTGGACCACCCGTGCCAGACCCTGGCCGACCTGATGACCATGCGCGACAAGCTCGGCCAAGACCTTCGCGGGAAGAAGGTGGCCGTGTCGTGGGCCTACGCACCCAGCTATGCGAAGCCGCTTTCAGTCCCGCAAGGATTGATCATGCTGCTGCCCCGCTTTGGCATCAACGTCTCCCTCGCGCATCCGCCCGAGTACTTCCTCATGCCGGAAACGATGGAGGTTGCGCGGGAGAACGCCCGCCGCTCCGGCGCGAAGTTCGAAGTCGTTGACAGCATGGAAGAGGCGTTCCGCGGCGCCCACGTCGTCATTCCGAAGAGTTGGGGCTGTCTCGACACCATGGGTGCGAAGCCTGAAGAATCGTTGCGCATCGCCAAGCAATACACGCACTGGATCTGCGACGAGCGCATGATGAAGCTTGCCGCGCCGCGTGCCCTGTACATGCATCCGCTTCCCGCTGATCGCGGCAACGAAGTGACCGACGCGGTGATCGACGGGCCGCAGTCGGTCATCTACGACGAAGCGGAGAATCGGCTGCACACCTGCAAGGCGATCATGGCGCTGACCATGGCCGAGCAGGAGATCCCGTACCAAGTCGAAGACCCGATGAAAGCGAGCACGCGCTGATGCGGCGAAGCCAGAGATTTCGCGCCGTCGGGGTGGGGTGGTCATGATCATCCGCAACGCCCGCATTCTCAGCTTCGACTCCGCGGACCGCGTACTCGATTGCGGCGCGGTCCAAGTGCGCGCGGACGGAAGTATCGGCTGGGTCCGGCGTGACCGCGGCGCACAGACCCTCGGTGCCGGCGGCCGGGAAGAGATGGTTGACGCACAGGGCAAGCTGCTCATGCCGGCGCTTATCAACTGTCACACCCATCTTTACAGCACGCTGGCGCGCGGGATCGCCCTGCCCGGACGCGCGCCCCGGAACTTCTCCGAGATCCTGAAGAAGCTCTGGTGGCGCCTGGACTCAGCGCTCGACGAGGAAGACGTTTATTACAGCGCGCTGGTGGGCCTGATCGAGTCCGCGAAAGCGGGAGTCGCCACGCTGGCGGATCACCATTCCAGCCCGAATGCCTGTCCCGGAAGCCTGGACATCATCGAGCGCGCCTTTCGCGAGGTCGGCCTGCGCGGTGCTCTGTGTTTCGAGACCTCCGATCGCAACGGTACCGTGCGGGCCCAGGAAGCCATCGCCGAAAACCTGCGTTTCCTCGAGCGCGTCCGCCGCACCGGAGGCGGCGACGCGATGGTCCAGGGAAACTTCGGCCTGCACGCGTCGTTCACGCTCACGGATGCCACTCTGCGGCAGTGCGTGGAAATCAATCAAACCCTGGGTGCCGGCTTCCATATCCATGTCGCTGAGGACCAGTGCGATGTGAAGCATGCGCAGGCCCGCTTCCGCACGAGTCCGGTGAAGCGCTTGTGCGATCTCGGCGTACTGGACGAGCGCGCCCTTGCCGCGCACTGCGTGCATGTATCGGCGACCGACATGACCCTCCTGGCGCGCCGCGGTGTGAATGTCGTCCACAACCCGCAGTCCAACTGCAACAACGCGGTGGGCGCCGCCGATCTCACCGGCCTGCTGCGCCGATCGGTTATGGTGGGGCTCGGGTCGGACGGCTATTCCCCCAGCATGTGGGAAGAGTTCATGACCGCCTTCCATGTGCAGAAGCTGCGCGCGCGCGACCCGCGCGCCGGCTACTCCGAGGCGTATGCGGCGGCGTTGTTGAACAACCGCACCATCGCGAAAAAGATCTGGGGTTGGGACATCGGCCGCATCGAGCGCGGCGCCCGCGCCGACCTGATGGTGGTGGATTACTATCCCCCGACCCCGCTCATCGCCGGGAATCTGTTCGGCCACGTCCTTTTTGGAATTGCCCACGCCTCAGTGGATTCCCTGATCGTGAACGGCAGATTCGTTGTCCGTGACCATCGCTGCGTCAGTGTCGATGAGCGCGCCATCAGCGAAAGAGTGAGGGCCCGAGCGCGCAAACTATGGGAGCGGCTCTACAAGGGCTCATGACGAAAGCGCCGGTCTTCGGTCCGACCTATCACGAGATGTTGCACCCCGAAGCGCTGCCTGCGCCGGTGCGCAAGCAGGCGGAAGCGGCGCGCGCGGACGAGCTCGATGCGGCGAACCTGTTCAATATCACTTGGAAGGCGCCCGAGAACACCGTCCGGCACGTGCTGCTGCCCAGGGAACTGACCGGAGTTGCAGCGAACATTATTGTGCTGGTCGGCCGCGAGTTTCCCTCCGGCAGCCACAAGGTCGGTCCGGCTTATACCACGCTGGTGGAAGGCGAACTCGCCGGTGAAATTTGCCCGGGCGAGAGCACGATCATTGGGCCGTCCACCGGCAACTTCGGGATTGGCGTGGCCTACATCGCAAAGCTGAAGGGCTATCCCGCCGTGGTGATCATGCCGGAGCAGATGAGCGCCGAACGCTACCAACGAATCAAGAATTACGGCGGGCGCCTGGACCTGACCCCGGGGTCGGAGAGTGACGTCATCCTGGTGCTCGAGCGCACCGAAGAGTACAAGAAGGATCCGCGCAACAAGGTGCTGGCGCAATTCGAACTGCTGCCTAACTACCGCTTTCATCGCTACGTGACCGGCGGCAGTGCCTTGCAGACGGGGCGCGCCTACGGCAACGGGCGCGTGGCGGCTTTTGTCTCCGCGCCCGGCTCGGCAGGGACCCTGGCCGCCGGGGACGAGATCAAGGCGGCATTCCCGGACGCGGTCATCTGCGCGCTGGAGCCGCGCGAGTGCTCCACCCTGTTCAACAACGGCCGCGGCACGCACCGGATCGAGGGCATCGGCGACAAGATGGTGCCCCTTATCCACAACGTGCTCGCCACCGATTACGTCATGTTGATCCACGACGACGATTGCGTGATGGGGCTGGAACTGCTGCAACACCAGCCGGCGCTCGTCGAACGCGTCCTGCATCTGCGGCCTGGCGCCTTGCAGTTCCTCCACGACGTATTCGGTATTTCCGGGATTTGCAACATTCTGGGCGCCATGCGCGCTGCGCGTCATCTGGGGCTCGGACCCGAGGACAACATAGTCACCATCGCGACCGATGGCTTCGACCGCTATCCATCGGTCTTGCAGGACCTGGCGCATCGCAAGGGAGCTGTCACCGAGGCCATGCTCGGGGAGTGGTTCGAGCAGATTTTCCGCGGTGGAACTTCCGCCGACATTCTCGACGTACGATCTCGCGGGGAGAAACAACGGCTTTTCTGCTACAAGGAAGCGACCTGGACCAGGTTCGGCTATTCCGCCGCTTACCTGGAGAGCATGAAGAGCCAGTCGTTTTGGGACTCGGAGTACGAAAAGATTCGTCAGGTGGACTCGGCGCTTTCGCGCGCACGGCGCAGGAAATCACAGGTTAATGGTGTGGATGCCGCACCAGGCGGCTTCGCATAAGCCATGGCCAACTGGATCGCCCGTTTCTTTCATTTCGCCGAGCACGGCACGAATCTCCGGCGGGAGATCATCGGCGGCGTCACCACCTTCATGACCATGTCCTACATCGTGGTGGTGAACCCCGCGATCCTGAAGGCCGCCGGCATCCCGGCGGAGGCCTCGATGGTGGCCACCATCGTCACCGCCATCTTTGGCACGGTGGTGATGGGCCTGTACGCCAACCGGCCGTTCGCCATCGCGCCCTACATGGGCGAGAACGCGTTCGTGGCCTACACCGTGGTGGCGCTGCTCGGATACCACTGGCAGTCGGCGCTGGGGGCGGTTTTCCTGGGCGGCCTGCTGTTTCTCGTGCTGACCGTGTTCCGGCTGCGACAGTGGCTGCTGGAGGCCATCCCGAGCACGCTGCGCTACAGTTTTGCCGTCGGGATTGGGCTGTTCCTGACCTTCATCGGCCTGAATGAAGCGGGCATCGTGGTGCTGGGCAGCGCCGGTGCTCCGGTGCGCGCGGGTGACCTGAGTTCGGCGCCGGTGCTGGTTGCCATTCTCGGCTTCCTGCTCATCGCGCTGCTGATGATCCGGCGCTTCCCCGGCGCGATCCTGGTGGGGATCGCGATCACCACGGTTGTCGCCATTCTTCTCCGCGTCGCCGCCCCGCCACAGCACTGGGTGAGTTCTCCACCCAGCCTCGCGCCCATCCTGTTCAAGCTCAGCCTGCGGGATGCCTTCACCTGGAGCTTTTTCCCGGTGGTGCTGACGATTTTCGTGATGGCCTTCGTGGACACCATGGGCACGCTGATCGGGGTGTCGGTGCGCGCCGGCTTCCTGGACGAAAAGGGCCACCTACCGCAGGTGGAACGCCCGATGATCGCCGACGCCCTGGCCACGATGTTCGCGGCGCTCGTCGGCACCAGCACCTCGGGCGCGTACATCGAATCGGCCACCGGCGTGGAGGCGGGCGGCCGGACGGGCCTGACCGCGCTGGTGACGGCGGCGTGCTTCGCCCTGGCGCTCTTCTTTTCGCCGGTGGTGGCCGCGATCCCGGCGCAAGCCTACGCGCCGGCGCTGATCATCGTCGGGCTGCTGATGCTCGGCCCGGTCACCTCGCTGAAATTCGACGATTTCACCGAGCTCATTCCCTCGTTTGCCGTGATCGTGCTGATGAGCTTCACCTACAACATCGGCATCGGGATCACTGCCGGCTTCGTGCTCTACCCGTTGTGCAAGGTGATCGCCGGCCGCGCTCGCGAAGTGCGTCCGGGACTGTGGGTGCTGAGCGCCATCTCGCTGCTGTTCTTCGTCTTCTACCCGTACAAATGAGAGGCGCCGCCCCTGCGCTGCGGGCTGCATCTCGGGCGACAGCCAGTTTGCGAGACGTGAAACGGCGCCGAACAAACCCCGGTTGTTATCTCAGGGGCTAGCTGACGTCGCTGTGCCAGGCTCCGAGCCCGTCGAGAAGCTACGCCAGAATCACTCACCGACAACTTCAACACGGTCACCGTCATGTACTCGCGCTGTCAATGGAACTTTCTCGCCGTTAAGGCGAATGTTACAGAAGAAAAGATGGTAACCGTCGCTCGCTACATCGCGAACCGTTGCATCCTCGTTGATGGTGACCGTCTTTTGCTTGCCATCCGGTCCCTTTAGGAAGACGTTGATCACTCCTTGTCCCCCGCTATCACCGTGGAACTGCGGTCGCTTAGTTAGGAGTCGGCAACCTTCGGGTGCCAGCGTCAAGCAGAGGCCTTCGCGACTGCTTTGACAGGCTTTCCCATCCGCCGTCTTGCGAATTCTTCCATGTGCTTTTGCCCAGCCTGATGCACTGCGCGCGCCAGGTTAACCGCTTCCTCGATCGCGTCGAAGGGGATTCCCAAGTTCAGGGCCTCGTTGTAGTGATAGGTGAAACAGGGTTCGCAGTGGCCAGCAACGGCTGCCGCGATTCCAACCAGTTCCGTGGCTATTGGATCCAAGCTTCCGGGAGCTTTCGCAGTCATGGTGTCCTCCTTTCCGGAGATCTTTGTCGTGGGTGGCGAGTAACAGCGAACGCCTCCAAACCCTGCTGGGGCTCAGGGGAGCTACGCCGCGCGCTTTGCGGTGCCCACGTGTTTGCCGACCTTCGCACCAGGCCGGCAGATCTTCTCCATCAGGTCATAAAGATCGGCAGGGGCAATCGCATGGTGATGGATCAGGTCGCTGATGGCAACGATCCCCTTGAGGTTGCCCTTTTCGTCCACCACTGGGATGCGACGCACCTGTCGTTTGGCCATCAGTCGGATGACCTTCTCCACGTCATCATCGGCGCGACAGCACGCAGGGTCTCGGCTCATGCATTCGCGGATAGAGACGCGAGCCGCATCGCGTCCTTGCCCAAAGACTGCCATGCACAGATCTCGGTCAGTAACCACGCCCACGACCTTATGGTCGAAGGCGCCCTCGGTCACCGGGAGGAAACCGGTGTCCTTCAGCAACATCAGTTCGGCCGCTGTCTTAACTGAGCTGCTGGCTGCGCAGGACATTGGGTTGCGCGTCATAATCTCGCTCACCTTCATATCTCACCTCGCAGAGGATGTCTGCTGTTTCTAACTGCGGACAGTCAACACTGGGCAGGGCGCCTGCGCTACCACCTTGTGGGCCGTCGCCCAGGGGAAGCGGATAGCGGCCAACGCGGCAGCGGCACGGCGCACGCCCATCACAATCAGGTCGGCATTTTTTCCCGCGGCCACTCTCAGGATAACTTCCGCCGGCATCGCGTACTGAATCACTACCTCGGAGTTCCTCCACAGGTAGGGCTCCTCCGGCGGCAGTAGCTTCTGCAGTTCGAATGCAGCCCGGGGGTGCACCCAGTTGGGGTTCTCGGGAGTTTGCTGGTTTTCAAGGACGATGCCCGGGGGCTCCTGCAATACGTGCAGCAGCATCAGGTGGCCGCGGTTCTTCTCGGCCAGCGACAGTGCGTACGGTAGCGCGTGCAGCGACTGCTCGGAGAAATCAGTGGCGAACAGAATTCGCTTGAGCTCGCCATCGTGAGGCAAGCGCGGCGTCGGCTTCGGGCCCACTGTCAAGACCGGACAAGGAGCGCGGTGGAACACCTCCTCGGCCACCGACCCCAGCAGGAGCTTGCGGACACCATGACGTCCGTGGGTGGCGAGAACAACCAGGTCGATATCGTGCTTCAGGATGATGTCGTTGAAGGCCTCCCATCGCGCTCCTTTCTGCAGTACGGCTTCGTAAGGGATGCTGTGGAAGGGATTGGAATGCAGAAAATCGGCCATCTGGCGCTCGCCGTAGCTGTAGGGCTCATCTGTTTGAAGCGGCATGGCGTCGTGCGGAATGATGGGCCAGGGCGCGGGCGGCAATACGTGCGCCACAATCACCTTGGAGCCGTACTGCCGCGCCAGGGAAAGTGCGTAAGGCAGGGCCGACTCGGCGCAGGGAGAAAAATCTGTAGCAAACAAGATGTGCTTGAGAGCGAGGGGGGTCCGTACTTCGAGGGTCTCCACAATACACCTCCAACACCTCTAGCAAGCAAACGCGAGCTTGCCCGGGAATTCCGATGTCGGTCGGCGCGGAGACGTTGGCCAAGACTTAACAACTACGTAAACACGAAACACGCGGCGCCGCAGTGACCGAGGTCACATAGGGGTGTGAAACGGGAGCTGAGTTGCGATTTCTTCGGCGAACACTCTGGCGCATTGCTGGCGCTCGCCACTAGGGCCGCCGCGCACGCCGATCCTTGATCTGTTGCAGATGCTGCTTGAGTCTTTCCAAAATCTCTGCTTCCTTACCCGCAACCAGTTCGCGCTCGATTTCCGTAAGGGCAAAATGCACGACGTCGTGATGATGCAGCTCCTCTGGGCCAACCTGCTCGCTGAATCGAAGCCAAAGACGGTGCAGCACGTCAATCTCCTTCGGTGTCAGGTGCGGAGTGTGGGGCCCCAGGTAAAACACCTCTCGTTGCGCCGGCGGGATGAACACCTCGAATATGACGCGCCGTTTAGGAGTCGGAAGCCGCTCCCATGCCAAGCCCGCCAGCCTGGCTTCTTCCCGTGGGGACATCGCCGCTGACGGACCCACCACGATGATGGCTGACTGCAGGCTCTGTGCGGCGAAGGTCATGCCATCCCAAAGCCGGTTCGCCGCCATCAACGCCAAGTGGATGGTCTTCCCATGCTTCTCCGCCAACGCCAGCGCCCGCGTGAACAACACTTGCTCGTTGGTTGTAAAGAGCTGCTCGGGAATGATCCCCCTGTCCCCCGATGCTCCTGCTTCCAGCACTCGAATCTGCAATGCCACGATATCGTGGTGCTCCGGCCGGACACGTTCCAGCACCGATTCCAGATGATCCAGCCGCCGGTAGTTGTGGATCATGACCAGGATGTTGCCCGCGCGCACGCCGACCGTCTGGTTGGTCAGCTCCTCCGCCCCCGCCAAGTGGAACTGATCCAACTCTTCATGGGCCGCGACGCGCCAGCGCGTACTGCGCTCGGACGCAGTGAACAGCGCAAAGAAGACGGCGGTGAAGGTGAGCCCCATGACAGTGGCCATGGACTTGGTGAACAGGTTCACGATGGCGATAGCTAGCAGCGTGAGCGTGATCAGCCCCAGGCCCACGGGGATGTGAATCCGGCCCCAATCCAGGTTCAGCGGTACCCGGTACTCACGGCGCACGGGGTATCGATAGCGCAGCACCAGCACCGCCAAAGCTTCCATCGTGAAGCTCCAGATGACGCCAAAAGCGTAGGCCTCTCCCAGCAAGAAGACATTGCCTCGGCTGAGCACGATAGTGACGATCTGGAGGGCAGCAATGAGGTTGATGATCCGATAGGAAGTGCCAAAGCGCATGTGCGGCTGGCGGAACCAGGCGGCGAGAACCCCGTCTTCTGATACCCGATTCAGCACCCCGTTGGAGCCCACCATGGCTGTGTTCACCGCCCCGGAAAGAATCAGCACTCCGACCAGCACCACGAATGCATGGAATACGACTCGGAGCTGCAACGGCCCCACCACGTGCATCGCCAATCCGCCGATCAGGTTGTCCAGGAAATCCTTGCGCCCTGCATCGGGGATGATCATGACGGCGAAGAAGGAAACCAGCGAAGTGAGGACTAGGCTGTAGATGAAAATCAGGAACGCCGCTTTCTTCAGGTTGGAGAGCTTGGGATGCTCGATCTCGCGATACGTCTGGGCCAGCGTTTCTTCACCGCTCATGGCCAGCACCGAGTGCCCAAGGGCGATGAAGATGCCCAGCAGGCCAAAGCTCTGCGCCAGCCCGGTTCCGCGCAACCAGCCCAGGGCCTCGGGGACAAAGTGCAAGTTGGCGGGCCGCGGCCAAGGCGGTAGGTGCCCGCCGCGCACCCACAAAGTCAGGCCGCACCATGCGATCAGCAGCACGACCATCACCGTGGTCAGTTGCATGATGTGCAGTGCCTTCTGGCTGGAGGTAGGGATGCCCTTCACGTTCTGCCACCAGAAATACAGTGTGGCAAGCACCGCAAACGCGGCGGCGGTGAAATTCGTGGGCAGGGCGAGGCCGATGTGCCCATACTGGAGCAGGTCGTTCACAAACCCCACCAAATAATGGCCGGCGGAAACCGCGCTGATCGGTCCCGTGAGCACGAAATCGAACAACAGGGCCGAGACAGCAACCTTGGCCACCGTGCCCCCCATCGCCTTCTTAATCACCGGGTAAACGCCGCCGCGGACGAACATGCTGCAGCTCTCGATGTAAGTGGAGCGGACAGCATAGGAGAACAACATGATGGCCAGGATGAACCATGGGGCCGCCTTGCCAATGGCTCCTTCGGCTATGCCACCGGCGTAGTAGGCCGAGGAACCCAGATCGCTAAGAACAATGGCCGCCACGCGCCAGAACGAGATGAAGCTGAGCATGGCGGTGGTGGCCACGACTACGCGGGGTAGAGGGGGCGTGGCCGTTTTGGCAGCGGGCATGAGCACGAATAGTCACTTATCCGACGGGTTGCCGCTTATTCGAGAATTTCCTGCCTTCAGTTCGAATCTATGCTCCCCCCGGCAGCCCGACTGGCGCCGTGACCTGGGTCACTTATGGTAGGCGCTTTCAGCACAGCGCCTTTACGCAATGTGGCCGGTCAGGACGCTCAATGCTGGACAACGGACTTCGCAGACGATTTGGTAGGCGATACCTCCGGGCAGGTGTGTTGAAGCGCGGACAAAAGCCCGCGGCAAGGCCAATAGCGCAGCTTGGGGCCCCGTGCAATTCCACTGACGGTTCTTTTCGCTCGCGCCTACAATGCCGCCAAGAATTCCTTCCACGGCGTCGCTACCAGGGTTTCAGTCGTGGAGTGCCCGTAGGCGCGGATGATCATGGCCGCCTTGTCAATCTGCTTGCGGTCGTCCGCTTCGACGACGTCCACCACGTCGAAGCGCCCCAATGTGGCGAAGCTCTGCTTCCACACCACTCCCCTGCACTCCTTCTGGATGCGGGAGGAGACGGCGTCGGCCAGCTTCTTGAACTCTTTGGGATCGCGGAAGGCTTCAGGGGAAAAACGGCTAAGGATCACGTACGTTGCCATCGGCCACCTCCGGCTGACTTTTTGCTCTTGAGCTTAAAATGATACGCGTGCTCGCGAATCCTTTAAACACCAACAAGGCCTGACGACATCCACCCCAGCAACGTCGTGGCCGCAGTCGCCACTGTGTGCGGCCCGTTGCAACATCTCGGCCACGTGTTCATCGGTTACTGGGGAAGCGACCTCGACTCCGACGGCCACCCCACCGCGTGGCAGCGCGAGGACAAGCACCTCTGGGCGGTCCGCATATGGCCTAAGCCTCGCTGCCAGCAACTGCCCCGCTTGACGTCGGTCATGGAAAAGCATGGAGACCCCGGTTCCGGCCGTGCCTACAAATGACGTCCCATCCTGGTTTCTTCTTCCGCTGAGTTCCTGATAGCCAGTTCCGCCCAGATGGAGTCCAATAACTCGATCTGCTTCTTTTGCTGCCGATGATCGAAATACCACAGAATGAGTTCCAAACCGCCAAGGGCAACGATGATTACAATTGCTTCCAGCATAATAATCCGCAGCGCAGGCCGACCGAGTCCGCAGCGCTGCCCTCCCAACCTGTATTTGGCGGGCCGCAACAGTCTTAGGCAGCTGAGGCCCGCCGCCTAGCAATTCCGCCGAAAGCGTCAGCCGTGCCCAGGCACTCCCGGATTTTGGCTACGATGTCGCGATATTTCCACTTGGGCATGACCGCGTAGGCACCCAGCCAGCACAGGTATTGGCCTTCGAATGGGTACCGAGCCGCAGGCTGGAGGACGATACAAGGCGCGCTAGTTTGCCGAGATCGGAGCGCTTTCAGGAACTCTGCACATCTCACTTCCGGCGGATGGTCGCCCAGTAACAACAAATCGAAGTTCCGGTGGGTGAGCAGATCCAATGCCTCCTGGAGGTCCCATGTCGTCGTCGTCTCGAACCCTTCGTCCTCCAAAACCCGTTCGAGGTCAATAAGGACCCGCTCGTCATGGTCCAGGGTCAGGATTTTCCTTCGCAGCCCGTCCATATCGCACCTCCCTGTAGAACGACACGCTATTCCTCCCACAACGGCTTTCCATTGGGGCGGCGAAAGATGAAAGTTCGATTCCTGCTCGTGATTTCGCGCTCGACCAGGGCATCGGCTCCCCGATGGCGCACTTTCGACACTACAATTTTCAACTGGTCTCCGTTGGCGACGATGAACTCGTGACTCGCGAGGAACCCGCTTGGAGCCACGTGCATGATCTGGCCCACGGAACCGAGTCTGTAGCTGCTAACTATCTTGAACCGCGCCGGGACATTTCGCAGTGACTGCCATCACTGGCGCCCGTGCAAAACCTCCTCGTCAACAACACTGACATCGGGCGAATTCGCCATTCCCCGGGTGCCGACCTCGTTTTCAAGTGCGTTCTGGCGGATTGGCTTCTGGGGGTAAGGGCAGCAACTGACCATGTCACAGACACCGGGAGACCCCTCGGCCTATACTGATTTTTAGTTTCAACAGGTACTCGAGGAGGCAGAAACGCGCAATGTCAGTTAAGAGACCCACACGACAATCGTGTCCTTCGGCACGGCCCCTGAATCGTGGGCGCCCCAAATTAGCATCTGGGGCCGCTGCGAAATGCAGTCGTCGCAAAACGGTCGGCTGGATGAAACCCACTCCGCGAGGGCGGGAGCCCAAAGGTTGGGGACTGATGAAAGTTAGCAGTGCAAGGAGGTGGGCCATGCTCGGCATGAGTTTGCTTTCGTTCTTGGTTCTGTCTGTGATTGGCGCAGTGGTCGCCTGCGTGTATCACTTTGCTTTTCGTTATCGGTTTCTCGAAGGAACGGGCGCTCTGTTCGGGAAGCTCGTGGTCGGTTGGGTCGGCGGATGGCTGGGCTCGCCGGTGCTGGGACACTGGCTTTGGAAGATTGAAAATGTGTACGTGGTACCCGCCATCCTGGGAGCGATCGCCACTATCCACATGAATCACCTGGCCTGGACAGCGCTTGCCAAACTTGTCAGTACCAGGCTTGAAGCACAAGAGATGCGGAGGATGAAGACGGCGGCCTGACCCTCTGCATCAGGAGCCCGCACCGTCGGGTTGACCAACGCACACGGAGCAAACCATCATTTGCCGTCCGAGGATTTACGTGATGTAGGTCACTGCTGAGCGTGATTTGGGTATTCCCGAAATGGGTTCCGTTTTGGGACGATGAGCCGCGGCACAGATTGACAGGCTGGTGCCAGGTGGTATTGTAAAAGATTGCCGGCAGCCGAAAGGGTTGACTAGCGTACGTAACTGGTCAGTCCGAAGTAGGCTGAGCGATCAGCCTGACGAGGTAACTCGAAGAGCAACCAGACCTGAAAAAACCGGCTACTTTGCGAGAGGTAGCTGGGGCTTGGGACCGCGAAAGCGGTGATCGCATCGAGGGCTGCGACGGGAGACGCATCCACGCTGCTGACTTTCTACCAGAAGCTGGCAGCTAGAACGTTAACCAATGTCGCGGCCCCTATGTTTTTGCGCCATCCCCGTCGATCTCGCGGCAAGCGCCCCGGAGTTGGTGGTCCTGCAACAAACTCATCCAGCGCCGTCATCCACGGCGGTTATCAACGCGCTCGCGAACGAGCGTGGCCTGTCGGTATGAGATAGAGCGGTTGCTCCTCAGGTGGTAGCGCGAGCACCTTCTGCACCTGAGCATCATGAAACGCTCCGATGGGCACGGCTCCCAGCCCAAGAGCTACCGCCTGGAGCAACAAGTTCTGTGCTGCATGACCGGCCTCCAAATGCACATAGCGTGGGCTGCGATCATCGCCATACTTCTGCGCAGTGCGCGCGTAGATCGCTGTGATCACAAACACTGCCGGCGCCTCCTGCACAAACTCTTGCTGCAGCGCCGCTCGACTTAGGGCAGGTCTCAGGTCGGCTTCGGAGCGACGCCGCAACTCATGATGCTGGGGGTCGTAACGGTAGAACCCCGCAGCGTTGGCGACATAGAGCTCCAGCGGATATAGAGCACCCGCGGACGGAGCGGTACGCAGACCGTCCGGGTGCGTGATCCCCTGCGCTGCCCAGAGCAACTGTGACAGCTCCTGATCGGAAATGGGCCTAGCGGAAAAATCTCGCACCGAGCGGCGACGAGCCAAGGCCTCTTCCAACGACATATGGCCCGAGCGCATCGGGGAGGGGAGCACGATTCGCACGGCCGACTTGTCCCGAACCTGCGCTCTTAGCATCGCGCCTCCTCTTTCGTTGGACTTGGCACAGGTGATTATGATCGCTAGCAGTGCAATAAAGGACGAAAGTTTCTTCGACATACTCCGTTCCCCCGATTGCTGTGCGTTGCAGCCTGATCCGGCGGCACTGGGCCGTCGCTTAGTCTAAGCATCCGCAGATGGTCGGCGGCAATCGGATCTCGTCTGTGGCGGGAGTTCCGAAATGGGACGCGCGATGTCGCCGGGCCCCTGGCACTGGACTAGACTTAAATCATGCTGCCTGATGGACGAGCTTTCAAGCGGCGCGGGGATGCCCCGCTTGCTCCTCGTCTCGTCGCTAACAACATGACCTGACTGTCGCCAACGGCTAAAGGAGGTTTGGTATGACAGCAAGAACGGCCCAGCCTCTCTCCCCTTATTCCGTGAAGATCAACATCGCAGCCGGCACCGGCGCCACTCTCCCCATCACTCTCCTGACGCCTAAGCAAGCCGAAGAACTTCAAGTCGAGTTTAAGAAGCTTGCACACGGCGCGGGGGTGCGGGGCGCGCGCATCAGCGTGCAACGACTTGCCGTCGACGACTACGACAAGGTGCTGCACGAAGCCAAGGCATGCTTGCGGAAAACAATGCCCAAAGCTGCATAACGCAGGCTTGGGCTACGATCTGCGGGAGCTCAGGAATGTGCTCCCGCGTTTTGTGTAAGCCAAGCACGAGCCTGAAGGGTCATCGCGCCCTCGATGGCGGTGATCCAGATCACAACAGCCCGTGAGCCAGGTGGCGGACGGCCACGACCGTGGACTATTCTTGTTTATAGGAACACAGCCCTTCACCATGTAGTCCGGCCCTTACGGGAGGTGCGTTATGCCAGAGCGAAAAGTCCTCTGTGTCTCCTTCGACAAGACCGTCTCCGATTCTCGGTGTGCCATTTTGAGGCAAGGCGGCTATGCCGTAACAGCGATCACCAGCGCCGAGGAAGCCCTGCAACTGCTCGCAAGGGAGAAATTCGACTTGGTCGTGATCGGCCATCGCTTTCCAAAGACCAACAAACAAGAGTTGGCAGCCCAGGCAAGGGAGCAGGGGAAGATTCCTGTTCTCCTGGTCTGCGGGGCCTCTGCCGATACGGATATTCCCGCGGACGCGCGCGTTTATGCGTTAGAAGGTGCGGACCAGCGATAGATCGGGTTTCCCCACAACTGGCCCGTGGCACTGAAATAATCTGGAGGAACACCGGCGACCGTGACAGGACGTCCGTTTTCGTCCAGCCGAAACAACTCCTGAAAGGCCCAAACATCGGCGCTGTCGTGAGCCACGTAGATCGGGATGTCGCCCATAATCTGAATGCCATGTTGGTGGGAGTGAGCCTTCAGTTCCTCCCACTGGCGGAAGAATTCGAACTGCCAGTACTTGTGGGTGTGGATCTCGTGCGCTTGTGCTGAGGTCCATTTGCCGAGCGCGGCGGAGTCCCGGCGCCGCAGCGCGGGCTCCCACTCCGTCCACACTGCTCCGCGGTGCGCCGCTTTGCACGCCATGAATAGAGCGTAATCTTCCAGCCATGTAGCGTTGTCACGGCAGAAGGTCTCGAAGCGCGCGCGATCTGCGCTGGAGGCCGATGCGAAGAAGTTCTGCGCCGCCCGGCTCAGCACTCGTAGCTTGAAACCCATGACGCGACCGTACTCAACTTGCTCATCGGGGAAAACGGGGACGTCGGCTAGGTCGGCAGCGGTGAGGATGCCCTGGTCGCGCAGTTGTTCCAGGTTAATCAGCAGCGGATTCCCGGCAAAAGCCGAGAAGCACTGATACGGAGAATCCCCATAGCCCGTCGGATTCAACGGAAGAACCTGCCACACGTGCATGCCGGCAGCCGTCAGGAAAGTCACGAACTCGTAAGCTGCCGGTCCCAGGTCGCCAATGCCAAAGCGGCTGGGAAGCGACGTAGGGTGCAGCAAAATTCCGGCGGATCGCGGCCACTTCACACGTCAACAGTAAAGTTCCACGCGCCGATGCGCAAGGGGAGCAGGCGAAGACCCGCTAAGAAAGCGGCGAGACAGCTCTTGCCGAGGCGCCAATGAGACGCAGAAATCCTGTCACCGCGGAGCGGACTTCGCTTCCATGACCTACCAAGAGATGACCTCCCGTCGAATAACCAATGAAGCGAGCACCAGGTATGTGTTCCGCCGTGTAGCGCCCACCTGTGAAGGTCCCAAACAAGTCATCCTCAGCACTGATCACGAGCGTCGGAACCGCGATCCGCTCCAGGTCGTAGCGCGGAACCGAGGCGGCACCTGCGGCATCGTTGGCGAGCCCTTCTCGCGAGCACTGATCGGCAAAATGTTGCGAAGAACTTCCAGAACGCGCTCTTGCTCCGCTGGCGTTGCGCTCCTGAAGTCCGCGGGCGGCGTGGCGAGAATGGTCTTAATCATGCTGTCGCGCGCAAGCCTCGAAGCCGCCCAAAAGACAAAATCAGACCTCAAAGTTGTGTTCAACAGAAACTGAGAAAGTGACGAAGGCCGCGGTTGCGGCTGGTGGGCGGGGCGTGGGGCAAAGGCGATCGGGAACAGAAGAACCAGCGCCGAGCAGCGATCAGGATGTCGAAGACAAAGTTGCATCGCAGACGGCGCACCGGCCGAGCGGCCGGTGAGGACCTGCAGAAGGGAGTGCGCTCTATCAAGAAGGTCGTCATCCTCGACGAGGAGGAGCTCTCTGGCGAGGTCCTGCAAAAATGCCTCAAGGATACCCTCGATACCATCGGGGAGCTGGGGAGCTGGCCAAGCACTGCAAGAGCTCCGCCCAGCTCACCGAGAAGTTGAAGAGACTGAATGGGAAGAAGCAGCCGCACGAGCATCGGAGCTGCCGTTGGAAGCTGGCTCGCGTGCAGGTGGAGATCACGCAAATCATCCGCTCACTCGTCTTCACCAGGTCCGAGCGCAAGCGGCTGATCGATAAGCTCAGCAACACGGTCGAGCAGATGCGCTGTCTCGACCGCCAAATCAACAGCCTCGCGGAGAAGCTCGAGGCCACCAGCAGCGAGGAGCTGAAGAAGGAGTATCGCAAGGCGCAACGGCAGCACCGGACCGAACTGGAGAAGCTAGAGCAGGAGGCGGGAGTCAGGTACCAGGAGCTGCGCCATACTCAGCGCGAGATTATCCAAGGCGAGATGTTCGGCGAGCGGGCCAGGAACGAGCTCATCGAAGCCAACCTGCGCTTGGTTGTCTCCATCGCCAAGAAGTACACCAATTGCGGCCTGCCGCTCCTGGACCTCATCCAGGAAGGCAACCTCGGCCTGATGAAGGCAGTGGACAAGTTCGAATATCGCCGCGGCTACAAATTCTCCACCTATGCGACCTGGTGGATCCGCCAGGCGATCACCCGCGCCATCGCCGACAAAGCGC
The DNA here is from genome assembly GCA_963704285.1 of uncultured Acidobacteriota bacterium. GTDB lineage: Bacteria > Acidobacteriota > Terriglobia > Terriglobales > Acidobacteriaceae > JAHFUA01. The sequence continues at coordinate 543,857 of OY969886.1, read as the reverse complement.
GCACCATCCGCCTCCCCGTGCACATGATCGAGGTCCTCAACAAGCTCATTCGCACCTCACGGCACCTGGTGCAGGAGTTGGGCCGCGAACCGACATCAGAAGAGATCGCCAGGCGGATGGACATCCCCGTGGCCAGGGTACGCAACGTGTTGAAGATTGCGCAGATACCTGTTTCGATGGAGACGCCCATCGGCCAGGAGGATTCCCGCCTCGGCGATTTCATCGAGGACCGCGCTGCGGTCTCGCCCGCCGACGCCGTCATCAACTTGAGACTGAAAGAACAGACCGCTCAGGTTCTGAAGACGCTTACCGCACGCGAGGAGAAGGTCATCAAGATGCGCTTCGGCCTGGAGGACGGCTCGGAGCACACGCTGCAGCAGGTCGGTCGGCCGTTTGACGTCACCCGCGAGCGCATCCGGCAGATCGAAGCCAAGGCCCTGCGCAAGTTGCGCTATCCCTCGTGCTCCCGCAAGCTCAAGTCATTTCTCGAGGACGGTGCACGAATGGAGCCGGATGCCCGATAACATGGTTTCGGGGTGCAAGGAGAAAAAAGTTTGTTCACCGGTGGGGAGCGTCGTGGGTATTCCCAATAGAGGTCGGGAACTACAGGGTGGCGGTTGGTGCAGCATCTGCAATCGGCGCTCGTATCTCATTAGTGACGCCATTGGAGCATGCGCCGAGTGTATCCGCACCCATCCCGATCAAGCCGTACGTGTTGCTGAGGCTGCTCACGCGCAGGCACGGCGTCGTTTTGACCTTCCCGCTGCTCCCCCGCGCGCAACCGACGGCGTCCGGTGCGGATTGTGCTCCCGAGAATGCCTGATCGCGGAAGGCGATCGCGGTTACTGTGGGTTGCGAACAGTTCGCGAGGGTCGGTTGAGGCATCTGGCTGGCACTCCTGATCGCGGCATCCTGCACTGGTATCGCGACCCACTGCCAACCAACTGTGTGGCGGACTGGGTTTGCAGCGGAAGCCAGCAGCCTGGATTCCACAATCTCGCAGTCTTCTACGCCAGTTGTACCCTGGATTGCCTGTTTTGCCAGAATTGGAACTTCCGCGAAGTCTCGCCTATATCTTCCTGTGGGACGACGGCTGCTCAACTGGCCAGTGCCGCCAATCCATCGACGTTCTGCGTCTGCTTTTTCGGTGGTGACCCAGCCTCCCAGATGCCGCATGCCCTGGCGGCGGCGCAGGCGCTGGCAAAGCAGGGGGTCGTCGTTTGCTGGGAGACCGCCGGCACTGCTCACCCCAAGCTCATGGATCGCGCGGTTCAGCTCTCCTTGGAGACCGGAGGCTGCGTCAAGTTCGATCTGAAGGCTTACCACGAGACTCTCCACATCGTGCTGACAGGAGGCTCGAACCGGCGGACGCTGGACAATTTCTCGCGTGCTGCCCAACGCTTCAACGAACGGCCCAATCCGCCCCTAGTGGTTGCAAGCACGCTGTTGGTGCCGGGCTACAGCGATGCCACCGAGGTGGGCCTTATCGCGCGCTTTATCGCTGATCTCAATCCACATATCCCCTATGCCCTGTTGGGGTTTGCCCCGCACTTCTACATGTCGGATCTGCCGTGTACTTCCTGGAACCACGCGGCGAAAGCAGAGGCAGCCGCTCGCGCTGCCGGGTTGGTGAACGTTCACGTCACAAACCGTCACTTGCTGTCTTATGACTACATGATGTAGCACACGTCGGCTGTGGGGCTGGAGTTCGCTGCGATCGAGGTGCTCGCAGTATTGAGCCATGCGCTGCCTGCAACGCTCACAGCAGCGCGAGGAGCAGAGTGTATGCGCAAGGAACTCTCGTTGTTTGCCCTGCTGGCAATGATAATTGTCTGTGCCGAGCCCAACGAGAGAGGAGGCACAATGCTAAGAGCTGAGGTTTTAGACAAGCCGGCCGAGCGAATCGCTCTCCCCCCGCCAGCTCGCTCGGGCCGCATGTCATTGGAAGAGGCCCTCGCTCGCCGCCGTTCCGTGCGGGAGTTCTCCAATAAGCCGCTTTCGGACCAGGACCTTTCGCAGTTGCTCTGGGCGGCGCAAGGTATCACGCACCCCGAAGGTCTGCGCACGGCCCCTTCTGCCGGTGCTCTTTATCCGCTGGAGCTCTATCTCGTCAATGCCGCAGGGTTCTACCGTTACGATCCCCAGCGCCATGAATTACGGCGTCGTTCCGAACGCGACCTGAGGCCTGCCTTGTATCGAGCGGCGCTGGAACAAGAGTCTGTCCGGGAAGCGCCAGCAGTGTTCGTCATTACAGCCATCTATGAGCGCACGGCGCGGAAGTATGGCGTTGCTCGTAGTCCACGCTACGTGCATATGGAAGCCGGTCACGCAGCACAGAATCTGTTGCTGCAGGCGGTGGCTCTCGGACTGGGAGCTGTGCCCATCGGAGCGTTTCGTGATGCTCAAATCCAGAAGGTGCTAGGACTGCCGGCCGAAGAGCAACCGCTCTATCTCATACCGACAGGGCACGCTCGCTCGAGACCACGTTGATTGGGGCTGGAGGGTAACGCAAAAACGCCAGGGCATCGGATTCAAAGGCGCGGCAGCCACGTTTTCATAAGGCGTGGTGATCGGTGGCGGATTGCGCACGAGCACTTCTCGCGGAGCCACTGACAACGTCATAGCGGGGCACGTTCGAATCATCGGAGGAGTCTTCATGCGCTTCTCGCTAGCCGGACAGGAAGCTTCCAGACAGCTACTGCCTTGTCGGCATTACGCTCCACGATCTCTACCCAGATCCCTCGTGGAACTTTGTTTTCGGTGAAGCACTGACGGAAGAGCGTGTCGGCATCTACAGCTTCGTCCGTTACGATCCTCTGTTCTACGGAGCAAAGGCTCCCGGCCGGGAGCCATTGATGTTGCGCCGGAGCTGCAAGGTGCTCGCGCACGAAACCAGCCACCTGTTCGGCATTGCACACTGCATCTACTTCCGCTGCCTGATGAATGGCTCGAACCACTTGGGCGAGAGCGACTCTCGACCGCTCCACCTCTGCCCGGTGGACTTGCGCAAGCTTTACGAGAGCATTGGCTTTGATCTCGTCGGACGATATTTGCAGCTCTGCACCTTCTGCCGCGAGGTGGGTTTCGACAACGAGGCGCGGTGGACGGAAGCCCAGCTTGCACGCTTCACTGGATGCTGACAAGATCCGGATGGATTGCCTTTCCAGAAAGTCTGGCCTGGAACTTTAGCGTGTCACTTCCTGGCTGTACTACCATAAAAATATGCGAGACCCTGTTTCCTAGAACCGTTCTGTTATTCGCGATAACCGGGTTCATGGCGGGAGCATGCAGCGAATGGCGTTTTCCCGTGCTGTTGCTGCTAGGGGAGGGACTGGCTCTGGCAATCGCGCTCCACATCAGCCTCTGGGTTGCAGGGCGTGAACAATGGATTGCCTTCAAACCAAGGACTATACGCCTGCTGGTTGCTTACGCAGTCCTGACAGTCGCCTACCCATTTGCCCTGAACGCGGCTGTGGAACGTGCTTTTAGAACCGAAGGCTTGCTGCTGGCGAGCGGGTCGGCAGCATTGCTTGCGTGGGTGGGTTTTTCCATCCTGACCTACCACGCCGATCAAGTGGTGCTGGCACTTCTGGCTGGGTCGGCGCTGATCGCGGTGGGTCTCTTGGAGGCCGCGATGCGCTGGCATGCAGTCGAGTTCACGTTACCTCTCGCCATCGGTTTGGCGCTCTTTAATGTCAGCTTTGCACTCGGCTTGCTCCGCGCCGAAGCCCGGCCTCCCCGCATGGCGAGGAGCCCGTCTGCCGGGTAGCTTCTGAAGCCTGCGGTCGGTAGACCGGATCGAGGATTGTTCAGCTAGCACCTGGTCTTGGGGTGTCCGCCATGACCTGGGCCTTTCGCCTGTGCCCGCTGCATTCGATCCCAAATGGGACGCACTTCGCGCAAGAAAAGGCGGGCGGTGACGGGTCCAACATGCTTGAACTCCTGCAGTTTCGCCGACAACTGCCGTGAGTTTGCGGCTTGCGAAAGCAGGTTTCTGACGTTGCCGTAGCGCAGTTTCAGTTCTCTGCAGATCTCAAGGATTTTTGTGGCGGTGGAGAAGTCGTAACGAACGTAATGGGCTTGGTCCAGGAGACGCACAAGTTCGTCCCAGCCGGCGCCGAGAATTGCGTCGGGAGTCACAAGTCCTGCGCGCACAAGTTCCCGGTAGGCTCGCTCTGCGACCTGCCTCCGAATGGGCTTGGCGAAAAGCAGGCAGGCTAAGAACCACTTAAATAGTTCTTCCTCTTTTCCTGCCGCTAGGTTGATACCCAGGGCTTCCGCAGTGCGCGTTCCTTTCATGCGGTTGTCACCGATGAGGAAGATCCAATTACACATGCACGGCTCGCTCGTGCCTGAGCTCTTCTTGTCGAATCATCGTAAGCGGCTATTTCACCGCGCCCGCCCCGGTTGGGGTGGATCGTCTCACGAGGCTCTAGGCAGCTTTCTCTTCGTGCACGTGTAGCCGGTAACACGACAAGCAGAATGTCTTACCGCAGGCCTCGCAATCCTCAGCATGTCTGCCGCAGACGTCCTGTCCGCAGTTTGCGCACCGAGTGAAGGTCGGGCGTGTACAGTCCTTCAGCGAGCAGGTCATCGTCCACCGCCAGTGGTTCGCTTCTAATCAGACTCGTCCTTGCGCAACTTACACAAGCCCCAACCATTTCCAATACGTGGCTCCGAACACCAGCACAAGACCATAGGCAACGACCGTCAGCGGGATGCCGGTGACGGTCAGGGATGCTGCGTTATTCGCCGGAGCTGGATTTGTCGTTCGCAAATCCGTGATCAGGCTGGCGAGCCATTCGTCAAGCCGCCGCCTCAACAAATCCTTCCAATTCTACCTTCTGTAGCAGAGATTCCAGGATTCTCTCCTTTTTCTTCAGATCCATTCGAAAGTCGTGGGCTTCGGTCTTGTATATCTCCTCCCGAAGATCGCGGCGGGTCTGCTGGAGGAGCTCTACCAAGAACTCGTACTCGTCACGACTGAGCAGCAATTGCATAGTCGCCTCCTCACAGTTCTTTTTAAGATTAACGCAATCATCTTCCACGTCGCCATGACGCGGATCACGCGCTGCTGTGAGAGTGACTTGTGCACGAGAATCGGAGCACTCGGCCTCCCAATGCTCTCCTCACAACAATCAGTGACCGCTGTCATGGCGAGTTCAAAGCAGGGGGACTATCGTGTTCTCATGTACAGCACCGTCGGGCTGCGACAAGCGGCTTCCTGGCAGCTGCAGAGGAGGAGGTCTGTATGGCAATTAGCAAGCAGGACGCGCTCGACTACCACGCCGGGTCCCGTCCCGGAAAAATCGAAGTCACTCCCACCAAGCCTTGCCGGACTCAGCACGACCTGAGCCTGGCTTACACTCCGGGCGTGGCGGAGCCTTGCTTGGAGATCCAGAAGAACCCTCATGACGCATTCAAGTACACCACCCGCGGCAACTTGGTAGGCGTAGTTTCCAATGGGACCGCGGTTCTGGGCCTGGGAAACATCGGGGCGCTGGCCGGCAAACCGGTCATGGAGGGCAAGGGCGTCCTCTTCAAGCGCTTTGCCGATGTGGACGTCTTTGACCTGGAAGTGGATACCACCAATCCCGACGAAGTGATCCGGGTTTGCCAATTGCTGGAACCCACCTTCGGCGGCATCAACCTGGAAGACATCAAGGCGCCGGAGTGCTTCTACATCGAGGAGAAGCTGAAGGCGACGATGAAGATCCCCGTGTTCCACGATGACCAGCACGGGACTGCCATTATCACCGGAGCGGCGTTGCTCAACGCGCTCGAACTGGTGGGCAAGGACATTCATAACATCAAGGTCGTCTTCAATGGCGCCGGAGCTGCGGGCATCGCCTGCGCCGAGCACTATGTCCGCCTGGGCGTGAAGCGCGAAAACATCACCCTGGTAGATACCAAGGGTGTCATCTACGAGGGGCGATGGGAAGGCATGAATCCCTACAAGGCGCGCTTCGCCCGCAAGACCAACCTGCGCAAGCTGGCGGAAGCGGTCGTCGGGTGCGATGTCCTGGTCGGGCTGTCCGTAAAGGGAGCCTTCACCCAGGACATGATCCGTTCCATGGCCGCCAAGCCGATTGTGTTCGCCATGGCCAACCCCGATCCGGAGATCACCTACGAGGACGCGACGGCCGTACGCAAGGATCTGATCATGGCGACCGGCCGCTCCGACTACCCCAACCAGGTGAACAACGTTCTGGGTTTCCCGTTCATCTTCCGCGGGGCACTGGACGTTCACGCCACCGCCATCAACGAAGAAATGAAGGTCGCGGCGACCAAGGCGCTGGCCGAGCTGGCCAAGCAGGAGGTGCCCGACTCGGTCTGCCGCGCCTACGATGTCGAGCGACTCAAGTTCGGTCCCGACTACATCATCCCCAAACCCTTTGACCCGCGGGTTCTGGTGTGGGAAGCCTCGGCCGTGGCCCAAGCCGCCATGGACTCCGGGGTGGCGCAGGAACCGTTGGACATCAAGCAGTATCGTAAGGAGCTGCAGCGCCGCGCGCAAGAAGCAGCAGCACGTGAACCGGTGCGCCGGCCAGTCATTGAAGTGGCTGCGGATTAGGTCCCCAAGCCACAAGGCGGCGCGCTCAACCACCGGGAGCGGCGCGCCGCCCCCTCTTGCTCTCGCGGAAGCAGGCCGCAGTCTGTGGCCGAGGCACTGGTTGTCCATTGGCAACCGCTCGAATCCCACCACGAACGACGTCACTGCGATCGGGTGCCCTCGCCAGCGGCTGGATGGCAAGTGGTGAATTCGAGCATCTCGCATACGAATTGGCAGATAGCCAGATGGAGCACCTCGACGCGTAGATGCTCCTGTAAGGGAATCTATTATTTATCCACGCTGATGTGCAACGACTTGAAGAACTTGATGTCCTGGGGGTTGAACCTGGACTCGAACTTGCCGGTCGCCTGGCTCACCGGCTCTTCCTCCCGCTTCCTGAACCCGATCGTGGCGTTTAGGAGTAGGGACACGTCGTAGCCGCCTGACCTGCCCCCCGAAAACTAGACCATGTGAAATGTGACTTCTCCATTTACGATGCCCCGCCAGGGGCAAGGAGGAGTCGTGCGGAAGAGTCGCTTTAACGAAGAACAGATCATCGCCATCCTGAAGGAGTCCGAGTCCGGGGTGGAAACGGGAGAGCTGTGCCGGCGGCACGGGATCACGCGGGGGAGCTTCTACCGCTGGAAGGCGAAGTACGGTGGGATGGAGGTGAGCGAAGCCAAGCGGCTGCGGCAACTGGAGGAGGAGAACGGGCAGCTGAAGCACATCGTGGCGGAGCAGGCGGTGGACATCCGGGCGTTGAAGGCGGTGCTGGCAAAAAAGTGGTGAGCCCGCAGATGCCGCGAGAGGTGGTGTTGGTGATGCAGGTGGAAGTCGAGCTGAGCCAGCGACGCGCCTGCGGGCTGCATCGTGGAACGTGTCGGTATCGGAGGCGGCGGCCAGAAGACCGGCGACTGCGTGTGCGGCTCCGAGAGCTGGCCGAAGAGCGGCGTCGGTTCGGCTACCGGCGGTTGCAGGTGCTGCTGCTGCGTGAAGGGTGGCAGGTGAACCACAAACGCGTGTACCGGCTGTACGTGGAGGAGAAGCTGGGACTGAGGCGCAAGCGGGGGCGGAAGCGCTCGGGCGTGCGCCAGCCGCTGGCCCAGCCCACGGCTGCGAACCAGGTGTGGTCGGTGGACTTCATGACCGATGCACTCAGCTCGGGTCGAAGGTTCCGCACGTTAAACATCGTGGACGACTACACGCGCGAATGCCTGGCGATCGAGGTGGACACCTCGCTCGGTGGCGGGCGCGTGGTGCGCGTGCTGGAGGAGCTGAAAGCGCGGCGCGGACTGCCGCGGAAGATCCGCAGCGACAATGGACCCGAGTTCGTGAGTCGCGCCGTCGACCAGTGGGCCTATGAACAGGGCCTTCAGTGGCACACGATCCAACCTGGCCGACCGATGGAGAACGGCTTCGTGGAGAGCTTCAATGGGCGCTTCCGCGAGCCAAGCGGCGAATCCCTCGCGGAACCTCGCTACGTCCATGTCCGTATCGACCGCTTCGTACGCCTCCGCCCCGGTGGCATATTCCGGCGCGTCAAGAAGGCTATATCCCTCGCCTTCCTCGTCTTCCTGCTCCATGGAGACTTCCTTGGAAGGATATGTTTTTTTGATCCAGCGGTTTGTTTTTGAAGTCTCGTAATCGCGGAAAATGTGCGCGAGATAGATGGTGACCTGCTTGGCGAGGGGTTCCCTGCGGACTTTCTTGGGGAACCGCTCGATGAGCTTCTCGAAACGCCCGAGGGCGTCCTGCTCCACCAGCACGCGGATGATCGTCGCGTGGATCGCCTCGTCCCGGATTTCCTCGTTGCGGGTGCTAAGCTGGGGCGCGACTCTGGCTTGGAACCACTTCGCCCAGTTCCAGCTTTCGTCCACGGGCAGCCCGTGCGCCTCGATGATGTCCTTGACGTAGCGGTCGAAGTCCGCCCTGTAGGCGACAATAAAACGAAGCCAGCGGGCGAACTTTGCCACGGCGGGAGAAAGCGGGCAGAAATTGGCGGGAGTAGGGACGGGGCGCCCCTGAAGGTCAGCCAGCTTGAAGGCTATGATCCCATTGGGGCCGCAGACGCGTGAGGCGATCCTATACATTCGTCCATCAATGTTGTGGACGATGTTGCCCGGCTCGATCAGGCGAGCAAACTTGCCCCAGTCGGCTGCCTTGGGCACAACCTCGCCCAAGATTTCTGCGGCGTCTTTCATGTCGCTCTGCCCATGGGTTTTGTTCTCCTGCGAGGACGCCCGGAGAAAGGGTGCCTTTGGCAACCTGATCTGGCCCCGCCTTGATGCTTTCATTTGGCCCACCCCTGGGTCCTGAACTCTCCGTTGCTCCCAGCTACAGCCTGAGCCGGGATGGGGGTGCAGGGGCAAGGGGTGGCGTGTGAACCCCTTGCCCCTGCCCAGCGCTTTACGAAGCTTTCTTCTTCTGTCGTATCTCCATGGTTCTCCGGAACCGGTACGAGTCGGTGCCGGTCTCGATGATGTGCGCCCGGTCGGTGATCCGGTCCAGCAATGCCTTGCACAAGCGCGGATTGGGAAACACCTGCGTCCATTCCGAAAAGGGCAGGTTGGTGGTCACGATCCACGTCGCCTTCTCGACGCGATCGGCAATCACCTGGAACAGGAACTCCGCGCCGATCTCTGCCAGCGGCACGTAGCCCACTTCGTCGAGGGCGATCAGGTCGTAACGCAGCCAGCGCGCCAGCGCCCGCCGGATGGAGTTTTGTTGCTGAGCTTCCACCAACTCGTTCACCAGGTTCGCGGCGGTGGTGAAGCGCACCCGCCGCTTCTGCCGGCAAGCTGCAACGCACAGGCCCGTCGCCAGGTGGGTCTTGCCCGTGCCGCATTCGCCCATCAGCACCACGGGCTCAGTGCGCTCGATGTAGCCGCCCCCGGCCAGTTCGCGGATCTTCGCCGCCGGAATCTGTGGCGCCTGATTGAAGTCGAACTCCTCCAGCGTCTTCAACCGCGGCAGCCGGGCATCGTGCAACCGCTGCTGAATCGCACGCCGATCCCGTTCTTCGCTCTCCATGGCCAGCAACGCTTCCAGGTATCCAATGTGGCTACGCTTTTCCTTCACCGCTTGCTCGGCCAAGGGAACGAAGTTGGCGCCCACTACCGGCATGCGTAAGAGCTGGCAGTACTGCTGTACGCTGGCGTGTTCCAGAGCTTCGGTGGCGGCTGGCTTCATCGCACCACCTCCGCCTCGGTCATCGCCTCACCCAGCAGCAAGTCATATTCGTTCAGGACCGGCAGCGGACGTTGGTAGCGTTCCAGTTCACTGTCGACGTCGCAGCTCTCCGCTGGGGGATGGGCCAGTTCGCCGAAGCTCAGCAGGTGCCGCACGGCCGCCGCATCGGTGCATCCCAGCAACAGCGCCTGCTCGACCGCGTGCTCCAGCCGATCCCAACCCTGCTGCTTGCCCAGGCGCAGCAACTCGATCATCTCCCGCGTCCCCGCCTGGGGGCCCTGACGTTCTCGCAAGCTCTGCCACAGACGGTCGAAACTTTGCGGCCAGCGCCCGCGTTCGCGCCACTGCTGCAGGGGACTCGATCCCGCCAACGCGCCCGGCTTCCGCTCCAGCACATCGAGGTAGTGCTCCAAATCGAGCACCTGTTCGTAGCGCGAGAAGCTGCGCTCGTGCCGCGCCACGCACTCCCGCTCCTGCCAAATCTCCACATAGGCTGGCAGCAGCTTCACGCGCGTGCGCGTGCCCGGCTTCAGCGGCGTCGAGTACCAGTTCGTGCGCACCTTCACACAGGCCTTGCCATCCACGACGGGAAAGCTGGTCTCGGCCAACTCGAACCCTTCCGCCGGCAGCGGCAGCAGATGCTCGCGCTCGATCCGCAGGGCTTCGCCGACCGTGTGCGGCTTGCCCGTGATCCGCCGCTGTTCCTCGCCGCGGCAGGCTGCCAGCAAAAGCTGGTTCAGCTCTTCCAAGCTCTCCACGCGCGGCACCGGCACCAGATGGTTGCGTCGGAAATAGCCCACTTCGCCTTCCACTCCGCCCTTCTCGTTGCCCCGCGCCGGATTGCAGAACTCCGTCTCGAAGCCCCAATGCGAGCGAAAGGCGATCAGCCGCTCGGTCTCTTCCCGCTGATGCCCGCGCAAGATCTTCTTCACCGCGCTCTTCAGGTTGTCGTAGCGCAACCGCCGAAACACCCCGCCGAAATAGCCAAAGGCGGACTCGTGCGCTTCCAAGAACGCCTGCTGCGTGGCGTGGTAATAGGCGCGATGAAACGCCCCGCCGCCCGCCATCGAGCGCATCGCAAAGCAATAAACCTCGCGCCGTTCGCCCATCACTTCCGCGAAGGCTTCGTACCAATCGACCTGCGCCTCGCTGCCCCAGTCGTAGACCTGCGGCACGAACGTCTCCCGCGCCATCAGCCCCAACTCCTGCTTGCGACGTGCGACGTAATGGCGCACCGTCGATTCCGCCACTTTGCTCTCCGGCCGTTCCCGGCAAATCCGCCCCCAGAGGTGGTGCGCCGTGTGCCGCTGCTTGCGCGGAGCCTGCTGGTCCGCCCGCAGAATCTCGTCAATGAACTCCAGGACCGGGCCCAGCCCAGGCTTCGCCCGCGCTGGCGTCTTGCGCTCCGGCGGGATCGCGCTCGCCAGCGCCTGCCGCACCATCCGCCGGTGTACCCCGAACTGCCTCGCCACTCCTCGGATCGTACCTACCCCGAAGCGGTGTTCCCGCCTGATCTGTTCAAACAGCTCCACCTTGCGTCTCCTGTCCATCGGCCTCCCCGTCCCGGCTGGCAGGGACAGCGTAGGCCGATCTATCGCTTAGGGTGGGGCCAAATCGGACGGCCAAAGTGGGGCCAGGTCAGAGTAGCGAAATCAAAAGGTCCCCCCTGTATAGGAACCCCGAATTCAATTTGGCTCTTTTTAGTGGTTATAGGCACTAACGACCCGGCTGGACAGGAGTCGAATCGGACTACACCCGCGCCGACCTGAGCCGGTCGTATGCCTCGTTGATCCGTGCCGTGCGCCGCGTTGCGTAATCCCTTAGCTCCTGCGCCATTGCGTCGAGCTTGTCCGGGTGCCACTGCGAGACCTTCCGATGGTAGGCAGTCGCCAGTTCCTCCGGCTTGCATCCCGGAGTTACCCCCAGCAACTCGTAAGCCTCGGCTTGGGTGATCGGACCGGTCGGATCGGAGCCGTGCCCGTCGCCTCTGGCGGCCCTCGCCTTGGCACGCTCTTCGGTGCGCTGCCGCTGCTGGATGAGGCACACGGCGTCGCCGAACGCCATCGAGTGGAGGGTGCAGGAGCCGTACAGCATTTCTTCGAGGGCTTCCTTCAGGTTGACGGGCATGTCACGGTCGCACTCGGCGAGCGTGGCGAGCACCTGCTCGGCGGGATAGCGGCCATCCATGATGGCTGCTTCAAACTGCTTCCTTGCGGCTTCCTCTGCCCTGCGCTGCAACTCCTCTTGGCGCTTGCGTTCATTCTCTTCCTTGCGCAGTTCTTCTTGCCGCCGCTGTTCCTCTTCCTTCTCCCTCCGAGCCGCTCCTGTCACGAGGCGAAAAAGGGCTTTCATACCTGCTATGAACAGCCAGACGATCCCGATTACCAAAACGACCACCACTTCCGCGATGGTCACGATGCGTATCCCCCTCTTGCAAAGCGCCCGATGTCAGGGCTTCGACGACAGCAGTTGCGCCTTCATCCTCCGAAACTCCGCTTCGGACAGGACGCCCGAATCCCTGAGATCGGCGAGCCGCTCCAGCGCAGCGACGGCATCGGTTCCGGCTGCGCATGGCTGCCGCCCTCCCGCCGTCCTTGCCATGATGAAGGCGCATGCCTGCCTGAACTTGTTTGCTTGATCCGGGCCGCTGATAGAAACGCAATTGGGAGCCTTGGCGGCAACGGGCTTGTCTCCGGTACTCCAAAAGCTCTTGGGCGTGTTCTGCATTCCACCCGCCGACACCTCGAAGTAGCCGGTCAGGAGGTGGAACCTGACCTCCGCCCCGGCGATGTTGGCGTAAGGGCACTGGAAGGTGTCGGTGCCGAAAAGCTGCCCCGTCATCCAACCACCCTTCAGAATGATCACGCGGGTATCGGTGCAGATGAGCGCTTCGGTGAACGCGCCCCTCAACTGAACGAACACCCGCTCGCCGGGGGCCAGCGTTTGCCGCAACGTCCTTTCCAGCCTGTCAGGGATCGCTTCGATCACTTGCACCTCCGCAGCTTGCCCTTCTTGCGGTTATCGTCTCGCGCCCGCCGAGAATCCAGCGCAGCAAGCGCCCTCTTCTTCAATTCCTCCGGCGCATCCGGACAATGGTGCGCGAAATGCTCGTCTTCAAGTTGCTTGCTGTATTCCGCGTAGCCATGGCCGCACCAGAAGCACACCGCCGCATATTTGTTAAGTCGCCTCAAGGCCCGGCGTGTCTTCTGCTTCCAGTCGTTCGGCAGCCTGAGCTTTGGCACAATCTCCTCCCAGTTCCATCATGACCCTGCCATTCGCGATGCGACGCTCCCGCCTACCGCTTGCCGAGTTCCACCACGATTGGTTCCCTCGGGTCGCCCACGGTGAACACAGCCGCATTGACGAACAGCGTGCCCTTCGTCGGGTGCGTGCCGTACCCGTAATGGATATGCCCGAACACATGCAGGCGCGGCTTGACCCGGAGCACCGCTTCGAGCAATTGCTCTGCTGAAAGACTGGGTGCGGCGAAACATGGACGATAAGTATGTTCCCTCAGATTTGCTGAAGGCATGGGGATTCGAGAAGGACGAGGCTGCTGAAAAATGGGAGGCGGCATAAGCTGCATCTCAGCCATGTCGAAGATGCCGCAGAACCACATCTGTGCCGAGTGCGATGCGGCCTACCCCTGCCCTGATCCTGACCAATGCCCAAGCCCCACTGCGGGAGAGCGCACCGAGCCCGCGAGTGGGTGGTCTCGCAACTCAAGGCCGCCTTGGGCGTTGATGCCTCCCGCGAGCTTGAGCAGGTCGTGGACGGCAAGCTGGTGCCGCTGGACGACAACGCGAAAATCCACATCCGCGGCGGGGAGGTGTTCGTCAGCCACGTTCGCGGCGGCGGCTCGTCCCATGCTTAAAGAGGAAGACCTGCGGGAGCTTGACCAGCTTTGCGCCGGTGCGAAGGAGTACACCGAGTTCGAGCGGAACTACGTCCTGCTCCCGCAATTGCGCCTCCCGGCGGGCTGCACCCCTGCGGCAGTCGATGCCCTGCTGTGCCTGAGCGCCCGCGACGGCTACCCGACCCGGCTGTACTTCGCACAGCAGGTGGCAAGCAGGAACGGCCTGAACTGGAACGCGCAGAACGTGCCCGTCCTCCAGCGCAATTGGTTCGCCTATTCGTGGAGCGGCGTTCTGAATGACGGACGGCCCATCGAAGTGCTGGCGAACCACCTCAAGGCCCTGCGATGAACATCCACTTCAAGCTGACCGCCGCTCTGCTGGACGAGATCACCACCGATCTCCGGCGGCCGCACCCGTTCGCAGCCGAGCGTGCGGCGTTCATCGGCTGCAAAGCGAGCGCGTGCCGCGGCGGGATTCTGGTGCTCGCGCACAGCTACATTCCGGTGCCGGATGAGTGGTACGCCGACGACCCCCGGTTCGGGTGCGTGTTCAACGCCGACGCCATGCGGGCGGCGATGCAGTTTGCCCTCACGAACGACGCCAGCATGTTCCACGTCCACCTGCACGAGCACAGCGGGCCCCCTTGGTTCAGCCGTCCCGACCTCCGGGAGTCGCGCAGGTTCATCCCAGACTTCTGGAACGTGAAGCCGGGCCTGCCGCACGGCACGCTTGTCCTCAGCGCGGACGCAGCAGCCGGGCTGTGCTGGCACCCGCGCCGGGAGAAGCCCATCAGGATCGCCCAGATCACTATGGTCGGGTTCCCGATGCGGTTCCTTGGGAGGGTGCGGTGAGCGACCGCTTCAGCCGCCAGAGCTTTCTCGGCGAGGACAGCGAAGCGCTGTTCCGGGAAACGAGGGTCGGGGTAGTGGGCCTCGGGGGTGGTGGCTCGCACATTGCCCAGCAGTTGGCGCATGTCGGCCTCGGCGGATTCGCCCTGTTCGACCCTGACTTCACCGATTTCCCCAACCTGAACCGCACGATGGGGGCGACGTTCGCGGACGCACTCTCGAAGGTGCCCAAGGTCCTCGTCGCCGAGCGGATGATCAGGGGCATCAATCCCTACTCGGTGGTCTGGCCGATCCAAGCGGAATGGCAGACAGATTTCCCGGCGCTGCGTGCGTGCGACGTAGTCTTCGGCTGCATCGACGGCTTCGGCGGGAGGGCGCAGCTTGAGGAAAGCTGCCGCAGGGCGATGATCCCCCTGATCGACATCGGCATGGACGTGCACGAGGGCGAGCCCTATTCGATCTCCGGTCAGGTGGTTGTGTCGATGCCGGGGCGGCAGTGCTTCAAGTGCGTGGGCTTCATCCGGGCGAAGAACCTTGACGACGAGGGCCGCCGTTACGGCGAGGCTGGCGGCAACCCGCAGGTTGTCTGGCCGAATGGAGTGCTGGCTTCCACTGCGGTCGGGGTTTTTGTGCAGATGCTCACGCCATGGTGCCGAATCCGCCCCGGCAGCGGGTTCGTCGGCTATGACGGCGACGCCTTCACCTTGGAGCACGACCGGCGGCTCGCAGCCGTTGCCCCAACCCAGTGCGAGCACTTCGGCACGATAGGCGATCTGGGCGACCCTTTTTGGAAGCCGTAATCCGGGATTCTCTCTAACGAGGAGGACAGGTGGCGCAGATTTTCGTCTCTCACAGCAGTAAAGACACGAAGCAACTCGATTTTCTCAGCAAGGCATTCGCGACGACCAACGTGCAAGCGAAGTACGAGGAGGTCGAGGCAATCGTTCACGGCCGGAGAACTGCGGCCCAGATTGCCGCTGACATCATGGCCTCGAATGCCATCATGGTCCTGCTCGGCCCCAACGTCGAAGCGTTGAAGCACACACGCGACTGGGTGGTTTGGGAATCGGGAACGGCTCGCGGGACGAACAAGGACATCTGGGTGCTGGAGGCGCTTGAAGACTTCCCTCGGCTGTCCGTCGTTATCCCTCACCTGCGACACTACGTCTGCTTCCCATACACCGACCCATGGCTGGCCTATCTTCGCTCGATTGTCGCGTCATACGACGATTCCCACATCCTGAAGGCCGTTGTGGCGGGGGCGGGGTTGGGCGCGGGCATATCGGAGACCGCAACTGGGGCGCTCATCGGGGGTGGTATCGCGCTGTTGCTGGCCGCCAATGCCCAGACGAGGCCTGCCGGGTTGCCGATGATGTGCCCAAGCTGCCGCTCACTCTACAACATCCATGTTGCGGTAGCGGCCATGCGGTGCCCGGTGTGCAACGCCAGAATCCGCCTTGCGCCACAGAACCCGTGAGCAGTGCGGTTCTTGCTCCCAGCACCCTCTCTGTGAGACTTGGTTTCTAATTGAACAGGGGGGCATGTCAGAGAAAGAAATTTTGGACGGCATCCTGCTTCCTCTTGCGGATGTGTCCGAGGCCGTCGCGCTCAGGCTTTGGTTTCCTGCAAGAGCTTATCCAAAAGACCCTCGGCATAATCGCGGACGGCTGGATTTGGGCTTTCGCGCCAATGCCGAAGCGCGTCTGCGTCCTTAGAATGGAAAGCTTCGTCCATGGCCAGCCGCTCTTTCTCGGCGAGAAGACGCGGAGATGGCTCGAAGCGGTTCAAAAGTTCGTGCGGGCAGACCGGCGCTTGCTGGTCGGGGCTAAAGAAGTTTCCGCACTCGGGGCATTTCATATCTTCTGAACCTCGCGCAAGGAGGGACGGCTACCGTCAGTCGTCAGCCGCGACCCCAATCGCGCTGTCTTTCGGGAGGCTCAGCGCGGGCTGGGCGTTCTCGGTCGAGCGAATCTCAAAGAGAGGACGCAACCCGGCCAGATCAAGCATTTCCTCCACAGCCTTCGAGGGGATGAGTCGCAGCTTCACACCGCCGACGCGAGCCCATCGCCTCAAGGAGACCAAAACGCCCAAGCCGCCAGCGTCAACCCTGCTCACCCCCCTCAGGTCAAGCACGACGACCCGCTTTCCCTGCTGGGAAATGACGGTGTTGTAAAGACTCCAAGCCTCTTCTCCTGCAACGATCCTGCCCGAGCAGCGCAAGACCGCTGCGTTTCCACGGTTCTCGCTCATCACACCCAGCATGCAATCCCCCTACGGTTCGGTACGTGGTGATGTTGACGGTTTCCGTTTCACTGCGGCCTGCTCATTTGATGTTATTGGACGTTTGAAGGCGCAAAGGGTTTAGCGCTGCGAGGAACACCTGACACTCTCGCGAGAGCCTGTCGGTTTCCAGACCATCACGCAGCAAGAAAGAGATTTACGTGAGCCCGTAGAACCCCATCAGCTTGCGGACATCGCAGCCGTACGCCCGCGCCAGCGCGTAGAGGCAGTGGATGCTCGGCGTGCGTTTTTGCCGTTTCGATGTCGCATAACCGGCTCTTCGGCACCCGGAGCCTTGGATTGTGCCGCACGGCGGCAAGCTCCCGTGTCCGCCGCTCGACCTCCGAGAGGGAGAGCCCCAAGCTCTCGCGCAGGGCTCGGAGGCGCTTGCCCGCTGTCTGGGCCGCCGTTGGCATCGTGCGTCGAAAGTTACCACAGAGGGGCAAGCCGCCGAATCCGGGCATTCAGGGCACCAAGCCGATCCGATGCGCCCTCACAGAAGGGGCGGTAGGCTGGTCACAGCGGCGTGACGGGGCTATCGCCGGTCGGGTCGGCGCGGGCGATGGGGCGGCAGTCTGGCCAAAAAGGCTTCCCGCAGTCTCTGAAACGCTTCGGCGGGGCGATGCCCAAGCCTTCGGGTTCTGGCGGCTCAGACAACGCGATCCAGCTCAGGCCCAGCCCGAAAAGTGCAATCCTAGGTTTCGGCTTGCTTTTGATCCCGTACAAGGCCATTACCCCGGTAACTTGTGCCCTGAAAGTCCAACGCACTACATTTCTAGGCAAGGAGGAGGAAACACGCCATGAAAGGCGAAGGAAGGGTCTACAAACGGGGCGGGGTCTGGTGGGCAGACTACACCGTCCACGGCCACCGCATCAGGACATCAACCGAGAAGACAACCGAAGGCGAAGCAACCAAATGGCTCAGGCAGAGGGTGATCGAGGCGGCATCCGGCGTAACAGCGCCCGATGCGGACAAGGTCACGCTGGCGGAATTGGTGCAGTCCTACCTGACGGACAGCGCCGACAAGCCCACGTCGGCATGGTACAAGGCGAAATGGGACAACCATCTTGAGCCGTTCTTCGGCAACGTGAAGGCACGCCTGCTCACCACCGACATGATGAGGAAGTATGTCGCCAAGCGGCGGAAGGAACGCGACGGCAAGCACGGGATGCCGCCCACGAACGGCACGATCAACCGCGAGCTTGCGGTGATCTCCGGGGCCCTGCACCTCGCAAAAAAGGAGGGAAAGGTGCGTATGATCCCGTGGATTCCCCGCTTGAGGGAGGACAACGTCCGCAAGGGATTCCTTAAGGACGACGAGTATTACAGGCTCGCGGACGAGTGCGCGAAGGTCGGGCTCTGGCTCAGGGCGATCTTCGAGGTCGCTTTCGCCTACGGATGGCGTCGCGGGGAAATCCTCGGGCTGAAAGTGCAGCAGGTTGATCTGATGCACCGCACTATCCGGCTTGAACCCGGCACCACGAAGACGGGGGAGGGCAGGACGGTGGTCATGACGAACGCCGTGCATTCGCTGCTGTCCGCCTGCTGCGAGGGCAAGCAGCCGAACGACGCGGTGTTCACCCGCGAGGACGACAAGCCGGTGCTTAACTTCGCCAAGGCGTGGAAGAACGTGACCGCCAAGTCGGGGGTGCCCGATCTTCTCTTTCACGATCTGAGACGCTCCGGTGTCCGCAACATGGTGAGGCGGGGCATCCCAGAGCGTGTCGCCATGAGCATCAGCGGGCATAGGACTCGGGCGATCTTTGACCGTTACAACATCGTATCCGAGGACGACCTCAGGGACGCGGCGGCGAAGATGGAACGGTTTGGCACACTTGCGGCACAAACAGCCCCATCCGACACTGCTAAAACCAACATAAATTAGGGGATTTTCGCACCTCGGGCGATGTTCTCTTGCATCCAAGTTGATACCATCCAGCAGCACAGTTTTTGAGTCGCGCCCTGAGGTCATGAGCGGCACTGCCCAAATGCCCGGACCGGCCGCACGGAAGATCCGCGCCAGCGCCGTTGCGGAGCTGTACCAGCGCAGCCGCGCCGCCGATATCGGCCTGTCGGAGCAGGAGTTCGCCGGCATCCTTGACGAGATCGCCACCAAGTATCTTCCCGCCGGAAGGAGCGAAGGCGATGCCCTGGGGTTCTGCCGCGGGCTGCGCCTGGAGGAGTTGGCCCTGGCGCGTGCCTGCGCCGCCGGCCACGAGCGCGCCTGGGAGGTTTTTCTCACCCGCTACCGCGAGAAGCTCTACGACGCCGCCCGCTCCATCACCCGCGAAGACAGCTCGGCCCGCGAACTGGCCGACTCCCTCTATGCGGACCTCTACGGCACGGAAACGCGCGAAGGCCGGCGGGTGTCGAAGCTGAACTACTACGCCGGGCGCGGCTCCCTCGAAGGCTGGCTGCGCGCCACGCTGGCGCAGGAGTACGTCAACCGTTACCGCCGCCGGCAGCGCCTGGTCAGCCTGGAAGAAAAGACGGAAGCGGGCGCGCAGTTTGCCGCCGCTGATCCGCCTCCGCAGCAGGCGCCCGACCCGCGCCTGGTGGAGGCGACGGACGCCGTTCTGGCAGCGCTCGCGGCCGAAGAGAGGTTTATCCTTGCCTCGTACCACCTGGACGGGCGCACGCTGGCGGAGATCGCACGCACGCTCGGCGTGCACGAATCCACCATCAGCCGTAAGCTGGAGAAAGTTGCGCGCGCGGTGCGGGAAAGGATCATGGATGAGTTACTGCGGCGTGGCATGAGCCGCAGGCAGGCGGAGGAAGCGCTCGCGACCGACGTCCGCGACCTGTCGGTGGACGTGACCGGGCGCCTCTCGCAAAAAGGCGGACCTTCTGCGTTCTATGGGAAGGGCAGCGAGTGATGGCTGATGTGCCCCAAATCGTGCGCGAGCGCCTGCGCACCCAGGCGGTGGTTGGCGAGCATCCCGACGCCAACCTGCTCCCCGCCTTCGCCGAGCGCGCGCTCACGGAGCAGGAACGGGCGCAGGTGCTCGACCACTTGTCGCGCTGCGCCGAGTGCCGCCAGGTGGTGGCGCTTTCGGCGCTGCCACAAGTCGAGGAAGAGCGGCGGGTAGCAGCGGCAGTGGCAAGCCGTTCCTGGTGGCGCTCGCCTGTCGTGCACTGGGGAGCGCTCACGGCGGCGGCGCTGGTGGTGCTGATCGCGGTGGGCACGCGAATGCGGCTTCGTGAGGGACACAGCGCCAGTGCCCCGGCAGTCGCCCTCAGCTCGAACCAGGCTGCGCAGACCCCCACGATGCAAGCCCCCGCAGTCTCCCAATCCCCACCCGAGCAGAAGGAATCGCGGAAGCTTGTGCAGACGGGCGGAACGGTGGGCCGGGCCGAAACGTTCAATGGTCGGAGGCCGATGGGTGCTGTGAGCGGTGGGAAAGTTGCGAGCCGTGACACGGTCGCGACTGGCGGCAGCGCTCCATCTCCTGTTGCAACGAGCAATGCCGCGGCCGCCCCTGCGCCTCCCCCTGCGGCTCTCAAGAAGGTGGCGCCGCCAGCCGGCGCTGACGCCATCCAAGGGCCTCCACTGGAGAAGCAGAGAAAGATCGACCAGGCCCAGGTGCAGGCGGTACCGGTTCCTTCGACCACGCCCAAGCAAGCGGTCGAGGCCGCGGGCTCGGCCGGAGTCACGGCCTCCGCCGCTCCCGCCCCGAAGAGCGAGGCCGCAGCCCTGTCTCAGCGCTCTGGCGCGGGCTTCGCCAGGCGCGCGCCCCTCAGCCCGCGCTGGAGCGTCTCCGACTCTGGGGCCTTACAGCGCTCCTTCGATGGTGGGCGACGCTGGAAGGAAGTTGCGGTCGCGGAGGGTGTTACCTTCCGCGCGGTCGCAGTCGTGGTTAATGACGTCTGGGCCGGTGGATCCGGTGGCGCACTCTTTCACTCGGCCGATGGTGGAGAGCACTGGGCGCGTGTGCGAATACAGGCAAACGGCCGCACCCCGAGCGGCGACATCGTGCGCATCGAGTTCACTGACGCTCGTGACGGAGTGGTCGCCACCTCGACCGGCGAAACCTGGACGACCTCCGACGCCGGCGCGACCTGGCGCTCGCAGTGAGGGTTCTTTCCACATTTTGAGACCGGCTGCTGCGTGGTTGTCCCGAACCCAGATGTTCCTGTATTGTTTCGGCATGATCCTCTTTGTTTTGTCGGTAATCAGGAATTGAGTAGATCTCGGGGGAGGACTTCACGTGCGTATAAACCCGAACAATATGACTGTCGCGGCATACTGCGCCTCGATCGAACGCGGCGACGTAAAGGTGAACAGAGATTATCAGCGGAGCGACAAAGTCTGGCCCGACACAGCGCGGGGATATCTGATTGAGACCATAATCCTCGGCTTCCCGTTACCGAAAATGTACCTGTACCCTATCACAGATCTAAAGAGCAGGAGAACTATCTCCGAAATTGTGGACGGGCAGCAGCGAACAGCCGCCATCCGTGATTTTTACAATGACAAATTCGAGTTGCCTTCCTCTGTCGAATCGGAAGATATTGCGGGCAAGAGCTACACGAAACTAGATGATGAGCTGAAACAAAAATTCATTAACTATTCACTCAGTTTCGATGAATTCTTGGAGACCACGCGCGAAGAAATCGTCGAAGTTTTCAGAAGAATCAATTCTTACACAATTCCTCTAAACGCCGAGGAGCACCGACATGCGGTATTTCAAGGTAAATTCAAGTGGTTTATTCACAAATTCTGCGCGCGGTTCAACAAAGCCTTTGGGGATCTTGGTGTCTTTGGTGAGAAGCAACTCGTACGCATGGCTGACACTAAGTTATTTTCTGAGATTTGCGATGCACTCTTTCATGGAATACGGACGACAAACAAGCGAATGCTGGACAGCCTTTACAAGAAACGCGACAAGCGATTTGCTGAGGAGAAGCAGGCCGACACTTGGCTTACAGAAGGCATGGACAATATTCGCGACTGGCAGCCAATCCATCAAACGAATTTGATGAGGCCATACCTTTTCTACTCGCTTGTTCTCGCCGTCGTTCATCAGCGTCGGGGGGTCGAAGCTCTGGAGGAGTTCGTTGATTCAGAGAAGGTTAAGGCATTCGATGATGAAATCCTTATACCGAACCTGCTTCAGCTGAATGATGCTCTCGAGAATCCAGATAATAACGAAGACTTCGACGACTTTATCGCAGCCTGCACAGAGAAAACGAATACACGCCAGCAACGCGCGACGAGATTCAAATGGATCTGCAGAGCCCTAACGTCACCTGACTTTCCATGAGGCAGTCATCGAGAATACGGCGTCTAAGGCGTTCGGCGGTGCAGCGCGCAGTGCGGCTCAGAACTCTAGCATTCCCGCTCGTGCCGCCAGTCCACAATCGTGTCGACCGCGATATCGCTTACTTAACCATTGAAACGTCCAACCTCTGGGCATCTTTCGCTAGATCTTTTTATCTCTCCTCCGTATTTTGCGCAAAACAAGATGTCGGAGGAAGAGTGAAATGCGCCACGACGTTTCCATCTGTTAAAGATGCGATTAGCTTTGCCGTCACCACGATCCAACCGCGGGGCGCTGAGCCGAACTGGAGTGACCCCGGTATTCTTTTGCTGCTGCTCAGGACTATCGGCGCGTCTAATTACACCAATGTGAAGGCCGCATTCTCCTACTCGACAACCGTGTTCCGCGACCTGCCGACCATGCGAAACTTTTTTGCGCATCGAGATGAAGGAACCGCCCGCAAGACGGCACGGGTTGCGAGGTCCGTCGGACTAAGCGTGCACCTGCGGCCGAGCGAGATCCTCTGCTCCCGATCACCTGGAAGGCCGCAGAACGTCATAACGGACTGGATCGACGACGTGCGAAATATCATTGATTTGGCATGTCAGTAAGTGGATTTTGTCAGGCACAATACGCTTTCCGTGGCCTTGAATTCACTTCTGTATAACCGCGCTCCCGGATGCACACCGGCGAGAGTCCACGGAACTGGGAACTGTCTCTTCAGAACACTCTTGAAGCCGTGGATGGTAGCGATTTCGGAAACGATCTGCGCTAGGTCATTGTGAATGTCTTTGTAGAATGAATCTTGAACTACGATGACGCAGCTGCTGCGAGGCTTCAAAACTCGTTCAATCTCACGTATCGAATTGGCCAACGAACGAAAGTACTGACTGTGATTCTTGAAGTAGTAAGTGGCAGAAGCTTTTGATGGATGTGCCTTCAGGCTGCTCAAGAATTGGTGGCACGTGATCCCCCATTCATCCGGAATCTCAGCGGGAGCAGAATGACCGACTGTGCAGGTACCCATCAGGCTGGTCCGAAGGCGACGAAATCGTTCATGGGACATGCCGAGGACAGCTAATTCCAACGCCGTTGCGACTGCATAGTCGATTCGAGTGCAATATGGGGGCGAACTAAGCACGAAGTCGACTGATTGACTCGAGTATGGAATGCGCTCCGACGAGGCTACTTGCAGAGACGAAAGAGACAGCTCTGCCGAAACCGGACCAACGCGGAACTTTAGATAGCGCGCTAGCGCATCGACTTCCTCTTCGAAGGTAGACGCTATATGTTCCGGTCCCGGGCGTACGCGCGAATTGAGGGGTACATCCTGACGTATCCACGTCGGATTGGACGTCA
Source organism: uncultured Acidobacteriota bacterium (assembly GCA_963704285.1). Lineage (GTDB taxonomy): Bacteria > Acidobacteriota > Terriglobia > Terriglobales > Acidobacteriaceae > JAHFUA01. Next base: position 520,509 of record OY969886.1, on the reverse strand, counting down.
ACATATTTCGGGCGAGTCTACGTGTGGCACGGAAGAGTGCCGTATAAAAGAATGCCGCCAGAGCAGACATCTGATTGGCGTGTAATGTAGGTCCATTTCCAACAAGAAGTTCACGAATAGCAACTTCGATGCACCTGATGAAGCCCGCACTCTGCCGCTGGAACCATCTCAGGAGCGGCTCTGCATCGACCATTGCCAGATGACTAGACCGCTCGTTCGCCTTTGCAATTATGTCGTTAGCAAGAGGCGCGACACTGGGAAGGTCTTCTCTCCCGACGAGGCGTCCTTTTGCGATAACAACGGCAGCTGGATTGAGATCGCACCCAAGTGCGACTAGGCCTAATCCGGCCGCGGTTCCGGTGGTAGTGCCGGCTCCGTTCCAGGGATCTAGAACCCGTGCGCCACTCGTGAGCTTGGCAGATGACAGAATGTGGCGAGCGAAACGCGAGGAGAACCCCGCATAATACGGATACCAACTTCTAGGTTCCGTCCACAATTTTGGATTACAAATCCGCATGTTACTTGTAAAAGGTAACTCCTAGTGCGAGCGTTGGCAATCCCTTTCAGATCGTGGTGAACCTCTCCAGCGCTGTTGGCCTATGATGTCCTGCTCCTCGATGGTATCCGATCCTTTCCGCGCGCGGAAGGGTAGGGATTATGGAAACGGAGTGGTCGCCAGCTCGACCGGCGAAACCTGGACGACCTCCGACGCCGGCGCGACCTGGCAGCGACAGTGATCGCCAATCTAATACACCTTTCTGTTTTTCACCGTCGCCTTGGTGGCGTACGCAAAGCGCGGCTCAGGACGAGCATCTCCGCAGATCAGCCCGGCGACGTACTCCCCCACGGCCGGAGCATGCTTGAACCCGTGCCCTGAGCCGCCGCCCGCGATCCACACGTTCTCGATGTCAGGGTGGCGGTCGATCAGGAAATCGCCATCGGAAGTGTTTTCGTACGCGCACACCCTGGTCTCCGACAACGGCGAATCGCGCAGCTCGGGAAAGTATTTGCGCATGTGCTGGCGCATGGCGCGCAGCCCGCGCTGGCTGACCACCCTGTCGGCGGTCTCGGGATCGAAGGCCGGCCCGTGCCCGTCGAAGCCAATCTTGATTCCCCGGTTTTCGACGTTGGGCGTGCCATAGATGTTATCGGCGTAGCTGTACCATGCCGGCATCGCCGGCGGGGCGTACCTGCTGCTGCCGGCCGCTACGGAAAAGAAGAACACTTCCTGCCGGGACGGGAACATGCGCTTGCCCACGGTGTCCGGAAAGATGCGCGGCAACCACGCGCCGCAGGCGAAAACGAACTCGCTGGCGGCGACCCGCCGGCCGGTGTTGGTGACGATAGCGTCCAGTTGCGAACCGGTGCGAGGCGCTTCGATGGCTTCTCCAATGTACTCGACTCCGTCCGCAACTGCGTGTGCCACCACCGCCTGCACCGCGCGGCGCGCCAGTAGGACGCCGCCCTCCGGCTCCAGTAGTCCCCAATCAATGCCGCGCAAGGAAAACTGCGGGAAGCGCTGGCTCACTTCCGCACGCGACAGCTTCTCGCAGGGCACGCGCAGCCGGATGAGAGTGCTCAGGCTCTCCTGCGGATAGCTGTCCCGCTTGCGCGCCAGCCACAACATGCCGGTGCGCAGGAAGAGCTGCTGTCCGGAGCGGCGCATGAACTCGCGCCAGAGTTTCATCGCGCGCAGGGCGAAGCGGGTGTAGAGCTCGTCGGGACCGTAGCTCATGCGCATGATGCGCGTCTCGCCGCCGGAGCTCGAGCGGCTGTGGCCGGGGCCGTAGGCGTCGAGCAGCGCCACTTTCTTCCCCTGCCGGCGAAGTTGGTATGCGGTCCACGCGCCGAAAGCGCCGGCGCCGATGACGGCCACGTCGTATCGCTGCGGCATGGTCACACACTCGCGCGCTGCTCTGCGTTCTGGCGGGCGAGGGTCGCCATTACCAGATCTGCCAGCGCGCACCCCAGGCTCTTGAAGACCGTGATCTCGTCCGCCCTCATTTGGTGGGTTGCTTCGGTGATCTGGCGGCGGTAGCATAGCATCGCAGGCGATGGAGTTCCGCCTTTAACTAGCCTGACTAACCGCTGTCCCGTTACGTTAAATGCCGGGACGGCTGATGACTCCTGACAAGAGAGGGTTCTTGTCTCGCGAGTCGGAAGCTCCGGCAAGTCCTTCTCAAATCCAAGCATGACAGACAGTCTGAATAAGACTGTCGGGAGAAGCGCCGGTGCGGGGTGAGGACTGGCTGAACCGGAACGTCGTCCTCATGTCGCTGTCCAGCCTTTTCAGCGACACGAGCCATGAAGCAGCGACGGCCATCCTGCCGCTGTTCCTCAAGATGATCGGGGCGGGCAGCGGTGCGCTCGGTTTGATTGAAGGCGCGTCCGACGCCGCTTCCAGCCTGTTGAAGTTCCTCAGCGGGCACTATAGCGACCGGATCGGCCGGCGTAAGGAAATCGCGATCGCTGGGTATTCGCTGACGGCTCTCGGTAAGGCGGGATTCGCGTTCGCAAGCAGTTGGCTATCCGTGCTCGGGCTGAGAGTGCTGGCCTGGATGGGGCGCGGCGCGCGAGGTCCGGTGCGCGACGCGATGCTTGCCGACTCCGTGACCCCGCAGACGTACGGGCGTGCTTTTGGGCTGCACCGGGCGATGGATACGGTCGGCGCCGTAGTCGGTCCAGCCCTGGCGTTACTGCTCGTACCTCACTTACACCTGCGCACGATTTTCCTGCTGACCTTTATCCCGGGGATGCTCGCGGTTTTTTCCATAGCTGCGGTTCGGGAGCCGCGGAGACCGCCATCGACGCTTGGCATCCGGGAATCCTTCGAGCACTTGCCTCCCACATTCAAGATCTTCCTCTACTCCGTGGGGATTTTCGGGTTGGGCAACTTCGCACATACACTGCTGATTCTTCGAGCAGCGGATATTCTCCAGCCGACCTATGGGGCCCGCGCCAACACCATCGCTATCGCGCTTTACACGCTGCACAACGTGTTCTATGCGGCCGTATCATTCCCCGCAGGGCGTTTGGGAGATCGATTCAGCCGGCGCTCGCTGTTGATTGCCGGATATGTGCTGTTCTGCGGAGTCGCGCTGGGGTTTGGCTTCGCGACCTCTCTGCTGCAACTGGTAGCTCTCTTCATCGGAGCAGGCGTTTACATCGGGATCGTGGATGCGGTAGAAGCCTCGTATGCCGCCGAACTGCTGCCCGTTCACGTCCGCGGGCACGGTTTCGGCATTCTCGGGCTGGTGAATGGGATTGGCGATTTCCTGTCCAGCGCGATTGTGGGCTGGCTGTGGGCGGCCGCATCCGCACAAGTCGCCTTCGTGTACGCAGCCGGGTTTGCGCTGGCGGGCGCGGTCATGCTGGCGATTCGCCACTCCAGGGCTAGTGAGTAGGCTCTACGGCCGGTTTGCCACTTCTGCGATCAGTTCGCGCCGGTCAGGCGGGGTGTACTGGCTTCCAGTTGAGCCGGAAATCCAAGTACAGAGGCGTGATCTTGATGTGCTCGGCGGAGCGGTACTTGGGATGCTTAGCCATCTCCAGCATGGAGAGGATCGCGCCCGGATTGCCCTGGCTGAACTCCAGCACGCGGTCGAGGAATTCGCCCATGTTCTCGGCGAACAGCCCCGCCCGTCGCACGACCTCCTGCGCGAACTGCTCAGCCACCGCGAGCGAGAAATTCCGAAGCTCAAAGCGCTCGGAGCGGTCCGAGAACAAGGGCTGCAGGAAACCGACGTCTTCCATATGCGCGGAGCGGGCGACGGCGATGACCGGGGTGTGGCCCCAACCCATGATCTCGCGAACCGCCGCCGCAAACGACTGGGATGGAAGGGCGAGGTGGTCCAGGACGACCCAGCACTCTCGCGCTCGCAGCGCGTCCAGGGTGATCCCCTTAAGGGCAACCGCGGATTTCGACTTGAGGCCTTCGATCCCCTGCCGGCCCATCGCCCTGAGAACCTGTGGGTCCCCGGCGGCAAGGAGCCCCGAAGCGAGATTACGGAAAACCGGCTGAGCGGCGGTGGAGTCCGGCGAACAGAGCGCTTGCGGGAAATCATGGAGCACGCGCTGGAGAAGCAGCGTTTTCCCCACGCCTGAAGGGCCGTGCAGAAGAAATGATCGGCGCTTGTTCAGCCGCTGTCGCAAGCCCTCGATCTCTTCGTCACGGTCGAAAAGGAACGCCGGCGTCACTGGCGCAGTTCCCCCCGTTGTGCGGTTACCTGTGCGAGCAGTGCTTGGGAGTCTCGTACGATGCTTTCCAGTTCCCGACTGTGTTGGCGGTAAAGCTCCATCTGCCGTTCGTATTCCACCGAAGAAGTCCGCCGGGCGGCGATGGCGTGCTCAATCGCCTGCCCAATACCGCCCAGCGTAGCATCAATCTTGAGGTTCAGCGCCCTGCGGAAGTCGTTCGTGCTCTTCTCGATGCGCTCCAGGTAGTCGTAGCGGATGCGGCCGGCGTTGCGGTACAGCTCCATCTTGATCTTGTCCTGCATCTTCGAGAGCACGTAGCCGCGGAACAGGAATTTGGGCAGAACGAACGGGATCTTGTCGATGGTGAAGTAGAACAGCGGATCCACCTTGTAATAGAGATGGGTTTCCGCTCTCAGCGCCTCCGGGGAATCGAAGGTTTCCACGCCAATGTCGAACAGCCGAGAGGTGACCGTGCGGATGTCGCGGATGATGGCATTGGTCTTCTCGGTGAAGCGCGAGGACATGGCGGTGAAGACCTGGTTCATCTTGTGGTCTTCTTCGAGCCGCCAGGTGTTGAAGACCGCCTCCACCTGCTCCTTCATGAAATCGTCCAGGAGACGGCCGAGTTGGCTGCGGCCTGCCTTGGCCTGGGCGGTATACAAGTCCTGCAGCCGCATGCGGACCGCGGGCACCGATTCTTCCACGCGCCGGTTCAAGTCGGACTCGACTTCGCCCACCAGCCGGTTGACCTCGGCCGCAAGCAGGACATTCATGTCGCTCCGCTCCTGCTCGATCTTTGCCAACTCCATCTCCAGCAGGCGCTGTTTCTCCTGCAGTTCGGCCAGGGGTACGGCGGCGGCTTTGATCTCCACTTCAATGGCGAAACGCAGATCAGCGGCGACTCGCAGCACATCGCTCAGTGACGATCGCAGCAAAACCTGCCCCTTGTCCTTCATCAGGAAATCGGACAACGCGGTCTCGAAAGCAGGCAGTCCGCTTGCGCCCAAGCGCTGTCCGTCGCTGGCTTGCTTGGCTTCGAGAGCCATGCGGGCTGACATGGGAATGAGCTCGATCCCGCTCAGGCCTGCCTGCCGCTCAATCTGGGTGCGCGTAAAGGCCAGCGACTCCTGCATCTCAGCCTCGGTCATGAGATCGATTTTGTTGAGCACGAAGAAGAAGTGATGGACCTCTTCCTTGGCGCGGCGCAGAAACTCGGCCTCGGTCTGGGTGAGGGGAGGGTCCACGGAAACCAGGAAAATTGCGGCATCCACCTGCGCCAGGAAGGAATGCGTGACCTCGGTGTTGTGCTGGTACGTTGAGCCCACGCCGGGCGTGTCCACCAGCAGCATGCCGTCCTTGAGGCACGGCGAAGGGTAGCGCACCTCCACGTGCTTCACGCCCTTCACGTTCTCCGGGTTATGGCGCTCGGTCACATAGTGCTCCAACTCTGGCATGGGAATCGCCCGCGTTTCACCCGAGAGGAAATGCACAGTGACTTCCGGACGCTCGCCATAGCTGAGGATGGTAATGATCGAAGTCAGCGGCACCACCGCGACCGGCAGCACGTCCACCCCCAGCAGGCTGTTGATCAGCGTGGTCTTGCCCCGCTTGAACTGCCCCAGAACCGCCAGATAGAAGCGGTTGTCGGTCAGTTTCGCAGCGGTCTCGCGGATTTCTTCTACGGCCGCGTTTTCTCCGCGTTTCTCAGCCACACGGACGATGGTCTCCACGTTTCTGAGGGTGGCCGATCGGGAAGCGCCAAAGTCCAATGCGGCGTCTCGGACAGGCACGGGCTCAACCCTCCGGCTCGGCGCTGTGGCCATGCGCGTTGGTGACGAACCGATCCAGGGCTGCGATCAACTCCTCAAGCTCGCCGACCAGTGGCTTCAGCACGGCGGCAGCGCTTTCCGGGACCTTTCCGTAGCCGCGGAGGTGCCTGGGATTTAACTCTTCCACGGATATCTGAGCCACTGAAAGCAGGCTGTGGATGGCGCGGGTTGCGGGAATGCCCGGCTGGTGGGCAATGCCGTGTCGCTCCACGAGCCGAAGTAGCTGCCGGCGTATCCGCGCGCTGTAGTCTTCGATTACCTGTCGCTCGGCGGGGTTGATGTCGATGAAATATTTCGGGAAGACTGCCAGCGAAGCGGCGGTATTCAGCACGTTTTCGATCTCGGAGAGCAGGTGGTCGACGTACTGACAGCTCACCAGCAAGCGCCGGAGGTGGTGTTCGTTGAGCTCGTCTTCTACCTGCTTTTCGGGGGCCATAATGCCGTGGCCTTAGGCCACCACCATCACCGGGCAGTGCGCGTAGCGCAGGACACGAGCTGATATGGAACCCATGATCAGCCTCGCGAACATCGAGGTTCCCCGACGGCCGAGGATCACCAGGTCGATCTTGTCGGTTTCGGCGCGGTGAATAATCTGTTCGGCCGGGTGTCCGACGGCAATGTCCGTCTCCAACTTGATGCCCTGTTGCTGCGCTTTCCGCCGCACGTTGACGAACCCCTGCTCGTAGTGTTCACGGGCATCGTCGAGCACGGCCTCTACTTCGACGGATGTGGCCGGTTCCGGGGGGCGGGCCACGGCAAAAACCAGGACGGTGGCATCCAAGGATTCCGCCAGGGAAATGGCAACGTCGACAGCCTTCTCGGCCTGCACAGAACCGTCATAGCCCACGAGGATCCTGCGGAAATACGGGTTTTGTCTTCTACCTGGCATCCTGCCTCCTGTCTGCCGGTTACGAGCCGCTTAAGCTGTCCAATCCGACAAGGAACGCGACCGAGCGCCGCACAATATCTGCCTCGCGCTCAAGCGGTTCATGCCGATACTGTACGTCGTGTTTCCTGATGAATTGCTTCAGATCGGCCTCAAGCTCGGCGGTGAACTGTCTCATCGCCGCCACGAGCCACTGGCGACTGACCGTGTGTTTCCAAGCGCTCATTGCCATTCGGGCATGTGGGAAGCATAACCCGTTGGACGTGATCCCAGCGGCAAAACGCTCGTCCGCGATCAGGCCCTCCAGAACGTCAATAATCTCCTGCTCGCGTGTCTGCGTGTCGTGGCAGAAGATGCAATCGCGACCAGGAATCAGCGAGGCCTCAGGGCGGCGTCTTAACCCTAAGCGGCGGCGGTCGCCAGATTCAGCCTCGAGATCCTTCTGCGCCAGAGGCACTAACTGGCGACACAGGCCAGCCAGCTCAAAATCCCCAATCCCCTGCAACCGCCGTTTGACCTGCTGCGCCAGCCGAAAGTGTCGGGGGCAGAATCCCCCGCTGTCGAGAAATTCCTGCCGCGCCGGGCCCGACATCATCCCCTCGTAGAGAAATGAGAACAACCCCCGCTGCTCCAGCTTGTGCAGCGCTTGGCATGCCGGACATCCTCCCGTGCGCAAGGCATCCTCCAACGCCCCGCAGGTGATCGGAAGAGACCTTTGCAGTTCCTGCGCGCGTGCGACCTCGGGTTTTGCGCGTCTAACCATCCGGCTCAGTAGCACATTCAATCGGCCGTGGAAGCAGTGGTCTGCGGGAAGCCCACGGGCTTCTGTTCCTTGTGCGGCAACAGATGCCGGGGCATGAAGAACGCATTCGCGATCAAGGTGGGGACAACCGCGCTGCCGATCACGGTCGCCACCAGGAATGAGTACCGAGTCTGGTCGATGATCCCGTGGTTCAGCCCGAACAGGGACGAGATTGTACCGAACGTCAAGCCGGTGGACATCATCAGCGTGTAGTACAGCCCCTCCTCGCGCTGGTATTTGAAGATCCTCACTGTGGGGAACAGGCCGGCAACCTTGGAGAGCATTTTGGCGAAGAACAGCGCCACGAACACCAGCGGAGCACTGAGCAGCGCCGGCACCGATACGAATGAGCCGGCACGGATGAAGTAAAACGGCGTCAGCAATCCGAAGGTCAGGGTGCGCAGCCTGCGGATGAGCGTGTGATCCTTTCCCACCGTTCCGGCCAGCACCATGCCGATTACGTACGCGGGCAGCACGGCTTCGCTCCCGGCCCACACGGCCAGACCACCCATGGCGAAGAGAACCAACAGAAGATACTTGGCCTCGATCTCGGAAACCCGTCCGCCGTAACGGCGAAAGAACTTGGGCGTGACGAACGGCAGCAAGATGAACACGGCAACACTTACGGCGACGAAGATCAGCGTCCGCAGCGTGAACGGAGAGAAGATCAGCCCCAGCGCGATAACCGTCCCGAGGTCGTTGATAAAGCAGGCCGCCAGGATGGCCTTGCCGAATTCGGTCTGGTTGAACCCGAGTTCCAGCATCACGGCATAGACAACGGCCACCGAAGTCGTAGAGAGAGCCACCCCCGCCAGCCAGCTCGCACGCGCGCTCCAGTGCAGCATGTAATGCGCCACCGCAGTGCTACCCAGGAAAGGGCCGAAGAATCCCACCAGGCCGACCGCCGTGGCTTCCTTCCACTTGGTGCGGAAGACCAGCGGGTCGAGCTCGGCGCCCGCCAGGAAGGTCAACACTACGGCGCCGACACCAGCCAGAAAAGTGATCCACGGTGTTTTCGCGCTCAAACCGCTGGCGCCCACCAGCATCACGAGCCCCGCTTGCGCGACCGTGCCCACGATGATCTCGGTCAAGGCAGTGGAGATCCTGAACCAGATGGCGAACAATGTCGCCACCAGCGCCAACCCCACCCACAGTGCAGCCAAAACCCACACGTTCTCCATGTGACAACTCCAGCTCTGAGTCTTGTGGGATCGTTGCCGGGCTCATGACTCCGCGACAAGATCCTGTCAGGAGTCATCATCTGTCCCGGCTAAGGTGAGACAGCGGTTATACGGTGAACTCCTTCACCGAAGAGATATTGTTAACGAAAGGTGCTCACTTAAGCAAGAGGATTCGGGCTTCTACTCGCGCTCGAACAGCTTCGACCACTGCTCGCGCGGCGCCGTCGGCAAGGCGGCCACTTTGAGGTTCTCGCGCACGTGCTCGGGCCGGCCCATGCCCACCAGCACCACCGCCAGGCCCGGAGTCGAGCGCGCGAACTGGATGGCGTTGGCGCCGTCGCCGCCCGCCCCCAGCTGCTGCTCGATGAACTCCGGCAGGTTGCGCGTGAGCTGGCCCTGGGAGAGCGTGGCGCTGCCCACCACCATCACGCCGGCGCGCGACGCCGCTTCCAGCAGCGAGAGGTTTTCTTTTGCCCAGGTCTGGTTGCGGTAGGCAAAGGCTTCCGGCATCCCCAGGTTGAACGGCAACTGGACAAAGCGGAAGTGATGCTGCTCACCGCCGGCCTCGCGGGCGATCTCGACCGTCTCGGCCAGGCTCATGGCATCGCGCGCGGCGGGCGGGACGCGGAACGCGTTCCAGGTAGCGACGCCGTAGTAGCGGATCTTGCCGGCTTCCACTGCCTCCTCGAGCATGACGAACGCTTCGCGCAGGCGCTGGCGGAAGCGCTCCCGCGGGACCTCACCCAGTTGCGTCTCCGGGTTGTGCACGTAGAAGACGTTGATGGTTTCGAGATCCAGGTTGCGCCGCGAGCGCTCCAGTTGGTCGGAGAGGTAGCCGGCGGACATGCAGTGCATCCCACCCACCAGGTCGGCTGGGCTCAAGATCCCTTTGTCTACGTATTCGGCGCGGAAGTACGCGCCCGGGTTGGGCGGAACCTCGCTATCCAAAGAGAGATATCCCGCTTTGGTACAGACCACGACCTCGTCGCGCTGCAGTTCTCCAGCAGAAATCATCTCCCGAAGGGCGGCGCCGATGTTACGCTCTGAGCGCTGGTGGCGGTAGTTGATCGCCGTATCCAGCAAGTTGATGCCGGAAGCAAGCGCCAGACGCAGGGCCTGGGTGTAGGCGGCGTCGGCTTCGGCGGTGGGTTCGCCAAGATAGGTGCCCAGCCCGATGGAGGAAATCCACAGGTCGCCGGCTGCCGGCCCGGTCAACTGGCGCCGGAAATGTCCGGCCTGGCTCAGCTCGGGGAAGCGGCTGCGGTAGCGGGCGGTGCCTTCCGGCGTGGCAAACCCGTTCAGCATAGCGGGTTAGTGTAGCAGGCGGGCGATTCGAGCGGCGCTCGCGGCCGGCGCTGCGTTTTCCAGAGGTGCACCATAAGTCGGGCAGCAACCTCCGGCTCTAGGGCGCATCTCTATACAAGAGTCGGCGTGTGTCCATCAAGTCGAGAGGAGGGATTCATGAAGAGCTTTTTGGTAGGACTGGGAATCGGCATCGGACTGGGCGTGCTGTTTGCGCCCACGAGCGGGGAGCAGACCCGCAACAACCTCCGGGACCGTGCGGGCGAGCTGGCGGACACGGCCCGCGAAACCTTGGAGCAGGGACGGGAGCGAGTGCGCAGCGGCATCAGCGCCATCCGCGGATCGGCTGAGGCGGCGACGGGAACCGAAAGCAGCCGTCCCACGGGCAGCACCGGAACCACTTTCTGACAGCTCTTGACTGAGAACCACTACGGGCAGCGGCGGCGCTGCCCGTTTCTTATTTCTGCCGGCACTCCCCGCCGCTTCCTTGACACCCCCTCACCCGGCCTTTATTCTTGATTTTCGGCCCTGCAGTCGAGGACGCGTCTGGGCGTGCCGGGAGGCGGCACGCGCTTCGCGGATTTCATGCCGGGGACGGCGCGATGTTGATCAGTATCCGCGAATTAGAACTGCACGAAGTCACGTTTTCGCAAGAGCTTAGACCGGAAGCGATCGACTTTGGCCCGGACCTCCGCCAGCACACCCCGCTCCAGACCCAGGGGCGGGCAGAGCTGGTCGAAGAGCGCCGCGGACACGGACAGGCCCTGGAAGACATTCGGGTGGCAGGTGATTTTTCCACCCAACTCGAGCTGCGGTGCGCACGCTGTCTGGAGCCGGTGCTGCGCGACGTTGCCGGCGATTTCGACCTGATCTACCGGCCGCTGGGAGCCGACGCCGGCATGGAAGAGCGCTCCATCCGCGGCGCCGAAGCTGATATCGGGTATTACCGGGGCGAGGGCTTGCTGCTGGAAGACGTGCTGCGCGAGCAGGTGCTGCTCGCGGTTCCCCTGAAGGCGGTTTGCAAGGAGGCCTGCAAGGGTCTGTGCCCGCGCTGCGGCAGGAACCTGAATTTCGAAGCCTGCACCTGCCAGCCGGTCCCGGACCAACGCTGGGGGGCGCTCGACGGGCTCCGCGACAAGCTGAAGCACTGATTTTATCCAGACGGAAGAGTTTCTCATGGCCAATCCAAAACGCAGACATTCCCAGGCGCGCACCAGCAAGCGCCGTGCCCACGATCATCTGACCCCGCATTCACTTTCTGAATGCCCCAACTGTCACGAGCGCAAAATGCCGCATCGCGCTTGCCCCAAGTGCGGGTACTATAAGGGCCGCGAAGTTCTGGCAGTCGAGACCGAGAAGTAAGCGGCCGGCCGCGCGCGCTTCCCGAGGTGAGTGGGCGAGGCCGGTCCAGCGGTCCTGCGGACACCGATGCCGACCGTCATAGCCCTCGACGCGATGGGTACAGACCGCGCGCCCAAGCCTGAAATCGAAGGGGCCATCCAGGCGGCGCGGCACAACGACATCCACGTGCTGCTGGTGGGCCGGGAAGCCCAGTTGCGGGAGGAACTGGCAGACTATCCCTCCGCCGCCGGTTTGCCCATCGACATCATCAACGCCACCGAAGTCGTCGGCATGCGCGACAAAGCCGCGCAGGCCATGCGCGCCAAGCGTGACTCCTCCATGCGGGTCGGGCTGCGGCTAGTGCGCGAACGCCGCGCCGATGGCTTTGTCACCGCCGGCAACACCGGCGCCGCCATGGCCACCGCCAAGGTCGCGCTGGGAACGCTGCCGGGGGTGGACCGCCCCGGTCTGGCCGCGGTTTTCCCCACCGCCACCGGCTCGGCCGCCATCATGATCGACGTGGGCGCCAATGTCGATTGCAAGCCGCACAACCTGGAGCAGTTCGCGGTGATGGGCGAGGTCTACTTCCGCAGCATCTTCTCCAAGCTGCGCCCGCGCGTCGGCCTGCTCTCCATCGGTGAGGAGGAGACCAAGGGCAATGAGCTCACCTTCCAGGCCTTCCACCTGCTGAAGGCGTTGCCCATCAACTTCATGGGCAACGTCGAGGGGCGCGACCTCTACAACGGCAACGCCGACGTCATCATCTGCGACGGCTTTGTCGGCAACGTGGCGCTGAAGGTCTCCGAAGGCGTGGCCCAAACCGTGCGCTACATGCTGAAGGAATCGCTGAAGTCCACCCTCGCTTCCCAGGTGGGATCGCTTCTGGCGCGCAACGCTTTCAAGGCTTTCAAGCGGCGCCTGGACTACTCCGAATACGGCGGGGCGCCGTTGCTCGGGGTGAAAGGCGCGTGCATTGTCTGCCACGGCTCCTCCAACGCCAACGCCATCAAGAATGCGCTGCGCGTGGCCGCCGAGTGCGCGCGCGCCGGCCTCACCCGCAAGATCGAGCACGAACTGGCGCACATCCGTCACAACGCCGTGCTCACCCACACGACATGATCGCCTTTCTTTTTCCCGGGCAGGGATCGCAGTCCGTCGGCATGGGCAAGGAGTTGGCGGACACATACACGGTCGCCCGCGAGACCTTCGACCAGGCCGACGCGGCCCTCGGATTCCAGCTCTCTGCCTTGTGCTTCGAAGGGCCGGAAGAAAAGCTGAAGCTCACCGAGATCACCCAGCCGGCGATCCTCACGGTTTCCGTGGCGGCGTGGCGTGTGCTGCGCGAGAAGGGAATCGTGCCCGCGTTCGCCGCCGGACACAGCTTGGGCGAGTACTCGGCGCACGTGGCCGCGGGAACCCTGAGCTTTGAAGACGCGGTGCGCACCGTGCGCCATCGCGGCCGCTACATGCAGGAAGCGGTGCCGGTCGGGGAAGGCGCGATGGCCGCCATCCTGGGCATGCCGCTGGAGGAACTGAGCAAGGTCTGTGCCGAGGCGGCGCAGGGCGAAGTCTGCTCGCCGGCCAACATCAATTCTCCCGGCCAGATCGTGATCTCCGGCAACACGCGCGCGGTGGAACGCGCCGCCGAGCTGGCCAAGCAGCGCGGAGCCAAGCGCGCCATCCTGCTGCCGGTCAGCGCGCCCTTCCACTGCTCGCTGTTGCAGCCGGCGCAGGACAAGATGGCGCGCGACCTCGCTCAGCTTCAGTTCCACGACATGCAGATCCCTGTCGCCTGCAACGTCGATGCGCAACTGGTGAACACGCCGGAGGCCGCTCGCGACGCACTCATCCGCCAGGTGACCGGCGCGGTGCGTTGGGAGCCCTGCATGCGGCTGCTGATCGCGCGAGGCGTCGAAACCTTCATCGAGATCGGTCCTGGCAAAGTGCTCTGCGGCCTCATGCGCCAGATCGACCGCTCGAAAACCTGCTGGAACGTGGAAGACGAAGCGTCGCTTAAGAAGACAATCCATCACCTGTCCACCGCCAAAACCGGCGCCGCGTGATACTTTAAGGCGCTTCCGGCATTGCCGTGTCAGGTGAAAGGGCACGGCTTTCAGCCGTGCCGATTGCGCCGCGAGTAAATCGGCCTTTAGGCCCTGAGGCCAGTCCCCTCAGCGGCTAAAGCCGAGCTTTTACCTGCCTCTCACGGCACGCCTGAAAGGCGTGCCCCTTCACAAGCTACATCTACTGTGGAACCCCTCTAGCCGACGGCCAAAGCCGGGCGCAGATCACAAGCCCGCCTAGCGGGCGTAAGAAATGCCGCGCAGCCCCGTTCCGCATTTCACCCCGCCGCGGCGGTCTCGCCGGGTGAGGCAGCGCTGGGCGGGCGCTTCTGTTCCACCGCCGCGTAGTAATCCTCGCGGCTGCGGATGCGAGGCGGCGGCGCGTTGGGATCGCCCTCGGGTTTGGCGAGGAATCCCGGCAGAAGTTCCGCCAGACTGGGCTCGTCGCCATTCTCGCCCTCGACCTTCCTCCCTTTCTCGGCCTCGGCAAGCTCCGGCTCCGGATGCTCGGTCATGAAGGCCTTCAGGTTCGAGGACGCGATCTGCAGCGAATAGAGCAACAAGGCGCAGCGCTTGTATTCAACCCCACCCCTGACCAGCATGCGCATCACCCGCATGAGGGCGAATTGCAGGCTGGTGGCGTCCTCGATGAAGGGCAGAAAAGGTTCTGCATCTTCCGCATCCAGGGCGCGAAATTGGATGCGATCGTGGAAATAGCAATGACTCTCTCCGCGCAGCGCCGGCGAGCCGCAGCGCCGCCCGTTCATCCGGATGTGCTGGCAGCGCGGCGCCGCGTGCGCGGGCGCAATGTGTTCGGGATCCTGATGGTATGGGATCATACCCTCCCCCCTCTCCCTGACCTGATGGAATCAACAACTTACGAAGCCTGATCTGATGAGGTCTGATGAAATAAAGGACTTAGAGGCAAAGTCTGATGAATAAATGACTTATTGCTCCCTGATAATTACACAGCACGTACAATAGCATTGCAACGGTAGCATGTCAAGTAAGTTGTTATAGCTCTATCCATGATATTAGCTGCATGTAATACAGGCTAGGCGCCGCGCACGGCGGGGGCACCCTCGAGGATTGGGACGATGCGGAGTGCTTAGGCCGGGCCGCCCGCCAGGTTGGGGGTTTCCTGCTTCTTCCCGTGCTTAATTAGCATGCGAATTACGGCGTGGTATGTTGCCAAGTAGAAGTGAAACATCCATGGATACCAAATCGTCCGGTCATACCCGGTCTTCTGCTTCGGATCGTGGTGCCGAATAGCGAAATTGTTAGCGAGATCGAAGATTGCAGCCTCATCCTTTCCGTCTAAGACTGTGGTCAGCCTCTTGGTCTTCTTGAGCCACTCGAAAACATCCGCGAGCTCGCGAATGGCCTCCTTCCTATCCTCTGGTGCCAAGTGCCGGTTTCTCCATTTGCTGACAGCATTACGTACTTTGCTGTCTACATTCGCTTCGTCGTAAGGGATGATTTCTGCACTGAGGATATGCTGAAGCCCGCCTGTCCCGAGCGCGAGAACAATACCTTGTTCAGTTAACTCGAACCCAGACTTGTAATCAGCAAGAAATGTATTGGCTTTCTCCCTGAACTCCGTACGACCAGCTGTTTCATCATACCCGTCGTAGTCGTAGTAGTTATACCCTGTCTCGCTGGTCATCGGAACCCACTCACCGGGCCTAGACACATAGTCGTAGAGGAATTCAAGCGTATCAAACACGCGGTCCTCTGTTAGCGGCGGCGTCCACCAATGTTCGAACCAATGTTCGATGGGAAAGGGTTGAAACGTAAGAGAAATTGTTGCTTCATGCTTGATTGCATCAGGAAGCTCATTATTTGTGATCCTCGCCTTTCCCCTGAAATAGTCTCTGTCACGGAACAGGAAGTACAGATTCTGAACTTTTAGACAGAGGTCCCCGAACGTCAGGCTTCTAGGCTGTTTCCTCGAGCTGTAGTAACGGCGTGTCATGAGATTGAGCTCGGCATTACGTTTGTGGCCAGGAAACCCGGCCTCGTGAATTCTGGCTGTCCCGGACAAGCTGCCCTTGGCTGGGGCACCCAATTGTCGTGAAGCACCATTGTTAGGGCGAGCCGCCCAGAGGGGGCATACCTGCTCCCGTTAGAGGCAGGAGACCCATTAGGCTGACACGGCCTGACGTGCGTTCCACTTGGCCACTGTTGTGGCCCGTCTCACAGCGCCTCTTTCACAGTGCCCCTTTGTCGCCCAGCGTGCCTGATTCCGGCAATGGGCGCTTCTTCATGTCGTTGATCGCCTCCAGCAACTTGACCGTCTCTTCCATGTCCAGCGTTTCGCCCTTGTACCGCAATTCCAGAAGTCCCGACAGGTTAGAGGGAAGCTTCACGCCTTCCTTGACCACGAGGATGAACCGCTGGCCGTACAAGGCCATCGCAGCGCCGATTTCTATGAGCACATTGTCGTTGAGGACGATATGCTCGTTTCCTTCCTTGTCCACGAGATGGCGCTCGTCCTCCACGTGGATGATCGCCGCCCCGGACGAGCGCATCTCCGACATGACCTTTCCCGGCACAGGCTGCGACACAGTTTGGGTCTGGACAGAAACGACGGCTTCCAATTCGCCGAAGGTAAGCAGCTTTCTGATGGGCTCGATTAGGGCCTTGTTCTTCCCGTGGGTCAGAAACACCCTTCTCGAACGAACATCCGATGTCACGCCGAGCGCAGCAGGTTTCGGGGTGGGAGCCGACATGGGTGTGGCGGCAGCGGGAGAAGAAGTGCGCTGCGGCTCTTCATCGGTTTCTTCAGGGGTTGAGGGCTCCAGGACGTTCGTGCTGCTGAGGTCAACATACTTGCGGTCTTTTATGTTTTGCAGGAACCCAACTGCTTCTGCGGTCTCGGTCATCAGCCTCAGCACATCGGCGGCACGGTCCTGCGGGACGCCCATGTCTATCAGAACGTTTTGGGCGATGGCGTCCTTGGGAATTTGTGCGCCGTTGTACTTTTGCAGGAACTCCCGGATGATCCGCGGCCTGAGCACGGCCTCCCTCATCGCCGCCATGTCGTCGCCCTCGGCGGTCGGCCTAATGATGCGCAAACCGAGAGGTGTAATCGAGATGCTTTCCGCATTGTAGCCTCCGGTCGTGAGCCCGTAGGCAATCGAAGCACCAGTAAGCATCTTGAAGCCGCCGGTGGTGGGTGCGACATCCAGCGCCTTTGCAACTTGCACCGGCGTAGAAGGCTTGTAGGCGTAATTCTCGCCGATTGCAGTTGCGATCTTGAGCGCCCTTTCAAGCGAAAATCCGGGGATGTCCGTCTGACTGATGTAAGTTCTTGTTCGCCCCCGCGCTGCTGCAGCCGCTCCGCTGTTATTGCCCTTTGCCATATCGCCTCCCGTCCTTAACCGCGCAACCCAACTGTGAGCTCATGAATGTTACGGGATTCTATCGTATCCAGTAATTCAAAAGCAATAGGAGGCCTATCTACTGTGCAAAACCTGTGGATTTAGTTGGTACGAAGTGGCTAAAGCGATTGTAGTTGGCGGGGCGAAATCTTAGCGGATTCTGCGTCTTCAGCTCCGTGCCTCCACTGCCCCAATTCAAGAGCAGAGGCAATTCAGCGGATTACCCGCAAGGCGGCAGCGCCCTCCGGTCAATGGGGATGGGCCTCTCGCAAGCGCCGGCAGGCGCGACTGAATGTAGCCCGGCACGTAGTGCCGGGTAACCATCGCCAGCAGAGATCCAGTCCCGCCAGAGACGGCTGAAGTAGAATCCGCCCATGGCACACACCTACACCAGACTGCTGGTTCATTGTGTGTTTTCCACCAAGGAACGAAGAAGACTACAGGCCATGGCCATCTCATAAATGTGTTGAAAGGTCCGTATCAGGGCACGACTTTAGTCGTGCCGAATAGGCGCAGAAGGCCCCTGGGCTTTAGCCCCTGCGGATAGGCCTCAGGGGCTCTAAGGCCCAATTTCTTCACAAGCTGCTTGCGGCACGGCTGAAGCCGTGCCCTGATACAAAGAGGATTTGTCAGATGGTTCTCGTCCCGCCACAGGTCCAGCCCGACCTGTGGGCTTACGTAGGCGGGATCGCGCGCGCCATCTGCAGCAGGGGGCAAGAAGAAAAGCAGATCCCTCGGCTCGCGCTCCCGCGCTGCGCTTGGTCGCGCTTCGCTCGGGATGACAATTTTGTTGGGAAGATATTCACGGCGCGGCTGAAAGCCGCGCCCCTTCAAAGATCGATTTGGGTCGTGATTACTACGCCGCCGGGCTGGTCTTATCCCGCTTCCCTGGCCACGGCTTGCGCCCGCCTGCGCGCTGCGGTTTCCGTGCCGCATCCTGACTTCTGCGCCGTCTTGACAACTCACCGTCGCTCAGCGAGTATTCGGGCCGCTCTGGTTATTGATTCTTCTGCGGGAGGCCAGCCGTGGAATTCGGAGCGCATCATCCAGCGCCAGCAGATTTCATCCCACACATGGCCAATCCAGCTTCTATGTTTCGCATGGGAGGCACACCAATGCTCAAAGAGTTCAAGGAATTCGCGCTTCGCGGCAATGTCCTGGATATGGCGATCGGCATCATCCTGGGCGTCGCCTTCGGCAAGATTGTGACCTCGTTCGTGGAAGACCTTCTGATGCCGCCGCTGGGGCTGCTCATCGGCAAGGTGGATTTCGCCAACCTGTTCTTCAGCCTGACGGGGAGGCACTTCGACAGCCTGGCGGCGGCGAAGGCGGCGGGCGCGCCCACGCTCAACTACGGCGTGTTCACCAACAATGTGCTGAACTTCGTGATTGTCGCCTTCGCCATCTTCCTGCTGGTACGGCAGGTGAACCGCTTCAAGCGGCAGCCGGCGCCGGCGCCACCAAGCACGCGTGAGTGCCCGTATTGCTGCGCCAGCATCCCGCTGAAGGCGACCCGGTGCAGTTCGTGTACGTCGGAAGTGCCGAAGGTGGCGGCGGCCACGAGCTAGCGGAAGAGGCGCGGACGGCCGCAGTCTACGGCGGACTACGCAAAGGACAAGTCGCTCGTTACTTCCTGCGTTTGGAACGGCGAGCGGCTCCGCCGGACTGGGGAGCGCGGTCTCCTGGAATTACTGCCTCCGAATCTGTTTCCTGTGAAGTGGCACTTAGAACGAGTTGTCGGCGCAAGGGACGGACGGGAGGCTGCAATCGAAGCCTTGCCAGGTCCAGTTTCTCGGCCGGATTGACACTCCCCCGCAGCCTACGAGAGCGGCGATAGTTTATGCCCTTTTCCAGAGGCTTACCGTGCGCTTCGGGGGCCTGATAATAGCCACGTTCCCCGGCCGGCTTTTCCTGCTCGACTTGCATCGGCTGGTAGCGGGCCGCGGCATCCTGCCTTACGCCAGTCACCTGCCAGCAGACGCGCGCTCCTGGTTTACCGCCCGCTATGCGGAATTTTCCATTTTCCAGTTCCTCCCGAATGTGCAGCTCCGGAGACGGGGAGGCGAGCGCACAGAGCTGGTAGCGGATGTCGCGGTTCAGGGCCTCAAACCATTTCGGAACCGCAACAACTGCTTCCCCTTTTCGGTCAAGTTTTGCAATTCCGTCATACAGATTCTTCCGCTCGGAAGATTCCACGGAGGCGTGCAGCAGATACTTGTTTGCCGGATCCAGAGGGTGGTCAATACGGAAGAACTTGAAGGGCGAGAAGAGTGTCGTAATCAGAGCCCATCCCTCCAGGCGCGTTTCGTCTTCAACAACAAGGTCGCGGGTGTGGGTTTCCGATGAAACATTGAGACTGCTTCCGATATGTACATCACCACCAGCAAAAAGAGCGCTGACGTCCCCGCTGGAAAAGGCAGACAATGCAGGGCCGGTCTGGCTCGAAGCCATCACCCCGGTTCCCTCCTTACTGTCCCCGTACACTCCCACGGCGTTGGTTCCAGGACCGCTGAAGCCCGCCACGCCAGCTGCACCCCCTGAACACACGCCAGAGACACCGATGTTCTGGCTGTAACCAGCGACCCCTGCTGTCAATGGGTTTTCACCCCACACACCGTAGCCAGTCGGGCTTTCGCTGTAGCCATGAACTCCGCTGCCGCCGGAGTAGGACTCACCATAGACGCCGTCGCCACCGTTCTCTGCACGACCAGCCACTCCTGTCCCTCCCTGGTCGCTGGTGCCGACTACGCCCGCGCCCTCGTCGGAGTAGCCTGTAACTCCGTTTCCAACCACGCGGTACCTGCCGGAACCGAGTCCGTAGCTCAGCCCCGCGATTCCAACCCCACCACCCTTGTGGGTGATAGAAAACGCGACCTTGTCCCCAGTGATCATCGAACACGCGCTAGGCAGAGGCACATTGCAGCTTGGCATAGGAAAGTCTCCTTGCGTGCAAAGAGTTTACTAAGGAGCCGGGCCGAACCTGGTCCTGTGGAATGGAGGCCGATCGATTATCTATTCGGGGTCGCGTGAGAATAGGGTGAGATCAAAATGCAGTCAAGCAATTTCTGGCGTGATGCTCTGCTGTGGCTGGCTGAATTCTCTTTCCTATCCTTGCGGCCATGGCGCCTCCCACCCAAATAGAGCCCGGGCTCCGCGGCGAAACTCTTCTTCGCTGCCACATATTTCGCGCTCCCGTTCGAGGGCGATTCGCCGGAACTCGCGCTCGCCCCCGCCTTGGCTCTGGGTCTCCTGCATCACGACGGAGTGATTCAGTACGGCGAGAAGGTCAGGGTCTTGTCTTTCTTCTCCACCCAGATGCGGGCCTTGTCGGCGCGGTGGTTGACGGTGACCTGCACAATCACTCCGCTGCCGTTCTTGGGCCGCACGGCGCCGTCGATCTGGTACTCCTGGATCAGCCCCCACTCCCCGCCCGGCCCCCAGTCCACGTGGAACTCGCCAAAAGGATAGTTCTTGTAGCGGTCGGGGTGCTGTTTCCAGTCAGGATCGTGCATCCAGATGCCGTACGCCTTCTCATAGTCCTGCTGCTGGAGCGCCTGGAAGAAGTTGTGGACCACGCGCTCGTACGGCCAGTTGTGGAAGCGGAAGAAGATCACCACCGCCAGCACGGCCGCAAGGATGACGATGGCGGCCACGCGTTTGCGTCTTCGTTCGCGCGCGGGATCGTACGTCGGCGCCTGGAAGAGCGTGGACATGGGCGCTGGTATTGTACCAACCTGT
Organism: uncultured Acidobacteriota bacterium; assembly: GCA_963704285.1. GTDB lineage: Bacteria > Acidobacteriota > Terriglobia > Terriglobales > Acidobacteriaceae > JAHFUA01. The sequence goes on along the minus strand of OY969886.1, from coordinate 499,787 downwards.
TCTGCGCCCCGGCTCGCGTACGGTGTTGAGAAACGCGGCATGCGGCGCCTCTCGAATGCTGGCTGGGAATTCCGGATCAGGAATCCCGCTTGGGCGAGAATCCGCTGGTATTTGCGGGAAAACCCGGAGTGGCGTTCTCTGGACCAGCGGCCCGCTGCGCCCATGCTCTCAAAGTTATTGAAAACACAGCAGCACATGGTCCACACGGGGGCAGGCCAAATATGGCTGGGCACGTGCCTAATACTTCTCCTGGAGCGACTGGGTAGCCAGTGCGCCCAGCCCCAAAGTTGTGGTGATCCTATGCGCCTGGGGATGGAAAAAAGGCAGGGACACCTGCCCAACGGCAGCATCAAAATCGGCGCGGTCGCACGCCATTTTGGAGTCTCCGTCGACCTGCTGCGGCTCTATGAACGCGAGGGCCTGCTGATGCCGATCAAGTCAGCACGCGGCACCCGCTACTTCACCGAGCACGATTACCCGTGGATCGCGACCATCCTGCGCTTGGTGCGGGAAGCCCGGCTGAACCTGGCCGGCATCCGGCATCTGCTCGCGGCTTTGCCGTGCTGGCAGATGCGCAACTGCGGCTTCGAAAGCAAGAAAGGCTGTCCGGTCATCTCGGATGAGTCGCGTCCGTGCTGGAGCAACCGCGCCACCTGCCCGGTAGTTTGTGTGCAGGATTGCTACTTCTGTCCGGTGTACCGCTCCGCGCCCCACTGCGAGCACTTCAAGGCGTTGCTGGTCTCGCGGGTGACGCCCACGCCGGTGGCGCAGACCGCGGCAGACTAGGTGAGGGATGCGCGCCGCCCTGTTGGCCAGCTTTGTGGCTGGGCTGGCTACCGGTGTCGGCGGCGGCATCATTGCGCTGATCCCTCATCTCTCACCAAAGCTGATGCTCTAAGGGTAATCCCGCCTGTGCGCCGGTCCGTCCAATGGAATGAGCGGGATAGTGTGAGACAATAGGGAGCACTGCCAATGCCCGCGGTCGTTCAGGAGTGTCTTCAGGACCAGCGGAGGGGTCTCTCCGGATAGGATGGCCACGACCGAGCCAGCCACGCGACCCAGCCCGCGAGAGCGGGAGATTCACAACGACCGGCATGTGGTCCCGGTCCTGGTGCTCGACTTCAGTGATGAGCGCTCGCGCAGCCGTTTGCGCGAAGCCGGACTGCTCTCCATCATCTTCCACCTGCTGCTGCTCATGACCATCCCTGCCCTGCTCAGGTACTCGGCAGGGAAAGACCTTAAGGTCTGGACCGCGCAGGAAATCATCAACCGTGACCGCGAGCTTACCTACCTGGAGATGCCCAAAGACAGCCAGCGGGTGACGAAACGGCCGAACACCGACATCATTTCCAACAAGGACCGCATCGCCACCTCGCGCCACCCCACGCTCGACGAGAAGACGATGAAGGAGCTGCGCGACAGCTTGATGCGCCAGCCCGGCCCCCCAGCGCCTCCCTCTCCCCCGCCCCAGGCGGCACCGCCAGCGCCTGCCCGGCCTGGCCAGAATCAGATGGCGCGGCTCGAACCGCTTCCCTCCACCGCCAACGCGCCCAATGCTTTCACCAGGGCGCCGCTCTCCGCCGGCTCCGCTATCGAACAGGCGGCGCGCGAGAGTGCAGCCCGCCGCGCCAGCGGGATGGGCGGCGGCGCCGATTACGGCGGCCTCGGCGGTGGGGGCCGTGGCAGCAGCGTACAGGGCAACCTGGAGATCCTCAGCGACACTATGGGGGTGGATTTCGGCCCCTATCTCCAGCGTGTGCTCCACGACGTGCGCCTGAACTGGTACAACCTGATCCCCGAAGTGGCGCGCCCGCCGCTGATGAAGCGCGGCAAGGTGTCCATCGAATTCGCCATCCTGAAGGATGGCAGCGTGGCGGGAATGAAATTGGACGGGCCCTCCGGCGACGTCTCGCTCGACCGCGCCGCCTGGGGCGGGATCACGGCTTCGAACCCGTTTCCTCCCCTGCCCAACGAATTCGGCGGCCAGTACCTCGCACTGGTTTTCCACTTCTACTACAACCCCGACCGGCACGACCGCTTGGAATAGCGGCGCTCAGCTACAATTCCGGCATGCAGCCCGCGCGCCAGCAGACCCTGGGACTGATCCTCATCGCCCTGTTGATCCTGATCTTCACTCTGGTGCGCTTCGCGCGCGTCCTGCACTGGAGCGCCCGCTGACTTGCCTGCCTCCGCCGACGCCACCCCAGCACGCGCAAAATCGGCGCGTGCCGGGGACCCCGGAGCCGCTGCTGGTAGCCATTGTCGGTCCGACCGGCAGCGGCAAGACCGCGCTCTCCCTCGCCCTGGTCCAACACTTCGGGGGAGAGATCGTCAACTGCGATTCGGTCGCGCTTTATCGCGGATTCGAGATCGGTACGGCCAAGCCTGGCGTCGAGGAGCGTGCCCGCGCTCCGCACCACCTGCTGGACATTCTCGATCCGACTGCGGTGTTCACCGCCGGCGATTATGCGCAGGCGGCACGTCGCGTGGTGGCGGAGATCGCCGCCCGCGGACGCCTGCCCATCGTGGTCGGCGGCACCGGGCTTTACCTGCGCGCGTTTCTTGAAGGCCTGTTCGCCGGACCGAAGCGCTCCGAAGCATTGCGCGCGCGCCTGCGGGAGATCGCCCGCCGCAAGGGATCGCCGTATCTGCACCGCATCCTGGCGCGGCTCGATGCGGCAGCCGCGGCCCGCATTCACGCCAACGATGCACCCAAACTGATCCGCGCCATCGAGGTTTGCCTTGAAGCTCGCCAGAAGATGACGAACTTGTGGCAGCACGGACGCGACCCGCTCAGAGGATTCCGCATCCTGCGCCTCGGCCTTGACCCTGAGCGCGCCACACTCTACGAGCGCATCAACCAGCGGGCGCGGCGGATGTTCGACTGCGGCCTGGTGGAGGAGACCGAGCGGCTGGTCGAGCGCTACGGCGCGTTGGCGGCGCCACTCGAATCGCCCGGATATAAGCAGGCGGTCGCATTGCTGCGCGGGGAAGTCGATCGCGAGTCCGGCATCGCGGCGGCGCAGCAAGCGCATCGCAACTACGCCAAGCGGCAGATGACCTGGTTCCGCCGCGAACCGGGCGTGCATTGGCTGCGCGGCTTCGGCGATGACCCGCAGATCCAGACGCGCGCCCTGGCTCTCGTCAAAGAGCAGCTGTAGAGACGTAGCTCGCTACGTCTCGGGCAACTGACAACCCTCCCGACGCTCTGCTATAACCCACTTATGCCGTTCATGACGGAATTGTGCACGCACGTGCGGCATCACGTGTCAGGGCACGACTTCAGTCGTGCCGCAAGGTATGTTTCCAGTTTTGTCATTCCGAGCGCTGCCCGAGCGAGCGCACGCGAACGAGGGCAAGCGAGGAATCTTGAGTTCCGTTTATCCGGTGCGTTTCTCGGCTCGCGCTCGGCTCGAGGACTCGCCTCGCGCTCCGCTGAGGATGATGTTAAGACGCTGACGGCACGACTGAAGTCGTGCCCTGACACGCGATGCTTCACGAGAGCGTTTGTCATCATTCTTCTCTTATTAGTAGGGTCCTGTACCGGTGAGGACAAGTTTCAGCGGCCCGGTCCGGTTCGCCTGACGCACGACGGCGACAAGTGGGCGCAAAAGACCCTGCGCAGGCTTTCGCTGGAGGAAAAGATTGGGCAGATGGTGATGATCCGGGCGCAGACCGAGTTCTTCAACCTTGCCAGTCCCGCGTACCTCCAGCTCCGCGACAACATCCGCCGCTACCACCTCGGCGGGGTGCTGCTCACGGTGGCTTCCGAAGGCGGAGCGGTGTTCCGCAACCAGCCCTACGAAGCCGCCATGTTCACCAACCAACTGCAGCGCGACTCGCGTTTGCCGCTGATCTTCGCCGCCGATTTCGAGCGCGGACTGGCCATGCGCTTCCACGGGACCACGGGTTTCCCTGCGGCCATGGCCTTTGCCGCCACCGGCAATCCGCGCTACGCCGCCGAGATGGCGCGCGTGGTGGCGCAAGAGGCTCGCGCCATCGGCGTGGAGTGGAACTTCTTTCCCGTGGCCGACGTGAACTCGGCGCCGGCCAATCCCATCATCAATACGCGCGCCTTCGGCGAAGACCCGCAGCTAGTGATCCCCTACGTGCTCGCTTACCTGGGCGCGGCGCGGGAGAACGGCATGCTCACCACCGCCAAGCATTTTCCCGGGCATGGCGACGTGGAAAGCGACTCGCACCTCGGGGTGGCGCGCGTCTCCGCCGACCGCGCCCATCTCGAGAGCGTCGAGCTGCCCCCGTTCCGCGCAGCCATTGAGGGCGGGGTCGATGCGGTGTTGGTGGCGCACGTCACCGTACCGGCGCTGGAGCCCGATCCCAACCGCGTGGCCACGGTTTCCCGCGCCGTGATCGACGGGGTGCTCAAGCATCAACTCGGCTTCCAGGGGCTGGTCATCACCGATGCCATGGACATGAACGCCGTCACCCGGCTGTTCCCCTCCGGGCGTGCCGCAGTCGAGGCGGTGAAGGCGGGCAACGACATGGTGCTTATTCCTGCCGACCTCAATGCCGCTTACAACGGGCTGCTCAATGCCGTGCGCAGCGGAGAAATCCCACAGGCGCAGATCGATGCTTCGGTGCTGAAGATCCTGCGCGCCAAGGCTGCCGTCGGTCTGAATAAAGCCCGGCTGGTGGACATCCGGGCGCTGGCTGAGATCATCGCCCGTCCCGGCGACCTGGCGCTGGCCCAGCAGGTGGCCGATGAGGCCGTCGCCCTGGTTCGCGATAACGGCCATGCGCTTCCGCTTCAGGGCAGCGGAACTCCAGCGCCCCTGCCTGCGTATCAATCACCAGGCCCGCCGGGGAACCGTGTGCTCGTCGTGGTCTTCTCTGACGACGTGCGCACCGATGCCGGGCGGGTGCTGGAGCGGGAGTTGCGTGCGCGCATTCCCGGCGTGAACATGTTCTATATCGATCCCCGCATTGCAAGCGGCATGTCGGAGCAGGTGCTGGAGGCGGCGGACCGCGCCCAGACCGTGGTCGCGGCCGCCATCGCCTCGCCCTCAGGAGGCAAGGTGCTGCGAGTGAACGGCGTGCTCACCGCTTCGGTCTCGCTGGATGACGCCACCGCCGCCCTGCTGCATGATTTGCTGGAGCGCGCCGCTGACAAGACAACGCTCGTCGCCCTGGGGAACCCGTATCTGGCGGCGCAGTTCCCGGAAGTTCAGAATTATCTCTGCACTTTTTCCAATGCGCCGGTTTCGGAGATCAGCGCGGCGAAAGCATTGTTCGGCGAGATCCCCATCCGCGGACGCTTGCCGGTCACCATTCCAGGAATCGCCGCGCGCGGCGCGGGAGTCATGCACCCCAGCAAGCCAACATCGGGCTTCCTGGGGCCCCCGCTCGATCGCACGGCTGTGGCGCAAGGAGGCCATCCATGAAACCCTCAAGAATGTCATCCCGAGAAAGCGCGAGCCGTCAGGTGAGCGCGACGAGGGATCTCGGTTTACCGCCGCGCAGTCCGATTGTGCGTTACTTTCGAAAACCAAGATTCCTCGCACGCGCTCGGTCGCAGCGCTCCCTCGCACGGCTCGGAATGACAACTTCATACCTATTGGCCGTGGTGCTGATGGCCGCGCTGCTCGCCGGGCTCTCGGGCTGCACCGTCCAGAAGAAGGGCGAAGGTGCGAACAAGAAAGTGGACATCGAGACGCCGGTGGGCAGCCTGCACGTGAACACCCAGGTCGATCCCAAAGACACCGGGCTGGCGGTTTACCCTGGCGCGACCCGCGCTGAGGACGACGACAGCAAGCACGCCGCCAACCTGTCGATCGACAGTTCGCTGTTCGGGGCCAAGGTGGTGGCGGTCAAATACCGTTCCGACGATCCTCCGGACAAGCTGCTCGATTTCTATCGCAAGCAACTGAAGGCGTACGGCGAGGTGACGGAGTGCCGCGGCAGCAGCGTCAGCTACGAGCACGGCAATCTGCGCTGCCACGACACCGGCGCGCGCGATAAGACCACGCTCGTGGTCGGCACGGAAGAACGTCATCACGCGGTCTCGGTCCGACGCGACGGCGGCGGTTCTACGTTCGGCCTGGCCTACGTGCAGACCCGCGGGGAGAAGGGAACGCTGTAGAGGCGCTATTGGCTGTTGGCTTTTAGTTGTCGCTAGCAAAGCCCCCTGGCCTGTGGGATACTTTCAAGACTTCATCATGCTGAGCACTATCAAACGAATACTGCTCACGCAGTACATTGGCGCAATCGTGACGGGGTTTATCGCCGCCCAGGGAATTCTAGGCATCGTCCACGCGATAATTCTTCCGTTGCAGTGGCGTTTAGTCATGCGCGATCGGCGATGGCCAAGCTCCTTTGGCATGGGAGACGCACCGAGAACGTTTGATTGGAATGAGACGCTCGTAGCTCTCGTAAACGCCGCTTTGAATTTGTTGTTGGCTTACCTGCTGGTGCGGTGGCTCTACATGGAACGTGATAAGGGAATCAAGGAAAAAGAAAGCGCGTCAGGGGCCTCCTAATCCTAAGACTTATATTTAAGGCATGTCACGTTTGCGATCACAGCTCCGCAGCACCTACGTAGGCGCCATCACAGTGGCGATGCTTCTGGTGATTGCTGTCGAAGAGCTAATGCTGGCCATTGAGCAGCCGGTTTCTTCAGTGGTAACAGATCTTGTCAATTTTATTATCCGGCACATCCCGTTATCGCAGCTATTCCCGATCAGCGAGCTAAGCGTTAGTTGGAACTCTACGCTCACAATGTTGATGGGTGGTGTCCTTTTCGGAATGACTGCATTCGGGCTGGCACTGTGGCTGTACGCTCCTGTTCGTGAATAAACCCTGACCTTCGCCGCAGTCCCTGCGCGTCACGGCCTCAGCGCAGGGGCGCCGTTGCGCGCCTCCCGGCCCCTCCTGTAACCTGAATCGAAGTGGATCATCCCTGTCATCGCTGCCGTGTGAGCGTGGAGGACGGTGTGGCCTTCTGCCCGCACTGTGGCGCTCCTCAGATACGCGTCGCCACCGCGGCTGCCGAGCAGGCGGTTGCACCCATGTTTCCCCCCGGCACCCCGGACGAGGTGCAGCCTCCGGCCCAGCCTGTGCCTTTGGCAACTGCCCCCCCGGGAAAGGTCGACTGGGGGCAAGGGGTACGCGCTTCGGCGCTGGCCGGACTGCTGCTCGCGCTGGCCATCTTCTTCGTGCCGGTGATCGTTGCCGGCATCGGATTCCTTCTCCACCTGGGGCAGGGTGCGATCGGACTGCTGGTGTTGCTGGCGAGCTGGTGCTGCATGCTGGTGGCGGGAGCGCTTGCCGTCCGCTTTTACCGCAGGCGCCGTCCGCAAACCGCCATCAGCCCCGGCATGGGCGCGCGCCTGGGGGCGGCGAGCGGCTTGCTGGGATTCTTCTTCTACAGTATCCCCCAGGCACTGCGCCTGGCCTTTTTCCACCTGGGCGGTTCGGTACGGGAAGCCATGCAGAAGGCGATCGAGCAGTCGGCCGCCCAGAGCCCCGACCCCAAAGCCCAGGAGATGATGCGTAACTTGATGTCGCCAGAGGCTTTAGCCGCCTTTCTCACCCTGCTCGTGGTGCTCTTCTTCCTGGTCTTCCTGGTCCTTTCCAGCCTGGGGGGAGCGATTGGCGCCTCGGTCTGGGGAAATAAGCAATCCTCGTAGAGAGATCGCCGGCATCGCCGAAGTCGCCGGGATCGCCGAAATCTCCGACGCCGATCCGGATCACGGCGATTCCGGCGATCACGCGCGATTCCGGCGATCTTGTTTTGCTTGCTGCGCAACGCGTAGAATGCAGCTTCTTTTGCAAAATCTGGCCTGATCTGAGGTAGGTTCCGCTATGAGTTCACAGGCAACGCCCGGATCGTCGCCGATCGCGGACAAAGACTTGCTGATGTCCGCCTCCGAGATCCAGCGCACGCTGGTGCGCCTGGCCCATGAAGTGATGGAGAAGAACAACGGGGTGGAAGGTTTGGCGCTGGTCGGCATCCGCCGCCGCGGTGTTCCCCTGGCGCAGCGGATCGCCAAGGTCATCAACCAGATCGAGCACACGCAGATCCCGGTCGGCAGCCTGGACATCACCCTCTACCGTGACGACCTCTCCACGGTCGGTCCCAAGCCGCTGGTGCAGAAGAGCGACCTGGAATTCTCGGTAGCGGGGATGAACGTCATCCTGGTGGACGACGTGCTTTACACCGGACGCACCACGCGGGCTGCCCTCGATGCCCTGTTCGACCACGGACGCCCGGCGCGGGTGCAACTGCTGGTGCTCATTGACCGCGGCCACCGCGAGCTTCCCATCGAAGCCGCTTTCATCGGGCGCAAGGTGCAGACCACCGATAGGCAGATCATCGAAGTGAAGTTGAAGGAAGTGGACAACCTCGAGAAGGTGCAGTTGGTGGAGAGAAGCGACCGCAGCCCGACGCGATGAAGAAAAGCCGGTCTTTGCTCGGCATCGAACAGCTCGAGCCCGACGAGATCAGCCGCGTGCTTCGCCTGGCGCGGCGCATGCACGGCGCTCGGCCACGTCCCCTGCTTCGCGGCCGCCGTATCGCGCTGCTTTTTTACGAGCCTTCCACGCGCACGCGGGTATCGTTCGAGTTTGCCGCCAAGGCCCTGGGGGCGATCACCACGCTGGTCCAGGCCAGCGCTTCCAGCATCGAAAAGGGTGAGTCGCTGGTGGACACCGGGCTGACCCTGCGCGCCACCGGCGCCGACGCCATCGTGATCCGGCATCCCTCCTCCGGCGCGCCCCACCTGCTCGCCCGCCACCTCGATATCCCGGTAATCAATGCCGGCGACGGCATGCACGAGCACCCCACGCAGGCCCTGCTCGACGCCTACACCATCCTGCGTCACCGGAAACAACTGCGCGGGTTGAAGATCGCCATCGTGGGCGACATTTATCACAGCCGGGTGGCGCGCTCCAATATTCACCTGCTCAGCAAGTGCGGCGCCCACGTGGTTTTGTGCGGGCCGCCGGAGTTGCTGCCCGAGGTCGCCGCCAGCCTGGGTCCGGGAGTGCGGGTAACACGGCACGTGGAGGAAGCGCTGCGCGGCGCCGACGTGGTCATGGTGTTGCGGGTGCAGAAGGAGCGGCTGGCCGGACTCCAGCTCCACATGGACGAATACATCGCCGGATACCAGGTCACCCCGGAGCGCCTGCGCCTGGCCAAGCACGACGCCATCCTCATGCATCCTGGGCCGATGATCCGGGGCGCCGAGTTGTCGGGCGATCTGGCGGACACGCCCGCCTCGGTGATCACCGAGCAGGTTGCCAATGGGGTCTGCGTCCGCATGGCCGTGTTGCTCACGGCGCTAGGAGCCGCAAGATGAGAACTTCTCCGCCGCGGATAGCCTGCCCCGAGCGAAGTCGAGGGGCGGATGAACGCAGATTGGGGTTAGAGCGGATTTTGTGAAGGGGCACGCCTTTCAGGCGTGCCGAAGAAGTGTACGTAAAAATTGGGCTTTAGCCCCTGAGGGAATGTCCCTCAGGGCCTAAAGGCCAGCTCATCTGCGTACGTCAGCGGCACGGCTGGAAGCCGTGCCCCTTCACAATTCATTGTGACGCCAAAAGACAAATCCCGATCCTCCGCGCTCCTCATCAAGGGCGGCCGTGTCATCGATCCTGCCAACAAGATCGACGCCGACATGGACGTCCTTCTCCGCGAGGGCCGCGTGGCTGAGGTCGCGCCGCGCAACAAGCTGCGCGGCTCCGCGGACGAGAGCTTCAACGCGCGCGGATTGATCGTCGCCCCCGGCTTCATCGACCTGCACGTGCACCTGCGGGAGCCCGGCCAGGCCTATAAGGAGACGATCGCCACCGGCACGGCGGCGGCGGCGGCCGGCGGCTTCACCGCGGTCTGCTCGATGCCTAACACGTTCCCCGTCGCCGATACGCCCGAGATCATCGCCTGGATCACCGACCCGGCGCGGGGGGCCGTGGTTAATGTCTTTCCCCTTGCGGCGGCGACGGTGGGCAGCCAGGGCGAGCGGCTCACCGATTTCCGCGCCCTGCAGCGCGCCGGCGCCGTGGCGGTGACCGACGACGGCCGTCCCATCCTGCACGACGACGTCATGCGCCAGGCGCTGGCCACCGCCGCGCAACTCGGCATCCCCGTGGTGCAGCATGCGGAAGACACCCGCCTCACCGCCGGCTGCTCAGTCAACGAAGGCGAGGCATCGTTCCGCCTGGGCTTGCGCGGCATGAGCGCGGACACGGAAGCCGCCGTCGTGGAGCGCGACACCACGCTGGCCAAGAATGCCAACGCCCATCTGCACGTCGCCCACGTCTCGACGGCGGCATCGCTCAAGCCCATCCGCCGCGGCAGGCGCAATCACGTGAACGTCACCTGCGAGGTCACGCCCCACCACTTCACGCTCATCGACGAGAACATCGGCGATTACGACACCCGCTTCAAGATGAACCCGCCGCTGCGCTCCGCCGCCGACCGCGAAGCCCTCATCGTGGCGCTGGCCGACGGCACCATCGACGCCATCGCCAGCGATCATGCGCCGCACGCGCGTTATGAGAAGGAAGTGGAGTTCGACCGCGCCGCCTTCGGCGTCACCGGCCTGGAGACCGCGCTGGCGCTGGCCCTCACCCGGCTGCACCGCGAAAAACGCATGCCGCTGGCGCGCATCGTGGAACTGTTTTCCGCCGGACCGGCGCGCGCCCTGAATCTGCGCGGCCGCGGCAGCCTTTCCCGCGGCGCCCCCGCCGACGTCACCATCTTCGATCCCGCGCAGCGCTGGACCTTCGACGCCGCGAAGTCCCTCTCCAAATCGCGCAACACGCCTTTCGACGGCTGGCAGCTCACCGGCAAGGCCGTCGCCACCATCGTGGGCGGACAATTCGCCTATCGGGCGGATTAGGCTGTATGACGACAAGGGCGTCTGCCGCCGAAGCCCTGCTGTTCGACGTCTTCGGCACCGTGGTGGACTGGCGCACCAGCCTGCAACGGTGGTTCCAGCGCTTCGGCCGGGAGCACAAGCTCGAAGCCGATTGGGTCGGGCTGGTGGATGACTGGCGAGCGGCCTACCAGCTCTCGTTGGCGCGAGTGCGGCAGGGCGAGCGGCCCTACGTCACGCTGGACGTGCTGCACCGCGAGTCGCTGGATTCGCTGCTCGCGCGCTACGGCTTGGGCCGCGTGTTGGAGGGCGATCGCCAACAGATGGCGCGCGCCTGGCGCTGGCTCGATCCCTGGCCGGATACCATCGCCGGACTCACGCGCCTGAAGCGTAAGTATGTGATCGGGACGCTATCCAACGGCGGGCTGGGGCTGCTGGTGGACCTGGCCAAGTTCGCCGGGCTGCCGTGGGACGTGGTCCTCTCCGCCGATCTGTTTCAGCACTACAAGCCCGATGCGCCGGTGTATCTGGGCGCAGCCGAGTTGCTGGCGCGGCCTGCCAGCGCGCTGGTGCTGGTTGCCGCGCACAACGACGATCTCGCCGCGGCGCGCTCCCACGGCTTTCGCACCGCTTTCGTAGCGCGTCCGACCGAGTATGGTCCGCGGCAGAAGAAAGACCCCGGTCCGGAAGATGCGTGGGACTTCGCGGCCACGAGCCTCGAGGAGCTTGCGGAAAAGCTGGGCGCGTGATTACGAGATGATCCCCATCCGCTTGCCGACCTGGCGCAGCACCGCGAGCGCCTTGTCGAGTTCGTCGCGGGTGTGGGTGGCGGTCATGATGGTACGCACGCGCGCCTTGCCTTCGGGCACGGTGGGGAAGACGATGCCGGTGCCCAGCACGCCCTCTTTGAACAGCTCACGCGAGAATTCCATGGTCTGCGCGCCGTCGCCGATGATGATGGGTGTGATTGGCGTCTCGCTCGCGGGTGTGTTCACGCCCCCGATGTTGAACCCCAGGCCGCCGAGTTCCTTCTTCCAGAAGCGGGTGTTCTCCCAGAGCTTCTCGATGCGCTCCGGCTCTTGTTCCAGCACCTCGAAGGCGGCGATGCAGGTAGCCGCGACCGACGGCGGATGCGAGGTGGAGAACAAAAACGGCCGCGCCCGGTGATACAGGAAATCGATCAGGTCGTGGGAGCCGCAGACGTAGCCGCCGAGCGCGCCGATCGCCTTCGAGAGCGTCCCCACCTGGATGTCCACGCGTCCGTGCACGTTGTAGTGGTCGATGGTGCCGCGGCCGTTGCGGCCCAGCACGCCCGAGGAGTGAGCGTCGTCCACCATCATGATGGCGCCATATCTTTCGGCGAGATCGCAGAGCGCGGGCAGCGGCGCGATGTCGCCGTCCATGGAGAAGACGCCGTCGGTGATCAGCAGCTTGTGGCCGGGCTTGTCTGCGACTTCCTTCAGCAGCTCCTCGGCGTGCGGCGTGTCCTTGTGGCGGAAGACTTTGATGGTCGCGCGCGAGAGCCGCGCGCCGTCGATGATGGAGGCGTGGTTCAGCTCGTCGGAGACAATGAAGTCGTCTTTGCCCAGGACGGCGGCCACCGTGCCGGCGTTCGCGGCGAAACCTGACTGGAAGACCACCGAGGCTTCCACGTTCTTGAAGCGTGCGATCTTCTCCTCCAGCTCCATGTGGATCTTCATGGTGCCGGCGATGGTGCGCACCGCCCCCGATCCTACGCCGTACTTCTTCGTCGCTTCGATGGCCGCCTGGCGGAGCTTGGGGTGCGTGGCGAGGCCGAGGTAGTTGTTGGACGCCAGGTTGATCACCTTCTTGCCATCGAAGGTGCAGAGGGGCGCCGGCTCGTCCTCCAGCACCCGCAGGCGGAAGTGCGTGCCCTTTTTCTTGAGCTCGTTCAGTTGCTCGCTGAGATAGGAAAGCGGGGAAGATGTGCGCGTGGCCATAGCGGGGATAAGTGTAATACCGGGCGACGGGAGACGGGCGGAACGAAGTGGGCGTTGGTCGTCGGTCGTCGGCCAAAGCTGCGCAGGAGACGCTCGTAGCGGCCGACGAGCCCTCGGCGATTGTCATTTGACTTGACTTTTTACCCATACATGACCAATAGTCATATATGGCTATGGGTCCGACCACTTCATCCCCAAAGTCCTCTGTAGCGGTCCCGCTGGGCCGCCGCCAGCGCCGGCGCGCTGAGACCCGCGACCGCATCTTCCGCTCCGCCCTGCGGCTCTTCGCCGAACAGGGCTTCATGGCCACCACGGTGGAGGAGATCACCGAAGCCGCCGACGTGGGCAAGGGCACCTTCTTCAACTATTTCCGCAATAAAGAAGACGTGCTCAGCGCGCTGGCCGAGGTGCAGCTCGACAAGTATGCCCATGCCATCCAGGCGGCGGAGAGCGGCGCGCTCACCCCGCGCGAGGCGCTGCGCGACCTGTGGCTGCGCCTGCCCGAGGAGCCGGGACGCAGCCCGGCGCTGGTGCGCAGCCTCATGGTCGTGTTCCTGACCAGCACCGCGGTACGGCAGAAGATGACGCGCAGCCTGGAACACGGGAGGAAGATGCTGGCGCGCCTGTTCGCGCTCGCGCAGGAGCACGGAGAGGCGCGGAGCGACCGCCCTCCGCAGGAGCTGGCGCTGGCCTTCCAGCAGAAGTTGATGGGGACGGCGTTGGTGTGGACGCTGCATCCGCCCACGCCGCTCAAACCTTGGTTGGAAGCCAGCTTCGAAGATTTTTGGCGCGGCGCCGGCGGTCCGCGCGCCCGCACCCGAACGGGCGGCCGATCATGAAACGAAAACTCATCCTCTTATTGCTGCTCGCGGCCGCCGTGGCCGCGGCCGCCGCCTTCTATCCACGGTTGTTCCGCAAGACGCAAGAGACGAACACGCTGCGCCTCTCCGGCAACATCGAGGCGCACGAGAGCGTGGTCGGCTTCAAGGTGCAGGGGCGGATCATCGAGCTGCCGGTCCAAGAAGGGCAGTGGGTGGAGGCAGGCACGCTGCTGGCGCGGCTCGACGGCGACGACTATCGCCGCCAGGCGGAGATGGATGAAGCCGCGCTGCGGGTGCAGCGGGCTCAACTCGAGCTGGGATTGGCGGGGACGCGCCGCCAGGAACTGGAGGCCACGCAGCAGTCGCTCTTGGACGCCAAGGCTGATCTGGAGCAGAAGAAGCTGGACTACGATCGCGCCGAGACCCTCTTCCGTGAGCGCGTGGGCTCCCAGCAGGCGCGCGACCAGGCCGACACCAATCTGAAGCGGGCGGAGGCGACCTATCGCCGCGCCCAGGAGATGTACGACCAGGCGCGCGAGGGTACGCGCCGCGAGCAGTTGGAGGTGGACCGCGCCGCCGTGGTCCAGGCGGAGCAGAAACTCCGTATGTCCAAGCTCAACCTCGAGTACACCGTGCTGCGCGCGCCCGCATCGGGCGTGGTGGTGGTGCGCGACGCGGAGCTGGGGGAAGTCGTGGCCCCCAACACGCCGGTCGTCACTATCGCCGACCTCGACCACCTGTGGCTTCGGGCCTACGTGAATGAGACTGACCTGGGCCGCGTGCGCTGGGGGCAGGAAGCCACGGTGCGCACCGACACCTTCCCGGGCAAGAGCTACCGCGGGCGCATGTCGTTCATCGCCGACAAGGCGGAGTTTACTCCCAAGAGCGTGCAGACGTTCAAAGAGCGGGTGACGCTGGTCTATCGCATCAAGATCGACGTCGAGAACCCGAGCCACGAGCTGAAGCCGGGCATGCCGGCCGACGCAACGATCGACCTCCACCCCAACGTAGGGAAAGCGCCTTCGTCGGGGACCCCGGTGGCGAAGTAGTGACTGCCGAAGTCCAACCCGTCATCGCACTGCGCGGCCTCAGCAAGAACTTTCCCGGCGTGCGCGCGGTCGATGGCTTGAGCTTTGAGGTGAGCCCCGGGGAGATCTTCGGACTGGTCGGCCCGGATGGCGCCGGCAAGACGACTACGCTGCGCATGCTGGCCGGCGTGCTGGCGCCCGATGCGGGAGCGGCCGTGGTCGCCGGATTCGACGTCGCTCGCGATCCCGAGAGCGTGAAGCGCCACATCAGCTACATGCCGCAACGCTTCGGCCTGTATGAAGACCTCACAGTGGACGAAAACATCCGCTTCTATGCCGACCTGTTCGGCGTCTCCGCCGCCGAGCGCGAGCAACACGCCGCACGCCTGCTCGCCGCCGCGGGCATGAGCGAGTTCCGCACGCGGCTGGCGGGGAAGCTCTCTGGCGGCATGAAGCAGAAGCTCGGCCTGGTCTGCGCGCTGGTGCACACGCCGAAAGTGATCCTGCTGGACGAACCCACCACGGGCGTAGATCCCGTCTCGCGCCGGGATTTCTGGCGCATTCTTTATTCGCTGCTGGCGGAAGGCGTTGCCATCCTGACTTCAACCGCTTATCTCGACGAAGCCGAGCGCTGCCATCGCGTTGCCCTGTTGCACCAGGGACGGCTGCTGTTCTGCGACCAGCCGGAAGAATTGAAGAACCGGCTGCGCGGCGCCGTGCTGGCGGTGCGTTCGGCCGAGCCGCGCGCGGTGCGCGACCAATTGCAAGGCGCGCCGGGGATCTCCAGCCTGGTGATGACCGGCGACGGCGTGCACCTCGTGGTGGATGACGCCGCGCAGCGTGCCCCCGAATTGCGGGCGCGGCTCACCGCTTCCGGCACCCGGTTCGAGGACATCGAGCAGGTCGCGCCGTCGATTGAAGACCTGTTCGTGCACGCCGTCACCGGAGGGCAAGCGGCGTGAACGGTAACGGCCACTCCGTCTCCGTCCGTGACCTGGTCAAGAAGTTCGGGGACTTCACAGCCGTGGACCGCATCAGCCTGGAAACCAGTCGCGGCGAGGTCTTCGGCTTTCTCGGTCCGAACGGCGCGGGCAAGTCCACCACCATCCGCATTCTCTGCGGCCTGCTGCGGCCCACGTCAGGAACGGTGATGGTGGCCGGATACGACGTCACACAGGAGCCCGAAGCGGTGCGGCAGAACATCGGCTACATGTCACAGAAGTTTTCCCTGTACAACGACCTGCGCGTGATCGAGAACCTGCGTTTCTTCGCCGGGCTCTATAACGTCCCGCACGATCTGGTGGAGAAGCGCATGGGCTGGGCGCTCGCGATGGCAGGGCTTACCGACCGCGAACACCTGATGACCGGCACGCTGCCCGGAGGCTGGAAACAGCGGCTGGCGCTGGGATGCGCCGTGCTGCACCAGCCGCCCATCGTCTTTCTCGACGAGCCCACCTCGGGCGTGGATCCCATTTCGCGGCGGCAGTTCTGGGAGCTGATCCACCACATGGCGGGCGAGGGCGTCACCGTGTTCGTCACCACGCACTACATGGAGGAAGCCGAGTACTGCAACCGGCTGGCGCTGATCGATCGCGGACGCATCGTGGCGCTGGGCACGCCGGGCGAACTCAAGCAGCGCGCGATGAAAGGCGAGTTGCTGCTCGTCGAGTGCGCGCCGCTGGGACGCGCCGTCGAGCTGGCGCAGCAAGCGCCGGGAGTGCTGGATGCGGCCGTGTTCGGCAACGCGCTGCACCTGGTGGTCCAAGAGGCAGCAACCGCGATTCCCGCGCTCCGCGACTATCTGAACAAGCGCGAAGTTGAAGTCCAGCGCATCGAGGTCATTGCGCCCACGCTGGAGGACGTTTTCGTCTCGCTGACGGCGGGGCGGAAGGAGCCGGCATGAGCTGGCGTCGCCTGGCCGCGGTGGCGCGCAAGGAGCTGATCCAGATCTGGCGCGACTCACGCAGCCTGGGGATCGTGCTGGTGATGCCGGTGGCGATGATGCTGCTGTTCGGCTACGGCGTCTCGCTCGACATGAAGCACATTCCCGTCTGCATCTTCGACCGCGAGGGCAGCCAGCAAAGCCAGGACCTGCTGAAGCGCTTCCAATCTCCCGATTATTTCGACGTGGTTCGCGCGGTGGACAACTATCCCGCGCTGGTCCAGGCCATCGATTCCGGCGAGGCGCGGATCGGGCTGGTAGTTCCGCACGATTTTTCCGAGCGCCTGCGGGGCGGCCGGACCGCGAGCGTGCAGGCCATTGTGGACGCCACCGACGACAACACTGCCAACCTCGCCTTCGGCTACACCGACGCCGTGGTACGCGGCTTCTCCCAGGAAGTACAGTTGGACTGGCTGCGGCGGCAAGGGCGTCCCGAACCCAACCCGCCCATCTCCGTGGATGCGCGCACCTGGTTCAATGAGGACCTGGAGAGCAAGGCGTTCATCGTGCCGGGCGTGCTGGCGCTGGTGATGTCGGTGATCGGCGCGTTCCTGACCTCTCTGACCATTGCGCGCGAGTGGGAGCGTGGCAGCATGGAGCAACTGATCTCCACCCCGGTCACCCCGCTGGAGATCATGCTGGGAAAGCTGGCGCCGTACTTCGTCATCGGCATGCTGAACACCGCGGTGTGCGCCGCCATCGGCATTTGGTGGTTCGAGGTCCCATTCCGCGGCAGCGTCGCGACGCTGTTCGCCAGCTCGGCGCTGTTCATGATGGTAGTGCTGGGGCTGGGGTTTTTCATTTCCGTGATCGGCAAATCGCAACTGGCGGCGAGCCAGATGGCCCTGGTGGCGACCTTCCTGCCTGCGTTCCTGCTGTCGGGATTTCTGTTCTCGATCGAGCAGATGCCGGCCCCGATCCGCGCCGTCACGCGCCTGATCCCGGCGCGCTACTTCGTCACGATCCTGAAGAGCGTTTTCCTGAAGGGCTCCAGCCTGGCGCTGCTCGAAGGCGAGCTGGCGGCCCTGGCCTTGTTTGCGGCGGCGCTGACGTTGTTGGCGACGCACTCGTTCAAGAAGAAGCTATGAGCGGATTCAGAGAAAGGTGTACACGCGCCAATCTTTCGGAAGGGCCCGGCTTTAGCCGGGCCGCGGGCGTGGCTATTGTCATTCCGAGCCCGCCCGCGCGAGCTTGGCGAGTGAGGGCGAGGCGAGGAATCTTGGGTTTTCTTGTCAACCGGCGATTTCGGCAACCGACCAAGGACGTGGCCGCAAAACATAGATCCCTCGCGACGCGCTCGGTCGCAGGGCTCCCGCGCGCTGCTCGGGATGACAATTCAATAGTGGGCGTGCGGTGGCCGCTGAAGCCGCGCCCTTTCCAAGCTGGGTACGCCCTCTAGGAGGGAGCGATGCTGAACCGGCTGCGGCAGATGCTGATCAAGGAATTCCTCCAGGTCTTCCGCGACAAGCGCGCGCTGTGGGTGCTGGTCGGTCCGCCCATCATCCAGATGCTAGTCTTCGGCTACGCCGCCACCTTCCAGATACGCCATGTGCCCACGGCGGTGCTCGACCTCGACCACAGCCAGGAGAGCCGCGAACTGATCTCGCGCTTCACCGCCAGCCCTTACTTCGATGTGCGCGCGCAGCTCACCAACCGCGAGCAGATCCGCGAGATGATCGACCGCGGGCAGGCAACGGTGGCGCTGCAAATCCATCCCGGGTTCGCGGCCAAATTGCGCAAAGGCCAGACGGCGCCGCTGCAGGTGATCCTGGACGGCACCAACTCCAACACGGCGCTGATCGCGCTCGGCTACGTGAACCTGATCGCCAATGGTTTTGCGCGCGACTACCAGCGCGACGCCATCGAGCGCTCATCGCCGTTCCTCCTCGCCCGCCTGCCGGCGGTCGAGCTGGAACGGCGGCCCTGGTTCAATCCCGATCTCGAGAGCCGGTGGTTCTTCGTGCCGGGCGTGATCGGCAGCCTGACGCTGGTGATGGTCACGGTGCTCACCGCCTTCGCCGTGGTGCGCGAACGGGAGATCGGGACGCTGGAGCAGATCATGGTCACGCCCATCCGGCCGCGCGAGTTCATCCTGGGCAAAACGCTGCCGTTCTTCCTCATCGGCCTGGCGGATGCGGGCATGATCGGCCTGGTCGGCACGCTGTGGTTCCGGGTGCCGTTCCGCGGCAGCCTGGCCGTGCTGGCGCTGGGGATGGTGCTGTTCCTGCTGTGCATGCTGGGAATCGGCCTGTTCATCTCCACGGTTTCGACGACCCAGCAGCAGGCCATGGTCACCGCCTTCTTCTTCATCATGCCGGCGATTACTTTCTCCGGATTCGGGTTCCCCATCGCCAGCATGCCGGCGTTCGTGCAGTGGCTGACGTATCTCGACCCGCTGCGCTACTTGCTGGTGGTGTTGCGCGGCGTGTACCTGAAGGGCATTGGCCTGGATGTGCTGTGGCCGCAAATGGCGGCCATGGCCGTACTGGGGAGTTTGCTCTTGACCGTCAGCGTCTTGCGGTTCCGGAAATCGCTCGACTAGGATATTGGACTCGATGGAAACAGCGGACGTCGTCATCGTCGGCGGGGGCATCGTCGGCTCCAGCATTGCCTACCACCTGACCCAGGCGGGCTGCGCCAACGTGCTGGTGGTCGAACGCGAGACTCACCAGGGCAAGGGTTCCACCGGCAAGAGCATGGGAGGAGTGCGGGCGCAGTTCGCGACTCCAGTGAACATCCAGATGTCGCTGTATTCCATCTCCTTCTACGCCTGCTTCGACGAGCGCCTGGGACATCCTGCCGGCTACAGACCGCAGGGATACCTGTTCGCCGCCACCAGCGAGTGCCATCTCGAATATCTGCGCACGAACCAGGAAAAGCAGAAGGCGCTCGGCCTCAAGACCGCGCGCATGGTGAGCGCCGATGAGATCACGGGCATGTTCCCGCAACTGCGCTCCGACGACGTGGTGGGCGGCAGCTTCTGCTCGACCGACGGCTTTGTCGATCCCTACAGCGCCATGGTGGGCTTCATGACGCGCGCCGCGGAATCGGGAGCGCGGCTGTGGCGCAGCACGGAAGTGACGGCCATCCACGCAGACGGCCGCGGCGTCACCGGCGTCGACACCACGCGCGGGCCGGTGTCAACGCGCACCGTCGTCAACGCCGCCGGGCCATGGGCGGCGCAGGTTGCCAAACTCGCCGGGGTGGAGCTGCCGGTCGAGCCGCTGCGGCGCATGCTGGTGCCCACCGAGCCTTTTGAGCAGTTCCCGCACACCGCGCCCATGATCATCGACATGTCGAACGGCTTCCATTTCCGGCCGGAGTCGCTGGGCTTCCTGCTGGCCTGGAACGATCCCGAGGAGACGCCGGGGTTCAAGACCGACTTCGAACCGGGATTCATCGAGAAGGTGCTGACGCGCGCCGTCGGCCGCGTCCCCTGCTTCGAGAACCTGGCGGTCAATCCCAAGCGCGCCTGGGCGGGCCTGTATGAGATGACGCCCGACCACCATCCCATCCTCGGCCCGGTGGCGGAGGTCCCCGGGTTTTTCCTCGCCAACGGCTTCAGCGGGCACGGCGTGATGCACGCGCCCGCGACCGGCAAGATTTTGTCCGACCTGATCCTTCACGACAAGTGCGATCTGGTGGATACGAACCTGCTTAGCTTGCAACGCTATCGCGAAGGGCGGCTGATCGAAGAGACCGCGGTCCTTTAGCGATGTCCACGCTTAGCGGAATCCTCCACCAGCTATGCCCGCGATGCCGCATGGGACGGATCTTCCGCGGCTCGCTGCTGCGCGGCTTTCCCCGGATGCACCAGCGCTGCCCGGTCTGCGACTTGAAGTTCGAGCGTGAAGAAGGCTACTTCCTGGGTGCGATGTACATCAGCTACGGCATCGGGGTGGTCGTGATCTGCATTTTCGCGGCCGCGCTGTGGATGCTGACCAGGTGGTCGCTCCCGAAAGTTGCGCTCTGGGGCGTGCTCCTGTTCATACCGTTCGCGCCCAGCATCACGCTCTTCTCGCGCGTGCTCTGGATCTACCTCGACCGCTCCGTCGATCCGGGACAGGAGAAGTAAAGGCCATCCCTGCCTTACAGTGCTAACGGTCGCACACCCCCGTGTAGAATCGCGCTATTCATGTCTTCTCCTGTGACGAACTCCACGACGAAGCAGGCCGCAGCAAGCAAGACGAAGCAGTTCGCCCTTCTTGTCGCTGCCGGCATCTTCCTAAGCCGCATCGCAGGATTGATTCGTGACCGCGTCTTCGCCCACTACTTCGGAAATTCTGACGCGGCCGATGCGTTCAAAGCCGCCCTCCGCATTCCCAACTTCCTTCAGAACCTGTTTGGCGAGGGCGTACTTTCCGCCTCGTTCATTCCGGTTTACGCGAAATTGCTCGCGCGGCAAGACGACGAGGAGGCGCGGCGAACGGCTGGCGCTGTCGCGGCCCTGCTGGCGCTCAGCACTTCGGTTCTCGTTCTGCTCGGGGTTCTGGCGACTCCCTACCTGATCAACTTGATCGCCCCAGGCTTCTCCGGGGAGAAGCGCGAGGTCACGATCCGGTTAGTACGAGTTCTCTTTCCTGGGGTGGGCCTGCTCGTCATCTCCGCCTGGTGCCTGGGAATCCTGAACAGCCACGGCCGTTTCTTTCTTTCCTACACGGCGCCGGTCATCTGGAACGCAGCGATGATTGCAACCATGTGGGGATTTGGAGGCCGCTACGCTCAATATCCGCTGGCTGAAGTTCTGGCTTGGGGATCGGTGGTTGGCAGCGCCCTGCAAGTGGGCGTGCAATTGCCCGTCGTGCTTCGGCTGCTGAAAGGTTTGCCCCTTACGCTGAGTTATCGAACGGACAACGTGAAAACGGTGGTGCGCAATTTCGCTCCGGTGTTTGTCGGCCGCGGTGTGGTGCAGATCAGCGCGTATGTGGATGCGCTGCTGGCGAGCCTCCTGCCAACCGGTGCGGTCGCGGCTCTTGCCTATGCGCAGACCCTTTACACGCTTCCAGTGAGCCTGTTTGGCATGTCGGTCTCGGCCGCCGAGCTGCCGCAGATGTCGGGTGCGTTGGGCAATGAACAAGAGGTGGCGAACATACTGCGCGGCCGGCTGGATTCAGGTCTCCGCCAGATCGCGTTCTTCGTTCTGCCGTCAGCAGTTGCGTTTCTCGTGCTCGGAGACGTCATTGTCGCCGCCATTTACCAAACCGGCCGATTCACCCGCTCTGATGTTGTATATGTCTGGGGAATTCTGGCCGGGTCGACCGTCGGACTGCTTTCTTCGACGCTCAGCCGGCTTTATTCCTCCACCTACTATGCGCTTCGCGATACCCGAACTCCCCTCCGTTTCGCCGTCGTGCGGGTCATTCTGACTACGGCCCTTGGCTACCTCTGCGCGATTCCTCTCCCGCCGATGTTGGGCATCGAAGCCCGCTGGGGTGTAGCTGGCCTGACGATCTCGGCCGGCGTATCTTCGTGGATCGAATTCGTACTTTTGAGACGTACGCTGAATCGCCGGATTGGGCGAACAGGGCTGCCTGCCGAGCATCTCGCAAAGCTCTGGGTAGCGGCGCTGGCGGCGGCGATGGTGGCATGGGCGATCCGGCACTTCTGGGGGCACCACTCGCCTGTCATTCTTGCGGTGCTGGTCCTGGGACCTTACGGAATGATCTACTTTGCGGCCACGCATGCCCTGGGCGTCGACCAGGCGGGAGCGCTCTTCGCCAGGGCGCTGGGAATTGCCCGGCGAATGTAAGCCACCGCTTGGGCTGATCCGGCTGTTGTTATTGCCTTTGCTGCTGGTTGCCAAACACCTGGTTCAGGATGTTTTGAACCCCGTTGTTGCGCTGCCGTGGTTGCTGCTGCTGTTGCTGTTGTCCTCCCAGAAACCGTAGATTCGCAGGCGAGGCCGCCCGGGGATGCGCGGCTGAAGCAGCAGCGGCAAGCGACAACTGACTGGCCACTGGCTACCGCTGGCTGCTAACCTTATCCCGCCTATGTTCCGGTTGGCCCGGTACCTGCGGTTCGCCTTTTGGCGTGCCTTCCAGCACGATGCCTTCGCGGTGGCCAAGGGAGCAGCATACTCCGCCATTCTGACGCTGTTCCCCACGATCCTGGTGGTGGCCTCCGCGCTGGCCGCGGTGGGCAACCGGGCGGTTTTGCGGGAGTTTACCAGGGCGGTCGCGCGCGTCCTGCCCGAGGGAACGGGCGGCCCGGTGCGCACCCTCATCGAGAAGCAACATCACCCCGTCGGCATCCTGATCCCGACGGCGCTGCTGACTTTGTGGACCGCCTCCGGCATCTTCATCTCCTGGATGGAAGGGTTCCGCAACGCCAACCGCATGCCCAAGGTCTGGGGCATCGTGCACGAGCGTCTGATGTCGTTCCTGCTGGTGTTCCTCACTTTCGGGCCCATGCTGTTCGCCACCACGCTGGTGGCCTTCGGCAACCAGATCGAGACCTGGGTTGCGTTCCAGGCCGGGCACGATATCGGCCCCTACATCCTGCTGCTGTGGACCATGGGGCGATGGCTGATCGCCTCCGCCACCAGCGTGCTGGTCATCCTGCTGATCTACCACTGGGGGGTGCCGCGGATCGCGCCCTGGCACTTGTCGCTGCCGGGCGCGCTGCTGGCCACCGGGATGTGGTTCCCGGCCACCGTGCTCTTCGGCTGGTACCTGCGGCGCTTCACCAGCTACAGCATCATGTACGGCTCGCTGGGCACGGCCATGGCGCTGCTGGTGTGGCTGTACATCATTTCCGTCATCATCCTGGTGGGCGCCGAGTTCAACGCTCTCATCTACCCCAAGCGACTCACCGGCCAGCCGCTGGAACCGGAGTTGCAGCGGGAACTGCAGATGTACTGAATGAGCACCGCGGAGCGGATCGACCCACCCACGCTTTCGGCCGAGCGCAGGCTGCCGCTGCGCCCGCCGCGGCGGGCCAAGATCGTGTGCACCATCGGGCCGGCGAGCAGCTCGGAGAGCATGATCCACGAGCTGCTACGGCTGGGGATGGACGTGGCCCGGCTCAACTTCTCGCACTCCACGCACGGAGAGCATGCGCGCGTCATCGAGCGGCTGCGGCGCGCGGCGGAAAAGGAAGACCGCACGCTGGCCATCCTCCAGGACTTGCAAGGGCCGAAGATCCGCACCGGCCGCCTGAAGTTCCGCACGCCGGTAGCGTTGAAGCCGGGCTCGCGCGTCATCATCACGCCGCGCGACCTGCCGGGCACATCGTCGCTGATTTCGACCAGCTATCCTCGCCTGGCGCAGGACGTCACCTCGGGTGCACGCATCTTGCTCTCTGACGGTCTCATCGAGTTGCGCGTGACTGCCATTCACGGCGAGGACGTTGAGTGCGAGGTGGTCAATGGCGGCATGCTCGGCGAGCACCAGGGCATCAACCTGCCGGGGACTGAAGTCCAAGTTCCGGCGCTGACTGAGAAGGACAAGAAGGACCTGCGTTTCGGGCTGAAGCACGGGGTGGACCTGGTGGCGGTGTCATTCGTCCGCCGCGGCGAGGACGTGCTGGCGGCCAAGCGCTTCATCAGCAACGCAGGCTCCCAGACCCCGGTCATTGCCAAGCTGGAGAAGCCGCAGGCCATCGACCGCCTGGAGGAAATTCTGGAAGTGGCCGACGGCGTGATGGTGGCGCGCGGCGACCTGGGCGTGGAGGTCGCGCCGGAGAAGGTGCCGGTCATCCAGAAGCACATCATCCAGCGCGCCTCCGAGTGGCGCAAGCCGGTGATCACGGCGACGCAGATGCTGGAGTCCATGGTGGAGAACCCGCGGCCCACGCGCGCCGAAGCCAGCGACGTGGCCAATGCGGTTTTCGACGGCACCGACGCGGTCATGCTCTCGGCCGAGACCGCCAGCGGCCAATACCCGCGCGAAGCCGTCACCATGATGGGGCGGATCGTCGCCGAGGCGGAGAGCGACCACAGCATGGACGAGCTGCGTCTCCGCCGGCGCAACGTGCGCCGGCTCTCCATCGCCGAGACCATCTGCGAGTCCGTGGCCCACGCCGCACACGACCTGGAGATGCGCGCCATCGCCGTGTTCACCGAGACCGGGACCACGGCGCGTTTGATCTCCAAATACCGTCCCGCGGCGCCGATCTACGCTTTTACCGCTTTCCCGCAGGTGGCCAACCGGCTTAATCTCTTGTGGGGCGTCTCCCCCATCGTGGAGCAGGCAGCGCGCACGGGCGATGACATGGTGCGCGCCGCCGAACGCGAGCTCTTGCGCCGCCATGCGGTCGCAGCCGGGGATGTGATCGGGGTGGTAGCGGGAACGCAGATGGCCTCCGGGTCCACCAACTTCATGCGCCTGCACGTGGTCGGGTCACGCGACCAGGAGCTCGGCGCCGCAGGGCAGGAGCGCCGGCGCGTTCCGCGGATCAAACCGTTGCCGGAGCGGAGAAGGAGATAACGGCGTGTCCGAAACCAGCGAGATCATGGCCCTGGCCGTGGTGGAAGCCTTCGACGGCAAGGATGAGGAATGTCTCCAGCTCCTGCACGAGTTCTACGCCGTCCTGCGGCGCAAACAGTACAGCCGCGACTTGCTCTACCGCGACCTGAAAGATCCGCGCCGGTTCATCAACATCCGTTATTGGCGTTCTGCCGAGACCCGCGCGGAAGCCCACGAAGACCCGGACGTTCACAAGTTCTGGCAGCGGCTGAGCCAGATCTCGAAGGTCACGCTTGTCTTCGAGCGGCTGGAGGACGTAACGCCCGAGGACTCGATGGCCAAGCAGCAGGGGTAATCGCAGAATGCTGACTAACTAGAGCTGATCGACGGTTGATGTGTCCAGGTCTTGAAAGGTGAAAGGGCACGGCTTCCAGCCGTGCCGCTAACGCCCACAGGTGAACCGGCCTTTAGGCCCTGAGGGAAATTCCCTCAGCGGCTGAAGCCGACTCTTTGCCCGCCCTTTTCGGCACGCCTGAAAGGCGTGCCCCTTCACCAACTCGCATGTACCTGCTGTGAATTTGCTCTAGTTCACCCACGGCCCGCGATGCTCGCCGTTGCCCTTCTCCGGCGGCTGCTGGTCGGGATCGCGGAAGTTGCCGTGCTCGTCGAAGTACTGGTTGGGGTCATGCTTCCGCATGTAAACCTCGAACTTCCTGGCGGCGCGGCTACGCTTCCAGCGATAGTACGCGTTGCGCAGTCCGAAGTAGCGCTCCGAAGCTCCGCCCACCACGCCGTGCCGCGGCATGAACTTGACGTACAGAAACCCGAACAGCGCGCCGCCGAGGTGGGCGATGTTGGCCACGCCGGAAGGCCCCTGCAGCACCATCGCGATCTCGATGAAGATCAGGATCCCCACCATGTACTTCGCCTTGATGCGGAAGGGCAGGGGGAACATGAAGATCTCGCGGTCACCGTAAATCATGCCGTAAGCCAGCAGGATGCCGAAGACTCCGCCCGAGGCGCCGATGGTGATGGTGCGCGGCGAGAGCAGAAAGCCGGTGTAGGCGATGGCGGTCGTCACCAGCGCCGCGCCGATCACGCAAAACAGGTAGAACTCGAGGAAGCGGCGGCTGCCCCACTGCGTTTCGAATTCGGCGCCGAACATCCACAGCATCAGCATGTTGAACAGCACGTGCCAGAGCCCGCTATGGAGAAACGAGTAGGTAACGAGCTGCCACACCAGGCCATGGATAACCAGGGTGGGAACCAGGCCCAGCCAGTGGTCCCGGGTCCACATGAAGTCGGTCATGCCGAACTGGCCGATCAGCGAAAACAGATAGATCGCGACGTTGATTCCAATCAGCCACTTGATGACGCGCGTGAACGGGGGAAAAGCCAACGAGACCGTGTTGTAATTGGAAGTACGGCGCATCGTAGGATTGTAACGCTTCTAGCGGCCGGAGCGGGAGCATGGGCGCTCGTCGGTAGTGGGCCGGTCTGATTTCCACAGGCTGGTCGTCATTAGTTTCTACCAAGCCAAAAAGTCCGGCGATCCCAGTAGTTGACAATAGAGAAGGCCAGTAGCACGAGGCCAACAACAAGACCAACATAGAATGACATGCATTTAGGGCACCAGACTCTAAGGCAGATCAACCAAGTTGCATAGAACCCAATGTAGAGCAACAGGACAACCAGCGAAGCAGTCAGCCAGGGGAAAAGTTTAGGTTTGGGTAACGGCCATGCTCGGGGAGCTGCATCACATGTAGCTACGGCGTATAGGGTTGATCTCACTTCCATCACCCACATCGCTCCCGTTATGCAAAGACCCGCCAAGGCGATCCACCATCGTGCGGGCGCGTACTGCATGATCCCACCGGCGACGGCGGTCATGGCGGCCATGAACAAGGTAAGTTGCTTGAAACGCATATCTCCATAGAACCGCATGTTTTCCGCAACGTGAGACAAGGAGTCGTTGTCGTGAGGTGCCATAAATCGTCGCTACCTGGCTAGCGCTTTCAGTGTAAGGCTCTTGTCAATCCGCTTCGTGGCAGGCGATTGTGATACGCGGCGCACGCGCAACCAAGTTCCCCGGACTGACCCACTACCCGCTCTTCCCCTCGGGTGCGCGGTGAACCTAGCGCTCGGGCAGGGGCACTACCGCCACGCTGCGATGGCCCTTGGCGTCCACCGCGCGCACCGCGAAGACAACGTTGTCCTTGGAGCGCTTGAGCGTGGCCTGGGTCACGTTGCCGACCGCTTCAACATTCTGCGGCGGCCAATCGGAGTCGGTGGTCGGCCGCCACAGAACCTCGTACTTGGTTGCCAGGCTTCCCGGAGACGCGCTCCAGGTGAGCGTGGAATCGTTCTCCAGGTTCCTGGTGACGAGGCGCACGTTGGCAGGAGGCGCGGGGGCCGATGCCAACGTGGCCAGCGTGGCGGCGTTCACGCGTGCGACATTGGCGACATAGGCGAAATCCACGAACTTCGGCAGGTCACCGTACTCGACGCCCTTCTCGATGCGCGGCGTCTGGTGTTGGTGGTTGTAGTCTTCGCGATACTCGGTGAAGCGCACCGCAGCGAAGCCCTGCTCGTTGAACGACATGTGGTCGCCGCCGCGCAGATAGCGGTCCGGCCGCGACACCACCTTGGGCTCGAACCCGGAGAGATATTGCTCGGCAACCTGGCGGACATAGCGCGCCAGTTGGCGCGACGGCGAATCTTCCTCCATGCCGGTGGCGCGGATGAGCCTGATCTCGTCGGGAGTGGCGGCGGCCGGAATCCCTTCGGAGAACACCCGCACCCACTGCGGCTGCTGCGTCTTGTCGCCGGGCGTGCGGTTGCCACCCACGATGTCGTTGTTGAGCACGCCTTCGATGTCGAGCTTCGCGGCCTTGGCGGCCGCGGCGTAATGAGCGCTGCCGTAGAGCCCCTGTTCCTCGCCCGCGACGGCCATGAACACGATGGTCGCGGGGAACTTGTGTCTGCTCAGCACGCGCGCGCACTCCAGAGAGACTGCCGTGCCGCTGGCATCATCGTTGGCGCCGGGCGCGGGATCGGTGACGTTGTCGTTGTCGCTGTTGCGCGAATCGTAGTGGCCGCTTACGACATAGATCCGGCCGGCGTTCGCGGGATCGGTCCCTTCCTGCGTTGCGATCACGTTCACGATCTCCGTCACGTGCGGGACGCGCCGGGCGGGAGGACTCACGGTGAAACTCTGCATCTCGACCTTTAGGCAGCCGTCGCAATCCTTGGAGTAGCGCTCGAACTCGGAGCGGATCCACTCGCGGGCGGCGCCGATGCCGCGCCCCTTGGCGATCGACGCCGCATCAGCGGCGGAGAGCGTGCTGCGATTGTGGAAGCTGGCCAGCTTCTCGATAATGGCTTTCACCCGCGCCGGCGACACGTCCTTCACCGCGGCCACAATCTGCGGGTCCAGTTCCGGCGCCTTGGGGGTGCGGCTCCTTTGCGGAGCCACCGCCGTGGAGACCGCCACCATCGCAAGCACGAACGACGCCACCCATTTCCAGAGCTGAGCCACGGTTCCCTCGCTGAATGTGCATCTGGCGCTACCCTAGCGGCCGGGATGCGCGTCCTTCCGGAAACGGAAAAATCGCAGCCCTGGTATTGACGCTGAGGGCAAAGGAATTCTAAATAGTAACAGACGGGGCGAAGGCGTCCCGCCTTGTTGGTGGAGGGAATGATGGTTCAATGTCCCGAATGTGAAAGCAACCTCGATATCGAAGAAGACGAGGTGGACGAGGGCGAGATTGTGTCCTGTCCCGAGTGTGGCGCCGACTTCGAGGTGATCACCACCAATCCCCTGGAACTGAAGCGGGTGGTGGAAGAAGAGGCGGACGAGGACGAAGGAGGGGCAGAGGAGGGTGAAGACGGTGACTACTCCTGAGCCCCGTGGCCGGGGAGGGCTGCTCGTCCTTCTGTGCTTGGTATCGTTGGCCGCCGCTCCGGCGGCCTTGGCGTCTGAGAAGCGCGCCGAGAAACCCTATGCTCTCATTTTTGGTACGGTCTACGCTCCCGACAACCGTCCTGCGTACGGAGTGCGGGTGAAGATCCGCCGCGCCGATCAGAAGAAAGCGCAGTGGGATCTCTATTCCGACCACCAGGGGGAGTTCGCGCAGCGCGTGCCGGCCGGCGCCGCCGATTACATCGTGTGGGCCGAGCCCGAAGAAAAGCGCGGGCCCAAGTCGGAAGTCACGGTCCACGTGCAGAATGATGAGCGCGTGGATATCGGCCTGCATCTAACCAAGTAGAAGCTGCTGAAATCGTGAAAGGGGGGTGTATGCGGAAAGCCGCAGGTATCGTGGCGGCCATCATTCTGCTCGGCATGCTGGCGGCGGGCGCTGCGGCGCCCAAGAACGAACCGCAGACTCGCACTCTGACCGGGCAGGTCACGGACAAGGCGGATGTGCCCCTCGCGGGCGCGGTCGTCTACCTGCAAAACACCCGCACCCAGGCGGTGAAAACCTACATCACCGGCGAAAAAGGCGATTACCGCTTCAGCTCCCTCTCGCCCAACGTGGACTACCAGGTCCGCGCCGAATACCAGGGCCACAAGAGCGACGCCAAGACGCTCAGCTCCTTCGACAGCCGCAGCAACGTGGTCATGCACCTGAAGATCAACATGGCGAAGTAGGCGGCGGCGCCATCCGTTCCGATAACAGACTGTCATCCCGAGGAAGCGCGAGCCGAGCGCCGGGGTCCCCAGCAAACCCGGTTTTGGTTTGCTGGGGTGGTCTTGCGAGGTGAGCGCGACGAGGGATCTTGGTGTTGCAGGTGTTCCCCATGGGAGTCCAGTCGAGGATTCGGCGCATCCACCAAGATTCCTCGCACGCGCTCAGTCGCTGCGCTTCCTCGCGCGGCTCGGAATGACAAAACAAAAAAGGAGCGTCTTACAGCACGGCTGAAGCCGTGCCCTGATACAAGAAAGGCCGCCATGGGGTGGCGGCCTGAAGTCTGCTGATTGCGGCGAATTCAGTTCTGATCGTTGCCGGCGCGCTTCCACTCCACCAGATCGCCGATGGTGGCGGTGGCGCTGGAAGCTGGGTGCTTGTACGCCTCGACATCCTGGCGCGAGCCTTCCTCACCCACGGCGCGGATCGACAGCCCGACCTTCTTCTCATCGGGATTCATCTTGATGATCTTGAACTCGAACTCCTGGCCGGGCTCGAGCCGGATGGGCGTGCCGTGCGGGTCGGCGGCCTCGGAGTTGTGGCAGAGGCCTTCGACGCCGTCGGCGATCTCGACGAAGGCGCCGAAGCTGGCCACGCGCAGCACTTTGCCGTGCAGCACGTCGCCCACGCGGCGGGTCGAGAAGAACGTCTCCCAAATATCGGGCTGAAGCTGCTTGACGCCGAGCGACAGCCGGCGCTGATCGGAATCGATGCCCAGCACGATCGTCTTCACCTTATCGCCCTTCTTCAGCACCTCGGAGGGATGCTTCACCCGCTTGGTCCAGCTCAGGTTGCTGACGTGGACCAGGCCGTCAATGCCGTCCTCGATCTCGATAAAGGCCCCGAAATCGGTGAGGTTGCGCACCCGGCCTTCGACGGTCGAGCCGATGGGATACTTCTCGTGCAGCGTCTCCCAGGGATTGGTCTCCAGCTGCTTGAGGCCGAGCGAGATGCGCCGCTCCTGCGGGTTCACGTTGAGCACCACGGTCTCGACCTGCTGGCCGACGT
The DNA here is from genome assembly GCA_963704285.1 of uncultured Acidobacteriota bacterium. GTDB lineage: Bacteria > Acidobacteriota > Terriglobia > Terriglobales > Acidobacteriaceae > JAHFUA01. The sequence goes on along the minus strand of OY969886.1, from coordinate 469,102 downwards.
TCACGATCTTGGAAGGATGCTTGGTGCGTTTGGACCAGGTCATCTCGCTGACGTGCACCAGCCCCTCGATGCCCTGCTCCAGCTCGACGAAGGCGCCGTAGTCGGTGATGGAGATCACGCGTCCCTTGACGTGCGCGCTCATGGGGTAGCGCTGGGCGGCGTCCAGCCAGGGATCGGGGGTGAGCTGCTTGAAGCCCAGCGAAACGCGCTGCTTCTCCTTGTCGTACTTGAGGACCTTGACGTGGATCTCGTCGCCCACGTTGACCAGGTCGCGGGGATGGGTGAGCCGGCCCCAGGACATATCGGTGATGTGCAGCAGGCCGTCGATGCCGCCCAGGTCCACGAACGCGCCGTAGTCGGTGAGATTCTTCACCACGCCGGTCATCACCGCGCCCTCTTCCAGCTTCTCCAGAGTCTTGCCGCGCTTTTCGCCGAGCTCTTCCTCCAGCATCTGCTTGCGCGAGACCACAATATTGCCGCGCTTCTTGTTGAGCTTGATGACGCGGACTTCAATGTCCTGGCCTTTGAGCGCGTCCAGGTTGCGCACCGGCTTCACGTCCACCTGCGAACCGGGCAGGAAGGCGCGGGCGCCGATATCGACCGACAGGCCGCCCTTCACCCGCTCCACCACTTTGCCCTTGATGGGCGTTTTGTCGTTGTAGGCCTTCTCGATGTCTTCCCACGCGCGAATGCGCTGGGCCTTCTGGTAGGAGAGCGCGACGTAGCCTTCTTCGGCTTGGCCGTGCTGCACCATGACGTCGATCTCGTCGCCAGGCTGGACCCTGGAATTGCCCTCGGCATCCTGGACCTCGGCGACCGGGAGAAGCCCCTCGGACTTGGAGCCGATGTCCACCACGACGTGGGTGGCAGTGATCTTAAGAACGGTACCTTTATGAATGTGGCTTTCGTTCAGTGCTTCGGTTTCAGCGGTGAAGGTTTCGAGTGCAGTAGCAAAGTCTTCCATGGTTTCTCTATCTCGGCGGGCCGGAGCCGGTGTTCCCTGCACGGCCGGAACTGGCGGGTCCGGCGGGTGAGCTGCGGCGGGCCGATCGTAATGTCGATTCTGGGACGCTTCTGCGGACGTGCGCACTGCTGGGGCCTGGGCCGATTCAGCTTCCGCGGCTGTATGCGCGGCTTCCGGCTGGGGGTCGCGGGCTGTGGTCTCTTCCTGCAATGCTCTGCTCAAATGCGCCCCGCACACGTACAGGCGTGCGCGAGGTCTGTCTCTCGGACGGACGGCGGGCGGGCCTTTTTGCTCGCGATGACGCCAGCGCCCGCACCTCCCCGAATGCAGGGGGCTTGACTCGAGAAAGCTGCGAACAGCGGCTTGGAACCCAGCGGTCGGATCTTCCGACGCGATACCCGCGTCCCAAAGACCCTTCGACTATAGCAACCGCTCGGGAAGAGTGTCAAACCGATGGGAGAGGTTTTTCCCTTTCGTAACAATCTCAGTCCCTGCTGGGCGTGAACTGTTATTATCGCCAACCCATCGGGCGCCGGCTCCGCTAAGAGCGAGTTCAGGGAGCCGCCTTCAGGTGGGTGTTTGGTCCGTCCCAGCCCCGGGGATTTTTTGTTACTCTGCCACCATGGATTTCCTGTGGACGCCGTGGCGTTATGCCTACATCGTCTCCTCGGCCAAGGCCCCGGGCTGCGTCTTCTGCCAGGCCTTGGAGCGCACCGACGATCGCAATACCGGGGTGGTGTACCGGGGGCGGCACTGCTTCGTCATCGTCAACGCCTTCCCTTACACCTCGGGCCACGTGATGATCGTTTCCAACCAGCACCTGGATGAGCTCTGCAAGCTGCCGCCGGAGACCGCGCAGGAAATGATGGCGCTGGCCCAGCGCCTGGAAGGCGTCTTGCGCGAGGTCTATCAGCCCGACGGCATCAATCTGGGAATGAACATCGGTAAGGCCGCCGGGGCCGGCGTGGCCGGGCATATCCACATGCACGTCCTGCCGCGCTGGATCGCCGATTCCAATTTCATGACCGTGGTCGGCGAGACCCGCATGCTGCCTGAGTCTCTGGAGACGACTTATGACCGGCTAAGGGCACGGCTCTCGTAGAGACGCCTGGGTTTCCAGGCGCCGCATAATGCCGAGCATGGCTCAACGCGTGGGCCTCTGCGCGTTACCAAGGTTTGCCCCGGCAAGGCATTGAATCCGTTACCTTACCGTGGTCCCTGCCCCTGCCGACCATCGCCCTTGGTAACTTTTGCCCCCACTGGTAGCACGTGTACTCTGGGGCAGCCACCAGAGGTGCATCGGTGTCATCTCCCCAACTTGGGACGGCGGAAGGCCGCGCCGGCGCCGCCCGTGCCTTCGCGCGCAGCCTCAACATTCTGCTGAAGTATGTCCGCCTCTACGGGGTACACCACAAGCTTACCGCCGTGCAAATCGACACCGCCTGGAGAGAGCTGTGCGCGGCCATGCCCCACGATGCCACGGCCGGGTTCCTGCTCGGGGTTTCCGGATCGAAGCTGCTGCTGGACGGGGTGCCGCTCGAGACCGGTCCGGCCGAGCGCAGTTTCGCCCAAATGCTCTCGGCGGCCGGCCTGGCGAGCATCTATTTTTCCGTACAACTCATGCGCGACGATTTTCTCCGCCTGGTGGAAGCCTTCGCCAACGCCGGGGCCCGGCCGGCGGCCATCGCCGGGGAGCTGAAGCGCGCCTTCGGCGAGAACAACGGCCCTATCCGGGTGAACGAGATCCGCTACATCGCCCACGACGGCAGCGTTGACTCCCTCCCCACGCAACTGGCAGCGCGCGCTCTGGGAAGCGACTCCGCAAAGCTCAAGGACTGGCTCAGCGATCCGCAGAAGCTGCTGCAATTGATCGCCGCCTCCGAAGGTGAGAAGGGCGGAAGAAACGGAGCTGGGCACGGAACGGGAAAAGGGACCAGCAGCGGACCAGGCGCGTTTCCGCTTAAGCAGGATGACGTCACCAACGCGCTGAAGCTGCTGTCGCAACTGGGCAAGGTCCTGCCCGCCGGAGGCGCCATCGATCCCGCGCAGTTGCGGCACGAGATTCAGAGCTCGCCGGTCTCGGTGCAAGCCGTGCTGCAAAGCGCGCTGGCGCAGATGGCGACCCAGGTTCCGGCACACTCCGATCCCCACCTGCTGGTGAAGATCGCGGAGTACCTGGCCATCCAGTTCGCGCTCGAGCGCTACGAAACGGGCGAAGTCCGCGTGAACGCAGTGCGCGAGTTGCTGGACCGCCTGGGGCACGAGATCGAGACCCTGCATAAAGTCCTGAGTGAGCACGAGGAAAAGATGGGCCGCGCCGGCCTGGTGGTCGAGTCCTACGCCGAGGTCCTCGACCGGCAGTTTTGGGCGGCAGTCCCGGAGAGGGGCAAGCTCGCCGTGCTGCTTTCGCCGGACGCCTGGTGCATCCCTCCGCGCAACATCCGCGATTACGTCCGGCAGCTGCTCGACCGGCAGGATAGCAAGACCGCCGCCGCCATCCTAACCACTTACTCCTCCGGCATCCGGAGCGCGGATGCGGAGGCCCGGCGCCGGACCGCTATGGGATTGAGCGAACTGGCGAAGCTGTATGCCCAGATCGATCCGCTGCTGCTGCGCAATGCCATCCAGCGCACCGGGGAGCAATTGCAGGTCGAGCCCGGGCCGGAGGCCCAGAGCCTGCTCAGCGCGACCCTGGTGCGGCTGACCCAGGAGGCCGCCAACTGCTCGGATTTCCTCGCCATCACTCAGGCGCTCGACTGCACCGATCGCCTGGAAAAGCACCGCGCCGAACTGGGCACGGACGTGCGGCGGCGCATTGCCGTCGAAAGCCGGATGCACAAATTCGTGAGCGAGGTGTTGCTCGAACCTGCCATCCCCGCCGGCTTCGTGGAAATGCTCCGGCGCGAGCCGCAAGCCGCGGCCGACGAACTGGCGGCGCGGTACTCCCGCTGCAACCGCCGCGAGCCATCGGACCGCTTGGTGGAGCTGGCGCGCGGCGTGGGCCCCGAGGCGGTGGGGCGCCTGGTGGAGCTGTTACGCTCGCATCCCCCATCCAAAGCCGTCTCCGGCATCGGGTTGCTGAGCCACTTGGATGTCGATGCCCTGCGCGAATTGCTGCCGCAACGCTTGCCGCAATGGGGACGCTCATTCCACGATGCGGTCGTGCGGCAGATCGGGATGGGGGCCGTCGAGCAACGCGGGCCGCTGCTGCTCGAACTGCTGGACCTTCTCGATCCCGCCATCCTGCCGGCGGTCACCGACGAGATTGGCGTCACCAGCGATCCCCTGGCCACGGTCCGCCTGCTGCGTCTGGCGCAAGGCGACCTGCCGCCCACCGCCTCGCCCTACGTGCAGGTGAAGGCGATCGAGGCGCTGTCCCGGCTGCGCGACACGCATGCCGCTCCTCTGCTGCACGAACTGCTGAGCGCCCGCGGGCTGCTGGGCTGGAAGCATCCGCGGGAGATTCGCATCGTGGCGGCGCAGGCGCTGATCAAGCTGGAACCCGGGTTTCTGGTTCCGGCGAGAAGCGGGCTGACGCCGCTGGAGCTGAAGCTGGCGCCACTCGATCCCGACCCTTCGCGGGACTGGGTTCGCCAGCGCCGCTACTTCCGCATCGCGCCGGAACGCGCCTTGCCGGCCTTCCTGCAAACCTCGCGCGGCCGTTGTGGAGTAATGATCAGCCTTCTCAGCCTGGGAGGCGGCAAGGGCGAGCGCGAGGGCCGGTTGAATCCGGGCACGGAAGCTACCCTCAACCTGCAGATCGGATTGCGCAACTTGAGCTCCCGCGTGCTGGTGCGCGATGCCGGTGGCGACGACATGGCATTCGAGATCATCCACATCGGCCTCGACGACCGCCTCCGGCTGCGGCGGTTGCTGCTGGACCAGGTGCTGCAGCGCGCCCGGGCCGCGGCACCGCCGGCCGCCGCCACCTCCTGATTCATCCCCTGGCTCACCGCCCGCGGCGGCACGTTACAATCAGCGCGTGGAAACTTCCGCTCCCGCCGCCCCGCAGACCGCTGCCGACACAGCACCCCAGGCACGATTCACGCGCCGGCAACGGTTCCTCATTTGGCTGATCGGCTGGGCGGAATATCTGCTGATCCGTGTCCTCGGCCCCACCCTGCGCTACAGCGTCTCCATCGAAGAGGGAGGCCCGCCCCACCGCCACGATGCGCCCGCCATCTACGCTTTCTGGCATCGCGGCCTCATCCCCGCTTGCTTCCTGGCGCGCGGCCGGCAGATCGCGGTGCTCATCAGCACGAGCTTCGACGCGGAATGCAGCGTGCGCGCGCTTTCCCGGTTCGGATACCGCACCGTTCGCGGATCGAGTACGCGCGGCGGCATAGGCGCTTTGCTCGGGATGCAGAAGGAGCTCGAGTCCGGGCATGCCGTCGCCTTCACCATCGACGGCCCCCAAGGCCCCAGGTATGTCGCCAAGCCCGGACCGCTGCTGCTGGCGCGAATCACCGGCCTGCCCATCATCTGTTTCCATATCGCTCTCCAGCACCCCTGGGTGCTGACCAAGTCCTGGGACCAGTGCATGATCCCCAAGCCGTTCTCGCGCGCGCTGGTGCGGGTCAGCAAGCTGGTTCGTGTCCCCCCAGATGCGCTGAACCTCGACCCCTATCGCGACGAGATGCAGGCGGCGCTCGACCGCGCTCGAGAGTTCGCGGAAGCCAACATCGGCCGCGCCGAGTCCGTCGGACGGCCAACTGATTCCATTTGACACCCGTCCGCGACGGCTGTAGATTCGTTGCTCCGGAACTCCCGGACCGTTCTCTGACAACCTGGTTCGCGCGTCTTCCCTTCCGCTAGGGAAGACTGGGAAGCGGGTGAAAATCCCGCGCTGCCGCGCAACTGTAAGCGAAGCCGGGGACCGGCCACTGCGGTCGAAAGCCGTGGGAAGGCCGCCCTGAAGCAAGCTCGCTGAGCCAGGAGACCGGCGCGAACCGCAAGTTCAATCCCTTTTCGCGTGTAAAGGAGGATTGCTATGCGGCTCCCTCGCCTGCTCTTCGTGGTTCTGATCGCGTCTTTGGATTTGGCTGCCCAGACAGCCGATCTCAAAATCAAGGTCGTGGATCCGCGCTCGGCCGTGGTCGCTGGCGCGCAAGTCGCTCTTTACCCGGCCAACAGTTCTCAACCTCTGGGTTTCCAGAACAGCTCCGCCGAAGGGACTGCCGTCTTCGTCGGGCTGAAAGCGGGCGAGTACCGTGTGGAGGTGCTCGCCCCGGGCTTTGCCCCACAGAAAGCCGCGGTCCGCGCACCTCAGCAGAGCAGTGTGGAAGTGCAGTTGACGGTGGCCGGTCCCGAGCAGACGGTGGTGGTCACGGCGACGCGCACGCCGGTTCCTGTCGAGGAGAGCGGCGCATCGGTCGCGTTGCTCGACCAGCAGGCGCTCGAGAACATGCAGCCGGTCGCCGCCAGTGACGCTTTGAGGTTTCTGCCCGGCGCGGTGGTGGCCACGGCAGGACAACGCGGCGGGCTGGCATCCCTGTTCGTGCGCGGCGGCGATTCTCGCTACAACAAGGTCATCGTGGATGGAGTGCCGGTCAACGAGCCCGGTGGAACTTTCGACTTCGGCGTCGTTCCACTGACCGGGGTGGAGCGCGTGGAATTCGTGCGCGGGCCGGCGAGCGTCCTCTACGGCTCCGACGCCATGACCAGCGTGGTGCAGATGTGGAGCGCCACCGGCCACACCCGCGTGCCGGAACTTCGCTTCGGCGCCGAGGGGGGAACGTTCTCCAGTGCGCGCGGCTTTGGCTCCGTGGCCGGGGCGCGCGGCCGCTTCGATTACAACCTCTTCGGAGAACAGCAGAACACCGAAGGACAAGGCGTTAACGACGCGTATTCCAGCGCCAGTCAGGGCGCAAACCTGGGCGTGCTGCTTTCCAATCGCGCTTCCTTCCGGCTGCGCACACGTCACGCTAACAGCCGTTCGGGAGTCCAGAACGAGTGGAACTTTAACGGCCAGCCGCTGCTTCCACCGGACACCGATGCCTTCGCCCGCCAGAATAATCTGCTGGCCAGCGCCGAACTCGAGTTGGCAGCACCGGCGCGCTGGCAGCACCGGTTTCTCGGATTCGAGTACCGCCACACGCGCCTCGATCAGGACACAGTGCCGGATCGCGGCTGCGACCCCGCCAATTTCAACTTCCTCGATTGCTTCTTCGTGTCACCGTTCGCGGTGAACCGCGCCGGATTCGAGTACCAGGGAAACTATTCGCCGCGCAATTGGGCGCGCACCACCTTCGGCTACCAGTTCGAAGACGAGAACGGGTCCGCTGACTCGCAGTTCCTCACCGCGGATTTCAGCCAGTTCCCGCCGGTGCCTTTTATCGGGACTTCGCACACGCGTGGCCTGCGGCGCAACCATGCCGTGTACGGAGAAGAAGCGGTGGTGCGAGGGCGGATCGCGCTGCTGGCGGGCGTGCGTTACGTGCACAACCAGAGCTTCGGGGACAGAGCCGTCCCGCGAGCCGCGTTGAGCTTGCTGGCACTGCGCGGCGGCGATGTTCTCTCCGGCACGCGGCTGCGCTTCGCCTATTCGGAAGGCATCAAGGAGCCGCGCTTCGAGGAGACCTTCGGGATCAGCGGCTCATTCCCCACCAATCCCAATCCCAACCTCCAGCCGGAACAGAACCGCTCGCTCGAAGCCGGCGTGCAGCAAAGCATCTGGGGAGGCAAGTCGTCGCTCGCGGCCACATATTTCAATAACCTCTTTCGCAACCAGATCGCCTTCCAGGCTGATCCGGTCACGTTCATCGGGCAGTACTTCAACGTGAACCGCAGTTTGGCGCACGGCGCGGAGGTGGAGTTCCACAGCCGTTTGCGCTCGTCGCTGGCGCTGGACGCAGCCTACGTGTACACGTCAACCCAAATTCTCGCCGCGCCTGGGGCCTCAGATCCGTTTCAGACCGGAGAGCCTCTGCTGCGGCGGCCCAAGCACTCCGGCTCGCTGCTGCTCAACTATTTCGGCAAACGCTGGGGCGGCGACGTGGCGGGCAGCTTCGTCGGGCGGCGTCCCGATTCCGACTTTCTTTTCCTGGGTGTCGATCACGCTGCCGGATACGCGCTGGTGAACATGGGCGGGTGGTTTGCCGTGAACCGCTACATGACCGCCTATCTCAACGTCGAGAACGTGCTCAACCGCCGGTACAACGAGGTGGTGGGATATCCTGCGCTGAAGGCGAATTTCCGCGCGGGGATGAGATTCCGTATCGGCGGAGAATAGAAACGCCACGGATTTGCGCGGATGAACACGGATAAAACAAATCAAATTTCAAATCCGTGACCATCCGTGCAAATCCGTGGCTGCTTACTCCATCATTTCCACCGCGTCCACCACCCCCACGATGGTCATGTCGATGGGCGAACCGGGGCGGCCGGCAGCGGTCATGGCCGAGAAGCCCTCCTGCACCACCAGGACGCGGTCGCCGATGCCGGCATCCACGGCGTCCAGCGCCAGCACGGCGTCGCCGCGCTCGGTGCCGTCCGGGTCCACCGGCTGCACCAGCAGAATCTTGCGGCCCTGATGCGAAGGATGCTTCTGCGTCGCGACCACCTCGCCCATGACTCGCCCCAGGATCATTTCGACCTCCGCGAGGCGGTGCGGGCGGAATTGCGCGGTTTGGCGCTGCTGTCGCCCTTGGCAGGTGCGGGGTGCAGCGTGATGCTGTCCACGATGCCCACGATGCTGCAATCCGAGGGGACCTCGCCGGTAAACGCCAGCGACGCTTCCTTTCCCCGGCACCAGTAAACCGTCTCGCCAAAACCGGCGCCGATGGAGTCGATCCCCACCAGCGGCCGTCCTTTCGGTTTGCAGGCGCGGGTGAGCGGCTGGATGAGCAGCAGCTTGCGGCCTTCAAGGTTGGGGTCCTTGATGGTGCAGACCACGTTGCCGATCACGCGTGCCAGCATCATGGCAGCGTCACCGTTTCGATTTCGCCGGCGCAGCGGCTGCCAGGGCGCGGGACTCGTCGGCGTTCATCTGTATTTCATCCACGATGCCGACGATAGAGCTGTCCACCGGCGATTCTTTGAAGTTGGCCGCCATGCGCGCCGACGAGCCGCTCACCACCAGCACCATTTCTTTGACCCCGGCGCCCACGGTATCGACGGACACGAAGTACGCGCCCTCGGCCTCGCCTTGCGGATTGATGGGGCGGCACACCAGCAACTTCTTGCCGAGCAGACGCTCGTCCTTGCGCGTGGCCACCACCGTGCCCATCACTCGAGCCAGTAACATGGATTTCCTCATTGATCCATTGATCCATTGCTTCATTGATCCGTTGCCGTGAGCCTTCCGGCAATGAACCAATGACTCAATGAATCAATGGCTCAATCCTTCTACGCGCTGGCGGCCGTCTTGGCCGTGATGACGCGCCCGATGGGCAGCACATCTTCCAGGCTGGCATGCGGACGTGGGATCACGTGGACGGCGATCAGTTCGCCCACCCGGCGCGCCGCCGCGGCCCCGGCATCGGTAGCGGCTTTCACCGCCGCCACATCGCCGCGCACGATCGCGGTCACGTAGCCGGAACCGATCTTCTCCCAGCCCACCAGCGTCACCTTGGCGGCCTTCACCATCGCGTCGGAGGCCTCGATCATGGCCACCAGCCCGCGCGTTTCGATCATTCCCAGTGCTTCACCCATGGTTGCCTCCGGAAAAACAGTTGCCAGTGGCCAGTGGCCAGAAATGGTTTTCATGACCCTTAAGAAGCGTGCAACTTTACCATCGGCGCTTGGTGTTGCGCACCACATCTTTCACGATCGACGCCAGCTCGTCGCGCGTTACCGAGAAGCGCTCCGGGCCCTCGCTTTCGACCGCGGCGCGCGCCGCTGGCTGCGGCTGAGCGCCTGCCGTCACCGGGCATCCGGTGCCCTGTTGCGCCGGCGTGCTGATGCCGTATTTTTCCCGCGCCCCGACCAGCTTGCGCACGTCCTCATCGCTCAGCAACTGTTGCTGCCCCAGCAGGTGCGTCACCAGCGTGATCGAGGCGAAGTGCTCCACCGTCTCCATCTTCATGTAGGCCTGCAGCAGATCGCTACCGTAGGTCACCACGCCGTGGTTGGCCATGAGGATGGCATCGTAATTGGGGACGAGCGGCTCCAGCGCCTGCGTCAGCTCGGCCGTTCCCGGGGTGGCGTAGCGGGCCAGCGGAATGCAGCCCAGCGAAATCACGATCTCCGAAACCAGCGCCTGGTTCAGCGGTAGCCCGGCGGCGGCATAGCCGGTGGCGGTAGGCGGATGTGCGTGCACGATGCCGTGCACGTCCGGCCGCAGCTTGTAGATCAGCATGTGCATCGCGATTTCACTGGACACGTTGCGGCGTCCGGTCACCCGCCGTCCGGCCATGTTCACCACCACCAGGTCCTCGGGTTCCATCATCCCTTTAGACATCATGGTCGGAGTGCACAGGATGGCGTCGGAATCGAGGCGCACGGAGAGATTGCCGTCGGTAGCGGCGATGTAGCTGCGCTCGTGCAACAGCTTGCCGAAACGGCAGATATCTTCGCGGTGCTGGCGCTCGCTCTTCATTACTACAATCGTAGTATTACGGGCAGGACCGGGCCCGCGTATGCTACAGCAGGGAAAGGGCGGAGGCAAATGCCCCAGGGAGCAGGGGGCAGGAAGCAGGGAGCGGGAAGCCGGAGCGGCACATCCGCGTCCCCGTTCGCGCCGTGGTTAAATCACAACGTGCTGGTCTCCGACTTCGACTACCATCTTCCGGACGAACTGATCGCGCAGGAGCCGCTGCCGGACCGCGCAGCCTCGCGCATGCTCCACCTTGCGCGTCCGACCGGGAGCTGGCAGGACCGGCACTTCCGCGACCTGCCCGGCCTGCTGCGCCCCGACGACCTGCTGGTGGTCAACAACACCCGCGTGTTCGCGGCTCGGCTCTACGGCCGGCGCAGTGGCCAACGCGCCCAGCCGCTCAGCCCGCGCAATCCCGCGGCTAAGCGGTTCCTGCGGGGCCGGGTCGAGGTTCTGCTCACCAAGGATCTTGGCAACTGCGAATGGGAGGCGCTGGTCCATCCCGGGCGCAAGATCGGCATCGGCGAGCGCCTGTTTTTCGGCGACAACGAACTCGAGGCTGAGGTCGTGGGACGTGGCACTTTTGGCGAGCGCCGGCTGCGTTTCAGGTCCGTGCCGAATTTTCTTGACCAGGTGGAGCGGCTGGGGCACGTGCCGCTACCGCCGTACATCGGCCGCGCCGATCGTCCCGACGACCGCGAGCGCTACCAGACGGTGTACGCGCGCGCGCGCGGCTCGGTGGCCGCTCCCACGGCCGGCCTGCACTTCACGCCCGAGATCCTGGGCCGCATACGTGAGCGCGGCATCGAAATGGCCGAGGTCACCCTGCATGTTGGGCTGGGGACGTTCCAACCCGTGCGCGCCGAACGCGTTGAAGACCATAAAATGCACAGCGAGCGATTCAGCATCGCGGAGGATGCGGCGGAGGGGATCAATCGCGCACTCGGGGCGAGACGGCGCGTGGTCGCTGTCGGCACCACCACAGTCCGCACTCTCGAGTTCGCCGCGCGAGAGACTGTGAGAGTGCAACCCGGCATTGGCGAGGCCGACCTGTTCATCTATCCCGGGTTTCGATTCAAAGTTGTGGGCGCGCTCTTGACCAATTTCCATCTCCCGAAATCCACGCTGCTGATGCTGGTTTCGGCCTTCGCCGGACGGGAACTGGTGCTCAAGGCGTACGAGCACGCCGTCCGCGAGCGCTACCGCTTCTACTCCTACGGCGACTGCATGTTCATTGAATAAAAACGCCACGGATCGCACGGATCAAAACTGATTCTCAAAACCACTCCGTGTGAATCCGTGCAAATCCGTGGCTAACGTATTTGTTAGACTTTGCTGTTGCCCGCGAAGCGATCCAAGTCGAGTGCAGCGCCGGCGGCGGTTGCCGAAAGCTTGGCCCTCGCGCCGAAGCCCGTCCCTGCGCCGGGCGGCAAGCCGCGCATCTTTCTGATCGATTCCATGTCGTTCATCTTCCGCGCCTATCACGCCATGGCGCGGCAGCGGCCAATGTCCACCAAGACCGGCGTCCCTACGGCCGCGACCTACGTTTTCGTCAACATGCTGCGCAAGCTGGTCGCCGACTTCCATCCCGAGCACCTGGCGGCGGTCTTCGATGTTGCCGGGCCCACGTTTCGCGACCACCAGGCGGCGACCGTCACGTCGGTGCGCAAGTTCGACATCAAGACCCAGACCTTCAAGGAAGTGGAGTACGGCGGCTACAAAGCACAGCGGGCGGAGATGCCCCCCGACCTGGCGCAGCAGCTCCCGTACATCCGGCGCGCGCTTGAAGCGTATCGCATTCCGATCCTTGAGTACCCGGGCTTCGAAGCCGACGACGTGATCGGCACGCTGGCGCACAAGGCGGCGGCGCAGTCCTGCTCGGTGTATGTGGTTTCCAGCGACAAGGACATGCTCCAGCTCGTCAGCGACCAGATCTCGGTGCTCAACCCGCCCAAGGACAATCTGATCTGCGACCCGGCCAAGGTGGAAGAAATCCTGGGCGTGCCGCCGGAGCGCGTGGTGGACGTGATGGCCCTGCGCGGCGACGCCATCGACAACATCCCTGGCGCGCCCGGCATCGGCGACAAGGGATCGGTGGAGCTGATCCGCCGCTTCGGTTCGCTCGAAGCCACGCTCGAACACGCCGCCGAGGTCGAAAAGAAGACGTACCGCGAGTCCCTGCTCAACAACCGCGACACCATCCTGTTCAGCAAAGAGATGGTCACCCTCGACCGGAACGTCCCGGTGAAGCTCGACCTGGAAGCGATGCGCGCGGGCGAGCCCGATGCCGAGGCCGCGCGGGCTCTCTTCACCGAACTTGAATTCTCCACGCTGCTGAAGGACTTCCTGCCCGGCGTGGAGGTGGGCAAGACCGAATACTCGGAGGCCAAGTCCGCCAGCGATGTGGAGCAGGTCTTGAAGTCGCTTCCGAGCGGCTCGGCGCTGGCCGTCGCCATCGACGCCGCGAGCCACGCATCGGCAGCTGAACAGGACGAGTCTGAAGAAGACGAGGAAGCGCAGTTGTCGCTGGGAGAAGCGCAGCCGGCGGCGGTCGCGCCGGCGTGCAACATTGCGATCTCCGCCGAGGCGGGCAAGGCGCTGACCGTCTCGCTCGAGGACGGCGCCATGGCCGACAGGCTGAAAGCGGCGCTCGCCGATGCGGCGCTCCCCAAGGCCGTGCACGACGCCAAGTCCGCCATGCATGCGCTCAAGCCGCGTGGCACGGCGCTTACAGGCGTGCGCGATGAGCCCATGCTCTATTCCTACCTGCTCGACCCCACCTACGCGACGCACAGCCTCGCCGACATCGCCTTGCGGCGCTTCAACCTGAAGCTCTCCGGCACGCTTGCCGAGGCCGCCGACGTGACCGGGCGCATGGCCGCCGCGCTGCGCGAGGAGGTCGAGCACGCTGGCCTGATGCGCGTCTATGAAGACATCGACCTGCCGCTGGTCCCGGTGCTGCAGCGCATGGAGCAGGCGGGCGTGAAGATCGACACGCACGTGCTCGCGGCCATGTCCCAGCGGCTCGAGCGCGAGTGCGACGCCAAGGCGAAAGAGGTTTACGAGCTGGCCAAGGAAGAGTTCAACATCAACTCGCCCAAGAAGCTGGGCGACGTGCTCTTCAACAAGCTGAATCTGCCCAAGCCGGTGAAGTATGGCAGGGGGCGCACCATCTCGACCGCGGCGGACGTGCTGGAAGAACTCGCGCTCACCCACGAGATCGCGCGCAAGGTGCTCGACTATCGCCAGCTCGCCAAGCTGAAGTCCACCTACGTGGACGCGCTGCCGGCGCTGCTCAACCCCGAGACCGGACGTCTGCACACCACCTTCAATCAGGTCGGCACCGCAACCGGGCGGCTGGCATCGTCCAATCCCAACCTGCAAAACATTCCCATCCGCACGGAACTCGGCCGCGAAATCCGGGCGGCGTTCATCGCCGATCCCGGCTGCATGCTGCTGGCCGCCGACTACTCCCAGATCGAGCTGCGCCTGCTGGCGCACTTCTCCGAAGACCCGCTGCTGATCGAGGCCTTCCGCCGCGGCGACGACATCCACACGCTCACCGCCTCGCGCGTGTTTGGCGTACCGCCGCTCATGGTGAGCGACGAGCACCGCCGGCGCGCGAAAGCGGTGAACTTCGGCATCGTCTATGGCCTCTCGGCCTTCGGGCTATCGCAGCAGTTAGGTATCGAGACCGGAGACGCCAAAAAGTTCATCGACAGCTACTTCGAGACCTACAAGGGCGTGCGCCGATTCATCGACCGTACTATCGCCGAGTGCAGGCGGGAGCAGAAGGTCAGGACGCTGTTCGGGCGGGTGCGGCCCATCGCCGACATCAACTCCAAGAACGCCAACATGCGCGGCTTCGCCGAGCGCACCGCCGTCAACACCCCGCTGCAGGGCACGGCGGCCGACCTCATCAAGGTGGCCATGATCCGCATCGACGCCGAACTGCGCCGCCGCAAGCTGAAGTCACGCATGACGCTCCAGGTGCACGACGAGCTGGTCTTCGAGGCGCCGCAGGACGAGGTCGAAGAGCTGCGCTCGCTGGTCCGCAAGGAAATGGAGCAGGTGTATCCGCTGAAGGTGCCGCTGCTGGTGGAGATCGGCGTGGGCCCGAACTGGCGCGACCTGGATTAGAACGCCACGGATTTTCACGGATCGTCATGGATAATCCGTGTTCATCCGTGGAGATCCGTGGCTGATTTTTCTGTGGTGAACAATTGCGGCAGCACCTCGCCCGAGGGACCGAGGAAGACCTCATCGAAGAAGGCACGATTGACGGGTTCCTCCGGACCGACGTAGTAAGTCCGAACATTACCCCTGCGCGCCCGGGCATAACGCACCAAGCTGGCGGCAGGCTCGACCACGCCTGACGTGCCCACGGCGATAAACACCGTGCAGTCCTCCAGCGCCGCAGCGATGCGCTCCATCTCGAACGGCGTCTCGCCGAACCAGCAGATGTGAGGCCGAATCTTTCCGCCGCAGGCGCACCGTGGGATCTCGGCGCCGTTCTCCAGCGTCCAGTCGTCATCGAACGGCGGACGTCCGCAATCGCGCTCGCACCGGCTCTGGAAGATCTTGCCGTGCATGTGGATCACGCGTCGCGAGCCCGCCATTTCATGCAGGCGATCCACATTCTGCGTGCAGAGGGAAAACCGGTCGCCCAATTCTGCTTCGAGTCGCGCCAGCGCGGAGTGCCCCGGGTTCGGGTGCACGGTGCGGTGGCGGCGACGCCGCTCGGAGTAGAACTCCCAGACCAGCTTGGGATCGCGCGCCCAGGCGATCGGCGAGGCGACATCTTCCACGCGATACGTCCGCCAGATCCCGTTCATCCCGCGGAAGGTGGGCAGTCCGCTCTCGGCGCTGATACCCGCGCCGGTGAGAATGAACACGCGATCTTCGGGTCCGATCTGAATCATAGGAACGTTGGCCACGGATTTTCACGGATGAACGCGGATCTCAAAAGCAATGAAAAACCGCAGAGGACACGGAGGACGCAGAGGCTTTTGTCTTATTCTCCCTCGGCGTCCTCTGCGTCGGCGGTTTTCAGTCTATCCGTGTTGATCCGTGTAAATCCGTGGCGTTTTTTCTTATACCCCCAGCGCCTGCTGGATGGCTGTCACGATGGAATCCGCGTAGCGGTGCATCTGCTGTTCCGATTCGGCCTCGATCATCACGCGCGCCAGGGCTTCCGTGCCGGAGTAGCGCACGACCACGCGCCCATTGCCGTCAAGCGCCCGCTCGGCTTCGCGGATGGCGTGAAGGACTTCGGGAATCTCTCCGAGCGGTTTCATCTTGCGCACGCGCACGTTCTTGATGACCTGGGGGAAGACCTTCAGATCGCTGACCAGTTCGGCCAGGGGACAGCCGCTGCGCCCCACGATCTCCAGCACGCGCAGGACCGTGAGCAGGCCATCGCCAGTGGTGGCCTCGCCGTCGCGGAAGATGATGTGGCCCGACTGCTCACCCCCCAGGGTCGCGCCGTTCTTCTGCATCTCTTCCAGAACATACTTGTCTCCGACCTGCGCGCGCAGCATGCGAATCCCTGAGCGCTTGAGAGCCGCTTCCAGCCCCATATTGGACATGGTGGTCGCGACCACCAGATCGTTCCGCAACCTACCGGCAGCCTTCATGTCGCGCGCCGCCAGCAGCAGGATGGCGTCGCCGTTGACGACCTTACCGTTCTCGTCAGCGAACAGGGCGCGGTCGGCATCGCCATCGAAGGTGATGCCGAGATCAGCCTGGCGCTCGACCACCGCCCGCGCAACCGTTTCCGGATACAGCGCGCCACAGTGGTCGTTGATGTTCTCCCCATTGGGCTCGCGATGGATGAAGATGAACTCGAGGGCCAGCTTCTTGCCCCAGCGCGCGAACACATCGGGCGCCACGGTGCTGGCGGCGCCGTGGGCGCAGTCCACCACCAGCTTGAGGCCGCGGCGCACCGGATCGACGCCTGCGATCAGGTGCTCAATGTAATCCAGCCGCAGTTCGGCGTCTCCCGGAAGGCTGGAACCGGCGTTCTTCTGCGCCGGCCGCCCGGTTCCATCCGCGATCCCGGCGAAGATCTCGTGCTCGACCTCGAGTTCGATCTCGTCGGGCAGCTTGTAGCCGTCCGGGCCGAAGACCTTGATGCCGTTGTCGGTCCAGGGATTGTGCGACGCCGAGATGACGATGCCGGCGTCGAACTGACGGCAGCGCGCGAGGTGGGCGATGCCGGGAGTGGTGATCACACCGGCGCTCTGCACTTCCACGCCTTCCGCGGCCAGTCCGGCAGAAACGGAATCGGCGATGGAGGGGCTTGACTCGCGGGTGTCCTGGCCGATCACCACGCGGCGGCCGGCGGCCCGCGCCAGATGCCGGGCCAGCGCGCGCCCGATGGCGAACGTGGTTTCAGGGTCGAGGGGAAAGGCGCCGGCCACGCCACGAATCCCGTCGGTGCCGAACAGCTTTCTTTCGGATCTCATCAGTTTGGGAGAGCTCATCGGGTGCGATTTTTCGCGGCAGGGCTCCGGCCTCCCCCCGGGATCTGCCCCGTAACCACGGTCACGTGGATCTGCTCCGGCTTGAGCTCGCGCACCAGCGGGTCGGGGACATAGGCATTGGTGGTGAAGGTGGCGGTGCCGCGAACGCCGCTGACGTCGATGGGATCGGTGATGGCGGCGTTGGCGGCGGCGACGCGCGCTTGCGGGCCGACCACGGTGATGGTCGCCGGCTCGGCGGTCACGCGCTGCACGCCAAAGCCCGGCTCGAACCCGCCGGTGATGCGGGGACGGACCTCGATCTGGCGCACCAGGCTGCGGTCGAAGCCGATGCGGATCTGCGACGGCGTCACCTGCACCACCTCGATGTTATAGGGCGCGTGCACCTGGGAAGCGGTCAGATCGTAGGTATGCTCGCCCGTCCCGGAGCCGGAAAGGTTGATGACGGGGTGGAGGTCGGCGGCGGTGAGCTGGCGCAAGCGGCGTTCCGGCCCGCGCAGGCGGACTTGCGCCAGCGGGATGCCGACGGTCGTGATCTCCAGGTTCGGCGGCACCTGGTGCAGTTCGACAGGCACGCTGTAGGCGGTCTCCACCACCGGCTCGCGCGAGACGGCCGACCACAGCAGGATGGCGCAAACCAGCGCGATCAGCTTCAGCAGGAGATTATGCAGCACGTAGCGCCGGAAGAATTCCTTCACGGCCGGCGCTCCCGCGCGGCATTCATACCCTGGCGCTCGAAGCCGTTGCCGGCGCCGTTCTCCGCCGTGTCGCCGATGGGCGTGGGCAGCGCCGCCGGCGGCAGGTAGCGGTGCAGCAAATCGCTCAGGCGCTCGCGCAACTGTTCCACCGTCAGCTCGCGCTCGATCTGCCCGGCCACCGCCAGGCTGATGGCGCCTGTTTCTTCCGAGACGATCACCGCCACCGCGTCGGTCTCCTCGGTGATGCCGATGCCGGCGCGATGGCGGGTGCCGAGCTGGGCGGAAAGCACGGGGTTCATCGAGAGCGGCAGGAAGCAGGCGGCAGCGGCCACCCGGTCCTTCTGGATGATGGCGGCGCCATCGTGCAGCGGCGCGCTGGGGCGGAAGATAGTCGCCAGCAGGTGGTAGGAAAGCCGGGCGTCCAGCGGCACCCCGCTCTCGATGTGGGTGCGCAAGCCGATCTCCCGCTCGATCACGATCAGCGCTCCCGTCTGCTCCTGCGAAAACAGGTTCGCCGCCAGCACGATGTCGTCGTACGACGATTCCCGCGCCTGCGACGAGCCGGCGAAGGTCACCTTGCGCCCGACCTTGGCCAGGGCCTGCCGGATCTCGGCCGCGAACACCACGATGAGCGCAAACACGGCGTAGGGCAGCAGCGTGCTAACCAGCCAGTTTAGCGTCCGCAGATCGCCCAGCCGCGCCAGGTAGAAGGCCACGACCAGCACGAACACGCCCACCAGCATCTGGTAGGCACGCGTGCCTTTCACCAGGACGAGGAACTGGTAGATGATCGCGGCCACGATGAGGATGTCGATCACCGCGAGCACCGACACTCGTGGCCCCAATTCCCAAAGTTGGGTCAGGTTACGCCACACTGGATCTTCTCGCTGAGACTTTCTATGGAACGCCCCAAGCCGGTCACTCTATTGTAGCCCAGCTTTTCGCGAGCGCGATGATTGTGACGGCAGTGTTGTGAAAGTCAGCAGCCGGCCACAGGGACGAGCAAGCGGTCGCTTTCATCAGCTACTCTTTGCTCGTGACCGTCGAGACGAGCGTCCCACGGGCCAGCCGCGCGGATACTTCATCGCCGAGGTTCACCCGCGCCGCGTCCTTCACCAGCTTGCCGGTGGAATCGAACACCAGGGCGTAGCCGCGATCGAGGATCTTCAGCGGCGACATCTCCTCCAGGCGCGCGCCGGTGCGTTCCCAGCCAGCGCGGCGGACCAGCAGGAACCGGCGCATGGCTGCGGCCAGGGCGGCGGTGTGGGAATCCACCTCGCGGGCTATGGCAGCGAGTTGCCGCCGGACATTGAAGTGCCGGATGCGCGCGCCGGCCACGTCGAGCCGGCTGCGGTGCTGCCGAAGCAGGCGGTGCTCTGCGCTCACCATGCGATAAACCAGGTCATCCACCCGCTGCTGGCGGCGGGCGAGCGTGTCGTGCATGCGCGCGAAGGCGGCGTGCTGCGCCCATTCGGTGAGCGCTTGCCGCGCCATGAGCAAACGGTAGCGCGCGCCGCGCGCCAGCCGCTGGCGCAGGCTGGCAACCCGCTCTTCCAGTTGATGCCGCGACTCGATCACCAGTTCGGCGGCGGCGGAGGGCGTGGGCGCGCGCAGGTCGGCGACAAAATCGGCGATAGTGAAGTCGGTCTCGTGCCCCACGGCGGAGATCACCGGGATCGCCGAGGAGGCGATGGCGCGGGCCAGTGCTTCGTCGTTGAATGCGGCCAGGTCTTCGATGGAGCCGCCGCCGCGGGCGACGATGATGACGCCCACGTTGCGCGCGAGGTTGAAATACTGGATGCCCGCGTACAACTCGCCGGGCGCCGCTTCTCCTTGCACCTGCGCGGGATAAATGAGGATGGGCACGCTGGCGTGGCGCCGGCGGAGGATGTTGAGCATGTCCTGGATGGCGGCGCCGCGCGGCGAGGTCACGATGCCGATTCTCCGGGGCAGCGCCGGCAGCGGCTTCTTGCGCGCGGCATCGAACAGTCCCTCGGCCGCCAGCTTGGCCTTGAGCTGCTCGAAGGCGATCTGCAGCGCGCCCGCTCCCTTGGGCTCCAGGTACTCGGCGGAGAGCTGCAGCTCGCCCCGCGGCTCATAGATGGTCATGCGGCCGCGTGCAATCACCTCGAGGCCGTCGGCGGGCTTGAAGCGCAGCAGCCGCACCGAGGAGCGGAACATCACGATCCGCAACTGCGCCTCGCCGTCCTTGAGCGTGAAGTAGAGATGCCCGGAATCGGCGCTGCGGAAGTTGGAGATCTCGCCTTCCACCCACACGTCGGTGTACTCACGCTCGAGCGAGGTGCGCGCCGCGCTCACCAGGTCGGCGACGCGCCACACCCGGCGTGCGGCCGCCACCGCGAAGGTCAGCCCGAGCTGATCGCCCATGCCCACGAGCGCAGTGTACAACTTCTTTTCGCCGCACATACTGTGCCGAGCGAAGTCGAGGGGCGGCGGATCTAGCAGGCAGGGGGCAGGAGGCAGGAAGCAGGAGGCAGAAACTGCACATGTCAACTGCCGCCCTGCGTCCTGCTTCCTGCTTCCTCGGCGATACGAGTTGACAGAACACGCTCGCGGGGAGTAGATTCCCGGTCCGTCAATGAACCGGGTGGGCTCCGGGGACCGGCCGAGCTATCTTCGGGCCGCGATCATTTCTCAGTCGTCTGCCGGATTTCGAAAAAACCCCAGGTATCCCTACATAAAGGAGGAAGGAATGGCAGGCAAGAAAAGCAGAGGGCTCACGCGTAGAGAGTTCGTGAAACTCACGGGTGCGGGCGCGGTCGCCGCCGGTGCCGGCCCGTACTTCCTGTTTCCGGAGCGCGCGCAGGCCCAGCAGAAGACGCTGAAGATCGCCCAGTGGAGCCACTTCATTCCCGAATACGACAAGTGGTTCAACAACGTGTACACCAAGCAATGGGGCCAGAAGAACAACACCAACGTGACCGTGGACAACATCAGCACCCCTGAGCTGCCGGCGCGCGCCGCCGCCGAGGTGTCGGCCAAGAAGGGGCACGACCTGTTCATGTTCCTGTCGCCGCCCGCCGCCTACGAGCCGCAGACCCTCGACCTGACCAACGTGTACAAGGAGGTGGAGAAGAAGCACGGCAAGAAGATCGAGCTGGCGCACAAGTCCACCTACAACCCGAAGACCAAGCGCTATTTCGCCTTCTCCGATTCCTACGTGCCCGATCCCGGCAACTGGTACAAGGAGTGGTGGGCGGAAGCGGGGTATCCCAACGGACCCGATACCTATGACGACCTGTATAAAGGCGCCAAGAAGATCAAGGACACGAGAGGTAATCCCTGCGGGCTGGGACTCTCGCAGGAGCTGGATACCAGCATGGCGATGCGCGCGATCCTGTGGTCCTTCGGTGGGGCCGAGCAGGACGAGAATGGCAACATCACCATCAATTCCAAGCAGACCATCGACGCGCTCAAGTACATGAAGCAGCTCTACCAGGACACGGAGACGCCTGAAGTCTTTACCTGGGACCCATCGTCGAACAACCGTGCCATGCTGGCGGGCAAGACGTCCTACGTGGCCAATGCCATCTCCATCACCCGCCAGGCGGAGCGCGAGCACTCACCCATCTCCAGCCACATCATGATCTCGCCGGCGCTGAAGGGGCCGGTGCGGCGCATGGCGGCCGAGCACGTCATGGACTGCTACGTCATCTGGAACTTCGCCGAGAACAAGGAAGGAGCGCAGAAGTTCCTGATCGATTACATCGACAGCTTCAAGGACGCGTTTGACAATGGCAAGTGGTACAACTTCCCCTGCTTCCCCTCCACGGTGCCGGATCTGAAGAAGACAATCCAGAACGACCCGGCAGCCGAGCCACCCGACAAGTACAAGGTGCTGGCCAACGTGCTCGACTGGGCGACCAACGTGGGCTATCCCGGTTACGCCACCGCGGTCATAGACGAAGCTTTCCGCACCTGGATCATTCCCACCATGTTCGCTAAAGTCGCGCGCGGCGACGAGACTCCGGAGAACGCCGTCAAGGCCGCCGAGCAGGAGTACAAACGCATCGCGGAGCGGTGGAAGTAGCCAGCGCTCGAAGTCGAACCCTGGGGACGCACAAGCGTCCCCATCTACTTCCCCGACAATTCGCGCTTGACGATCTCGTTAACCTGTTTGCCGTCCACGCGTGAGCCGGCGGCGGCAAAGCGCGCCATCGCGTTCTTCATCACCGCGCCCATGTCCTTCATGGTCGGCGAGCCCATTTCGGCGATGGCGGCGCGGACGGTGCTGACGATCTCCTCCTCCCCGGCGGCGCGCGGCATGTATGATTCGATGATGCGGATCTCGGCGGCCTCCTTGTCGGCCAGCTCCTGGCGGCCGCCGCGCGTGAACTGCTCGATGGAGTCCTTGCGCTGCTTGATCAGCGTGCTGAGGACGGCGAGAGCCTCTTTCTCATCCAGCGGCCCGCGCTTCTCCACTTCCTTGTTCTTGAATGCGGCCTTGACCATGCGCAGGGTGGAGAGCCGGAGTTCGTCGCGGGCGCGCATGGCCGCGGTCAAATCTTTCTGGATCTGTTCCGGAATCGGCATGCGGAAATTATACGGGCAGGCAAGCGCACCGCGAGCGTGCATTGATTCCGCCGCGAAATGGGAGCTATGATGCCCAGTTACTTAGGAATCGCCATGCTGAGAAAGATACGCCTCTTCACTCCCGGACCTACCCCGTTGCTGCCGGCGGCACAGCGGGCGATGGCAGCGGCGGACGTGCACCACCGCACCGCCGAATACCGCACTCTGCAGCAGCGTGTAGTGGCCGACTTGAAGGCATTCATCGGCACGCGCAATGACGTGATCCTGCTGGCGTGCTCCGGGTCGGGCGCCATGGAGGCGGCGGTCTCGAACCTGACCTCGCCCGGAGACAAGGTGCTGGTGCTCACCGCCGGAAAGTTCGGCGAGCGCTGGCGTGACCTTGCCCGGGCCTTCGGCTGCCAGGTGGAACTGGTGACCGCCGAGTACGGCCAGACGTTCCTGCCCGACCAGGTGCGGGCGAAGCTCTCGCCCGAGGTGCGCGCGGTGTACATGCAAGCGACGGAGAGCTCCACCGGCTGCCGGCACGACGTGGCGGGGGTAGCGAAACTCCTGCGCGGCAGCGATGCGCTGCTGGTGGTCGATGCCATCACCGGACTGGGCACCACCCAACTCGATGTGGACGGCTGGGGCATCGACGTCATCATCGGAGGCTCGCAGAAGGCGGTCATGGTGCCGCCGGGGGTCGCCTATCTTGCGGTGAGCGAGCGGGCGTGGCAGCGGATGGAGAGCGCCAGGAACCCGCGCTACTACTTCGACCTGCGCAAGGAACGGAAAGTCGCGGCCAAAGGAGAGTCGGCCTACACCCCGGCGATCTCGGTGGTCGCGGGCCTGGCGGCGTCGCTCAACTACATCCGCGAGATGGGTGGCGGCGACCTGGCCGCAGGCCGCGAGGCGCTTGTCGCCAACGCCGAAACCATGGCGGAGATGACGCGGGCGGCGGCGCAGGCGCAGCGCCTGGCTCTGTTCGCCGCCCAGCCGTGCGCGGCGCTGACCGCCATCCTGCCGCCGCAGGGCACCGACTCCGGCGACATTGTCAAGCTCTTCCGCCAGCAATTCGGCGCCGTGGTCGCCAACGGCCAGGGCGAGATGAAGGGCAAGATCTTCCGCATCGCCCACCTGGGTTACTACGATTACATGGACACCATGGGGATCATCGCCGCGCTGGAGCACGTGATGGCCTCTATAGCGCGTCCGCGGCACGTGGAGTTCGGCCTGGGACTGAAGGCGGCGCAGGAGGTGTACGCCCGCGCCGTGGCCGAGAAGCAGGCGGTAGCGGTTAGCTCGTAGAAAAACCTGCCCCGTGACAGATCACGTGTCAGGGCACGACTTTTAGTCGTGCCGAAGGGGTGTCCTAAGTATTGTCATTCCGAGTCCGCCCGAGCGAGCTTTGCGAGTAAGGGTGAGGCGAGGAATCTTGGGCTATGGCGCGGTTATGAAAAAGACACAACCCCAAGATCCCTCGACTCGCGCTCGGCTCGCAAGCTTGCCTCGCGCTTCACTCGGGATGACAATTTTTTTTGCTGCAGCTATCGGCACGAGTAAACTCGTGCCCTGACACGTGATCCCTCATGAAGCGTGCTTGGTGAGCGCACCCGGCGTGATGGCGGTCACACCCGCCTCCGTGTCCACACGCTACAATCCCTGCCATGAAGATCGTCATTGCCGAGAAAATCTCTCCCGCAGCGGTTGAGCTGTTCCGCGATGAAGAGGGCTGGACGCTGGTCACGCCCGACCAGATCGAGGGCAAGCTGGCGGCGCACCTGGCCGATGCCGATGCGCTGATCGTACGCTCCGCCGTCAAGGTGGACGCGCGCGTGCTCGAGCCCGCCACCAAGCTGCGCGTCATCGGACGCGCCGGCGTGGGCGTGGACAACATCGACCTGGAAGCCGCCACCAAGAAGGGCATCGCGGTGATGAACACTCCCGGCGCCAACGCGGTGGCGGTGGCCGAGCACACGCTGGGGCTGATGCTGGCCATGGCGCGCCACTTGTGCCGCGCCGATGCGCTCATGCACGCCGGCAAATGGGAGAAGAAGACCCTGCAGGGCACGGAGCTGCGCGGCAAGACGCTGGGCATCGTGGGACTGGGACGAGTCGGCCTGGAAGTCGCCAAACGCGCCCGCGCTTTCCACATGACTGTGGTGGCGCATGATCCGTTCGTCTCCACCAGCGTGGCGCGCGACCTGGAGATCCGCATGGCCAGCCTGGATGAGATCTACGCCACCGCGGATTACATCACCCTGCACGTCGGCTTGACCCCGCAGACGGCAGGCATGATCAACGCGGAGAACATCAAGAAGATGAAGCGTGGGGTGCGCCTGGTGAACTGCGCGCGCGGGGAGCTGGTGGACGAAGCCGCCCTGGCCGAAGCGCTCAAGTCAGGACAGGTGGCGGCCGCGGCGCTGGATGTGTTCCACGACGAGCCGCTCCGGCAGTCCCCGCTCACCGCGCTGGAGAACGTGGTGATGTCGCCGCATATCGCCGGCTCCACCCACGAAGCGCAGGAGGCGGTCGGCTACCAGATCGCGCTCCAGGTCAAGGAATACCTGAAGCACGGCGTCATCCAGAATGCGGTGAATATCCCCTCGGTGTCGCACGAAGAGTACGTCGAGATGCATCCCTACATCGTGCTGGCGGAGCGGCTGGGGGCCTTCCTGGCGCAGGCGACCGACGGCAACGCCGAGGAAGTCGTGGTCCGTTATTCCGGACCGATGGCGGAGTGGAAGACGGAGCTGCTGCGAAACGCCGCCCTCAAAGGCATCATCAACCACATGCTCTCGGAGACGGCTAACCTGGTGAACGCGGCGGCCATCGCCGGCGAGCGCGGCATCAAGGTGCGGGAGACGAAGAAGCCGCGGCCCTCCAGTGGCGGCGCTGCCAACGTGCTTTCGGTCGCGCTGAAGACCACCGCGGAAGAGCACCTGGTGCGCGGCACGGTGCTGCATGAAAAGCTGCCGCGCCTGTTGGGCGTGGACGATATCGACGTGGAAGCCCCGCTGGAGCGCAACCTGGTGTACATGCGCAATCTCGACGTGCCCGGCGTGATCGGAAAGATCGGCACCATCCTCGGCAATCACCACATCAACATCGCCAACTTCTCGCTGGGTCGGCGGGAGAAGCCCGGCCAGACGGCTGAAGCCATCGCCGTCGTCCACGTGGATTCCCGCGTGCCGGAAGCGGTGCTCAACGAGCTGCGCCAGGTGGAAGCGGTGAAGGTAGCCAGGGCAATGCGGCTATGAAAACCAGTCGCCGGTAGCCAGTCGCCAGTGGTCAATCGTCAGTTTCGAGCACTGGCAACTGGCGACTGGCTACTGGCTACTGTTCTGCAGCTTGCGGCTCTCGGCCAGCATGCCCATGGAGTGCATCAGGTTCTGCAAGGTGACGATGCCCACCAGGTGTTCGCCCTCCACCACGGGAATGATGCTGAGGTTCCTGGCGGTGATCTTGCGGAAAGCGGAAGCCAGGGTCTCGCTGCGCTCGGCGACGTCGTAGGCGTGGTTCATCACCGACTGCACATAAGCGTTGCCGCCGAAGCGCAGGGCGTCCAGGATCTTCTGGCGGGAGATCACGCCCACCATGTCGTTGCCCCGCACCACCGGAAAATCGTCCTGCAGGGAATGGACGGCCTTGGACAGCGCGAGCTCCAGGGTGTCGGCGGGAGAGAGGGTGGAGAACTCGGTGAGCATCACGTCTTCCATGCGCACCGTCTCCAGCACCGATTGGAACTCGATGCTGCGCTCCTCCAGTTGCGCGGCCACGAAGATGAACAGTCCCACCACCGTGAACCAGAGGTTGTACATGCCCAGAACGAAGAAGGCGATGGCGAACCCCTGCCCGATGGTGACGGCGCGGCGGGTGGCCAGCAGATAATCCATGCGGCGGGTCAAGACCGCGCGCAGGATGCGACCGCCGTCGAGCGGGTAGGCCGGGAACAGGTTCAGCAAGCCGAGAAAGATGTTCGTCCACACCAGGCTGCGCAGCAGGCTGGCGGAGTGGATCCAGGGTCGCGCCCCCAGGCGCAGTCCGGGAATGGCGGCCTGGATCAGCACCGCCGCCGCGGCGGCAATGCCCAGACTCAGCAGCGGGCCGGCCAGGGAGATGCGGATCTCGCGCGCCGGGTCCAGCTTGCGCGGCGCGAAGGGAGCGTCGTCCAGGATGCTGACGCCGCCCAGCGGCAGCAGCACGATGGAGCGCACGGAGATGCCGTTACGCATGGCCACCACGGAGTGCGCGATCTCGTGCAGCAGGGCCGAACCCAGCATCATCAGCATCAGAACCACGCCGCGCAAGGCGTCCTGGGTGGTGTAGGGCGGTCGCATCAGCCAGATAGGCAGCAGCAGGGCGAGAGAAAACACGTGGATCCGCAGTTCCGCGCCCAGGAGACGTCCCGCCGGAATGGACCAGCCCCTCATAGAAAATGCAGCCGTGAGCTTCCCCTCACGACATTGTATACATTAGACGCCCGGGTGAGGGCAGCCGTTGGTCGATGGACCCTTGGCAGCATTCAGCCATCAGCACTCAGCATTCAGCCAAAACTGAGTGCTGAATGCTGAGTGCTGATTGCTCTATGCGCGTCATCGCAGGCAAATATCGCAGCCGTCAATTGCGGTCGTTGCGCGGCCTGGACATGCGCCCCACCACCGACCGCTTGCGCGAAACGCTGTTCAACGTGCTGGCGCCGCAAGTGGAGGACTCGCTCTGGCTGGACCTGTACGCGGGAACGGGTGCGGTCGGGATCGAGGCCTTGAGCCGGGGCGCGCGAACGGTGTATTTCGTGGAGGCATCGCGGAAAGCGGCCGCGGTCATCCGGCAGAATCTGCGATCGCTCGCCATCGAGAGAGGCTACGAGGTGCTGGAGCGGGAGGCGGAACCGGCGCTGCGGCTGCTCGATTCCCTGTCGGTGAGTTGCGACGTGTGCTTCCTCGATCCCCCGTACGGCATGGAGCAGGCCTACGCCCAAGTGCTCGGCTTCCTGGGACAGTCGCGGCTGCTGAAGCCCGCGAGCATCGTGGTGGCGGAACACGACAAGCACTTCGATCCCGGCGGAAAGTTCGGGGCGCTGGAACGCTATCGCGAGCTCCGGCAGGGCGACGCGGTGCTGAGCTTCTATAAACTACGCTAGCTACTAGCTGCTGGCTACTAGCCCCTAGCCAGAAGCTAGAAGCCAGGAGCTCCTTACATCAGCAGTTCGCTGGTCCGGCGGTAGATGGGATGCTGCATCTCCTGGAGTTCGTTCTTCACCAGGTTCAAGCCGTAGACGCAGCGCTCGAATTCCTGCGAGAGCCGCGCGAACAGCGGCGCCACCTTGGCGTACTCGAAGAACTCGAACTTGGAGACGATGTAGTAGCTCTCCTTGCCGGCCTTGATGAAGTCGATGAAGTTTTCCAGGCGCTTGCGGCGCAGGCGGAAGCGATTGATGCTCTCGGGGAACATCCCGGTGAAGAACAGGGTGTAGTCGCCGATGTGTTTGCGCACCTGGCGCTCGCGGTCGAACGAGGGGGCATCGCCATAGATGGGATCGGACTCGAGCAGCATCTCGCCGGCGTCATCGAGCGGGCGGCCGGCGGCGTTGCGGATCTTGTGGAGCTGTTCCATCTCGCAGAACTCGGTGAGCAGGCTGGCGACGTACCCGCTGACCTCCTGGTTGCGCAGGCCGACACCTTCGGAGAAACTCCGGCTCACCAGTTCCAGAAACAGTTGCTGCAACGGATGCGATTCCGGGATCATCAACCCCTCTTGTTCCACACCCTGGGCATCAAAGGTCGTCGCGCGAGTGATACCCCAAGTTCATCGGCACGCGCAAGTGACAAATGCACTGCGCGCTGGACCTTTGGTAACGGTGGCACGCCGGTCGGTAACCGCGGCCCCGCGCCAGCCGGGCGTTTCCGGCACATACAAATTGGATATCACGAACCCGCTCGGGGTTACCAGCGCGGGCGATTCGGGGGCGGCAGATTGGCAGCCAACCTTTTCAACGGCTGACGAGCTGGAAAGGGAAGACACAATGGCACGGCAGAACATCTCCAGCGGCACACCCTGGGAACCGGTGGTGGGCTACTCGCGGGCGGTGCGGGTAGGCCCGTACGTTCACGTGGCGGGAACCACTGCCACCGGCCCGGACGGCAAGATCGTGGGGGTTGGCAACGTCTACGCCCAGGCGGTGCAGACGCTGCGCAATATCGAGACCGCGCTGCGGAAAGCAGGCGCCAGCCTCACGGACGTGGTGCGCACCCGCATCTTCGTCACCGATATCAGCCAGTGGGAACAGGTCGGGCGAGCGCACGGCGAGTTCTTCCGCGACATACGCCCGGTGACCTCGATGGTCCAAATCAGCCAGCTTATTTCGCCGGAGATGCTGGTGGAGATCGAGGCCAACGCGTACGTCGGAGATTGAGTCATGGAATCATTGCGCCATTGGGTCATGGTGGGACTCAAGGTTTTGCCAATCGGCAGCAACAGTTTTTTCCCGCATTGGAAAGGCTAACCACGGCGGGAAGCCGCGCATCTGGCTTGACACGGCGTGCGGGCGGCAGATAATAGCCACTCCACCGCGGGAGCAGCGAGAGGGAGGCGACATGGGAATCCTCAAGTTGTGCGATGAAAAACCGCCTACCGTCGGGGCGGAAGCGACAGTCGCCGAGGCCATCCACGTGATGCTGGACAAGAGCGTGGGTGCCGTGGCGGTGGTGGATGCCGAGCGGCGTGTGGCGGGCATCTTCACTGAACGCGACGTGCTGAAGAAGCTGGCGCTGAGCGGCCTGGACCCGCAGCAGACCCCGGTCCGGCACCTGATGACCACGCCGGTGGACATGGCGACGGTGGAGACCACTCCGGGGGAAGCCTTCGAAGAGATGGTGTCCCGCCATTACCGCCACCTGCCCATCGTGGACAAGGACGGGCGGCTGCTGGCCCTGCTCTCCATCCGTCACCTGCTGCAATGGCGTTTGGAGGAGCTGAGCCAGCAACTGGACTCCATGGAGCAGTACGTTTCCAATGACGCGCCCGGAGGATGAAGCAGGCTGAGGGTGTCGTACCGCCCTCAGTGCCGGAAGTGCCGCACGCCCGTGAACACCATGGCCAGGCCCAGCCGGTCGGCGGCGTCGATGGCCTCCTGGTCGCGCACCGACCCTCCCGGCTGAATGATGGCGGTCGCGCCGGCCTTGGCGATCTCCTCGACGCCGTCCGGGAAGGGGAAGAAGGCGTCGGAAGCGGCCACCGTCCCCTTGACCGGCAGGTGAGCGTGCATGGCGCCGATCTTCGCCGAAAACACGCGGCTCATCTGCCCCGCCCCCACGCCGACCGATTGCCCGTCCCGCGCGTAGAGGATGGCATTTGACTTGACGTGTTTGCAGATTTTCCACGCGAACAGCAGCGCGCGCATTTCTTCCGTGGTGGGAGCGCGCTTGCTGACCACCTTCAGGTCGGATTCCTTGAGCTGGTGGGCGTCGTCATCCTGCACCAGCAGCCCGCCGGAAACGCTCTTGTAAACCCACTTCTTGGGCGCGGCCGTCACTTCTACCAGCCGCAGATTCTTCTTGGCGGCAAAGCGCTCGCGCGCGGCGCCATCGAACCCGGGCGCGGCAATGGCCTCGACGAAGAGCTTGGCCATCTCCTCGGCCGCGGCGCCGTCGATCGCGCGGTTGACGCCGATGACGCCTCCGAAGGCCGACACCGGGTCGGCCTCATAGGCCTTCTTGTAGGCTTCCAGCAGGTCCTGGCCGGTCGCCGTTCCGCAGGGATTGGTGTGCTTGATGATGGCGCACACCGGCTCGGTGAACTCCTGTGCCAGGTCCCAGGCCGCCTGCAGATCCACGATGTTGTTGTAGGAAAGCTCCTTGCCCTGGAGCTGACGCCCATTGGCCACGCCCTTGCCGCTGCCGTCGGAGTACATGGCGGCTTTCTGGTGCGGATTCTCGCCGTAGCGCAGGTCCATGGCTTTTTCGAAGCGCAGACGGAGCGTCTGCGGGAAGCCGGCCTCGGGATGCAGTTCGAAGCCGCGGCCGTTCTTGCCCACGCGCTCCAGCGTGGAGGCGATGGCCGAGTCGTAGGCCGAAGTGGTGGCGAAGGCCCTCTGCGCCAGCCGCCAGCGGGTCTCGACCGCAAGCTCGCCGCCGGAGTTTTTCATCTCCTCGATGATGCCGGCGTAGTCTGCGGGCGAGGTCACCACGGCGACATCGCGGAAATTCTTGGCCGCGGAGCGGATCATGGACGGCCCGCCAATGTCGATGTTCTCGATCAGTTCGTCGAACTCCACGCCCGGCTTGGCCGCGGTCTTCTCGAAGGCGTAGAGGTTCACCACCACCATGTCGATGGGCTGGATGCCGTGCTCGGCCACGGCGGCGCGGTGGGCCGGGTTCTCGCGCACGTGCAGGATGCCGCCGTGCACCTTGGGATGCAGCGTCTTCACGCGCCCGTCCAGCATCTCGGGAAACCCGGTGAGTTCGGCGATGTCGCGCACCGCCACCCCGGAATCGCGCAGCAGCTTGGCGGTGCCGCCGGTAGAGTAAAGCTCGACATTGAGTTGGGCCAGTTGGCGGGCGAACTCCGCCACGCCGGTCTTGTCCGTTACGCTCAGGATGGCTCGCTGAATCTTCGACACAATGACCTCTCTGTAGGAGTACCAAGTACCGAGTACCGAGTGATGAGTTGATGCATTGCTGTATATCGTTGCAAAAAAATCGGTCTTGTGGAAGGGCACGGCTTCAGCCGTGCCGCTCCGAGCCCTCAATTTCGTGGGCTTCAGCCCCTGAGGGCGGATGACAGGAACTTGCTACCCTGCCAGAAAACCGCTGAAAGAAGCAAGGACACAGCTCACTAGAATTTATCGGGGATCGGGAGAAAATGTGGACCTGCCAGGGGGATTCTCGGTACTCGGTACTTGGTACTCGGTACTAGTTCTTTCCCCGAGCCTTGAGCTTGACCTCGCCGTTTTCCAGCTCGATGGAGTACTCGACGCTGGAGCAGCCATACTGACTGCGGATCTGGGCGGTCTTTTTCCACAGGAACTCACGGAAGGAGTCGAACCCGGGACCAGGCTGAACGCCGGCGCCGCGCCGGGCTTCGACCAGAGCCTGGTAAAGCGCCTGCGTTTTCTCCAGCTCGGCGGGGGGATCGGCGAATTCGAACTGCGGCAGCTTCGACCGGCGCGCGCCCCCCTTTTCCACCAGCCCCAGCGCTGCCGCGGCCGCGTGTTCCTCCTCCGACCGCAGTCCCTGGATGGCCAGCAGCGCGTCCTGTGGCCGCCGGTATCCCTCTTCCTTGATCTTCAGCTTGCGCCGCCACAGATCGCTGAAGACGGCATATTTCTGGGCCAACGTGTTGTAACGGAACTGCTGCTGGAAAGTGAGAGCGCGGCCGTCGCCGTACTTCTTGATGACGTTGCGGATGCGCCACTCAAAGTCGTCCGGCGGCTTCTTCAAGCCGCCGGAGAAATACACGTCGTACTCGATCTTGAGTTTGCGGATGTTGTCATCCAGCAGGGTCAGTTCTTCGTCGACGGTCACGCGGGTTCCTTTGGGATGCAGCCTAGCACAGGCCCGCGCTCTGCCCAGGGCACCGAAGTCGGTGGACGGCCGGGCAGGCTGGCGGCTGGTACGCCATTTGACGAAAAGCAGCCACGGATTACCATGGATCAGCACCGGTCACAAGAACCGCAACAAATCCGTGATTATCCGTGCGAATCCGTGGCCGCCTTTTCGCCAAATGGCTGAGTGCCTACTTCGCGCTGGCAGCCATTTTCTTGACCATGGCCAGCACCAGCTTGCGGTCGCTCTCGTTCAGGTTGGGAGAATAGCGGCGGACCTGCGACAGGAAGCGGACATCCTCATCGCTCAACTGCGGGGTTTTCCCCGGATGGCCGTCGTGGTGGGTATTCTCGGCGAAGAACTGGGCCAGCGGCAGCTCCATGGCGCCGGCAATCTTGGCGAGAGTGTCCAGCGAGGGGATGGTGTGGCCATTCTCGACGCGCGACAGGTAGCAACGGAGCAGCCCGGTACGCTTCTCGATGTCGCCCTGCGACATCCCCTTTTGCAGGCGGTAATTCCGTATGGTCTCGCCGATGTTCATGCGGGAAGAAAACTCTCAGTCGTTGCGCCTGGGGAGGTGCACGCATAGTAACCAGAGTCGAAGAAGGTTGGCAAGCGAATTTTTCGCAAGAGCCCGGAGGTCCCCGCGCGGATCAGGCGGCGCGTCCGAAGCTGGCCAGGACGGCGTTGCGGTCATGGTAAACCTCGAACACGCTGAGCAGGCCGACCACGCGCAGCACCTCGGCCGGGGTGCCCGCCAGGTGCAGCAGCTTGCAGTGGCCGCCGCGATCGCGCAGGGCGGTATAGGCCTGCACCAGAACCGCGATCCCGCTGGAGTCGATGGCGGGGACGTGTTCCAGGTCCAGCACCAGCCGATGGATGTCGCGTATGCCCAGCTCGGGGCAGCGCCTCCGCAGCTCATCCAGGGCCGGTTCTCCCAGCTTGAGCGCCCCGCGCACCTTGAAGATGGTTACGTTGGAAACCGTCTCCACACTCACACCATGCACGCTCTCGGTCATCATATTTAGCTTATACGTTTTCGCTGTGGAAATTCTCAGCGGTCACCCGCCGCGGTTTTGCGAGCGCGAGTTCCATGTACAGTGTTCCCTCCATGGGATTCGGACGGTAGGCAGGGATCTCGTAAAACCCCAGCTCACGATAAAGCTGAACCGCTTCCCGCATGACGGGCGCGACCGTATCCAGCCGCATGCGTTGGTATCCCATGGCGGGCGCTTCCGCGATCACCGCCTCGGCCAGCCGGCGCCCGATCTTCTGTCCGCGGAATTCCGGACGCACATACAGCCGCTTCATCTCGCAGATGCCGTCCGCGAGGCGATGCAGCGCCACGCATCCCGCCCGCCGGCCGTTCGACTCCGCCAGCAGCAGCCTTCCGGAGGGCGGAGCGTAATCTCCGGGCAGCAAGGCCAGCTCCTGGTCGAAGCTCTGGAAGCACAGGCTGAAGTTAAGCGACTTCGCGTATTCCAGAAACAGCTCACGCACCGCGGCGATTTGCTCGGGCGTGCGGGCCTGGATAATCTTCAGCGCGGACTCGGCAGCCGTGCTCATGCTTACCCCATCAACATGCCGCCGTTCACGTTGAGCACGTGGCCGGTGATGTAGGACGCATCGTCGGATGCGAGGAAGCGCACCGCCAGCGCCACTTCGCGGTCGGCGCCCAAACGGCCCAGCGGCACCAGCTGCAACAGGTTCTGCTTGTGTTCGGCGGTAAGCCCGGCAATCATCGCGGTTTCGATGAAGCCGGGCGCGACCGCATTCACAGTAACGTTGCGCGAACCCAGCTCGCGCGCCAGCGCCATGGTCAAGCCGATCAGTCCGGCCTTGGAAGCGGCGTAGTTGGCCTGCCCGGCCTGGCCCATCTGTCCCACCACGCTGGTGATGTTGATGATCCGTCCCCAGCGCTGGCGCAGCATGCCGCCCACCACCTGCTGGATGGTGAGATACGCCGCGGTGAGGTTGGTGGCCAGCACGGCGTCCCAGTCGGCGCGCTTCATGCGCAGCAGGAGCTGGTCGCGCGTGATGCCGGCGTTGTTGACCAGGATGTCCACCTTGCCGAACTTGTCCATCACTGATTTAGACGCAGATTTGATCTGTTCGTCACTGGCCACGTCCATGGGGAACGCCTGGGCAGCGCCGCCGCTGCGGGTGATCTCCTCGACCACGCCCGCGAGCTTCTCCTGGTTTCGCGCGGCTGCGGCCACGGTCGCGCCGGCTTCGGCCAGCGCCAGCGCACACGCCCGCCCGATCCCCTGCGACGCTCCAGTCACCAGCGCCACCCGGCCTTTCAGGTCTGGCATGCAAGTCTCCGCTGTGAGTTGTCGGACGAGTGTAGCACTCGACGGACAAGTGGTAAGTGGTCAGTCATGAGTGGCTGGCCACCCGCCTCCTAACCCGCGGCCAGACTACTTCGCCGCCCTGGCCTCGCTGGTTCGGGCCCCCGCTTTTGTTCCACGGCCGGATAAGAATCCGCGCGGCTGCGGATGCGAGGCGGCTGCTTCGCGAAATTCCCGTTCCCGCCCTTGCCGAGTATCCCCACGAGGAGTCCCGCCAGCCTCGCTTCGTCGCCGTTCTTTCCCGCGACCTTCCCTTGCTGGCTGGGGGCGCGTCCCGGCTGCGGCTGCTCGCCCTCGGCAAGCTCCGGTTGCGGATGCTCGGCCATGAAATTCTTCAGGTTGGCAGAGGCGATCTGCAGGGAATAGAGCAGCAGGGCGCAACGCTTGTATTCAACGTGACCGCTTATCAGCATGCGTATCACCATCATGATGCCGTATTGCAAGCTGGTAGCGTCCTCGGGGAAGGGCAGAGAGAGGTCTCTGTCGGCATCCTCGACGCAGTTGTGGAAATAGCAATGGCTCTCTCCGCGCAGCGCGGGCGAGCCGCAGCGCCGGCCGTTCATGCGAATGTGCTGGCAGCGCGGCGCCTGGTTGGCTGGAGCAATGTGTTCGGGATCTTGTCTGTATGGGACCATCCCCCTACCTCCGGTCTAATAGAATCAGCAACTTGCAAGCATCAATCCGATTGGATCCGATTAAATAAAGGACTTAGAGGCAAAATCCGATTATTAAAGGACTTAGCGCCCTGATAATGTATGTTGTTACACAATATCATCTACCGTGAAGGCGTGTCAAGCAGTTTGTTAATGCGCTCGACCGCGTCATATCTTTATGTGATATCCAAGGATTGCCGACGGAGAGGCCGGGTGGTTAGCAAGAGTAAAGTGATCCAAAAACCGCTTGGCCGGGCCACCCGCCCTCGGCGCCCCCGAGTATATTTATTCCCAGACAAGCTGGCGCTTGTCCGGGACACCCGGCCGCACGCGATAATTTATCGAGCAAGGCACCCTCTATGGTTAAGCGCAGAAACCCAAAGGTGCTCAAAGTCCTTGGCAGCCCTGAGCACGTGGAAATCGTAAGGCTTGGACCAGCCGCTATTAAGGAGTGGCGAACGAAGAACCCGGGCACCAGTCTTGACCTGCGCGGCTCTGACTTGCGTGGTGTCAACTTGGCAGGAGTCGATCTTTCTGGGGCCTTGCTCCGAGCTGCGATGCCCGATGAAAGGCCGACAATTCTCGCAGGGGCTACACTCCGCAACTCTCGCATCCGAGCGGCAGACCTTCGAATGGCTGACCTGAAGAACGTGGACCTTAGCGGCGCGGACCTTCGTGGGTCGCAGTTGAGCATTGTAGATTTTAGTTTCGCACAATTAGCGGGAGCGAATCTCGGACGCACCATTCTCATTGCGACTGATTTCCATCGGGCGGACCTTCGCGATGTTGATCTTTCTGGGTCTATCATCGGGCATACACGCTTTACGGCGGTCGACCTTTCAGGTGTAAAAGGCCTTTCGACGCTCCGGCATGAGTTTCCAAGCACGGTCGACATTGAGACACTATTCACGTCCGCGCACGCTCTCCCTGACGTTTTCCTTCAGGGTTGTGGGGTCCCAGAACGTCCTCATCACGAACCTGCACTCCTTAATTGGCGCGATGCAACCCGTTCAATTCGATTCGTGCTTCATCAGCTTCAGCTTCAAGGACGAAGGGTTTGCAAAGAGGCTCTATTCCCGCCTGCGTGACTCTGGAGTTCGCGTATGGTTTGCACCGGAGGACATTCAGGGCGGGATGAAGGTTTACGATCAGCTCGACCAGGCAATTCAGGTTCATGACCGCTTGCTCCTTGTTCTATCAGAGCACAGCATGAAGAGTCAGTGGGTGCTGACCGAACTACGCCGTGCGTTGGCGGCCGAAGCGAAAGAGAAGCGTAGAAAACTCTTTCCAATCAGGCTTTGCGACATGGCATCGCTCCGAGCGTGGACCTGCTTCGACGCAGATACGGGGAAAGACATCGCTGTGGCAGTTCGGGAATACTTCATTCCCGATTTCTCAAATTGGAAAAACCACGATGCGTTCGAAGCAGCTTTCAAACGGCTGCTCCGCGATCTGAGTGCCACTGCCGCACGCAACAAGCGCCTACGGAAAAAGCCGGGCGTCCTCCTCTGAGACGCGCCGTGCCCCGCGACCTCAAAAGATACTGCGGCGCAGGTTCGATTTTGGGTCCAAATTCTTGCTTTTGGTCATTGGCATGTTGGGCAACAAATGAAGCGATTCGCGTTCTCAAGCTTCCAGAACAGCTCCTCGTCTCCGACGTGACGGACAAAGCGCATGCTTTGCCGGAGTCTTTCATCCTGGATTGGCGTGATGTCGAACAGACTCCCCTTTTCGTCACATACCACCGAGTGCGCGGTCAGCTCCAGCCCAAAACTAGAGCCGATGGTACACTCCTTTAAGACCACCCAGCCCCTGACGGCGCGGTGCTCGCGCATGGCCCCCACCCACCTATCGACATTCTCGTGGCATTTACTGGCTGTAGGCCGCCATTCGTCGAGCTCAACTTCTCTGAACGGCACGCCCTTGGCGTCCGCGAGTTGCTTACATATCGCGGCCTCATATTCCACTCTGGCGGACGTGTCGGTCATTGCATTTCTCTCAAACCCCCCACCCGAGCAAAACCGGCTCGGGTGGGCGACCCTCAACAGTAAAGTGACCCAAAAGCCGCCTGGCCGAGCCACCCGCCTCTAGCGGTTTGTACCGCATGAGCCACTTTCACTTTTCTGATTCCCTCCAGGTCGGTATCGCGCCGGGTCGTCTACCCAAGCCCCCCAAAGCATATTGTATTCATAGGGCATACCCCCAGCCTACTCAGCCATAAGCACTTAGCAATCCACCCGTGTGAATTGCCCCCACAATTCACACAGTTTCAACCTCTTGCGTCATCCTTCGCCTTTGGCAACGTCTTCAGGTGCCAGTTCAAAAACCGCTGCACCGTCCCATCAGCAATTCGCGCCGGGCTGTCTACGGGCAGTCGCAGGGCTTCGCGCACCCGGTCTGCGAACGGCTTCTGCCCGAACGGATAAAGCTGATACTTGAATACCAGGCTGAACCCACCTAGGGAGACTCTGAACAAGTTCTGCCTTATCCACAAGAAGAGAAGTTAGAGTGGGGGAAGCGGGAGGATTCGCAGAGGAATGAGGCAGGAGACACTGGCGATGATGAACGGATTTGAGCGGTACAGCAAGAAGACGCGGCGGTCATTGTTTCTGGAAGAGATGGAGCAGGTAGTGCCGTGGAAGGAGCTGGGTGCGCTGATCGAGCCCTATTATCCGAAGGCGGGCAACGGGCGGCCTCCGGTGGGAGTGGAGCGGATGCTGCGGATCTACTTTCTGCAGCAGTGGTTCAACCTGTCGGACCCGGCGGTGGAAGAGGCGCTGTACGACTCGGTGGTGATGCGCAGCTTCGTGGGGATCGATCTGGGATGCGAGCCGGTGCCGGACGAGACCACGGTGTGCAAGTTCCGTCACCTGCTGGAAGAGCATGGGCTGGGCGGGCAGATGCTGGAGGCGGTGAACCTGCATCTGGAGGGCAAAGGTGTGCGCATCACGACGGGGACGATCGTGGATGCGACGATCATCCACGCGCCCAGTTCGACGAAGAACCGCGAGCAGAAGCGCGATCCGGAGATGCACCAGGCGAAGAAGGGCAAGCAGTGGTACTTCGGGATGAAGGCGCACGTGGGGGTGGACAGCAAGACCAAGCTGATTCACACGGCGTTGGTCACGCCCGCCCACGTGGCGGATGCGACGGTGCTGCCGGAGCTGTTGCATGGGGAAGAGACGCGGGTGTGGGGCGATCAGGCGTATCGCGGACAGACCGAGGTGATTCACGAGTGCGCACCACGAGCGCAGGACTGCACCCATCGGCGCTACCGGTATAAGGACCGGATCGACGAAGTGGAGCGGGCGAAGAACCGGACCAAGTCCACGGTGCGATCCAAGGTCGAGCACGTGTTTGGGGTGATGAAGCTGAAGTTCGGGTTCGTGAAGGTGCGCTACCGAGGACTGGTGAAGAATGCGAACCGGTTGTTTGCAACCTGCGCGCTGGTGAACCTGTTTCTGGTTCGCAAGAAATTGCTGCGTGCGCTGGCGGTGTAGCGCGCGAAGGCACGCCGCTCACCGCTTTGGCGGGTCGATCAAGAGGCCAGATACCCTCACGAAACTGGGTCAGACCATCGGAATCGCCCGTTGCTCGTCATCCACTGCCTCAAAAGCAGTGCTTGTTCAGAGTTTCCCTAGCAGACGCACTTCGTTGATGTAGCTCTTCGCTGCCGCTCGCACGATGAAAAGCGGTCGCAGCCCAAGGTGCTGGCACATCCGAATTTTCACTGTTAGTTCGTTACGCGGAATGTACTTGAGCGTGTTCTTTATCTCCGCACCGTATGCGATTCCGTCTCGCTCGAATACGCGGTCTAGATTGTGCTCGGTTTCCTTCCATTCCTTGCCGCGATACGCCCTAACGTTGCGTGCAGTCGGCAGGAAGCCCACAGTCGGCAGCGCTGCATCGAACATCAGTTCGCCTTGTGCTCCCAGCCCGGCTGTAAATGCAGGAGCAGAGAACTGGGCAACTAGCGCAATCACATCCTGTGCCTGTCTGCGCCAGTAACGGTGCGTCGTCGCGTGGTACAGAGTTATGATTCCAACACCGGGTAACTCTTCGCGCTCGACCCCGATGTGTCCTTCGGCTGCCAGTTCTGACAGGGCACGTGACGTGATCCAGTGAAAGAACCCACGACGGCGTTGCCCGCCCTTTTCCTCAGCCTTGGGGACCTCGTCTTCAAAAATCACTTCGAGTTGCTGCTTGTAAAAAACATTCGTGCGCTCGTGATCGAAAAATGAGCGTATCTCGTCCTTCGCTTGATCGACCACTGGGTCACGCGGCTGTTCCTCATCCTCTTCCCCGATGTCTGGTTCATAGTCGGGTTCGTAGTCAGGTGGATCCCAACGAACATGAGGGTACGCGGCCATCCATTAGCCAGAGTCGCGCCGCCTCTAGGGCGTGTCAATTACTCCCTCTGATTCCCACACGGGCGGGTGGCTCACGTAAGCGCGACCGTCCCGAACGTTGGGTGCCCCAGACAAGCGCCAGCTTGTCTGGGAATGACACCCAAAGCCTCGGGGGCTAAAGCCCCAACTTTCCTACTTCGCCCATTCGGCACGACTAAAGTCGTGCCCTGATACGGATCTTCAGCGGATCTGCTCAGTCGGCGGGTTCGGGCGCATCCTTCTTGAACAAGTACCGCAGCACCGGCGGGGCGATCAGCGTGGTCGCCGCGGTCATGAAGATCACGATGCCGTAGGCTGCCTGCGACATCATCTTCATCTGCAATCCGACCAGGGCCACGATCAGCGCCACTTCGCCGCGTGGCGTCATGCCCACCCCGACCTCGAGCGCGCTCAACCAGCCTTCTCGCAGCACCGGCAGGCCGCAGGCGACGACTTTCCCGATCAGCGCCAGCACCGTGACCACCACACAGGCCACGATCACTTCCCTATTAAAGATGCGCAGGTCCAGCCGCGCGCCCATGGTGAAGAAGAAGAAGGGAGCGAGGAATTCGGTGATGGCATTGACCCGCGGCGCCAGCCGCCACTCGCCGGAGTACTCGGCAAACGCCAGGCCGGCGAAGAAGGCTCCGATAATGGCGGCTATGCCGATCCGCTCGGCCGCCACGGAGAGTCCCAGGCAGAGAGCCAGCGCCAGGATCAGCGGCGCATTCTGGGTGGCCATGCGCTCCACGCCCGGCCGCATCCTGCGGATCACCCTGGATGCGAAGAACACCATGAAGACGGTAAAGACGAGGGCTTCCACCAGCAGCACGACGAGCTGCAGCCACTGTACCCCGGCGTTCGAGCCCAGCCCCGCCACCACCGCCAGCGTGATCATGGCCAGGATGTCGTCCGCGACCGCCGCTCCCAGGATGATGCGGGCTACCCGGGTGTGCAGCACCCGCAGGTCTCCCATGACCCGGGCGGTGATGCCGACGCTGGTGGCGACCATGGCCGCCGCCACGAAGATGGCTTCGTGGGTGGGGTCGCCGCGCACCAGGCGCAGGTACACGAATCCCAGCAGGAACGGCGCCAGCACCCCGGCCAGGCCAACGCGCAGTGAGGTGCGGCCGACGCGGATGAGCTCCTTGGGACTGGTCTCCAGACCCACGGTGAACAGCAGGAAGATGGCGCCCAGTTCGGCGATCGAAAGCGTGGTCGCTCCCGGGTTCACGAGCTTGGTGGCGTAGGGACCGAGGACGACTCCCGCCAGGATCTCTCCCACCACCGCCGGCAGCCCGAGTTGCTCGAAAATTTCCCCGAACACCTTCGCACACACGAAGATGGCAAACAGTTCCAGCAGAAGTGGTTCGGCGTGCGGCATAGTCGGATTGAGCCAATGACCCAATGATTCAATGACTCAATTAAGTAAATTACCAATTACTCGCTTGGTGCATCCAACAAAATTCAGCCTCCCAGTCTGGCGGGGCGCCCCTTCGAGGAGGAAAATGGTTTCATGGCCACGGCGGAGATGCCCGCGGTCGCGCGCCGATGGGCGGGGGCACCCTTTTATTTCAACTCGGCGGCCCATCTCATCCGCATCGGGCGGGAAAAAGCCACCAACTTGCCCGAGTTGCTGGAGGCGCTGAAGGTCTGTCCCGACGAATCCATCTTCCAGCACACCTTCCAGACTCTGCGCGAGCACCACTTCATCCGCGAGGGATTCTCCAACGACTTCGCCCACTGGGCGTTCGCCGCCTGCAACGAAGTGGGGCTGGCGGAGCGGCTGGCCGGTATCGACGTGCGCGAGTTCACCGCCATCGCCACTCTGCGCCAGCGCCTGGTGGACATCGTGGATGCCTATCTCAAGCACAACCCGCGGGCCCGTGAGCGGTCCGCCTTCGAGCCCTTCTACTTCTCGGCCGCGGAGGTGATCGTCATCCCCACGCCCTTCGTGGCCCGCCATCTCGCGGAATTCACCGACGGCATCCGCCAGGTCAGCCTGCACAGCATCCACTACCATTTCATCGACGCACGTCTGCGCCTGAAGCTGAACTCGAACGATTTTTCCGTATGGCTGGAGAACGAGCTCGACCTCGGCCGCCTGGCCGACCGCATCAACCGCATCGATATCTACACTTCCACCCTGCACGATGTGCGCCGGGCGATCCTTCGGATCGTCGAGAGCAGGCTGGGATAAGGTGAGGACGCAAGCGCGATGAGCGAGGGGGAAAAAACCAAGCCCGAAGCCACCCTGACCGACAATGGCCCCGCCGGAACCGGGTCTACGGTGTCAGCCCCAGGCGTGCCTGAGGTGGAGCGGCGCAAGCGGCCCCGGCCGAAGATCTCCACCACGCCGCCGGCTCCGCCTCCGCCCCCCAAGCTCGATGACTACGCCCCCATCATCGGCAAGCCGGAACTGGACGACCTGCGCTTCCTGGCGCGCCAGCTTCGCGGCAAGACGGTGAAGATGGTGAATTCCACCGCCGTGGGCGGCGGTGTAGCCGAGATCCTGAACCGCCTGGTTCCCCTGATCAACGAACTGGAAGTGGCGACCAAGTGGGAGGTCATCACCGGCGGCAACGACTTCTTCGAGGTCACCAAGGGCTTCCACAATGCGCTGCACGGCGGCGAGTACGCGGTCACCCAGGCGGTGAAAGACATCTTCATGATGTACACGGAGCAGAACCGCCAGCGCATGCAGTTCGTCGAGGACCTGTTCGTCATCCACGACCCGCAGCCGGC
Organism: uncultured Acidobacteriota bacterium; assembly: GCA_963704285.1. Taxonomy (GTDB): domain Bacteria; phylum Acidobacteriota; class Terriglobia; order Terriglobales; family Acidobacteriaceae; genus JAHFUA01. Next base: position 427,208 of record OY969886.1, on the reverse strand, counting down.
GGCTCTGATTGCTTCCAAGGAGCGGAATCGCGGGCGCTGGGTCTGGCGCTGCCACATCGATCTTTCCAACCCTCACCCCGAGGTGTGGAGCTTTCTCCGCCCCTTCATCGACCAGTACGATGCCGCCGTGTTTTCCTCGCCGGCGTTCAGCCGCCAGCTCGCCATCCCGCAATACCTCTTCTATCCCTGCATTGATCCGCTTTCCGAGAAGAACAAGGACTTGGACGAGAGCCTGGTCGCGAAGGTGTGCGAGGACTTCGGGATCGACCGCAGCCGGCCCATCGTCACCCAGATTTCACGCTTCGACCGGCTGAAGGACCCGGTGGGCGTGATCCAGGCCTACAAGCTGGCCAAGAAGTATGTGGACTGCCAGCTGGTGCTGGCCGGCGGCGGCGCCACCGACGACCCTGAGGGTGCAGTCGTGCTGCAGGAAGTGATGGAGGAGGCAGCCGACGATCCCGACGTCATCATCCTCAACCTGCCGCCCTGGTCGGCCACCGAGATCAACGCGCTCCAGCGCGCTTCCACCCTCATCATCCAGAAATCCTTGAAAGAAGGATTCGGGCTGACCGTGACAGAAGGACTTTGGAAGGGGAAGCCGGTCATCGCCGGAGCGGTCGGCGGCATCCCCGCGCAGGTGATCCATAAATTAACCGGCGTGCTGGTGCACTCGGTCGAGGGCTGTGGCTACCAGATTCGCTATCTGCTTACCCACCCGGAGTACGCCGCCCAGCTCGGCAAGAACGGCCACGAGCACGTGAAAGAGAATTTCCTGATCACCACCAACATCAAGCGCTGGCTGCTCTTGTTCCAGATCCTGCTCGGGACTACCCGGCCGCACCGCCCGGAAGAGGGGTAAGGCGGTCGTCGGCCTTCAACGTCCCGATGTCTTATTGGCTGCCGCCGGCGATGGGCGTTTGGGCCCTGGCGGTGGTAGAGCTGCTGAGGTCGTAATCGTTGGTGGCGATCTCGACCACGGCGCGTCCCACCAGGCGCGTCTTGGCCACCGAGCGGGCGTGCACCGGAAGGGTGTAGCCGCCGAGGTCGGCGTAATCCTGGACGAACTCGATTTTCTTGATGAAGAAGGACTGCGTTTTCACCAGCGTGCCCTCGGCGCGGCGCAGGCTGCCGCTGGTGGCATCCAGGTAGACACGGCCCTTGAACAGTCCCGGCCGCTTGGCGCGGGGCTTCACCTGGAAGACATGCACGGGGCGGTTATCGATCTCGTCCATCCCTTTGTAGCTGAACTTGTAGTTGGCTTCGCTGATGGCGGTCCGCGCACTCTCGCCTTTGTTCGCGTGATCGACTTCGGTCTGCAGCAGGCGGGTGATGATGTTGCTCTTGACGAAACTGTCGCCCACGAACCGCACCGGGGTGAACAGCAGGGTCTTGGGGGCGACGAAGCGGCGGCGCAACTGGAACTCGCCTCGTTGCGCGGTGTCCGGCAGCTCGGCGTCGACCACCGTGTTGGCGGAGTAGCTGATCGGTTCGTTCAACTGCCGCGCGGCGCGCTGCTCGAAGGTCGCAAGCGCCAGCTCAGGCGCCATGCGGGGCAGGCTCGCGCGCGGCGTCACTACGGTCTCGCTTCCGTGGCCGGCGGCAAGCGTCCACACCGGAGGCAAAGTTCCTTCGGGGGCGCTGTCCGCGTCCGGCGACATCGCTGCCCACAGCGACGCACCTAGCAACAGACTAGCCGCGAACAGAAAGATGGGAGCTTTAAGAAAGCGACACATGCCACAAGCACAAAATGTGATTTTACCCCGACTTCCGAAATCCGTCTGCCAAAAAACACGTGACCAACGTAACTCCGCAAGTTCTCAGTTGCGCTGTCATATAGATGCGCTATCCGCAGCCCAAGTGACAAACGGTTTTTTCGATTGAGCCCATCACCCCACCCGGGATTCTTTCACCTGGGTGGCGGATCGGTCTTGCCCGCGGCTGCGATTCCGGAATAGCATCGCGCCATGTCCCACGTGAACCGGCCGCCCGGCCCCAAGCCGGCTCAGCCTGCCTCCACTTCCGTGTATGCCATTTACGGCGTCGAGCCCGAGGTACAGGCCTACGCCATGGCCAAATATTCGCGTTCGGCGCTCTCCATGAAGGAGTCGCTGCGCGAGATCAGCGAACAAAAGGCCGAAAAATTCCTCAACACCTACTACTTCCAGTACGGCCACCGTTCCATCGCGGATTTGGCGCACATCGCCCTGGCCATCGAGCGGCTGTCGATCCTGGCCGCCATCGCCGTGGTGGACGAGCAGCGCTGGGATGGGCAGGAACGCTCGACACGCTATCAGGACTTCTCTCATCCCGACTACTACCTGCCCGAGTTCGGCGGCAGCGGACCGGCGCGCACGCTCTTCAGCGACACCATCGATTTTCTTTTTCTGGAATATCAGGCGATCTCCGCGCGCATGTTCCGCCACCTCGGGGAGCGCACGCCGCGTCCCATCGACATGAAGCAGGAGGCGTACGACCGCACCCTGCGCGCCCGCGCCTTCGACATCGCCCGCTACCTGCTGCCGCTGGCCACCAACACTTCCCTCGGTCAGATCGTCAATGCGCGCACCCTGGAATCGCAGATCTCGCGCCTGCTCTCCGACCGCTTCCCCGAGGTGCGCGCGCTGGGGCAGAGCTTGAAGGAAGCGGCGCGCAATCCCGCCTACAACGTGAATGGATATGCGCTCCGCGAGCTGTGGGAAGAGATCCGCGCGCGCGATGACGGCTGGGGCAACAACGTCTACGACCTGCTGATGAAGGAAGTTCGCCCTGCGCCGACCCTGGTCAAGTACGCGGATGCAAGTCCATATCTTATGCGCAGCCGTGAAGAGCTGGAAGCCGCCGCCGCGGAGCTCATGGCGGGCGCCGCCATCGCGCCCGCGCCCGCGGTCGATCTGCTGGACGAAGAGCCGCTCGAAGTCGAGATCGCGACCACGCTGCTCTACCAGCACTGCGCGTATCCCTACCGCCAGATCCGCGAGCGTGTCACCGCGCTCGGCGCCGGCGAGCGCCGCGAGATAGTCGATCTCGGGGTCAAGCACCGCGGCCCCCACGACGAACTGCTGCGCGCCTTCTGCGCCGGACAGCAGCTCCGCTTCGACATCCTGATGGACATCGGCGGCTTCCGCGACCTGCACCGTCATCGCCGCTGCGTGCAAATCCACCAGGCGTTCACCGACGCGCACGGCTACGAAGCGCCCGAGGAACTCGCCGCCGCCGGCCTGCGCCAGCGCTATGACGACGCCATGGAGCGGGTGCAGGGCGCGGTAGCGGAACTCAAGCGCACCGCCGGCGAGGACGCGCGCACCGACGCCGTCTACCTGCTGCCCCTGGCCTTCCGCAAGCGCACACTGTTCAAGATGGATTTCGCCGAGGCCGCATACATCTCCGAGCTGCGCACCACCGCCGCCGGCCATTTTTCCTATCGCCGGATCGCTTACCTGATGTACGAGGCCGTGGCGCAGCGCTATCCCGCGCTGGCCCGCCATTTCCGCGTGACCGACGTGCGCGAGCCCGTGGATCTGCTGAAGCGGTGATTCTGCAGATTGTCCAAACTACGCCGAGCGGGATAGAATCGCCGTAACCGATGCGGAAAACTCGTTACCACTTCAACATCATTCTTAGGCCCGAGCCGGAAGGCGGGTTTACAGCCCTTGTCCCCGCTCTGCCCGGGTGCGTTACTTACGGCCGCACGCTGGTTGAGGCCCGCAAGATGGTCAAAGACGCCATCTCCGGCTACATCGAGAGCCTGAGGAAGCACAAAGAGCCCATTTCCACGGACGAGGAAACTCTAGTGGCTTCCTTGGATCTTGAATATGTCCAAACTTCCGGCCGTTAAACCGCGCCAGCTCGTCCGATTCCTGGAGCAATACGGTTTCGTCCTCGACCACGTTTCGGGAAGCCATTTCATTTATCACCACCCGGCTTCCGGAAAGCGCGCGGTGGTTCCGCGGCACAATCGCGATATCCCAAAGGGAACTCTCTTGCCTTACTCAGAGAGGCAGGATTCACCCGCGACGACATTATCGGCTTTCTCACCAAGCGGGCGTGATCCGCACTCGCTTCCACGTACAGTCTTTTGTCACTGTGGCAACACCCCGCTCCTGCTCCCAAACCGAATCCCCTGAGTTAGACTGAGCCTATGCACACCCACGCCCAGCAGCGGACCTCCAAGGTCCTGCGGCTCTCGCTGCTGGCGACCCTGATCTACATCGTCCTGCTGGTCGCGGCGGGACTGCGCGCGCACAGTCTGGCGCTGCTCTCTGAGGCCGGACACAACCTGTCTGACTTCCTGGCGCTGTTGCTCTCCTGGTTCGCGGTGTACGTGCAGGGGCTGCCGCCGAGCTCGACCAAGACCTACGGCTACCAGCGTGCCGGAGTGCTGGCCGCCTTCGTCAATGCGCTGGCGCTGGTGGGGGTCGCGTTCTTCATCTTCTGGGAGGCGGCATACCGGTTGTACACGCCGGTGCAGGTCGCGCCCCGGCTGATGATCGGGGTGGCGGCGGCGGGCGTGGTCATGAACGGCGTGATCGCGGCGCTGCTTTGGGCCTCCAGCCGCGACGTCAATATCCGCAGCGCCTTCCTCCACATGCTGGGCGACACGCTCTCCACCGCCGCCGTGATCGTGGGCGGCGTCGGCATTATGCTGACCGGCCAGACCTGGATCGACCCGGCGCTTTCCATGGCCATCGGCGCGCTCATCCTGTGGTCTTCGTGGGAGATCATCCGCGAGACCCTGAACATCCTGCTGGAAGGAACGCCGCGCGGCATGGAGCTGGAACGCATCACCGCCGTGATCGCCTCCATCCCCGGGGTGAACGAAGTGCACGACCTGCACGTCTGGAGCCTGGGTTCGGAGAGCCACGCGCTTTCCTGCCACATCTCCATCCCGGATATACCGCCCTCGGAAAGCGAGCAGATCTTGCGCCAGGTGCAGGAGCGGCTGCGCGAAACCTTCCGGATCGACCACACCACCATCCAGTTCGAGCACGTGGTCTGCGAGGTGGTGCACGGCTGCGTGGCCGTGGTCGAGGACAGCCACCAGCACCCGCACTAGCTTGCATTGCTCATGGCCGAAAATAATTTTGAATTGTCATCCCGAGCGAGGGCCAGCCAAACGACGCATCAAGCCTGCTTTTGGCTTGATGCGTTGGCTGGCCCGAGTCGAGGGACCTGCTTTTCACCGTGTCGAGCGCCCGCCCGCTTCCTAGCCTGCCTGCTCGCCTTCGCGCTGCTGTTCTGCGCCGGCTGCAAGAAGAAAGAATCCGCGCCGCCGAAGCCGCGCGAGAAGAGCGCCATCATCAGCACACAGGCGGCACCCGGCTCGGCGTTCATCATGTCGCTGGCCATGGATCCTGCCCAGCCCAAATTCGGCAGGAAGACGAATTTCCGCGTCGCCGTGAAGCAGACGCTCGGCACGCCGGTGGACGGCGCTCAGGTTGAGGCCTCGTTGGTTATGCCGCTGATGGACATGGGCAAGAACCAATTCCCGCTCAAGCCAGCCGGCGATGGCGAGTACGAAGGCGCGGGCGAGTTCTCGATGGCGGGGGAGTGGGAAGTGATCGTCACCGCCAGCGCGGAGAGAAAGACGGGAAAGACGACGTTCCACGTCAATGTGGGGGAATAGGCGCGCTTATCGGCGATTGATAACCCATCCTGCGTGCGTTAGACTTTGCGAGCTCGCCGCTCCCCTTGAGACGCCCAGCTAGACGGGACTTGGGCGGGGGTGTTTACCGCGTAAGCTGTCCCTGGCGCTTGGGGCGGAGAATGCTGCCTGGAGATGCAAAATGAAAGACGGTTTCACGCGTGACGCCGCTCTTGTCTTGTGTTGTCTTTTCGCCCTGCTCGTGGGCCAGCCCCTCGAGGCGCAGGGCGCCCCTCACCACGTCGCGGCTGCTCCCCCGCTGCCCGATCTCACCAGCGCCACGCGGTACAAGCCCTTCGACAAGACCCCGCTGAAGTTCACTTCGAAGGCGTACTACGTGCTGGTGCCGGTCATCGTGCAGGCAAAGGACGGCAAGCACGTCCCCGGGCTGGCCAAGGATTCGTTCCATGTTTTCGAAAACGGCAAGGAACAGAAGATCGCCAGCGTGGACGAGATTACGACCAATGTCGCGCCGGTGCCGGCCCCGCCGGGCGCTCCCAACAACTTTTCCAATGAGACCAGCTCCCAGGGCGGGCACCGGCGGATCACCGTGATCGCGCTGGACCTGGTCAACACGCCGTTCCTCGACCAGGCCGTGGCCCGCGAAGCAGTAATCAAGTACCTGGCCGATAACATCAGCCCGGACTCGCTGTACCAGTTGGTTACCCTGGAGAGCAACGGGATGCACGTGGTGCATGACTTCACGGGTGACCCACAGGTGCTGCTGGCGGCGTTGAAGAACGTAAGCAGCAAGTTCAGTGGCACGCATGCGGTCGATCGGGACGTCATCGCCCAGGGCTCCACGAATCCCGAGGGCGTGAATCGGGGGCCGATCAGGTTCATCAACGTCGGTGGCCTGAACCTGGTCGACGTCGAGAGCTCGCAGCTGCTGGCTCTGGCCAACGCCGAAAGAAGTTACGGCGATTTCAAGGAGGGTTTGGCGGTCGTCGACACGCTGCAGGCTTTTCAGCAGATCGCACAGCGGCTGTATGCGATCCCAGGGCGGAAATCGTTATTGTGGATCACCGGCAGTTTTCCCTTCACCATTGATGTTGGCAGCGCAGCCATCAGCGAAGGCATCTCCTGGGACACTTACTTGCGTGCCATCCAATTGCTCAACAGCGCCAACATCGCTCTGTATCCCGTCGATGCCCGCGGCCTCCTGGTGGCGGGACAGCTCGATGCTTCCGTGCACCTGACCCATCAGGGAAGCCAGACCCTGGCCGAGTATCTGGCCGCCGATTCCAAAGCGCACCAGGACACGCTGGACACGATGCGGATGTTTGCCTCCATGACGGGCGGCAAGGCCTACTACAACCGCAATGACCTGGCGGGGGCGATTCGCGACGCGGTCAACGACGGCGCGTTCTACTACGTGCTCAGCTACGCGCTAGACAAGAACAATCCGAAGCCCGGCTGGCGCAAGCTCAAGGTCACGGTCAATGCGCCTGACGCTCGCGTGCGAGCGCGCGAGGGCTACTTCGTGAGCCAGATCATGCTGGACCCTTCGAGAACGGAGGCCCTGGACGTCGCCAACGCGATGAATTCTCCCCTCGACTACACCGGCATACCATTGCACGTGAAACTAGAGCCGCCGTCGGAGGACGGCACCAAGAGGAAAATCGGCTTCTCGCTGTTCGTCCCCGCCAATGCAGCGCTGGTGGACGAAGCCGACAACAATCGCTTCAGCTTCGAGATCTGGTATTCGGTGCGCGACGCCAAGGGCAAAGATGTAACCCACAAGAACCAGGTCTATAACCTCAATCTGAACCCAACCATGCTGGCGCAGCTACAAAACAGCGGGATCGGTTACAACGATACCGTCGAGCTTCCGCCGGGACAGTACAACCTTCGGGTCGTGGTGCGGGACAACATGAGCGGTAAGGTCGGCAGCGTCTGGGCACCGCTGAAACTGGAATAGCGGTCCGCTTCGCCGGTGGGGTGGTGAAAGCGCGGTGTTCACAGATCGAGGGCGGCTCCGCGCTGCTGACCGCACCTGGACACGAACATCACAGAATGCAGGTCCCACCCTTGCAAAAAGCGCACGGGTGGGGCACCCCCGGCGACTAACTTTCCTCGCGCACTCTGCGACCGCTTCTGCCGCTCAAAAATCTCCTTCACCGTCTCCAGCGTGTCGATCTCGTCCGGCGATTTGTCGTCGCGCAGGCGCAAGATCCTCAGAAAGCGGAGGGCGAAGCCGCTCTCGTGGCGGTCGGAACGCATCACCGCGTTGAATGCGACTTCGAGCACGACCTTGGGCTCGACCAGCCGCACAAAGCCCTGGTCGGCCAGCGTGTGTTCCAGGAACCACTTGGTCATCTTGGCGACCCGCGTCCGGGCAATCCCTTGGATGTAGGGCTCCGTGGCCGAGACGCAGCAAGCTGCGGCTCTGTGGAAGAGAAACGGGAGGGCACAGCTTTAGCTGTGCCGTACGGCACTCTTAACGCTTGTCATCCCGAGTGGCTTTAGCCGCGAGGGATCTTGGTTTAAGAAAACCGAGATCCCTCGTCGCGCTTACCTCGCAAGCTCGGCTCGCGCCTCGGGATGACAATTCAATCTTGCGGCTTTGCAGCACAGCTAAAGCTGTGCCCTCCCGTGCCTGCTGCCGTGTGTTACCTTACCTTTCCTGTGATCGTCGGCACCGGCATCGACATCGTCGAAGTCCCGCGCATCGCGGCGGCGGTGGAGCGCTTCGGCGAGCGCTTTCTGAATCGCGTGTTCACCGCTGGCGAGATCCGCTACTGCCGGTCGAAGCAGAACGCGATGGAGCGCTTCGCCGCGCGTTTTGCCGCCAAGGAAGCCGGGTTCAAGGCTATCGGGACGGGATGGCGCCACGGCGTGACCTGGAAGGACGTCGAAGTAGGCCGCGAACCCGGCGGACGGCCAACCATCTGCTTCAGCGGGCAAGCCGCCGAATTCGCCGCCCGGCTGGGCGTGCGGCGGGCGTCGCTCTCGCTCTCCCACACCGCCGAGCAGGCGATCGCCCACGTGATCCTGGAGGACTAACCTCTCCCGATGACCGACACCGCCGTTCTGCCCCGCAGCGCGAACAGGATCGAGACCGGCCGGCGCGTGCTGATCGCCGGCGTCGGCTTGGCCAGCTTCGCCAGCCTGCTGCTCGAGCTCGCGCTTACGCGGCTGTTCTCCGTAGTGCTCTTCTATCACTTCGCGTTTCTCGCGATCTCGATCGCGCTGCTGGGACTCGGCGCCGGTGGCGTGTTCGCCTATCTGCGCCGCCGCTGGCTGGCGCGCTGGACGGTGCGGGGGCTGGGCGCCGTGCTGTGCGGCATCAATGCGGTGGCCATCGTGCTCGCGCTCGAAGTCGTGCTGCACGTGCCGGTGTCGCTGAATCTCGCCTGGGCGAACTTCGGACGGCTAAGCCTGATGTACGTCGCCGCCGCGGTCCCGTTCTTCCTCACCGGGGTGCTGTTCTCGACGGTGTTCGCGCGGGAGACGCGGCGGATCACCGAGCTCTACGGCGCAGACCTCATCGGCGGCGCGATCTCCTGCCTGGCCGTGGTGCCGCTGCTGAACTGGGTGGGCGGCCCCAACGCGGTGGTGTTTGCTGCGCTGGCGATGGCAGGCGCGGCAACCATCTGGGCGGATGCGCGCAAGCTGCGCCGGCCGGCAGTCGCGCTGTCGCTGGCGCTCAGCGCTCTGCTGGCTGCCAATCACTCCGGGCGGCTCATTGACATCGTGTACGCCAAGGGCGAGCGCCGCGACCAGCCGTGGATGCTATTCGCGCGATGGAACGCTTTATCGCGAGTGGAGGTGGACCAGATCAACGAGGCCAAATACATCGTGATCGATGCCGATGCTTCGACAGCGATCATGAACGTCGACCCGCAGAAGTGGGGAGAGACTCCGTCGCCCGCCGAAGGCGCAGACCACGTGGGCGGCGGCCAGCCGGGCTACAACTGGGAAGAGGACCTCATGTCGGCGGCGCCGGCCATCGCCAACGTGCTGCGGCCGCACGGCAGGTACGCCATCATCGGGCCCGGCGGCGGGGTGGACGTGCTGCGCGCGGTCGCCAACGGCAGCCCCAGCGTCACCGCCATCGAGATCAACCCGCTGATCGCCAGCACCATCATGCGCGGCCTCTACGCCGACTACAGCTATCACCTCTACGAGCTGCCACAGGTGCACATGCATGTGGGCGACGGGCGCTCCTGGATCCGCAGCAGCCGCGAGAAGTTCGACGTGGTGCAGATGACGCTGGTGGATACTTGGGCTTCGACTGCCGCCGGCGCCTTTGCGCTTAGCGAGAACAACCTCTACACGGTGGAGGCCTTTCGCGAGTACTTCGACCACCTCAATCCCGAGGGCTTCATCGCCATCACGCGCTGGGAGTTCCAGCGGCCCCGCGAGGCACTGCGGGTGGTGTCGCAGGCGATCGAGGCGCTCGAGCGCATGGGGGTGAAGGACGTACGCAAGCACTTCATCGTGGTGGCCGACGGCCCGCTGGACGAAGATGGCCGACCGGTCACCGTGCTGGCGAAGAAGACGCCGTTCACCTGGAATGAAGAGCGCGACGTGCTGCGTCACATCAGCGACAACGCAGACCTCTACCCGCTTTACACACCGACGCTGTTCGCCAGCCTCACCGGCGATGAGCCGTGCGCCGAGACGCACTCGTCGCCGGCCAATCCCGCGCTCACTTCCTGCCCGGACGAGCCCTGGATTAAGGAGCTCAGGACGGAACGCCGCGCCGCCGGCGAAGCTGTGGCTCCCTTCGAGCGGCTCATCCTGCTGCACGAGCGGGCGACCCTGGAGGACGTGCGCTTCAGCCCGCGGCGGGAGTTCATTCGCAACTACCCGTTCAACATCGCGCCGGTCAGCGACAACGCGCCGTTCTTCTTCTTCACCTTCAAGACGGGAGACGCGGTGCGCAACGTGCTCCATGGCAGCGGCCGCGGCATGGACTGGAAGAACAATCTCGGCGTGGTGGTGCTGGGGATGGTGCTGGTCATTTCGCTGGCGGCGGTGCTGGCGTTCCTGATCGGGCCGCTGGCGGTGCACGGGCAAGCGCGGAACTCCCGCGTAGTGCCCCTGCTCTATTTCGTTGCCATCGGTCTGGGTTACATCCTGGCGGAGATCGCCCTCATCCAGCGCTTCGTCCTGTTTCTCGGCCATCCGACCTATGCGCTGACCGTGGTGGTCTTCCTGATGCTGCTGGCGAGCGGCGCGGGCAGCGCGTTCTCGCGCCGCCTGCTGGCCAGAACCACGCTGGTACGCCCGCTGCTGGCCGTGATAGCGTTGCTGGTGGCCGCGTACATCCTGGCGCTGCCGCGGGTGCTGGGAACGCTCGTCGGAGTGCCGTTTCCGGCCAAGCTGGCGATCAGCGGCTTGTTGCTGGCGCCGCTGGGGTTCATTATGGGAATGCCCTTCCCCACCGGCCTGCGGCAAATCGCCGATGGCAGCGCGATCGAGTGGGCGTGGGCGATGAACGCCGCTTCCAGCGTGCTGGGGTCGGTGCTGGCTATGGTGGTAGCGATTCAGTTCGGGCTCAATGCGGCGCTGGCCGGGGGTGCGGCGGCGTACGTCGCTGCTTTGCTGCTGACCCTCACCTGGCACCCTCTCTCGGCTGACGTTCCGGGGCGCATCTGATATCATTCGGCGCTCGACATTTCTTGACTCCGGCTCAGGAACTCGCGGGCTATTCTTCGTGAACCGGCCCACGGGATGCTGTGTGGCTGGAGAACGCCGGCGGGGGGAAGGTGCCGACACAGAAGCAGGTAAGGTGGTCAGAATTGCGTGTCGGCCTAACGGTGCTGTTTGCCAGCATCGTAATCGCCATCCTCATCTTTCTCATGACCGGGGCCACCGGCCTGTTCACTCCCAAGCTGATCCTGAAGGCCTACTTCGAGAACGCCAGCGGCCTGCGTGTGGGCGCTCCGGTGCGCCTGGAAGGTGTGGATATCGGAAACGTGGCCGCGATCGCGGTCGACACCTCCCGCCCCTTCAGCCCGGTGGAAGTGAGGCTGAAGGTTGCCACCAAGTACCGCATGGGCCTGCGCAAGGATTCGGTAGCCACGCTGGCCACCGCGGGCGTGCTGGGCGAGACCTTCGTCGATATCAGCAACAAGACCGCGAAAGGACCCGAGGCGCAGAACGGTGATGTGCTGAAGACGGTGGAGCAGCCCGACATCCAGGACGTGGTCCGCGCCAGCCAGAGTACCCTGCAGAACGTGGACATCCTGGTGCGGCGGCTGGACCGCATCGTCTCCGCCATTGAGCGCGGCGAGGGCTCCATCGGCAAGCTGATCTACGATCCCGAGCTCTACAACAAGCTCAACACCACGCTCAACCAGGTGCAGGGCATGGTGGGACAAATCAGCGAAGGCCGGGGCAGCATCGGCAAGCTCATCAACAGCGACGAGCTCTACGACAAGCTCAATGATGCGGTGGACAAGGTCAACAAGCTGGCGGATGAGATCGACCAGGGCCAGGGCACGGTGGGCAAGCTGATCAAGGATCCCAGTCTGTACAACAACGCCAATGACACCATCGCCAAGGCCAACAAGCTGGTGGAGAACGTCAACGCCGGCAAAGGCGCGCTGGGCAAGTTTGCCGCCGACCCGGAGTTCGCCAAGAAGCTCGACGACATCATCAGCAACCTGAAGATCATCTCCGACCGCCTGCAGGCCGGCGAGGGCAGCGCCGGATTGCTGCTCAAGGATCCCTCGCTCTACACCAACGCCGACCAGATGCTGGTCGAGACCCGCAACCTGGTCAAGGCGGTGCGCGAGAATCCCAAGAAATACCTGACCATCCACTTCAAGATTTTCTAGGGGTAGGATTCGCTGGCTCGTTCCATCTCCCGCAATTACACTGCTCCGTTCGGCCTCTGGCTGGCTCACCTTCCCGGCCCGAGGCCGTCAATCCCTTTGCTGCGAGGACCGATGAGGAATGTGACCCTGTGCTGCCTGATCTTGCTGCTGGCCTCTGCCGCGCCAGCGCAGACGGAGAGCAAGGCCTCCACCGCCATGCCTGCCGTCATTCCCGCGTTCGACGCCGGCGCCATCGATACCAGCGCCGACCCCTGCGCCGACTTCTTCCAGTACGCCTGCGGCACCTGGATAAAGAACAATCCTCTGCCCGGCGATCACGCGCGCTGGGGGCGTTTCGACGAGCTGCAGGAGCACAATCAAATGGTGCTGCGCTCGATCCTGGAGAAGGCGGCGGCGCGCGACCCCAAGCGCAGTGCTATCGAGCAGAAGGTCGGCGACTATTACTACGCCTGCATGGACGAGAAGGCGGCTGAGACCCGCGGCGCGTCTGCTCTTGAGCCCATGATGAAGCGCCTCACGCAAGCCAAGACCTCCAAGGCCTTGATGGCCGAGCTCTCCAATCTGCACCGCCAAGGCATTAACGCACTGTTCGCCTTCTACCCCATCCAGGACTTCCACGATTCACGCATGATGATCGCTAACCTGGACCAGGGCGGGCTGGGGATGCCCGACCGCGACTACTACCTGAAGGACGATCCCAAATCGGTGGAGATCCGCAAGCAGTACCTGGCCCACGTGCAGAAGATGTTGGAGCTTGCGGGTGAGAAATCGGAGGAGGCGGCTGAAGACGCCAAGGTCGTCATGAAGATCGAGACCGCGCTGGCCCAGGCCTCCATGGACCGCACGCAGCGCCGCGACCCCCACAACCGCGATCACCGCATGACCAGCCAGGAACTGGCAACCCTGGCGCCCGGATTCGATTTTCCTTCCTATCTTTCCAGCACCCACGCGGAAATCCACGGCGGGGCCAACGTCGGCAATCCCGATTTCTTCAAAGGTGTCAACCCGCTGCTGTCGGACCTTCCGCTGCCGCAGTGGAAGACTTACCTGCGCTGGCACGTGGTGCGCGCCACGGCGCCCATGCTGTCGAAGGCGTTCGTGGACGAAGATTACCGATTCAATGAACACATCCTGCGAGGGCAAAAGGAGCCGCGTCCGCGCTGGAAGCGGTGCGTCACCTTCACCGACGACGACCTGGGCGAGGCGCTGGGACAACTCTACGTCGAGCGGACCTTCGGCGCCGAAGGCAAGCAGCGGACCCTGGCCATGGTCGAGGCGCTGGAGAAAGCCCTCAAGCAGGACATTCAGAGCTTGCCGTGGATGACCGAGGCAACGCGTCAGCAGGCGCTCGTCAAGCTGGCTGCCATCCGCAATAAGATCGGTTATCCCGACAAGTGGCGCGATTATTCTAAGCTCACCATCGCTCCCGGTGACGCGCTGGCCAATTCCCTGCATGCGCATGAATTCGAGGTCCAGCGCCAGATCGCCAAGATCGGCCGGCCCGTGGACCGCCTGGAGTGGGGCATGACGCCGCCCACCGTCAACGCCTACTTCAGCCCTCCGCGCAACGAGATCGTGTTCCCGGCGGGCATCCTACAGCCGCCGTTCTATGCCAACCAGGCCGATGATGCGGTGAACTTCGGCGGGATCGGCAGCGTGATCGGCCATGAGCTGACCCACGGCTTCGACGATCAGGGGCGTAAGTACGATGCCGAGGGCAATCTGCGCGACTGGTGGACGGCCGAGGATGCCAAGGGCTTCGAGGAACGCGCCGGCTGCATCGCTGATGAGTATTCCGGCTTCGTCGCGGTAGCCGACGTGAAGCTGAATGGCAGGCTCACCCTGGGCGAGAACACGGCCGACAACGGCGGCGTCCGCATCGCCTACATGGCCCTGATGGACAAGACCGCGGGCAAAGACCTTCCCAAGATCGACGGCTACAAGCCCGAACAACGCTTCTTTCTCTCGTTCGCCCAGCTATGGTGCCAGAACACCTCTGACGAGGAAGCGCGGCGACGGGCGATCATCGACCCGCACTCGCCTGGACGCTGGCGCGCCAACGGCGTGCTCCAGAACAACTCGGATTTCGCCAAGGCCTTCAGTTGCAAAGCCGGCCAGGCGATGGTGCGGGAGAAGGCGTGCAGGGTGTGGTGAGAGATCGGCTCTTAGCTCTTGGCTCTTAGCTTCGGACTCCGGATGCCGGATTGTTCGCTCCACGCACGGCCCCCTGGATTGACGTGCTGTTCCTACAGGTCTTTGAGCCAAGAGCCAAAACCCAAGAGCCCCTAGCTAGGAGCCAGTAGCTAGAGGCTAGGAGCTAGCAGCTAGCAGCCGACGCTTGCTCGTGGGCGTGGTAGCTCGACCGCACCAGCGGGCCGGACTCCACGTGGCGGAAGCCCCGGGCGAGCGCTTCCTGCTTGAGGGTGCGGAACTCCTCCGGCGTGTAGAAGCGCGCGATGGGCAGTTGGTCTTTGGAGGGCCGGAGATACTGGCCGACGGTGAGGATGTCCACCTGCTGCGCGGCCAGGTCGCGAAAGACCTGCAGCAGTTCCTCCATGCTCTCGCCGAGCCCGACCATCACGCCAGTTTTCGAGAGCATTCCCGGAGCGAACTTCTTCACGTTGGCCAGCAGCCGCAGAGAACGCGGGTAGCGCGCGCCGGAGCGCACGGCGGGATAGAGGCGCGGAACCGTCTCGGTATTGTGGTTGAGGATGTCGGGACGGGCATCGAGCACGATGCGCAGCGCCTCGTCGAGCCCCTGGAAATCCGGGATCAGGACTTCCACGCTGCAATCCGGCACCAGCGCATGGATCTCGCGGATGGTCTCGGCGAAGATCCTGGCGCCGCCCAGATTGTCGTCATCGCGGTTCACGCTGGTAACGACCGCGTGCTTCAGGCCGAGCGTGGCCACGGCTTCAGCCACCCGGCGCGGCTCGTCCTGGTCAATGGGCCCGGGCCGGCCCTTGGGCACGGCGCAGAAGCCGCAGCGGCGGGTGCAGACATCGCCCAGCAGCATGAACGTGGCGGTGCGATGGTTCCAGCACTCGCCGATGTTAGGACACTGCGCCGACTCGCACACCGTGTGCAGCCCGAGCCGCCGCGCCAGCGTCTTCAGGTTGCGATAGTTCTCCCCCAAGGGCGCCGGCGCCTTCAGCCATTCCGGTTTGGGCACGCGAAGTTTCGGCCCTACGTCGATTTGCACCAGTTGCGTGGCCATCGCACCCTTATTGTACGACGCGATCGTTGCCCGGCTCTTGAGTACGCGCCATTTGGGCCAGCAGATTATCCCGGTGTCACCACATCTGCAAGAGCTAGGTCAATCCCCGCGCTCCGCCGCATAGACGGCGATCTCGACCGATCTCGGCGCGTGGCCTTTGGTGTTCACCAGCGTGACCCCGGCGAAGGCCAGTGTGCCGCCGGCGATAGAGAGCGCGCTGGGGACCTCCCGCAGAACCATCCAGCCGATCAGGATGGCGAAGATCGGCACGGTGTAGAGCGAGCTGGCGGCGATCGCAGCCGGAGTGCGCTTCAGCACGTATCCCCAGGTCAGGTAAGCAAGGCCTGCGGGAAACACTCCCAGATACACCACCGCGAGCGTCGGCTTCAGTGGCGCGTTGCGGAGCGCCGTCCCCAGGCCCGGCAGGAACGGCAGCAGGAACAGCGTGCCCGCCAGGATCAGGTGGGTGGAGAAATCGGTGACGTTGTAGGTCTTTAAATAATGCTTCTGCAGAACCACGGAGATGCCGGTCGCCATGGCCGCCAGCAGCACCAGGAAGGCGCCGCGGCTGAAGTGCATTCCGCCTTCTTCGCCGATGGCGATAAGGGACACCCCGGCGAAGCTGATGGCGATTCCGATCCATCCCCAAACTCGCAGACGCTCGTCGAGGGCGATCCGGGCCAGAAGCGCGGAGAAGATCGGTCCCGAGGCCACCAGCATGCTGGCCGCGCCGCCGGTCACCGTCCGCTCACCGGCGTTGAGCGCTACGTGATAGACGGTGATGCTGATAAAGCCCATTATCAAGATATAAAAAAGATCTTTGCGCGCGGGCGGACGCACACCGGCCACCAGGGCGTAAATCAGGATGGTCGCCGAGGCCGCCAGGAAGCGCAGCAGCGCCAGGTGCGCCGGCGAGTAGGCGGTGAGCGCCACGCGGATGCCGATGAATCCTGATCCCCACAGCGTCACGCACACGAGCAGGGCCAGCCAGCCACGGGCTGTGAGCTTGTGGGTCATCCGTCGTTGGACGATATAAAACGCGCCACGGATTCACAGGGATTATGACGGCCTAGATTACCGGGTGGAGCAGGCCTTCAGGCCTGCATAAGAACTGCCGAAAGACGACGGGCTTCAGCCCCTGAGGTCTATTCGCGTTGTAACGCTACGCACCTCAGCGGCTGAAGCCGTCTGCTCTGCGTCGATCAAACTGCAGGGCTGAAGCCCTGCGCCACCCTATGCATCGGAGACCGTATGCACTATCCGTGTTTATCCGCGCAAATCCGCGGCGGTCTTTCTTCGATTATTTCTTCTCGACGATCGAGATGCACTCCTCCAGCACGTCCAGCGCGATGTCGGCCTGTTCCGGCGTGACCACCAGCGGCGGGCACACGCGCAGGGTGTTCTCGCCGGCGCCCAGGAACAGGAGGCCGCGCTCGAACGCCAGTTGCACGATCTGGTCGCGCTCGTCGTGCGCCGTTTCCCGGGTACGCTGGTCCTTGACGATCTCGACCCCAATCATCAGCCCCAGCCCGCGGACATCGCCCACCATGCGGTGTCGGGCCGGCCAGGTGCGCAGACGGTCCATGATGTGCCGCCCCACGCGCTCGGCATTGCGCATGCCCTCGCGCTCCAGCACGTCGATGGTCGCGAGCGCCGCGGCATTGCACACCGGATTGCCACCGAAGGTCGAGGCGTGCGACCCTGGCACCCAGTCCATGATCTCCGCCCGCGTCAAGGTCACGCCCAGGGGCATGCCGGAGGCGATTCCCTTGGCAATGCAGACGATATCCGGCTCCACACCCGCGTGCTGGATGGCCCACCATTTGCCGCTGCGCCCGGCGCCGCACTGCACTTCATCGGCCACCAGCAGGATGCCATGCTGATCGCAGATGCGCCGCAGCTCCTGCATGAACTCCGGCGGCGCCACCACGTATCCGCCTTCGCCCTGGATCGGCTCCACGAAGATGGCCGCGACTTCCTCCGGCGGCAGCGTGGTCTTGAACAGCTTCTCCTCGATGAAGCGCGCGCAGTCAATGGCGTACTGCCGCGCCTCCGTGCCCGCGGGCCGGCGGTACACGTAGGGATACGGCACGTGCGTCACACCCGGCACCAGCGGGAAGAAGCGGCGGCGCTGCTGCACCTTCGATGCGGTCAACGACAGCGAGCCCATCGTCCGGCCGTGGAATGCGCCGTAGAACGCGATGATGTTCTGCCGCCTGGTGTGATAGCGCGCCAGCTTCATCGCCGCCTCCACCGCTTCGGTCCCGGAGTTGCCGTAGTACACCTTGTGCGGCCCCTTCATGGGCGCGATGCGGGAGAGACGCTCCGCCAGCGTGATCATGTTTTCGTAGTAAAAGTCCGTGCCCGACATGTGGATCAGTTCGGCCGCCTGCTTCTGAATGGCGCTGACCACCTCGGGATGGCAGTGGCCGGTGGAAACCACGGCGATGCCGGCGGCGAAGTCGAAGAACTCGTTGCCGTCCACGTCCTCGATCACCACGCCCCGGCCGCGCTTGGCGACCAGCGGATAGCTGCGAGTGTAGGACGGCGAAATGTAGGTCTGGTCCCCTGCCAGCACGCGCTGGGCATTGGGCCCGGGCAGCGCCGTGCGAATCTTGGGACCGGCAGTGGGTACGATGGTCGTGGCCATGGGATCCTCCTCTTTGGGGCTTTGGTCGTTGGGGCACGCTGGGCGTGCGGATTTCCGCCTCGGCTGAGGCGCCTGCAAAGCCAAAATGAGGAGGGAACTAGTCGCCCGCGAAGAGGTTGGGGCGGGCCTGCGACGGGCAATGGAACTTGTCGACCGGGATGAGCTTCATACCCGACTCCTACAACAGATTATAGCTACTTGGATGCTGCCGCGTAACCCCCAGCCCAGGCACGGGCGGTCACTGGCCGAGCGGGAGGGGGTTGACTAGCGAGGTTCGTGGCCTTGGCACGCTGGGTTCGCATGTGTTTCGGAGGGGCGCAGCTTTAGCTGCGCCGTTTCGACCTTTTGAGATTGTCATCCCGAACGAGCGTGAGCTGAGCCTTGGCGAGGCGAGCGCGACGTGAGGGATCTGCAGTTTGGGTAAAGGTGCACAACTGCAAATCCCTCGACTCGCGCTCGGTCGCAAAGCTCCCTCGCGCGTCGCCTCGGGATGACAATTGCAGAGGGATGCTGGTGCGGCGCAGCTAAACCAGCGCCCCTCCGAAACCCGCTGTTCCTGAGCCGAAGACCAGCCTCACGCGTCTGATAAGGTTACTCAGAACCCGATGACCGCCGCCGAGCGCCAATTCCGCTTCCGCGTCGCCCTGGCCTTCGGGCTGGTGTACGTCTTCTGGGGCTCGACCTACCTGGGCATTCGCATCGCGGTCGAGCACATCGGCCCCGAGCTGATGACCGGCGTGCGCTTCCCCATCGCCGGCATCATCATGCTGGCGGCCTGCGCCCTCACCGGACGCCGCGTCGCCATCACCGGCCGCGAGTTCCTGCGCCAGGCGATCATCGGAGTGCTGCTGCTCAGCGTCTCGAACGTGGTGCTCTGCTGGGCGGAGCTGTACGTGCGCAGCGGCCTGGCGTCGCTCATCGTGGCCTCGGTGCCGATATGGTTCCTGGTGCTCGACACCTGGATACTGCGCGGCGAGCGCCTGGCCGCACGCGGCCTGGTCGGACTGGCGCTGGGCGCGGTGGGAACGCTGGTCCTGCTGTGGCCGAAGCTGGTTGCGCCCACGGCCGGCGGACGCATGGAACTGTTCGCCTCCGTCTGCCTGATCGCGTCTTCGTTCGTGTGGGCGGTGGGCTCGGTGCTCTCGCGCCGCTGGCAGGGAGGCATGGACGCCTTCACCGCCACCGGCTGGCAGATGGTCATCGCCGGCTCCCTCAACCTGGGGATCGCGTTTCTGCTGGGTGAGCCTGCCAAGGTCCAGTGGACCATGCGCGGCCTGGGTGCCGTCGCCTACCTCGTGGTCTTTGGATCGCTGGTCGGCTACACCGCCTACATATGGCTGCTGAAGAACGTGCCCACGTCGAAGGTGGGGACATACGCCTACGTGAATCCGGTGATCGCCGTGTTTCTCGGGTGGTACTTCCTCGGCGAGCGCGTGGACGGCTACATCGCGGCGGGGACTGCGATCATCATCGTGGCGGTTGCGCTCGCCACCAGCGCCAAGGTCAAGCCGCAGGTGGGAGCGGAGCACGAGCCGGAACTGCCGGCCTGTGAAGCGGGGGCGGACTAGGCATTTCTATATGCCGTGGCTTCTTAGATACATGCCGAGCACGACGCCGAACACGAGCACCGCAAACAACCCGAAGAACAAAAGCGTAGTTCGGTACGTCCACCCCGTTATATTGCGATGCAGAATTAGGCTTCGAAATAGCAGGACAGTTGCTACTGCTCCGTCTATGCACCACGCGAGAAGGACGAGGTCGAAAATTCTGTATCGCCACTGAGGGTAGTAGTAGCCGTCTTGCGCCTTGACTCGCGGGTAGAAGTAATACTCGAAATAAAGGCGGACCGAAGTCACTACAAGCATCCAGCCGGATAGAGTTCCAATTACTGCCACCAAAGATGCACTAATCCAGCGATAGCTGAGGAGTCGTTCAAGGGCGCTTGGCTTGTTATCCATAACCGCTTCGTACAGCGTCACTCGGCCAGCCCTATCAGTGGCCGGATTGCGTCTCGTACAGCGGCGAGAGCTCGCGCAGGCGCTTGACCGTTTCCACCACCCGGGCGGCAACGTAATCGATCTCCGCCTGGGTGTTGAAGCGGCCGATGCCGAAGCGGATGGAGCCGTTGGTTAGGTCGCCAGCGCCCAGCGCCTTCAGCACGTGCGAGGGCTCGATGGCGGCCGACGAGCAGGCCGATCCCGTCGAGACCGCCACATCGTTGATGCCCATCAGCAGCGGCTCGGCGTCCACGTTGGCGAAGCTGAGGTTCAGGTTGCCGGGCAGCCGCTGCTCCATCGAGCCGTTGACGTACACCTCATCGAGCCCGGCGAAGATCTTGTCCTTGAGCCGGTCGCGCAGCGCACGGAGCCGCGCTGCTTCCGCCGCCAACACCTCGCGGCAGAGCTCGCACGCCTTGCCCAGTCCCACGATTCCCGGGACGTTCAGCGTGCCGGAGCGCATGCCGCGCTCGTGCCCGCCGCCGTCGATCATCGCCGCCAGTTCGACCCGCGGGCTCTTCCTGCGCACGTAGAGCGCGCCCACGCCCTTGGGCCCGTGGATCTTGTGCCCGGAGATGGAGGCGAGGTCGATGTTCTGCTGGTTTACGTCCACCGGTACCTTGCCCACCGCCTGCACCGCGTCGGTGTGGAACAGGATGCCGTGCTCGCGGCAGATCCCACCGATCTCGGCGATGGGCTGCAGCACGCCGATCTCGTTGTTGGCGAACATGATCGAGACCATGATGGTCTTGTCGTCGAGCGCCCGCTTCAGGTCCTCCAGGTCGATGAGGCCGTCCCTGCCCACGGGCAGGTAGGTGACGCGGTAGCCCTCTTTCTCCAGGTGCTTCGAACTGTCGAGCACCGCCTTGTGCTCGGTCGCGCAGGTGACGACGTGATCACCTTTGCCTCGATGCGTTTCGGCGACGCCCTTGATGGCCAGGTTGTCGCTCTCGGTGGCGCCCGAGGTGAAGACGATCTCCTTGGCCGTGGCGCCGATCACTTTGGCTACCTGCTCCCGCGCCTTCTCGACGGCCGCCTCCGCCTCCCAGCCGAACTGATGGCTGCGGCTGGCGGCGTTGCCGAACTTCTCCTTGAAGTAAGGCAGCATCTCGTCTAGCACGCGGGGATCGAGCGGCGTGGTGGCGTGGTTGTCGAGGTAGATGGGCAGCTTCACCTCCTGGCCATCTACGGTTACGGAGTTGGGCGTCATAAGGGCGTTTCCCGATACGGGCGCAATTCTCATTCTAGCGAGAATCGCCTTAACCCGCCCGGTTTTGTACCCATCCATCAGGGCGCCTGGTGCGGGTCACCAACCCGGGGTGACCGGCGCGTGGCACCCCCATTACCACGGTTCCTGCAAAGCTCTTGACAAGCTACAGGGCCGGGCTAAAATACCCGCGTTTCCGGCGCACTTCCCGGATATGAGTTCACTCCAGCCGCTACCATCCTCCGAAGCAGCACGCCAGCGAGTCATCATGGACAAGCCCTGCAAGCACCCTCGTGTGCGCGTCGTGGCGCGCGACGAAGACAGCGAATTCGTCGAGTGCCTGGAATGTGCCGAGGTCTTTGAATCCAGCGAGTTCAAAGACATGGCCATTGAAGAGCGCACGGGGAGCAACGAAGCATAGCTTAGAGCCTGTCCGATCCCTGGCCGCATCCCCTGACGACGCCGGGGTGTGCGTGTCTGAGTAGTACCGAGTACCGAGAGGGGCGGGCAGGCTTCTACTTAGAGCCTTTCCAGGATTGGTGCAGCCCGGCTTTGAAAGGGCACGGCTTTAGCCGTGCCGGTCGTGTCGAAAAACACATGGCCTTTAGGCCCTGAGGGATTTTCCCTCAGTGGCTAAAAGCCGGCCTTCACGACAGTCCTGTACGGCACGCCTGAAGGCATGCCCTTTCAAAACAATCGTTGGGTTACACCTACTCTGGAACCGCTCAAAGCGGCAGAGAGGCCTCGGCTGAGAGCTCCAGCCCGGCGAAGTCGCGGGCCAGGAGCTTGGGATAGGCCGCGGCGGCGATCATGGCGGCGTTATCGGTGGAGAGCGGACGCGAGGGGAAATACGCCGGCAGGCCGGCCATGGCGGCTTCGCGCTCGAAAGCCGCGCGCAGTTCGCTGTTGGCCGCCACGCCGCCGGTGATGAAGAGCGTCGCGACATCGAGTTCGCCGGCGGCATTCAGCGTCTTGCCCACCAGGTCGGCGACCATGGCACGCTGGAACGACGCGACCAGATCGAGCGTCTGCCGATCGCAGAGCTTCAGCACGTCGTCAGCTTTGGCCGACTTCATTTCGGCCAGCGCGCGCCGGCGTTGCTCGATCGCTGGCTGCATGTTGTGGGTCTCGGTGTAGCGCAGCACCGCGGTCTTGATTCCGCTGTAAGAAAAGTCGAAGGTGGAGCCGGGAGTATCGGCGCCGACCCGACGGCGGCTGCGGCCCGGGCGCGGAACGTCCCTTGATGTGTGCGGGCGGAAACTTAACCGCGTCGGGATTGCCGTGGCGCGCCAGGTGGTCGATCACCGGCCCGCCGGGATAGCCGAGCGCCAAGAGCTTTGCCACCTTGTCGAAGGCTTCGCCGGCAGCGTCGTCGCGGGTCTGGCCGACGTTCTCATAGGTCCACCCGCGCTCCTGTTCTTCGGCCAGATATAGGTGCGTGTGTCCGCCCGAGACCACCAGCGCCAGCACCGGAAAGCGAATCTCGCGGTTGCCCTTCTGCTTCTCTTCCAGCAGAACCGCGTGGATGTGGCCTTCGAGGTGGTTGACGGCGATCAGTGGCTTGTCCAGCGCGAAGGCCAGCGCCTTGGCATAACTGACCCCCACCAGCAGCGCCCCGGCCAGCCCCGGTCCCTGGGTGACGGCCACTGCATCTACAGATTCATAAGTCTGGCCGGCCTCCTCGAGCGCCCGCCGGACCACCGGCACGATGGCGCGCAGGTGCTCCCGCGACGCCAGCTCCGGCACTACACCGCCGTAGGGCCAATGCGTGGCAATCTGCGACGCGACCACATTCGAGACCACCTGCTCGCCCGAGCGCACCACGGCGGCCGCGGTTTCGTCGCAGGAGGTCTCGATGCCGAGGATGTAAGCAGCAGTCAGCAATCAGCACTCAGCTTGAGCAAGCACTCAGCAATCAGCACTCAGCAGTCAGCAAAACCTAATAGTATTTTATTCTTCAGAGCCGTGTACGCTTGCGCAGTGGCTGAGTGCTGAGTGCTGAATGCTGAGTGCTAAAGACAAAGCGACCGAGATCGTCCGCACCTTGCGCCAGAACGGCTACCGGGCGTACCTGGTGGGCGGATGTGTGCGCGACCTGCTGCTGGGGCGCGAGCCCGCCGATTACGACGTCGCGACCGACGCCACTCCCGACGAGGTAATGCGCCTCTTCCCGCGGACCTGGGCCGTGGGAGCGCAGTTCGGGGTGGTGCTGGTGCCGGTGGACGCCCACGAAGCGACGGGAGCCGTGCCGCCGCCGGGTCAGCAAGTGGTGGAAGTCGCCACCTTCCGCAGCGATGGCCTCTACACCGACGGCCGCCATCCCGACCAGGTCACCTTCACGCGCGACCCGAAGGAAGACGTGCAGCGCCGCGACTTCACCATCAACGGACTGTTGCTCGATCCGCTCAACGACGAAGTGCTGGACTACGTGGGCGGGCGCGCCGACCTCAGCGCGGGCATCATCCGCACGATTGGCCAGCCGGAACGCCGCTTCGCCGAGGACAAGCTGCGCATGCTGCGCGCCGTGCGCTTTGCCTCGCGCTTCGGTTACGAGATCGACCCGGCAACGTTCGAGGCCATCCGCACTCTGCGTTCCGAAATCCACCAGGTCAGCCGCGAGCGGGTGCGCGACGAGCTGGTGAAGATGCTGACCGAGGGCCACGCGCGCCGCGCCTTTGAGTTGCTCGACCAGACCAGGCTGCTGAAGGAAGTGCTGCCGGAGGTGGACAGGATGCATGGGGTCGAGCAGCCGCCGCAGTTCCATCCCGAGGGTGACGTGTGGGTGCACACGCTGTTGCTTCTGGAAGGCTTGCCGGAGAAGGCTTCGCGCACGCTGGCGATGGGCGGGCTGCTGCACGATGTCGGGAAGCCGCCGACCTTCCGCGTGGCCCCCGATCGCATCCGCTTCGACGGCCACGTCGAGGTGGGAGTGAAGATGGCGGAGCAGATCTGTCATCGCCTGCGATTTTCCAACCACGAAACCGAGCAGATCGCGCGCCTGGTGGCTAACCACATGCGCTTCGCCGATGTGAAGGAGATGAAACCTTCCACGCTGAAACGCTTCTTCCGCCTGCCGCGCTTCGAGGAACACCTCGAACTGCACCGGCTCGATTGCCTGGCCAGCCATCGCGATCTCTCGCTCTACAACTTCGCGCGCGAGAAGCTGGCCGAGATGCCGGCGGAGCAGATCCGCCCCCAGCCTTTGCTGACCGGCGACGACCTGATCGCCATGGGCTACACGCCCGGGCCGCAGTTCAAGCAGATCCTCGGGGCGGTAGAAGACGCGCAACTGGAAGGGCGGCTCGAGAATCAGGAGCAGGCGCGCGCATTCGTCCGCCGGGAATTCCCCGCCTGAGTTCCTCATTCACACTTTCGTAACAACGAACTGACACACTGGTAATGGTGACCGGAGATGTCCCCGCAACTGAATGCTACAATCGGGGTTTGACCTTTGCATGAAAGCAGTGACTGTATGTGCGCCGCGAAAAGTAAGACAACTGGCCGAGAGAGAGGCGAATATGGAACCTGCAAAGGCGGGCTTCCACAAGATTGTCGCGGACATATTGCGCCGTGCGCCCGTGGAAGATGCCGCCGGCATCGCTTGGGGATTGGTCTGCGGCCGTACTGTGGCGGAAAAAACCGAGGTGCTGGAGTTCCGTGAGGGGGTATTGCGGGTGCGCGTGCCGGACGAGGCTTGGCGCGCCAATCTCGCCGGCTTCGTGCCGCGCTACCTGGAGTTGCTCAACACCATGCTGAACGAGAAGGTGGAAAAGATCGAGTTCGCGCCGCCGCAGAAAACACCGCAGAAGAAAGGCGCGGCGTAGCCGGGGATGAAGGTCACAGAAAAAGACGTGCTGTACGTGGCCGATCTCGCCAACCTGGAGCTCACGCCGGAGGAGCGCACGCGCATGGTGCGCGACCTGAACTCCATCCTCGAATACGTGGACCGGCTCAATGAACTGGAGACCACCGGTGTGCCGCCGATGGCGCAGGTCTCCGACCGCTACGGCGCCCCGGAGAAGAAGGGCACCGCCAAGTTCGAATATGCCCTGCGGGCGGACGAGCTGGGCAAGTCTCTCAACCGCAAACTGGCGCTCGCGAACGCGCCCGAGTCGGGCGGGGCGTTCTTCAAGGTCCCCAAGGTCATCGACCGGTAAAGCCGAAACAACGGAGATTCAGATGCGAAAAGGCCAGGAGCTTGCCATCCCTCCGGGGGCATTAGAGGATCCACAAAGCGGGGAAATGCTGCGCGCGTGGATTGCGAAGGGTGGGCTGCAGTGCAGCCTTCGAATCGGTACCTGGAAAGAAAAAGAGGCGATTGCCTGGGGGATCGTGCTCTCAGACGCCGCGCGACACGTGGCAGATGCCTTAGCCAAAGAGAAGGGCATTAACCGAGAAGAAACTCTCGCCGCCATTCGCGAAAGCTTCGACCGGGAGATGGAATCCCCAACTTCCGAAACAGAGGGAAACTTCGTGCAGTGAAGATGGACCTCAACTCCCTCACCGTCGCCGGTACCGTCACCGCCATCCGCGAGCGCCAGGTCACCGCCACCAGTCTGGCGCAAGACTTCTACCGGAAGATCGCGGCGGAGGATGGCGAGATCCACTCCTACCTTAGCCTGTCGAAAGAGCGTGCCATGGCGGCAGCCGCCAATATCGACGCTCTGGCCGATACAGGCGATTCCCTGCCGCTGCTAGCTGGTGTGCCCATGGCCATCAAGGACGTGATGGTCACGCGCGGCGTGCGCACCACCGCCGGGTCGAAGATTCTGGAGAATTACATTCCTCCCTATGACTGCACGGCGGTAGCGCGCCTGGAAGCGGCGGGTGCGGTGGTGCTGGGGAAGACCAACTGTGACGAGTTCGCCATGGGCTCCTCGACCGAGAACTCGGCCTACGGGCCGGTGCGCAATCCGCGCGACAAAACCCGGGTCCCGGGCGGGTCTTCCGGCGGATCGGCCGCCGCGGTCGCCGCTGGCTTCGCGGTGGCCGCGTTGGGCTCCGATACCGGCGGTTCCATCCGCCAGCCGGCGTCGTTCTGCGGTGTCGTGGGCTTGATGCCGACCTACGGGCGCGTCTCGCGCTACGGACTGATTGCCTTTGCGTCGTCTCTCGACCACATCGGCCCGTTTACGCGCTCGGTCAAAGACGCAGCCCTCCTGCTGGGGATCATCGCCGGACGCGATCCGCTGGATTCCACCTCCGCCGACGTCCCCGTGCCCGACTACGCGGCCGAGATCGGTAAACCGGTGCGAGGGATGAGAATCGGCGTCCCCAAGGAGTACTTCCCCGAAGGCATGGACGCGGAAGTCCGCACGGCGGTCGAGGACGCGATTCAACTGCTGGCCGCGAAGGCGGGATGCGGAGTCGTGCCCATCTCGCTGCCGCACACCGCTTACGCCATCCCCACGTATTATCTGGTGGCCACTGCCGAGGCGTCTTCCAACCTGGCGCGCTATGACGGCGTGCGCTACGGCCACCGCTCGCGGGAGAGCAGCACGCTCGCGGAGATGTACCGGCGCAGCCGCGACGAGGGCTTCGGGCCCGAGGTCAAGCGCCGCATCATGCTGGGCACCTACGCGCTGAGCGCCGGCTATTACGATGCCTACTACCTCAAGGCGCAAAAGGTCCGCACCCTGCTGACCCGCGACTTTGAAGAAGCGTTCACGAAGGTGGACGCCATCATCACGCCCACCAGCCCCACCCCGGCGTTCAAACTTGGCGAAAAGGTGGACGACCCGCTCTCCATGTACCTGGCCGACATCTTCACCGTGACCGCCGACCTGGTGGGCGTGCCGGGGATCTCGATTCCTTGCGGCAATTCGCGCCAAGGCTTGCCCATCGGAATGCAGATCATGGCCCGGCACTTCGACGAGCCCACGCTGTTCCGCCTGGGGCACGCCTACGAGCACGCTGCTACGTAAGAATTCACCACGGAGGTACGGAGACAGGGAGGAGATCTTGTAATCGTGGCTCCGTGGCTCCGTGTCTCCGTGGTGGATTCTGGCGGCGCTAGGCCGGTTGGTAGTAGCTCTCCCCGGCGCAGGCGCGGCATAAGACTTTCCCGTCGCGCCGGACTTCGCGCCTGAAGTTGATCCCCTCGCCGCATTTCTCGCAGACCACGCGCTCGCCCTTGTAGCCGGGGAACTCCTCGGGCGGCAGTTCGACCTTCACCCATTGCAGGTCGAACAGGTCGTCATCGCGCATCTCGCGGTAGGCCAGCATCTGCTGCCGGTTCTTGTCGGTGAGCTCGGGATGCATGGAGCGGGCGAGCGCCTTGGAAGATTCTTTGGCCGCGACGCGGATGGCCTTGCCGCCAGCGGTATCGACGAACGTGGCCGCCACCTTGCCCCAGTCGCGGAACTTGAGCGCGCGCTTGCCCAGGCGGCATCCGGTCACAACCGCTACCGCATCAGTGGCGCAGCGGTCGATCTCCACGAAGGTCACCAGGCGTTTGCGGTCCTTGCCTTGCGGGTCTTCAATCCCGAGCCGAGCCAGGCCCAGCATGGCCATCCGCACCCCTAACACCTGCCCGGCGCAGATGTGGCCGTGGACACGCTCGGCATCTTTCAAGTATTCATCGAGCGACTTCATTCCTCGGACTCCTGTTCCGGAGACACCGCGTAGCGATGAATGGCAAACGTCACCGGCGCGCCCTCCTTCGGGATGAAGGTCACGCGTACCGGCGGGCGCTGCCAGGCGGGCGCGTCGCATTCGGAGTCCGGCATGTCCCCGCCGTGAGCGCGTCCCAACTCCTGGCGCACCAGCGGCTTCTTCACCCCAATCTGCGCCACCACCGCGTACACCTTCTCGGCGTCGCCCGACAGCCCGCAATACGCCACATAGTCACGATACCAGGTCGCCGTCGAATAGAACGGGTCGAACTCCGGCAGGCGGAGTTCACTGACCCGGCCGGTAGGGCGATCCACCAGCAGCCATCCGCCGCGCTGCCACTTCCACTTCGGGGCTTGCTTGGGGTCGGAGGGCAACTGGTCGTTGACGCGGTAAACCTTCCGCACCACGAAGGCGCGATCGGTGATATCGCGCGGCGGGCCGGTGGTGAACTCCTTCAGCTTGCCGTCTATGTACAGCGGACGGACTTTGAGTTGGAGCGCAGTTCCCTCCCCAGCGCCCACGAACCATTGCACCTGGGTGGTACCGCCGAAGTTGATGACGTGGCTCTTGGGAGCCGCCATCGCGCCGGCGGCGAGTGCCAGCCACGCCAGGACGAGGAGCCTGCTCGAGCGCATCCGGCAAGCGTAATAGTTTGTGGGCGATTGGCGCAAATCGGAGAACAAGACCGAGAGCCGGTTGCGGCGGGGAGTACCAAGGTCAGCAAGGAAAAATTCGCGGCGCGCGGCCGCTTGCCCCCGCCGGGCCCGCGTTTGGCTTAGAATGGCGGGCAGGCCAGAACCATGCATCCCTTGGGCAAGGCCGTACCTTCACCGGCTGGAATAGTCGAGGTCCCGGGGAGGCGCCGAGCGCAGCGCATCCTCCTCGTGGACGACAATCCCGACCTTATCATCCTCACGCGCGAGCTGCTCTCTTCGCGCGGCTACGAGGTGCAGAGCGTCGCCAGCGCGGAAGAAGCGCAGCAGGCGGTCCAGAAGCAGCATCCCGACCTCATCCTGCTGGACGTGATCCTGCCCGGCAAATCCGGATACGAGCTGTGCCGCGAGCTGAAGGAAGACCCCTTCACACGGCTGATTCCTATCGTCATGATCACCGGCCTGACCGATCGCGAGGACAAGATCCGCGGCATCGAGGCCGGCGCTGACGACTTTCTGAACAAGCCCATCTTCCCGGAAGAGCTCTTCGCGCGCGTGCACTCGCTGCTGAAACTGAAAGAGTTCACCGACGAGCTGGAAAACGTCGAGGTGGTGCTGTTCACGCTGGCCTTGGGGGTGGAGGCGCGCGATCCCTACACCGAGGGCCATTGCGACCGCCTCTCGCGCTACGCCCGGGACCTGGGACGCCACCTCAAGCTGGACGACGAATCGGTCACGGCGCTTAAGCGCGGCGGCGTGCTGCACGACCTGGGCAAGATCAGCATCCCCGACGAGATCCTCAAAAAAGGGACGAACCTCACTCCGCAAGAGCGGGAGATCATGCAGCAGCACCCCATCATCGGGGAGAACATCTGCAAGCCGCTGAAGTCGCTGCGGCGGGTGCTGCCCATTATCCGCAGCCATCACGAGCACTGGAACGGCAGCGGATATCCGGACGGCCTGCGCGCCCACGACATTCCCCTGCTGGCCCGTATCCTCCAGGTGGTGGACGTATACGACGCCCTGCGCACCGAGCGGCCGTACAAGCCGGCGCTGGGCCACGACGAGTCCCGGCGCACCATGGAAGAGGAGGCCCGCGCGGGCCTCTGGGACCGCGAGCTGGTCCGCGAGTTCTTCACCATGCTCGACCAGCAACGGCGGGCGGCGTAAACCCAAGCCACGGATCGACACGGATAAACACGGATCAAGGAATTTGATCGAAGAGAATCCGTGAAAATCCGTGGCGTTTTTGTTTTTGTGGAGGCGCGCACCCGCCTGCCAACGCCCTACAATGGGGCTGCGTCCAAGCCGGACGCGGAGCGGCTTACGTACAGCATCGTCATTCCCGCCTATAACGAGGGCCAGCGCCTTGAGGCCACGCTGCAGAAGGTGCTGGCTTACGTATCCAAGATGGGGTGGACGGCGGAAGTCATTGTGGTCAATGACGGCTCGCGCGATTCCACGCCCGAGATGGTGCGGCAGTGGGCGCGGCGGAATCCGATCGTCCGCCTGGTGGAGAACCCCGGGAACCGCGGCAAGGGCTACAGCGTCCGCCACGGGATGATGGAGGCCGCCGGCGACGTGCTGCTGTTCACCGACGCCGACCTTTCCTCGCCCATCTACGAGGCGGAAAAGCTAATCGCCGCCATCCAGCAGGGCGCCGACATCGCCATCGGCTCGCGCTGGCTGCGCGCCGAGCTCCAGACCGAGCGCCAGCCCCTCTACCGCCAGTTCTTCGGGCGCATCTTCAACCTGTTGCTGCGGATCGTCCTCGGTCTGCGCTTCAAGGACACGCAGTGCGGCCTCAAAGCCTTCACCCAGCGGGCGGCTCAAGCCATCTTTCCGCGGCAGCGCATCGAGCGCTGGGGGTTCGATCCCGAGATTCTGTTTCTCGCCAACCAGGCCGGGATGGTGACCGCGGAGGTGCCGGTGGAGTGGGCGCACGACCAGCGCTCCAAGATCAGCCCCCTCAGAGATGGCTTCAGGATGTTTACCGAGATGCTTCGTATCCGCTGGTACGACCTTACGGGCAAGTATCAGGACCCGGTCGCCAGCCTCGCTGCCAGCAAGTAGCCTCTCGAAAAAAACTCCACCACGGAATCACACGCGTGCTTACGTGGTGGAGGCTCTAGGGTCAGGAGGCAGCAGCAGTCTTGAACACGACGGGTTCGACAGGCGCGGTTTCCACCTTATCGCCATTCATCACCAGGGTCAGCGTGGTGGAACAAGCGCCGCACAGCCAGAAATGCTCGATCTTGCGAGCCGGCTTGGCACGGCCCGCCAACGTTGGCCCGAGAGGGTTCCGCTCGGGATCGAACTCCATGCGGAAAAGCTTGCCCTCACGCATGTAATGGAACGGGACGGAGCAGGCGGGGTTGGCGCACTTGGCAATCATGGCAACGGAACCGGCCTCAGAGTTCGGCCGGGACACCCCACAGCTTACCCGTGTTAGATGCGGAGAGAGCTCCGAAACTGCTGTGGAAAACTTTTTATCGGGAACATTATCGAGGACTATCCGTTTCAGGACTTGCCAAAACGCTACAAAACGCTCTTTTTCCTGGCATAGACCCAGAAAGTGTGCGGTTTCAATCGCGCCGCGGCGGATTCTGGCCTATGATACGTCCGACTCCGGCCCACCCAGCCGTCAAAAGGGGCTGCGATGGAACTGCGATTGGATGTGGCCAAGCAGGCAGATGTAGGGGTCGTCCGCTGCCGGGGACGCATTGTCTTCGGCCAGGAAGTGGACGAGTTGCGCCTGGTCGTGCTCTCTCTTTTGAAAGAGACCAATCACGTAGTGGTGCATCTTGCCGGCATTGAGCAGATCGACAGCGAGGGGCTGGCGGGGCTGGTGGGACTGTTCATCTCCGCGCGCAACCGCGGCGGGGAGCTCAAGCTCGCCGACCTGTCGCCCAAGTCCAGGGAACTGCTGCGGGTCACCCGGCTCGACGAGGTCTTCGAGATCTACAAATCCGAGAGTGAAGCGGTGGAGTCCTTTCTGCGTCCCAAAGCAGCGGCGGCTGGGAACGAGAAGCCGGCATAGTCTGGAACACAGTCACTGGTGTTGCAGCAGGGCAGTGATCTCCTGCTCGAGCTTCCGAAAATCGGTCGCGCCGACATGCTTGGCGTGGATACGCCCGTTGCGGCCGATCAGGAACGTGGTCGGCAGTCCGAGCACGCCTCCGAACGCCTCCGCGATCTTCTGGCTGCCCATCACGATGGGGTAATTCACCTTGTACTCCCGACAGAAGTCACGCAGCGCGGCTTCCGGGTCGTCCAGGGAGATGCCGACGGCCTGAAACCCTCGCGAGCCATACTTCTCCTGGAGCGTCACGAACTGCGGGATCTCCTCGCGGCAGGGAGTGCACCAGGCCGCCCAGAAATTGATCAGCACAACCTTGCCCTGGTAGCGCGCAGGGCTGACGTTGTTCTCGCTGAGGTCTACCAGGGCAACGGCCGGGGCAGGCAAGTCGTGGTTGGGGGAGCCGGCGCGTCGATGTAAATAGAGGGCGGCGACCAATCCCACCGCCGCGATAAAGACCGCTACCTTTTTCGTCACTCCATCACCGGACCCTGGCGATCCAGCCCGCTACTCGCCTTTCGCGGTGGGGTAGCCTTTCTCCACCCAGTCGGTCCCGAAGCTGTTGGCGATGTATAGCACCTTGAGTCTGGTAAAGCCCATTTGCTTCAGCTCCTTATAGGCCGGCCGGAGGTTGGGGCAGTGTTCCCACGGACAGCATCCACAATAGATCACCAGGAAGGAATCGCGCGGCAGCGAGGCAGCGCGTGCTCGCAGTTTCTCCAGCCCCTCCGGGTTCGCCGCCGGCCCCATGTACTCGGCGCCGGGGATGTGTGCCTGAAGGTAAATCACACGCGGGCCGACGTTGAAGACGATGGCTTTCGCGCCCGTGGAGGATAGGGCTTTCGCCAGCTCCGCCGGGCGGATCAACTCCGGGCTGCCGGGCGGCAACTCCGATGCCGGCGATGGAGGCTTGGCGGTACTGCCGTCCTTTGCTCCGCTCTGAGCACCAGCTACAAACGTGGTCAGCAGTGCCGCCGCAGCTACGAGCATCGCCACCATCCGTCCGCGGCGCAGGCGATCATTCCAGCGATTCATGGCACGGAAGAGTATACGCGACGCGGTTTCACCAAGCGGCTTAACCGGGGACGCAAGAGCCGCCGGTCGCATCAACGGGTCGATGCAACGCGCCGTCAGGGTCGCGGACTAGATCGCGAGTTTGCGGCCATTTCGAATCTGGGCGCGCAGCACGCCCCGGATCAACTGGCAGGCCTGTTTCACTTCCGGGATCGCCAGCGAGCAATAGATCTGCTGCCCTTCCCGCCGGGTGCTGATGACTCCGGCGCCTCGCAGGATGGCCAGATGTTGCGACAGGTTCGCCTTGGTGACGCCCAAGCGGCGCTGCAGTTCCGAAACTCCGTGTTCGCGTTTCCCCAGGAGGTCAAGGATATGGAGACGAGTCGTGTTGGCAAACGCTTTACAGATTCGCACCTGCAATTCGTAGATCTGGTCTTCGATTTCCCGCTTGCCAGTGTTCATGGAAGTTCCCAATGGGTATTTTACGACCGGCTGCAAGTCTTGCATGGCACATCCCTTATTTGAAGGCGCTCATCTGTCCGGCGAAAACAAAGATATAGCGCAGCAGAAAGCCGCCCGCCAGCACCAGCAGCGCGGTCACCGCCGCCAGCGGCTTGCTGTAGTGGGCCACCGTCTTCGAAAGCAGCACCGGCGCCATCTCACGCACCTCGATGGCCAAGGGCGCCAGCAACCCCAGTCCCAAGAAAAACACCCAGAAGACGAGCGTGAACGGCCCCCCGAGGATCAACTGCAACGATTCCCGCACGGCCTCGACCGAGAGCTGGCCGTGGATCAGGTACGGCAGCACGATGAAGAACTCCAGCGTAAGAAAGCAGATGTCCAGTGTGTACAGCAGGCGGAACTCGAGCCGCCAATGTTGTTCCAATTGAAGTAGGCGCGCTCCACCCGCAGGATGTCCGAATTGGGGGGTCCGGCGGTGTTACCGTCGATGTTGAAGCTGTTGGGCTGGCCGTTGAGTGGCAGGCGGTTCGACAGGTGTTGCAGTCGCATCTCCCGCCAGTAGTAGCTAGCGCGCATCAACCGCTCTGACGCAATTATTCGCTTGAAGCGGGGTGTCGCGCCGTGTCGGTGAAAACTGTCGAGAAATCGCTTTCTCACAAGTGACCGGATTACTTGTGTAAAAGCCTGTTATGGACAATTGGGTCAGGCCCGCGCGCGGCGCCGCGATCCCCAGCCCAGCTACTTCGCCGGCGCAGGGATCTCCACCTTCGTCCCCAACCCCGCATACAAATAGTTCTCCCCATACGCCTTCTTCAATCGCGCAAACGCCGGCTCACCTGTGCAATGTCCCGGCGCAATCCTCTGCACCTTCCACTTCGTCTTTAAATTCTCCACCACCGCATCAATCTCTTCCACCGGCGTCGTCACCAGGTGCAATCCCCCAAACACAATCTCCGTCCTCGGATCCACCGCCCCTGCCGCTTCCAGAATCGCTTCAATCCCCGCGTGCGAGCACCCGTCCACCAGCAGCAATCCATTCGGTCTTTTGATCGCCAGCGTCAATTCCGGCAGCTCCAGCGTCCCTTTCTTCTGCGAAACTGTCCGCACCAGGAAAATCCCCGGCGATACTTCCGTTAATTGATTCACCAACACAAAATTCCCCGTGTCATAAAGCTTGCCCGATGTGAAATGTTCCGGCTCCGTTCCCCCGAAATACCGCATCTTCGCCGGCAAGCTCTCATCCGCCCGCAAATACGTCTTCGGAAACGGCGCTCCCCCAAATCCATTCGACCCATCCGCGGGCACATACACCGTAACGTTCGGATTCACGCTCAGCACATATCTCAACCCCGTCGCGTGGTCTGCGTGCCGGTGCGAGATCACCACAAAATCAAGTTTCGTCAGGTCTACGCCCAGCGCCTTCACGTTGTGTTCAAACTTCGCGGCATTATTCCCCGTATCGAACAAAATCCGCTTTCCGTTGTGCTCCACCAAAGCGGAAAATCCCCAATCCTTCGTCAGCTCCTTCGATTCCCCGAACGCATCATAGAGAATCGTCACCTTATCCTGCGCCCGGCAGGGAACTGCCGCCACACACACCAGCACAAACGCCAAAATCCGCAAAACGTGCATTCGCAAAGAACACCTCCAATTTATTTCGCATTCTTTACCGGCTTGAGGCGTACCAGTGTACAGGTGGGCGCGGGTTGTGGGCCAGCCCTGCCGATGGTCTGTTTTAAAGGTTACTGTTGCAAAATCGCTTTTACACAAGTAATCGCCGAAAATCGGCCTGGGCCGGTTCGTCGTCGCGGCTCCCACGATTAGTTGTGTAAAAGCCTGTTTACAACACCTGCAACTACTCGCGCCGAGCACGAAGAAAAGCACGCCGTGCGAAGAAACGTGCGCAAGGCCCGGCGGCTTTGTCGAGGGCCACCGGTACTCCGCAGCCTTGTCCGGCGAGACCTCGATGAATACCGCCCGTATTCTTCGTGCCTTCTAGTCCAAATGACAGCCCACGAAGGGCCCTGAGTAATGTGACTGTCCCTCAGGGTTCGGCTAAAGTCCACTCAGAGCGGTCTCTCGATGGCCTGTACGCGGGAAGCGAGCCGGTAGGTAAAGAGGTGCAAACGATGCATCGCGCTAAGCAGGTATGGCAGTTGACCAGATCGTTAGCGGCCAAGACATGGCAGCAGAGCCGTCCCTTGGCGATCAAGCTCGCCAGTTTGCTGAAGAAAGCCAAGTCTCGGCAGTCGCACGGCATGATTCCGCCCGCGGGCGTACTGATAGGGGCGGTAGCATTCGGAGTGTGGTGGCAAAACTTCGCAGCCGCCCTCTTTGCCGGCATCGGGCTGTTCTTTCTGGCAGGTATCTACAAGACCACCGAACGGATGCTTGCCACAACCCGGCGGTCGGAAGGTGAACCGCATTCTGGGGACCTGGCCGCTCACACCCTACCAGAGCCAACCCTGGAGAACAGCGACGCTGTCAATGAGGCGATCGGCTCCTTGAAACCGTGGGTGGCGGACGAGGTCTTACTAACCGAGGAAAATGCGAAGCAATGTTGCGCAGTTCTTCTGGACTCGGTAGCCTCGAGAGCGCGGCGGGCGACCACCAGTTTCTAAAAGTGTTCTTGAAACCAGCTCTAATGGCGTATCACCAAGACGGTGACCGCCTTGACCACGACCTCCTTTTTTTGATTCCCAATTCCTCCAGTGACTCGATGGTTTATCACCGATGCTTCCGAAGGCGATCGCACGTGAGATGAAGCTCGGGGTCGGGACAGTGCTCGTGCTGCTCAGCAGGACGCGCAACCTAGTTCAGAAAACCCAGGCGAAACCATACTTGTCAACTGACGGACTCTCAACGTCGGCCTGATGCTTTCGCTGTCCGGGTTCGGTACTCGGTTTACTTATGTAAAAGCCTGTTATCGACAACTAGACTTTTCCCGCCCTTGTCTATGCACAACCCCCGCCGCCTCCCCCGGCGGCGGCTTTCTCACTCGCCAAAGCCAGGGTCGGAAACCCGACTCCCAAGCCTGGGCCATAGAGGCCGCCACCACCGTTGCGACTGCCAC
Source organism: uncultured Acidobacteriota bacterium (assembly GCA_963704285.1). GTDB lineage: Bacteria > Acidobacteriota > Terriglobia > Terriglobales > Acidobacteriaceae > JAHFUA01. The sequence continues at coordinate 390,809 of OY969886.1, read as the reverse complement.
CGTGAAGACCTGCCTTTTGGCCGTTTCCGAAGACACCTGCCTTGGGCAAGACTGGAAAAAGGCCTTCGCATGTTGGCGAAGGCGAGTTCGATGTCCGTACACCTGATACCATCTCTGCATGAGAACCGGTCTGTGCTTCTGGGCGTGCACACTCCTCGTAACTCTCAGCGCCGCCTGGGACTTGCCGCCTGCCAGCGACAGCGACAGGGACGGCATTGCGGATGAACGCGAGCAGGCGCTGCTGGAGAAATTTCGGCCCACGTTTCTCATCAGCGTAGCCGACTGCGACTTCCTTCCGGCCGAGTTCTTGGCCGGTTCAGAGAAGCCGCGCGCCGTCGCCAGGAATGGCACCATCTACGGCCAGGTCTTTCCGCGCTCCTCAGGACCCGAAAAGGGCGCACTGATTGAAATCCACTACTATCACCTGTGGGCCCGGGACTGCGGGCGAACCGGCCACGCGCTAGACGCAGAACACGTTGCCGTCCTGGTCAGTGGCGAGGACTTTCAGCCCGTTTCTACCTGGACGGCCGTCTACTGGTACGCGGCTGCTCACGAAAACACCCTGTGTGACAGGAGCGCGGCGGTGAAGGCCTTGGCCATCCGCGCCGAAGACCGGGGCGCGGTGGTGTGGGTTTCTCAAGCCAAGCACGCGTCCTTTCTCAACCCGGCTGGCTGCGACAAGGGATGCGGTCAGGATCGCTGCGGAGAAGCGATCGCGCTCAGTCCGGCAGCAATCATCAACATCGGCGAGCCGGGAGCGCCCCTCAACCGAGCGGTATGGACGGGTTCGCGCGACTGGCCTCTCGCGGAAAAGATGCGGACGGCTTTTTCGGATGACCTGCTGGCGCAACTGGCGAACGCTGAGAGCGAAGTGCAGGTAAGGGGCTCGCGCCAGCACTTGCAGCCGGTGATCTCTGCCGGAGGGACGTCGCTCGATGCGGTCGCACTCAGCAACGATCACACCTCGACCGCCTTGTCGGCCGCTGGCGCAAGAACAAATCGTGCGCTGGGCATGAGTGCGCGTAGTGTTGGCAGATCCTTCAAACGGGCAGAGAGTTTCTTCCGTCAGGTCCTACCAGTCGAGCAGCCGAACTCATCGAGGTGACCGGCATGTTTGCTTCGCCAGAAGTTGCGGTCTTGGCTTTTGGCGGGAATAGTGACTCTCCTAGCTAGGCTTGCGGCATGAGAGTTGAGGCAATTGCGGCGGCGGTGCTGGTCGCGATCGGTCTTGTGGCTTACGTGGCTCTGTGGATTCTTGGGCGGTTCAAGGGGAACAAGAAATCCTAGACGCTTCACTGGCAGCACGGGGACCTGCCTTTTGGGATTTTGAGGCAAGATTGTTCGTGGGGACAGGAGTGAAAGGGGTGCGCCCGACTTCACTGACTCTTCCCGGTCAATGAACCCGGGCGCTTTGTTCAGCCCGCTACCCTCTCAGTCTCCTTAGCGAAGCGACTGGAAGCCGAGGACTTGCGACAAGATGGCGTCAAGCATGCTATATGAGCCGTTAGAATAGCGGCCATATCGATACCGGCTGCTGTAGCCGTCTTGATAGCCGCGACGGAAGCCCTCGCGAAAGTAGTAGTTGTAGTCGTCCCGTTCTACGTAATAGCCGTTATAGCCGTAGTTCGCGTCCTGATAGGCATAGGAGCCTCGGTAGTTGGAACGCCAGCGATCCTGGCGGTCTGCCTCTCCGGCCCGGAAGCCTTCCTGGTAACCGTAGTTAACGGCCTGGCGGAGAAGATCTGCGCCGTATTGATTCGTCTCGTAGTAGCGGCCGGCACGACGGTAACGATAGATCGGAGCCGTGTAGAAGTACGGATCGCGATCGTAATCGGGGTGACGGTCGTTCTGGAGAAATATTTGCTGTTGACGCAGGCGCTCAAGATACTCCTCCTGAAGACGGTACTGCGCCATACGCCTTTGTTGCTGTAACTGTGCTGTCTGCTGTTGCAGGACACGCTGCTGCTGATCCAGATGTTGACGGTACTGCGTCAGGCGCTGCTGCTGCTGCTCAATAAGCTGCTGCTGACGCTGTTGTGAGAGACGCTCTCCTTGCTGCCGTTGTTGCTGGGCGCGCTGTTGCTGCTGCTTGTTTTGGTCCTGCTGCCGTTGTTCCTGGGCGCGCTGTTGCTGCTGCTTGTTTTGGTCCTGCTGCTGCTGTTGCTGGACGCGCTGTTGCTGCTGCTTGTTTTGGTCCTGCTGCCGCTGTTCCTGGGCGCGCTGTTGCTGCTGCTTGTTTTGGTCCTGCTGCCGTTGTTCCTGGGCGCGCTGTTGCTGCTGCTTGTTTTGGTCCTGCTGCTGCTGTTGCTGGACGCGCTGTTGCTGCTGCTTGTTTTGGTCCTGCTGCCGCTGTTCCTGGGCGCGCTGTTGCTGCTGCTTGTTTTGGTCCTGCTGCTGCTGTTGCTGGGCGCGCTGTTGCTGCTGCTTGTTTTGGTCCTGCTGCTGCTGTTGCTGGGCGCGCTGTTGCTGCTGCTTGTTTTGGTCCTGCTGCCGTTGTTCCTGGGCGCGCTGTTGCTGCTGCTTGTTTTGGTCCTGCTGCTGCTGTTGCTGGGCGCGCTGTTGCTGCTGCTTGTTGTGGTCCTGCTGCTGCTGTTGCTGGGCGCGCTGTTGCTGCTGCTTGTTTTGGTCCTGCTGCTGCTGTTGCTGGACGCGCTGTTGCTGCTGCTTGTTTTGGTCCTGCTGCTGCTGTTGCTGGACGCGCTGTTGCTGCTGCTTGTTTTGGTCCTGCTGCTGTTGTTCGGGCTTGGCTTCCTGTTGCTTGCCCTGCTGCTGCTCGGGTTTGGCTTGTTTTGCGGGCTGGGCTTGCTTCTCAGGCTCTCGCTGGTTTTCGCCCTGCTGCTCATGCTGTGCGCATGCAGGAACTGCGGTCCCAAGAACCAAGAACAGAAATGCGGTGCTGATGACTCCAACTGGCTTCATGGTGCTTGCCCTCCATGGGGTTGCGAAATGGGGTTTTCGTGCGACGAAGGATTGAAGCGAGGCAGGTGACTGTTTCAGCAGCGCAGAGGACGAGCGGTGATCGCGAACTCAAGCGGGGCGGCCAGCGAAATCGGTTCCGCGCGCCCGACAAGCTCCAGCGCCGGCCATCGCATGCGCACCACGGCATGGGAGCAGACGACGATAAGGCCGACCAGAAGCAGCATGCTGACCGGCAGCAAGGTGGGTGCGCTGGGCACCGTAGGCGAAATGAGCACACCGGCGATTGCGATCAGGACTGCCAGCGCGACCAGTCCGGAGACGCGGTTCTGGAGAAGGGGAGATAACACCAAACTCACCCGTACTGCCTATGATTAGACGTGCCCACCGGCGATTTTGGTTGTGCCGCTTGCGAATCGCTCGTCGGTCAGTGTGGGGCGTCACACTACCTCGTGATGCGCCGGTCTAAGTAGAGGCTCTCTTACGTTTCGATGACCACCGATGCTCACGACCCCGTCCCCCAGTTGGCTTGCGGATTACTGTCGAAAAATCGCTTTTACACAAGTGACCCGAGTTTTCCACGGTACCCGCAGGGTGAAGTTCGTTCGATATGAGCGGCCCGCCGCGGGTCGGTGAACCTGGAGGGCTGGAGGACGCTGACGGAGTCGGGGCAGCCGTACGGTGCGGTGTCAGCCGCAGGACCCCACTGTGATCACGACCTGAGGAAGGATGTCACCAAAGACCTGCCGGGTGACGATCCGGGTCCAAGGGAACTCCATCGGCTCGTGGCCTGGCTCGACGAGGTCCACCTTGACCCCGCCGTGGCGCGGCCCCAATACGCCGGGCGCCACCTCGACAACCCCGGAGAAGGTCGTCGGATCGCAGATCGCCCCGACGCCTTTCGGGCCGTGGCCAGAGTAGAACCCGAGGTCCTCGCTGCCCCGGAACGCGCCCGTCAACGGCTGGCGCTTCTGGGGCGGAAGGACCTTGCGGTCATGGCTCTTCATGTGCAGGGTGCCGTCGAGGTGATAACTCGTGTGAGCGTCCCAGTCTTGATCGCCGCGCGGCTGCATGATGGAAAACTCGCCCTTCCGTGAACGCCGAACCCACAACGTCAGCCAGAGGTCGGAGCCATCCCGGACCGCCACCGCGTACCGATGTTCGCCGGGGACCGGTTGGAGCTTCATCAGGCCGACCTTGGGGCAGGTCGCGGTGCGCTCCCTCACGTCCTCGAAAAGGCACCGCCACTTCTCCAATTCCTCCGGCGCAGTCGTCGCCGCGTCGACGGCCTGATACCTTAGCCATCCCTCGAACGTCTGGAGATCGTCTTCACTGATGAACTCCTGCACTACGCCTCCCCGGTGCCGACCGAGACTCTTCCATTGTTTCTAACAAACTTCTTGCATGTCCAGTATTTCTCCCCAGTTTAGGCCGACCGGTCAACCCGGATAATCCCGCAGCGGGCGATAATCCAGCCATCGGCGGCTGGAAGCTATTCCCAGCGCCCACCTGGCCGCGTAGTCCGCCTGACCGAATAGGTGGCATTCCTGATTGGTGGTGAGAAATCGCTTTTACGGGAGGGGCGAAGAACCCGTTAGCTCACAGTGACCTTCATACTCTCCGATTCTGAGGACGCCCTCTTTGCTTCCTGGTGCGTGGCGGCCAACTACGATCTCTTGCGACTTGGGGGGGGCCTGGTTGCACCAGTAGGTGAATGTCATGGGCTTCCATGAGGGACTGATTGCGTGGCGCGCCTGAGCGTCAATGGTGCCAGTGGTGTTGCATTCGAACTGACATTCATTCGAACTGGTGGTCTGAATTCGCGTTTCATCGATACGAACGAAATACGTGGCATTCATTTCAAGGAGACCGGTATGGGCTCCGGCTGGTTCTCCGATTTTAATTTTTTGGGCACGGCGGTAGCGCACTTGGAGAATGTGAGCGACACCGGGGCCTCGAATCCTTATCTGCGTCAGTGACTGCGCGAGACCCGCCTTTGGCAGAATTGTTTGTGGGGCTTTGTTTACTTAGCTGCGGCCGAAGCGGCGCTCGCCGTCTCCTCGCGGTTCGGCGCGTCCGGGTTTTGGACGTGCTTCGTTCACCTTGAGCGTGTGGTCCCCGAGTTTTGATCCGTTCAAGGCGCGGATTGCCGCGGCGGTGGCGTTCTCGTCCTGCATTTCCACAAAAGCGAAGCCGCGGGCTCTGCCGGTCGCTGCATCGCGCGGGACCGAAACCTGATCGACTTTGCCGTACTTTTCGAAAAGGTTGCGAAGCTCCCCGGCGGTAATCTGGAAGCTGAGATTGCCGACGTAGATGGTTTTCATGGCGTCCGCCTCCACCGCCTGCAGGTTCCGGGAAGTATACGCCTGGATGCAAAGAGCCGCCCGAGGATGGCGGTGGAACGAACACCCGCTTTGGGCCCAGAAAAAACGATCCCGCGCCCGGCCGTGATGGCGCGGATCGCAGACCCTTGGGCATGGCCCAGATGGAGCATGGTTTAACCAAGTGCAGGAGAGCAAAACGGGTGTAGAATCTTTGCCGTTTTCGAAGTCAAAAGGAAATCTCGGTTTAAGCACCGCGAATCCCTGGCGAAAACCGGGTAAAATCCATGAAAGAGGCTACCATCACATGTCCGCCGACGATTCCCAATTACGCAGTGAGCGAGCTTTCGAAGAGATCGGAGCTCTCAAGCACCAGATGGAGAGCCTGAAACGGGACGTTGAGAGCCTGAAAATCGTGAGCAGGAGCTGGATAAGAACGTGGGGCGTGTACCTAGGCATCCTCGCTAGTGTCTTTGCAGTGCCGAGGGCGGCCAAAGAGGCATTCGACAGCTTTTATCAGCACCCCAAATTTTCTGTCCTTACACCAGTTCCTTTGACCCTGTTCTACGATACCCAGCACCAGAGGGTTACATTCAGCTTTCCTCTGCTTGCCTCGAACTACGGCAACCGTGGCGGGGTCATCGTGCGTGCTGCAGCCCACTTTGAACCGCCTCCGATGGACGCAACTGATCCTCAGTTCAAGTTCGTCGACGAAACTAGACGTACCGTCGACATTCCATTTCCGGTTCCGGTCGGAGTCTCGAAATCAGTGGTTGGATCGGTCGCGTTCACGGGAAGCGGTCTCATGGCCCCGGGCCGACATCGGCTGGACGTGACCTTGATCGGGGATGACCGAAGGCCCCTGCCAATGATGCCGATGCAGTTCTGCTTTGATATCAACGACGATCTCATTGCCGTCATTTCGCAGGAATCCCGGAGATTGCTCAACACGCCGTGCGAGTGAGGCGTTGGCTGAAACGGGTGCATAGCCTATGAAAACAAGAACTACTCTATTAGCCACGTTTCTCTTCATTCTTGTAACAGTTGTCTTCTCGCAGGCACCACGGTCCCCGGTCGAGGCGCGGCCAGGAGATATCGCTAGTGGGGTCGTCGAGAGTGAAAAGGAAGACAAGCTATATCTGAATACAACGCCGTGTAAACCCGTGCAGGAAGCAGATACCGTAGTCTTCCACAAACCCTACACAAAGACAGCCGCCGGTGAAATCGTCTGCTACGGACACCACTTCGACAAAGTGAGCGTGCGACAACAATAGATGGTGCAGATCCTTGGACCGCCTTCCTGTCGCATCGACTAGAGGCTACTTGCTAGGCGTCTGTTGCAACTCGGTACGAATTTGGTTAAAAAGCGGGTTAGAATGGGGAAGGCGCGGAGCCGCTCGACCACCTTATCCGCTTGCACTCGTTCACGCACACCTCTGCGCCTGTTGTTTTTTGGGAAAGAAAATGCCTTCGCGGGGGCGAAGGCGAATCTGCCTTTAGCGTACTTGGCTACCTAGGCGGCAGCTGCTTTTCGCTGGGTGCCGATTGCTGTTTTCTTTGACGGTGCTGCGGTCGCCATGCCTCGCTACGAATTCTTCTGCGAAGACTGCCAGAAGCCCTTCGAGATCATCCTCACGCTTACGGAATACGAAAAGGGCAAGATCACGTGCCCGAAATGCGGCGGCGGTAAACACGTGCATCAAGAGGCCGCCGAATTCTTTGCAGTGACGTCGAAGAAAAGCTGAAAGAAGCCGGTAGCGCAAATCCAAACGCTACCGAGAGCGAATCTTGTGGATAAGGCAGAACTTGTTCAGAGTCTCTCTAAGTGCCCGTACGGTTAGACGCCAATTGAAGAATCCTTGTAATTCGTGCGAGATGATGATCATCATGCTCGGCAACAAAAAAGAACAGATCGACTACCGTCATCGGGTGGTGAAGTCGAGGGTGTAGCGCCGTTGCTGCGAGTTGAGAATCGTCAAGTTCTTCGAGACGGAGAACAATTTGTTTACGTGCCTTTCGAAATGCTGTGAGGATCTCTTCATATTTCCGCGAATTATGGTTCGCCTCATCGGTCTTGCGGTTGCGAAGATCCGTCGAGCGCAGTTCGGGAGCGCCGGCGAGCAAATCATCAAGGCGGCCTTCCCAAAGAGGTTCGAGATCGAGCAGGTGGCCTGCGTTTTCTTGAATTGACCACTTGCCTTCGTAGCGTTCAATCAAGACTTGGGGCGACGGTTCCTGAAGGCGTTCCTCAAGGCGTGCAGGTGTCCCGCGCAAGCGTTCGATGATTTCAGCGAGGGCTTCGGGTGGAAGACCTAATTCGAACTGGCGGTTGAACCATTCGCGAGGTGCAGGCATCGAATTCTCATAGCAAGCCGGAATTCCCTTTTTGGCCTCGAAAACGGCGGCCATTGTACACCCACTTCGCCGGCTCCGACTCCGGCGTTGTTGAGACGATTTTCATCCAGGAGCGCCATTCCCGCTACCCGCCTGGTTAGAAGCAAGACGGAAGACCGGAAATGCCGCCGCGATCTTCTCGAATTCCGCAAGCGCCGCATCCTTGTTCACGGGCACGTGGGGTCGCGCTCCCGGTGCTCGCTGCAGATAAGCCCTCAAGATGGGTGCGCGCTGGTCGCTGGGAACCTCTTCGAGTTGGATCTCCTCACGACCACCGCTCCGCAGAACCGCTCTTCCACCGGCTGCCCGTACGTTGTGGACCCATTGCACGTTATCTCCGAGCATTGACACCAGGTACCGCTGTCCATCGACGACCACCATGACCAACGGCAGCGAGACGATCCGCCCCGACTTTCGTCCGGTCACTTCCAATGTTACGAGGTAGTTGGAGGCGACGCCCGACGAGGCCACAGCAGCCCACGCTCTATTCAGAATCCTCGCAATCCAGTTGGGTCGCTGCCCACGGTACAACCATCGTTTGAGGTCATGCAGGATTTTCATTTTGGCCGCCGGATGCACCGTTATACGCCCAGGTCCGCCGAGTGGTGCGAAAGAGGTTTTCTGCGGTCGGACTTCGGTCGCGGTTACCGGTGCAGATGAAGAGGAGGTTGGTTTTGCGCTTCACCGGGAATCGGGAGAGCCGCGCGGGGTCGCCCGGCTCAGCTCTGTTTAGGCTCAGTTGGGCCGGTTGTTTCCGTTTGAGCACTCGGTTCCTGGGGCCCTGGTGCCGGCGCGGTTGTCGGAACCTCTCTGATCTCCACCTTCCCGACGGTGCGGGTTACCGCCGGTTGGGCCGCGGGGGCCTGCTTCTTGCGGGCGCGGGTTGCTGCCGCCTTCTTTGCTGCAGCCTTGCGCTAAGCCCCCTACTCAGCACTTTTCAGCACCCCTCGGCACCCCTCGGGATACCAATGCCAGCAGCCCCGAACTGTCGCTAACCTGCTACCGTCATTCACCGAGTCCCAGGAAACATGTGGTGGGCCCGCCTGGATTCGAACCAGGGACCAAGGGATTATGAGTCCCCTGCTCTACCGCTGAGCTACGGGCCCGTCTTTTAGTAGCTTAACACCTATCACGTGGAACCCATTCTAGGCGTCGGCAGTCCGGGCACGGACCTGCGATGGTCTCTAACTTGCAGCCGATCGGTGGAGCCCAGCACACGGATGCAGCGGAAGAATACCTGCCCTGATTGTGTTCAAAGGGTTTAGACGAATTTCGAGAGAAGCCGGAGAGGGGCGCCCGTGACCAGCACTAATTCCTATCTAACCTTTGACATCAGCGCGCTGATTCTGTGCGACGACAGCCACTTTTTGGGAACGATGAGCCGGGTGTTTACGCAACTGGGGGTGAGCAGCGAACGAAGTTGCGACTACACTGCCGCTCTGACCGCGCTCGAAAAGCAACGGATCGACACGGTGGTAGTGGACTGGCGGGAGATCGTTAATCTGGGTGAATTCCTGGAAACCATGCGCAAGTCCAAAATGAACCAGCATTGCCTGCTCATCGGCATAGCCAGCGACCTGCTGGACTTGCGCCAGGCCTTCAGCGCGGGGGTGCAATTCCTGATTCATAAGCCGGCATCCGTGGTTCAAATCGCACGCTGCCTGCAGGCGGCGCATTCGGCAGTCATCGTGAAACGGCGAAAACAACATCGCGAACCGGTCCGTATCGCCGCCACCCTGCACACCAGGAGCACCCCCCTGTTGGGAGCGCTGCTGGTCAATCTGGGCAGCGAAGGGGCAGGGCTATTGAGTCCTGTATAAAGAATGTCCTATGAGAGGCGCAAAAAAAGAGGACTGTGGCGGAGGAAGGAACGGAGCAGCTCGGGCTTTCCTTGGAGAGACCGTCCGCTGTGACGTGTCCGGAGGGCCAACTCGTACACTTCGGGCACGGCGACATTGGCCAGCGGATTCATCTTCCAGAGGGACCAGACGTACTCTACCGGGTTCAGTTCCGGAGCGTAGGCAGGAAGAAAGAAGGGGTGCAGGTGGGGCACGGTGGCCAAGTACGCCGTGGTCTTCTTGGCGCGATGGGCGTTCAAGCGGTCCCACAGCAGGCAGCAACGGGTTTGCAGTTCCTGATCGAGGATCCGCAGAAACTGAATCGCCAGCGTGGCATCGACCTCTTTGCCGGGATGCAGGCGGAAGTAGAGTCGCACCTGATGCCGCCGCGGGGAAACGCACAAGGCAGCGATGGCGGAAACCTTCTTGTGGTGGCGGCCACGCTGGTAGAGCACCGGGGTCTGCCCGCACGGCGCCCAACTGCGCCGCACCAGCGGGGCCAGCAAGAAGCCACTTTCATCGAGAAAGACCAGCCAGGCCTTCAGCCGGCGCGCTTTTTTTTAATGGCGGGCCACTCCCGTTGCACCCAGTTGGCGATCGCTGCCTCGTCCCGCTCCAGTGCCCGCCGGGCGGGCTTCTGCGGGCTGAACCCCAAGGCGTGCAGGAGGCGGCAGACATGGTCGGGGTGATAGCGGACCCCGAAGCGCTGCTGAATCAACTGCGCCACCCGGGGACAGGTCCACAGGTCGGTGGGAAAACCCGCCGCCTGCGCCCCCCGCAGCAACGCGCGTTCCAGTTGCTGGCGGGCGCGGGAACTGAGTCGCGAGGGGCGTCCGGCGGCGGACTGCGCGCGCAACGCCTCGCGGCCCTGGCGACGCGCCGCGGAGTTCCAGCGCCGCACGCTGCGGCGATTCACTCCGACTCGTTGCGCCACCTCGACCGGGCTCAGGCCTTGTTGGAGCAGAGCCAAGGCGCGAAACCGACGCCGTTCCAGTTCCTCCGGACTGCCGCTAGGTCGCATGGGCCACCTCGGAGGCAGTATAGGACATTATTTATGCAGGAGTCAATAAAGCTCAATATGACGGGATGCAGAATGAGTGCGCATTTGAGCGCTGGTGATGAGATTGACCTGAGTTTCACCTCGCCCGGCAGCTGGAGGGTGGTCCATGCTAATGGTGTCGTGGTTTGGGTGAGTCCCGACGGAGATGCGGGAGTGCAGTTCCAGTACGTTCCCGCCGCCGAGAAGTCAAAACTGGAGCAATGGCTGGGCGAGCGGTTTGACCACGCCGTGTTGATGTTGCGAGATCGTGTGCGAGCTGGATGCGCGTAGTTCTTCGTCCCCTGCGCTGTCGCTGAGACTATGGGCCCGTCCCTCCGTGGCTCAACACCTATCGTTAGAACGATTCCTGAGCGGGGATCCGGTCAAGGCCCGCTTGATCGCCTCCAGCAGATCTTCGATCTCATAGGGTTTTTCGAGGAATGCCGCCGCCCCCAGTTCCCGGGCCCGGTGTCGGTGCGCCGGGTCGTTGCTGGCGGTCAGAAAGATGATGGGAATTCCAACCGTGGAAGCCAGATTCTGCATTCTCTCGGCGACGGTGAAACCGCCCCCGGCCGGCAGGGAGATGTCGAGGAGAACCAGATCCGGCCTTTCCTTATTCGCCACCATCACGCCGTTGAGCGCGTCGTAGGCGACCTTCACATCGTAGCGCTTCGCCCGCAAACGCAGGGACAGGGCGAGCGCCAGCTTCTTGTCGTCCTCCACCACCAGGATTTTCGGCATCGCCTTCACCCTTTCTTTGCCAGCCGGTTCCATCGGCTCCGACCACCCTAGGAGACCATGCTCTTCGCGAAGACGGTCTGGAGTGCCGCTTTCGAGGGCTGCGATGCCTTCTTGAGAGAAAACGTGAACTTGGGGCCGAGTGAAGGGACGTTTTCCGCCCAAATCTTGCCGCCGTGCAAGGCCACGATCTGGCGAGATATGTAGAGCCCCAATCCCAAACCAGCTTCTCCGGAATGGTCGTTCTGCGAACCTTGATACCCACGCTCGAAAATCCGCTCCAGGTCCTCCGCCTTCACCGGAGGCCCCGTGTTCGAGACCGAGACGAATAAAAAGCCGGTTTCATTCGAGTCGTGTCGCACGTCGATGCGCACTTCCCCTCCTGAGGGCGTGTAGCGGCGAGCATTCGACAACAGATTGAGGAGGACTTGCATGATGCGATTCTCATCCATGACTACCTGTCCCGCCTGACTGAGGCCCCGGATCAACCGTACTCCGTTGGCGCCGATGAAAGGGATCATGGATGCCATAGCGGCATCCAGGACGCGGTCCAGGGAGGTCCGAACCAATTTGACTTGCAGCTTTCCCGTCTCCGCCCGGGTGGCTTCGAGCAGGTCATCGAGGCAGCGCTTCATCTGGTCGCAGCTCTGTTTGGCCAGCGCCAAATACTCGCGCTGCTCCGCCGCCAGTGGCCCTGCAAGACCCTCCAACAGGATGCTGATGAACTCCGTGGCTGAGGTCAGGGGAGTCTTCAGCTCATGCGACACGGTGTGATGGAAGCCTGAGGTCCGTTGGCTCTTCCCTCGCCGGGAATCGTTGGCCATGGCCGGTCCTCTGGCCGGCAGGTTTCGTTCCTTCCGTCTTCCTTGGGGAGGGTCGCGAAAAACCATGATGCCCCCGGCGCAAAAAAGTTGCCGTCGAATCTCACCGGCCGGCCATTCGTCCTGCTGCGGGTGCACCCGGCCGAGGCGCCTGCCAGAAATCTAACAGCAATCGCACTCCGTTTAGGCTGGGAGCTCTGGAATTTCGGCATCATGAGCGATACCAAAATGGAACGTTCAGCCGGATTTCGCCATGCTGGGCAACTCTCTCCTCGGATGCTTCTTAGATGCCAACATGACGGCCTACCGATGAACTTCAGGCACGTTGCCCCGCCGCTGGAATTCATCCAGTATTAACTCGTCGCGTTCCCGCTTCACGCCATCTATTTATTTGGCGGGATGAGCACGAGCCCTGCTGCTAACATCGCGACGGGACGGGGTCGGAGGAGATGAGAGACGTTCTGGATCGCGGCTGCGGCCATGACCCGCTTCGGCCGCCGGTCCGAAACGCTGCAAGACCTGATGGCCGACGCTGCGCTGGAGGCGCTGCGCGAGGCCGATCGCGTGCCCGACGCCCTGGTGGTCACGGCCATGGACCCCGAGGAGTTCGTGGGCGAGGGCAACTTCGCCTCCCACATGAGCACCTACCTCGGTCTGTCGCGGGTTCCCGCCATTCGCGTCGAGACCGCCACCTCCTCCGGGGCGGCGGCGCTTTATGCCGGATTCGCCCTGATCGCCTCCGGCTTCCGCAAGCACGTGCTGGTGCTGGGCGGCGAGAAGATGACGCACGTTTCCACCCCGCGGGTTTCCGAGATCATCAGCCGCGTCATTGACCCCCACGAGCGCTCCTACGGCGCCACCATGCCGGCGCTGGCCGCCATTGTGGCCCGGGCGGCGCTGGCCAAGGGCCTCATCACCGAAATGGACATGGCGCAGGTCGCGGTGAAGAACCATGCCAATGGCGCGCGCAATCCTTACGCGCATTTCCAGCAGCCGGTGACGCTGGAGGAGGTGATGAGCAGCCGCATGATCGCCGACCCGCTGCGGCTGCAGCACTGCTGTCCCATTTCCGACGGAGCGGCGGCGGTCCTGCTCACCTCCGACCCCACCAGCACCAAGCTGGCGGGCATGGGCCAGGGAAGCGACTACCTGGCGATCCGCTATCGCAGCTCGCTCACCGGCTTTCGCGCCACCCAGGACGCCGCCAAAGCGGCATTCCAGATGGCCGGCTTTGGACCCGAGCGCGTACAGGTGGCCGAGATCCACGATGCTTTCGCCCCCTTCGAGATTCTGTCGCTCGAAGACATCGGACTTTACCCCCCGGGCAAAGCCACCAAGGCTGCCCAGAACGGCGAACTGACGCTGGAAGGGCGCCTGCCGGTGAACCCCTCGGGCGGATTGAAGGCACGCGGTCATGCGCTGGCCGGCACCGGGGTCGCGCAGGTAGTCGAGTTGGTGTGGCAACTTACCGGGCGGGCGGTGGGAACGTCAGGTCAAAGCAACCGTGGGCCTGGCTCACTCCATCGGCGGCCTGGCCACCAACAACTGGGTGACGCTGGTCGAGCAGGTGGCGTGATGGAAATGGTCGCAGCCTCGCGTTGTCCGGATTGCGGTTGGGTGGTGGCGCCGCCGGCGCGCATCTGTCCCCGCCACCCGGTGGAGATGACCCCGGTGGAGATCTCGGGCTACGGCTCGGTCCTCTCCTACACCACGCTGACGGCCGTTCCGGAAGGGTTCAAGCCTCCCCTGCACATCGCGGTGGTGGAGCTGCCCGGGGGCGCACGCATCTTCTGTCACGGCAAGGAAACTCGCCAGTTGAAGATCGGACGGCGGGTGGTGATCGAGCAGGTGAATGGCATCTTCTACTTCGCTCACCTCGGGCTCGCCGACCGCGTGACCATGTTCTGGAAACGCCGCGGCGCCGCTCCCGAGCGCACCACCGGCGCCGTCAAGAGCGCGGTCAAGCGCTTCCTCAGCGTGTACAAGAATCCCCCCAGCGGAACCGCTCCCCCCGCCGAGAACGGCACCCGGGCGAACGAGGAAGAAAAGAACCACCGCCCGCTCGAAAAGCGCTAAAGCACTTCCGCAGTCGCTATTTCCACGGGGGTTCGTATCAGGGCGCGACTTCAGTGAGGGCACGGGCAGCAATCAGTTCTCCGACGAAACCCGTTATCGCCCCACATCCAGGAACTGCAGATCATACAGCCGGTGGTAGGTCCCCAGGCGGCTGAGGAGGTCCTCGTGCGTGCCGGTGTCGGTGATCTGGCCGTTCTCCAGCACGACGATGCGGTCGGCGCGGCGGACGGTGGAGAGCCGGTGCGCGATCACGAACACCGTGCGCCCCACCATCAGGTTCTGCAGCGCCGACTGCACTAGAGCTTCGGATTCGCTGTCCAGCGCCGAAGTGGCCTCGTCCAGAATGAGGATGGGAGCGTTCTTCAGCAGGGCGCGCGCAATGGCGAGGCGTTGGCGCTCCCCGCCCGAGAGCAGCAGGCCGCGCTCGCCGATGATGGTGTCGTACCCATCGGGCAACTTCTGGATGAAGTCGTGGGCCAGGGCGGCCTGCGCGGCCTTGATCACGGCGCCGTCGGAAACGTGCGGCTGCCCGTAGGCGATGTTGTTGCGCGCCGTGTCGTTGAACAGGATGGTGTCCTGGGTGACGATGCCAATCTGCCGCCGCAGCGACGCCAGGGTCACGTCGCGGATGTCATGGCCGTCAATCAGGATGCGCCCGCCGGTCACGTCGAAGAAGCGCGGAATGAGGTGCACCAGCGTGCTCTTGCCGGCGCCGCTCGAGCCCACGATGGCCAGCACCTCGCCCTTTTTCACCTCCAGGTCGATGTCGCGCAGTACCTCGCGGTCGCCTTCGCCGTTGCTGGTATAGGAAAAGTTCATGTGCTCGAAGCGGACGCTGCGAGTGAAATTCCGCAGCGGCGCCGCGTGCGGCTTTTCGTGAACATCGTCCTGCTCGTCCATGAAGGAGAACAGGGTCGCGGAAGCGCCCAGCGCCTGCTGGAAGCTGTTGTTGTACTGGGCAAACTTCCGCACCGGGTCATACAGCTTGAAAACCGCGACGATGAATGCCAGAAACGTTCCCGGCGTGAACACCTGGTGGTTGATGCGGTCGCGGCCCAGCAGCAGCAGCATGGCGACGGCCACCGCCCCGAACAGGTCCATCAGCGGCGAACTCCAGGCAATAGTGCGGACGGAGCGCATGTTGGCGCGGAACAACCGCTTGGAGGCGCCGTGGAAGCGCAGGCTCTCCCACAACTCCATGCCGAACGCCTTCACGATCTGGTTGCCGGTTATGGTCTCGTGCAGAATGTTCTGCACATCGGCCAGCCTGTCCAGTCCGCGCCGGGTGCGATGGCGGACGCGCGACCCAATCCGCCGGGCGGAGAGCAGAATAAACGGGACGAACAGCAACAACAGCCAGGCCAATTTTCCTCCCAGCAGCACCACCACGAACGCGGTGAACATCAGGACAAAAAACTGCTGCAGGAATTCGCCTAGTACCGACGACATCGTGTACTGGATCCGTTCCACATCGTTAACGATGGTGGAGAGTAAGGTGCCGGTGGGATAACGTGAGAAGAAATGATCCGAGCGGCGCAGGATGGCGTCGTAAAGCCCGTTTCGCAGATCGGTGACCATGCCCAAACCGGCGTGATTGACGAGGTAGGTGCCGGCATACTCGCAAATCCCTTTGAGCAGCGACGCCATCACCAGCGCGAATGCAACGACGGTCCACGCGTTCGTGAAATGTCGCGGAACGAGCTGCTGCAGGTAGGTGGCGTGGTGCGTGCCGGGAGCCCAGAAGAGAATGATTTCTTGGGAGCGCGTGGCCGGGTTCAGGACCCGGTCGAATATGGGACCGATGAGCAGCAGCCGGAATGCGTCCAGCACACCCGTTGCGGCGATGAGTAGAGTGGAAGCCACCACGTGCAACCCGTATGGCCGCACGTAACTCAGCAACCGCATCAGTCGCGACATAGGAAACCGGCAGAGCGTCGCCAACTGCGAATCGGCGAGGCCACAAACAGGGTTGGTGGAAATGGGGACAAGGTCATTCTTATTCTACCCAAAGCGCTGGGAAGGCTGACGGCGGAAAGGCCTCGCCACGGTTCTGGCGATCAGCCTGGCCATACCCGCCGGGTGGGACCAGGCACGCTTGACCACTAACCAAGGGTGGAGATAGGACCGCTTCAGCCCCGTTGGCGTCAGTTTGTGAGTGGCATCCTCCACTGTCAGCAGGCGGTACCAGTCGCCGATTAAGGCTTGGTTCCTACGTGCTTCTTCTCCATACTGGACTCCCTGGGTTCCACCGGGATGGTGGCCGTAATCATGATTCTGGTGGACGACCATGACCACCGAACTGGCGTCGATCACGGTGGCCTTCTGCGAACGTGCATGCCAAACAAGCCAGTTGTCCCACCTCAAGCGCCCGATGGCGAGGGGAAGAAGATTCCTCCCTAATCCCCTGCTAAAAACGAAATAGTCGATGGCGGCAGTAGACTGCTGCCGTCCGCCGCGTTGCACGTAGAAGCGCAGGTGTTGCTGCCAGTCGGGTTGCGCGAAATCCCAAGGCTCGCTGAGATCCACCTCCCAGCGCCGCCCTACCATCATCAGGGGCGGACTGCAACCACTGACACGCTCCACCGCCGAGAGGAAGTCGTCCATGAGGATGATGTCGGAATTCACGTAGCAGAGAAGACCGAAGCGTGCGGCCTGCGCTGCCTTTGCAAAGAGGTCGTGCACCATGGGCGTTCCCGTGGAGTTGCGCTCCACCTCGGGAATATGGCGGAGCCCGAATTCCTGCGCAACCTCTGCGGTACCGGGGTCGTCGCCGAAAAGGATGATCTCCGGTTGGGGCTGCAGTCGAGTCCAACTCGTGATGGCGTTGCGCTGGATGATCTCGATGTGGCCGCGGAAAGGCTTTGGCAAAGCGAAGATCGTCAGCGCCGCGCTAGAACCACGGTTATTCATATGCCGCTTTCAATAGTAGCTACGGCCGAATTCCCCGTAATCGGGGGAATCTGACGGAAACGGCGGCGCAACCGACAGGAGTGGTGCAGGCCTGTTTCGTAAGATCCTCCGCTCGCCTTCGGCTCGCGAAGGATGACATCTTCAACTTTCGGGGCGGAACACGAAGCGCCGACATGGGTCGCCCTCGATGAGTGATCATGCTGGATTTTCGCAGGCTCCCAACACAAGATACCGCACGCCCGGCTGCCGCTCCAGGTGCTTCAGCAGGCGCCAGCAGTCCACCACGGTGCGCGGGGTGCCGGCGCGCGCCCATCGCTCCCCGGGGATCGAGGCGAACTCGCGCCACGGCGTGGTGAGCACCACCAGGTCGGCCCCAGCGATACACTCTTCCGCTCCCGGCGTGAACTGCACTTTATCGCCCAGCACGCGCGCGGAATTTTCTTCCCCCAGCGGATCATAAGCGATCACAGCCATACCCCGTTGCGCGAGTTCCTGCGCCAGCAGCAGGCCGACGGCTTCCTCCACCACGTCCGTACCCGGCTTGTAGGTGAGGCCGAGCACACCCACCGGTCCCTGCGAATGCTGCTGGACGAAATCGGCGAGCCACTGGACTTGCCAGCGGTTGAAGTGGTCCACGCTCTGGGCCAGTTCGGGCGAGGTCCCCACCTGCCGCGCCAGCGCTGCCATAGCCAGGTTGTCGCGCGGAAAGCAGGGGCCACCATAGCTGATGGCGCCCTTGAGGTACTTGCCGCCGATGCGGGTGTCGAGGCCGAGCGCGGAGGTGATGACGTCCACGTCCGCCCCCGGCAGGCGCTCGCTGATGCGCGCCAGCATGTTGGCGAAGCTGATCTTGGTGGTCACGTAGGTGTTGACCGCCAGCTTGGTGACCTCGGCGTTGACGAAGTTCATGCGCGCCACTGCCGGCTGGTTCTCGCACACTTGCCGGTAGAGCGCCTCCAGCGCGTCGCCGGCGCGCTGGTCGGATTCCCCGATCAGCAGCATGTCTGGATTCAGGAAGTCGCGGATCACGCTGCCCAGAGCGATGAACTCGGGGCTGTAGCACAGGCCGAAATCCGGACCGCAACGCTTGCCGCTGGCCCGTTCGAGCAGGCTGCGGACCCGGCTTCCGGTCGTGCCCGGCATCACCGTGCTGGTGAGCGAGACGACGTGATATTCCTTCTTCGACGCCAGCGTGCGCCCGATCTCCCGGCACGTCGGCTCGACGTACTTCAGCGAAAAGCCGCCGCCCGCTTCGCTGGGAGTGGAGACCACGATGAACGTGATGTCGCCCTGCGCTACCGCCGGCCCGATCTGCTCGACGGCAGTCAGCCGTCCGCCAGTCTTGGCCAGCATCTCCGTGAGGCCGGGCTCGGGAACCGGCGGCTTGCCGTGGTTAATGGCCTCCACCTTGCGCTTATCCGCATCCACTCCGATCACCGTCACGCCGCGCGCCGCCATGCACGCTGCCAGCGGCGCGCCGAGTTTCCCCAGGCCGATGACGCACACTTTCATCAGCAGGCCTCCGCCGTCAGGCACAGGTGCCAGCCGAATCGCTTCTCCAGCCAGCGGAATACCGGTTGTCGCAGCCAGCTCCACGGCCAAGCTTTGACGTAGCGGTACTGGACGTAATCGGCGACGCGGTAGGGGAAGATATGATCAACGAAGAGATCGGTGACGCGGAAGCCGCGCGATTCCAGCAGTCGCCGGGCTTCACGCCGCGAATAGGTGTAAGTCACGGGGCACCCGGTCTGCGCTTCCGAGTGCCGGGTGACCAGTTCCGCCGTGCGCCAGAACTGGCCTTTGCCGTAGCCCAGCGCGATCCACAGCACCTTCCAGGAGTAGCGGTGATAGACCATGACCTTCAACGTGGAGCCCGCGGCCGCATACTGCCGAGCCTCCGCCAGCACCCTTTCGGGATGCGGGGTGTGATGGATCACGCCGAAGGAATAGATCAGGTCGCAGGTTTGCTTGGGCACGAATGAGGTTAGCTCTTCCGCGCTGCCACTGAAGAACCGCACACGGTCTCCGAGCCCATAGACCTCGACTCGCTGGCGTGCGATCTCAAGAGAATTCGGTGAAAGGTCCACGGCCGTGACCTCGGCCCCGTGGCGCGCGAAGTTGACGGTATCGGTGCCGATGCCGCATCCGATCTCCAGCACCTTCTTCCCGCGCCAGCGTTCGAACTCGGCGAAGCGGGGAATGTGCGGCTCGACGAAATACTTGCGCGCCTCGACCTCATCGAAGTAGGCGCGCGTGCCTACAGGCTGCGGCGAGTGCCGGATGTTGCAGGGACGGCGGTCCCAGTAGTGCCGCACTTCGTCAATGGTGGCGTGGGAAAAATCCGGCATTCATTTTCCTGTCGGGCCGTAGCGCCGCCGCAAACGCGCCCAATTCTCCGCCCAGGGCCGCTTCACGAACGCCTGCAGCTTGCGTCCCATCTTGAGCAGGCCGGTAGGATCGGTGGACCACAAGTCCGCTCGCCCGCTGGGCTCATCCGCCAGCACCAGCGACGCGTCCTGCATTGGTGCGAGCGGAGCGACGACGATCGTGCGCCACGGCCTCCGCCCCAGCCGGCCCTGAAAATCCTCGTGCTCGGGCGATCGCGTGGCGCGATACACCGCGGGGAAGCCCGCCCGATACGCCATCTTGACCAGCGCGCCCTCCGAGGGATAGCAGGCCACTGCGTTCAGCGCCTGGTCTGGGAGCGCGGCTTCATCGCGCAGGTGGAGCAGCGGCGCCTTCCCGGGCACGCACACGCTCTCGATGAGCAGCACCTTGCCCGTCATCGCGCGCAACCGGCGCACCGCGCGCAAGGGATTCTCCAGGTGATAGAGCAGCCCGAAGCAGAGGACGAGGTCAAACGTCCCGAATTCCTGCGGTCGCAGTTCCTCCAGATCGGCCACGTGGAAGTCGATCCCCAGGTGCCGCCGGCGGGCTTCTTCCACATTCTCCGGCCGGGCATCGAACGCGGTGACCCGCAGTCCCATCTGCTGCAGCAGACTCGAGAAGTGCCCGACGCCGCAGCCGGCGTCGAGCGCGGTGCGGAGCTCGAGCCGGTCTTGGAAGTCAGCGACGAAGCGGCGCAGGAACCCGCCGCGCGCCTCCACCAGGCGTTGCGACTCCTCGAGATCGAAAACGAACGGCGTCGTCACTTACGCTAGAAGCCCTCGCGCGCGCAACGGTTCCATGCGCTCCTCGGGGACGGCGAAGAAATTCCCGTCCACGCCGGTCTTCGCCTCGACCGGCTTCAGCACTCCCCGTGCCTGCGCCTGGAACCAGCGATATCCCATTGTATCCAGCAGCGCGACCACTTTACGCGGGTGATAGCCCCAGGGCCGGGTGCGGATCTCTTCCAGTTCACACTGGATGACGGGCCGCGGGCGCGACTTGAGCATGGTGAGCGCGCCCTTCAGGATGGCCAGTTCCGCGCCCTCGGCATCCAGCTTGATGAAGTCCACGGGCGGCAGCGGATGCTCGGCGAGATAGCCGTCCAGGGTCTCCACCCGGACGGCGACCGAGCTGGTCGGCTCCTTAACGATGGGCCGGCGGAGGCTGTTACAGCCGGTGTTGATGCCGCCGACCATGATCAGCTCCTGCCGGCCGGCGGCTTCGGCGAGCGCGCAATCTTCCACCTGCACGTTGGTGTAGCCGTTCAGCGCCAGGTTGCGCAGGAGCTTCTCGCGCTCGCGCGGCGAGGGCTCAAAGGCGATTACGCGGCCGGTGCTGCCGACCTTCACCGACGCCAGCAGGGAATAGAAGCCGTGGTGAGCGCCGATGTCGAGCACCGTCATGCCGGGCTCGAGGAAGCGCTCGACGAAGCGCCACTCCGCGTTCTCGAAGTCTTCACGCAGGATGGAGTGGCTGCAGAAGTCGTCTTCCGCCATCCACCAACTGCCGAACCGCAGCCGCACCCGCACCGGGCTGCCGAACCACAGTTTCAGCCGGGCCCATCGCATCACGCTGACAGCGTATCATCCCGGCCGCCCATCTCAGACATCCCTTCCCGCCGGCTGATTCACGGCGACGCGCCACAGCGGCCGCCGGGGTTTAGGGTCCTCGGTTGCGAGCGCCGCCGAGAGCAGCGGCGCCAGCAAGTGGGTGTCGGCGAGGAAGCCGTCGTGTCCGTGCTCGGAGACGAGCTCGAGATACCGGCTACGCACGCCCGCCGCGCGCAGCCGTGCCAGGAGTGCTTGCACGTCGACGGCGGGGAACAACCAGTCGGATGAGATCCCGACCAGCAGCACCTTGGCGCGGATCCGCTGCAGCGCCTGCTCCTCCGAGGCATAACCGTGCGCCAGGTCGAAGGTGTCCATGGCCTTCGAGATCACCAGGTAGGTGTTGGCGTCGAAGCGCTCCACCAGCTTCCCGCCCTGGTAATCGAGGTAGCCGGCGATGTCGTAGCGGTTCTCCAGCGCGGCCAGGGGATCTTCGCCGTTGCGGTTGGGCTTGCGCGCGAAACGCTGGTGGAAGAGCGCCGCCGATTTATACGTACACATGGCGATGGAACGCGCGATGCCCAGTCCTCTGGCTGGCTGCTCGTCGTAGCGTCCGCCGCGGAAATCGGGATCGAGCTGGATCACCTGCCGCTGCAGGTGATTGAGCGCCAGGCCCATGGCCGAGAGCGGCGTGGCGCCGATGGCGACCGCCGTCCCCACCCGTTCGGGGAAGTCCACCGCCCACTGCAGCGCCTGCATGCCGCCGATCGAGCCGCCGATCACGACGCTCAGCCGCTCCACGCCGAGATGCTGAAGCAGGCGCGCCTGTGCCCGCACCATGTCGCGGATGGTGACCAGCGGGAAGTCCGGTCCGTAGGGCTTTCCCGTGCGCGCATCGGTGGAGGTGGGGCCGGTCGAGCCGTAGCACGAACCCAGAATGTTGATCCCGATGACGCACTCACGATCGGTGTCGAACGGGCGCCCGGGCCCGAACATCCCCGGCCACCAATCGGCCACACGCGCCGAGCCCGAGAGCGCGTGGCAGACGAGCGTGGCCTCTTCCCGCAGCTTGCCGTAAACGGCGTAGCGCAGCGTCACCGGCTGGAGCGCGCCGCCGGACTCAAGGCGGAAGGGGGTGTCCACCGCGAAAGTGAAGTCGCCTTCCAGTGTCGGTTCTACGCTCATGACTACCTCCCTCTGCCCCATCACGCCAAAACCGCGCGTGATGGGGACCCCGGATTGGCCGCGACCGGCGCCGCTTCGGCCGAAGGCGTGGCCGGCTTGCGGCCGCCGCGCTGCGATTTGGTCAGCGCCTGGTCGAGATCGGCGATGATGTCGTTCACATCCTCGATGCCGACCGAGAGCCGCACCAGCTCGGGCGTGGTGCCCGTCGCGCGCTGTTCGGCCTCGCTCAATTGTTGATGGGTGGTCGAGGCCGGATGGATGACCAGCGACTTGGCATCGCCAATGTTGGCCAGCAGGCTAAACAGCTTCAGCGAATTGATGAACGCGCGTCCTGCCTCGAGGCCGCCGCGAATCCCAAAGGTGATCAGCGCACTCGCGCCCTGCGGCAGGTATTTGCGGGTCGCCTCGTACCAGGGGCTCTGAGGCAGCCCGGGATAATTCACCCATTCCACATCCGGGTGCTGGGTGAGGAATCCGGCGACAGCCAGCGCGTTCTCCGAGTGGCGCTGCATGCGGAGGTGCAGCGTCTCCGCGCCCTGTAACAGCAGGAAGGCGTTGAACGGCGAGAGGCACGCGCCGGTATCGCGCAGTCCCTGCACCCGCGCCTTGAGGATGAACGCCAGCGGCCCGAAAGCCTCCGTGAACGAGACGCCGTGGTACGACGGGTCAGGATCGACGAACTGCGGGAAGCGTCCCGACTTCTTCCAGTCGAAGCGGCCGCCGTCCACGATCACGCCGCCGATGGAGTTGCCGTGGCCGCCGATGAACTTGGTGGCGGAGTGCACCACGATGTCGGCGCCCCACTCGATGGGCCGGCAGAGCGCCGGCGAGGGCGTGGTGTTGTCGATCACCAGCGGCAGGCCGTGCTCGTGCGCGATCGCGGCCAGGCGCTCGATGTCCACGATGTCCAGCTTGGGATTGCCGATGGTCTCGGTGTAGAGCGCTTTGGTCTTGCCGTTGATGGCGCGCCGCAGGCCGTCGTAGTCCACGGCGTCCACGAAGCGCACCGTGATCCCGTAGCGCGGCAGCGTGTAGTGGAACAGGTTGTAGGTGCCGCCGTAGAGCGAGGTGGTGGAGACGATCTCGTCGCCCGCAGCCGCCAGCGTGGTAAGCGCCAGCGTCTCCGCCGCCTGCCCCGAGGCCAGCGCCAGTCCGGCCGCGCCGCCTTCGAGCGCCGCGATGCGCTTCTCGAAGACGTCTGTGGTCGGGTTCATGATGCGCGTATAGATGTTGCCGAACTGCTGCAGCGCGAACAGGCGGGCGGCATGCTCGGCGTCCTGGAAGACGTAGGAGGTCGTCTGGTAGATGGGAACGGCGCGCGCGCCGGTGGTGGGATCGGGCTGCTGCCCTCCGTGCACAGCGAGGGTGGCAAGTCGGTAATGACTATTGCTGGTGGCTTCGTCGGACATGATCTTCTCCTCACAAAGGATGTCGGTAAAAACGAAACGACCCACGAATCCTCGTGGGTCGTCTGAGAGCTTGTTAATTGATTACTGTCGCTAGGCTCCGATCACGACCCACAATTCGCGGGCATGCACATGGCCATGGCCATAATGCAAATGCTTCCGCCAATGCAGATCGAGTGCGACATATCCAATCCCTTATTTCTACGCGCAGGAGCCGGGCGTGTCAAGAGTTCAGTGTAGGACTCCCGGTCCGAGGTGCGCTTGGGCCTCTTGGGAAATGCGCCGGCGGTACCGCCCTCCGGGCTCAACCTCTTCCGCAATCTTCTTCCCAGCGCTCACGCGCTGGGCTCACACAAATGTCGCCCTGACGGGCTCTGGGAAATCTGCGGTGTTAGACTCTGCGAAACTGCCGCCCTCTACAGTTGTTACAATGGGAAACATAGATGTGGGCGCGGACATTGAGTCCAGAGCTGAACGCTGAGTGCTGACTTTCTCCGAACAATACGATGTGGTCGTCATCGGCGCCGGCCATGCCGGTTGCGAAGTTGAGGCGCTTAGCGGGCGTGAGCGTAGCGGGGTCCCCATCGCGCCCGGTTGTGGAGTGATGGGGTGCACGCGGGAGCCCGCTGCCGAAATCCTGAGCGAAGCGAAGGACCCAGCCGAGCAGGCAGAGTTTTGATATATGCAGTTTAGCGAGAGCTACGATGTGGTCGTCATCGGCGCCGGACATGCCGGCTGCGAAGCCGCGATGGCCGCCGCGCGCATGGGCCTGCGCACCGCCCTGTACACGCTGAACCTCGATCTGATCGCGCAGATGTCCTGCAATCCCGCCGTGGGCGGCATCGCCAAGGGGCACCTGGTCCGCGAAGTGGACGCCCTGGGCGGCATCCAGGGCGAGGTCACCGACCACGTCGGCATCCAGTTCCGCCTGCTCAACACCTCGCGCGGACCGGCGGTGTGGTCGCCGCGCGCCCAGTGCGACAAGCAGCAGTACAAGATCCACATGCGCCAGGTGCTGGAGTCGCAGCCGAACTTGCGGATCAAGCAAGCGGAAGTCGCGGACCTCATCATTGAGGGAGTAGGGAGTAGGGAGAAGGGAGTAGGGGCCGACGAGGATCACGTAGGCGAGCGAAACTCGGCTGATGTGTCTGGCGACCGGCGACTGGCGACTGGCGACGCGCGCCAGCGCTGCGTCGGTATAACGCTCCGCGACGGACGCACCGTCCGCGCCGAAGCCGTGGTCATCACCACCGGAACGTTTCTCAACGGGCTGATCCACTGCGGCGAGCAGACCTATCCCGCGGGACGCTCGGGCGAGCCGCCTTCAGTGCTTTTGGGCGAAGCGCTCAAGCGCCTGGGCCTGCGCGGATGCCGCCTGAAGACCGGCACGCCGCCGCGGCTGGACGCCCGCACCATCGACTGGTCGCGCTTTGAGCCGCAGCCCGGCGACGCCGATCCCACGCCTTTCAGCTTCCGCACCCGCCGCGTCACTCACGCCGACGGCCAGGTCGCGTGCCACATCGCCTTCACCACGCCGGAGACCCATCGCATCATCCGCGAGAACGTGCACCGCTCGCCCATGTACTCCGGCCAGATCAAGTCCATCGGGCCGCGATATTGCCCCTCGATCGAAGACAAGATCGTCAAGTTCCCCCACCACGAGAAGCACCAGCTCTTCCTCGAGCCCGAGGGCCTGAACACCTACGAGACCTACGTCAACGGCATGTCCACCTCGATGCCCATTGACGTGCAGCTTGCGGTGGTGGCTTCCATCCCCGGCCTGGAGAAGGCGGAGATGCTGCGCCCCGGCTACGCCATCGAGTACGACTCCATCGACCCGACGGAGCTGGAGCGCACGCTGGAGACAAAGAAGATCGCAGGCTTGTTCCTCGCGGGACAGATCAACGGCACCTCGGGCTACGAGGAAGCCGCGTGCCAGGGCATCATGGCCGGCATCAACGCGGCGCTGAAGGTGAAGAACGAGCCGCCGCTGGTGCTCGACCGCACCGAGGCCTACACCGCCATCCTCATCGACGACCTCATCTCTAAAGGGACCAGCGAGCCCTACCGCATGTTCACCTCGCGCGCCGAGTTCCGTCTGCACTTGCGGATCGATAACGCCGACCGCCGCCTCACGCCCCACGGCCGCCGCGTCGGGCTCATCGGCGATCAGGCCTGGGCCGACCACCTCGCCAAGCAACAGCGCATGCAGGCGTTGAAGGAGTACCTGGAGAACACCCGGGTGAACGGACTGCCCGCCGCGCTGGCGGAGAAGATCGGCAACGCCAACGGCTCGACTTACGCGCAGCTTCTGAAGCGGCCGGAAGTCACGATCGAAGACCTGGTGCCCGTTCTGCGCGGTAATATCTCTGAATTCTTCTCTCCGGCCGACGACCGAAGGCCGACGACCGACGACGCTTCGAGTCTGCCGAGTCAATTACAGAATGAGCTTAAGTCGGTGGAGACCGAGATCAAGTACGCCGGCTATCTCCAGCAGCAGGAGCGCGCCATCGAGCGCCTGAAGAAGGCCGAGCAGCGGACGATCCCGGAGTGGTTCGACTACGCGTCCGTCAGCGGCCTCTCCCGCGAGATGAAGGAGAAGCTGCAGCGCGTCCGCCCCCGCACCATTGCCCAGGCGAGCCGCATTCCCGGCGTGACGCCCGCGGCCGTCTCCCTGGTCAACGTCTATATTGAGGTCCAAGCCCGGCGGCATCAACAGGCCTCCTCGCTCTCGACCGCAGACTGACGCGCCATCGCTGGGATCGCCGGCCGTTTCAACCGCCGTTCACTTCACCTGGATGGACTCGAGATAGCGGATCAGGCTTTTGATCCGCTGATCGACCTGCTCCTCATTGCGGCCGCTCACCCGCAGGAACGCCCTTCCCCACACCGGCATCTCTTTCGAGCCGTGCCCCATAATCCCGCCCCCCCACTTGATCACCTGATACACGTCCCCGGCGGGGAATTTTCCGCCCTTGCGCTTGGCCAGGGTGGCGAGGTCGGGAAGCCGGACCTTGAGCGCTCCGGCGGCGGGGCCGTCGCCCTTGCCGTCTTTGCCATGACAACTGGCGCAATACTCCCGGTACATCTCCGCGCCCGATTCAGCGGAGGTGTAGGGAAGCTGTTCGTCGCTGCCGGCTGGCTTCTGACCGGCGGCCACACCGACAGCAACAAGAAGAGTGACGAACAGTAGTTGATTGCGCATGCCTCCTGCCTCCTGACTCCTGCCTCCTGACTCCTATCCTCTCTCAAATGCGTGCTTCTTCTCGAGCGCGTCCAACGCCGCCCGCATGTCGGCCTCGATCTTCGGTCCCTCAGCCAGCAGGTCGGACGTGGCCGTGGCGCACTCGCCCTCCCGGCGCACCCACGTCTGTAGGTGCGACGCCGCCTCCAGCAGGCGTGACGCCGGACTGCTCACATACTGCGCGTCGGTGGGATCGGCGAGCCACACTCGCGCGGCGCCCAGCTTGCTGTTCCAGTACACCTTGCGCCGCACCAGCTCCGCCACCTGCTCGTCGCTGGCCTTGGCGAAGTCCCACTGCTGGCGCTTGAAGCTGTACTGCCGCGCTGAAAACGGCACCGGCACCCGCTTGGGCGACTTCAGGAACTCAAGCTGCTTTCGGTCGGTCTCTTTCCTTAAGATATTGATCGCCGGCGCTTCCACGTCGGCGGGCTCGAGCGACGGCAGCACTTCTTTGACCGTCAACGTCATCTGCACCGCCACCAGGCAGTGCAGCCCCTCGCCGGATTCCAGGTGTAGGTCTCCGTGCAGGACGTAGAAGTCCGCCCCCGAGCCCGAGCGCCGGAAAGGCCATTCCAGCTCGATCCGCAACGGCAGCCCGGCCAGCGTGACGTACACGGGTTGCCACCCCGCGCCACCGCCGTTTGATTGATCACTCCCCATCGGTGGTTGGTCCTCCGAAACGCGAAGTATTCTACTGGAACCGCGCCGTTCGGCGCTGTGGATGACTCGCGTGGTGTGGGGCACCCGGCTTCCTGAGGCCTAACCGATAGACTCCGGGAACGCGGCGCTCACCCTGGCGGCGACGGCCGCAAGTTCTTTCGCGAGGCTGTGACCGGCTCCCTCGATCACCAGCAGCCTGGTTCGCGCCGGGATCAATTCCAGCGCGGAGGTCATCTCCTCGACCGAAGCGAACTCGTCGCGCGTGCCGGTGACGAACAAGGACGGCACGCGGAGTTGAGGGAAGTGCGCCGTCCGCAATTGCGTGGGACGTCGCGACGGGTGCAGCGGGTAGGAGAGCAGCAGCAAGGCCGCGGCCACGCCGGGATCGTCGGCGGCCAGCATGGTGGCCTGACGCCCGCCATAAGAGTGTCCGCCGAGGAACACTCGCCCGGGGACGATCTTTCGCATCGCCGCCAGCGCCTGCCGCAATCCTTCGCGATCGCGCGCCGCACTGCCCGCGCCCGGCGGCCCCTGCGGTCGCATCTGGCGAAATGGCAAATCGCAGCGCAGGACCGTCAGCCCGCATCCGGCCAGCGCCTCTGCCACCGCCACCAGCAAAGGCGACTGGCAGTTCGCGCCCGCGCTGTGCGTCAGCACCAGAGCATCGCCGTTCGGCGACACCGGGCGGTGGAGAAACCCGCGCACGCGAAGGTCAGAGCTTTCGTCCAGGAATGGTTCGGCGGAGTGGACCATGTTCTGGCGGAGGGAGAGGGATTCGAACTTGAGCCGCTTTGCGGGCGTCTGAGCCCGCAGGCGAAATCCTGAGCGAAGCGAAGGACCCGATCCGCCCACCTCCCCCGAGTTTTACCCTGACATCAAGTTTTCTTGGCGGAGGGAGAGGGATTCGAACCCCCGGTACCCTTTCGGGTACAGCGGTTTTCAAGACCGCCCGTTTCGACCGCTCACGCATCCCTCCGCGATGTGGCCTGCGCTTAGTTTACCAGCACTCCGCCGCGCGTCAGGCTTGTCGCGCTGGGCGCGGTACAATCGAATCCACGCTCGCCATGAAGCGGTTTTTCCAACTGACGCTGCTGGCGCTGGTGCTGGTGGCGATGGCCATGATCTCCGCGCTGACCGCTATGCGGCTGGCTATCCACGGACGCCAAGTGCGCGTGCCCGACATTGCAGGCATGACCGCGGTCGAGGCGCGCAAGACGACGCTCGCCGCCGATCTGCTGCTGGACCGGGAAGGCGGTTTCTACAGCCGGGAGGTGCCCGAAGGACGCGTGCTGTCGCAGATTCCGGCGGCGGGCACGCTGGTGCGACGCGGCTGGCACGTGCGCGTCGCCGAGAGCCTGGGCCCGCAGCGCACCGCCGTCCCCGACCTGCTCAACGAGAGCCGGCGCGCG
The DNA here is from genome assembly GCA_963704285.1 of uncultured Acidobacteriota bacterium. Lineage (GTDB taxonomy): Bacteria > Acidobacteriota > Terriglobia > Terriglobales > Acidobacteriaceae > JAHFUA01. The sequence continues at coordinate 361,917 of OY969886.1, read as the reverse complement.
GCCGAGATCAACATCACGCGCCGCGGCTTGGACGTCGGGACCGTGGCTGTGGCCCACATCCCCGGCCAGCCTCCCGATCAGGTGGTGGCGCAGAGCCCGCCGCCGAACGCCCAGGGAATGGTCTCGCCCAAGATCAATCTCCTGGTGACCGCGCCGGCGGAACCTGCGGCGCTCATCATGCCCAGCTTCACCGGACGTTCGCTCGCCGAGGCCAGCAAGGCGATTCAGGACGCCGGCCTGCGCCTGGCTGCGGTGAACACCGTGCCGGTTCCCGAACTGCCCGCGGGAACCGTGCTGAAGCAATCACCCGGCGCGGGGCAGAAGGTCACGCCGGGAACGTCGGTGACGCTCGAGGTGGCGCAGTAAGTTGCTAGTAGCCAGTCGCCGGTCACCAGTCGCCAGAAGCAAAGCTGTGCAACATTCCCAACCGGCGACTGGCTACCGGCTACTAGACGCGTTCGAAAATGGCGGCGAAGAAGCCGTCGCAGGGATGAACGCCCGGCAGGGTCCGCAGGAAGTTGCCGCAGACGAGAGAGTCCAGGTCATCGCAGACGAGCTCGCCCTCGGCCTTGAGCCGCTGCAATTCGTCGCGGCAGTCGAGCAGGCGCAGGCCGTTGCGCATCACCTGGGCCACCACGTCCTCGTTTTCTTCCCGTTCCAGCGAGCAGGTGGAATACACGGAACGTCCGCCCGGGACGAGGCAGCCGAGCGCCGAGCGCAGAATCGCCACCTGGCGGCGGTGCAGGTGGGAGAGATCTTCGGGCCGGAGCCGCCATTTGATCTCGGGATTGCGCGCCAGCGTGCCGGTGCCCGAGCAGGGAACGTCGGCGAGTGCGCGGTCGAAGTTCGGCGCCAGCGGCAAAGCCTCGGCGTTGGCCGCGACGACACACACGTTCCGGGCGCGCACCAGACGGCGCATCAGCCGGGCACGCGCGGGATGAAGCTCGGCCGCGACCACCAGCGAAGATGGGTTGCGCTCGGCAATCACGGAAGTCTTGCCGCCGGGCGCAGCGCAGCAGTCGAGGATCCGCGTGCCGCGGCCGACCAGCAGGGCGACGAGTTGCGAGGCTTCGTCCTGCAGATAGGCGCGCCCTTCGGCGAAGACGCGGGTCTTGGTCACATCGCCCGAGGTCACACGGCGCGCCCTGGCCACGAGCGCGCCCGGCGCAAGCTCAATGCCTTCCTTCTGCAAATCCGATTCGCCGGCAGCATCGGCGAGTCGCAGCGCAGGCACAGGGATTTCCTGGTCATAGCGCGTGATCTGCCTGATTGCCTCGAGGCCGTACTCGGCCAGCCAGCGCTCCAGAAGCCAGAGGGGGTGCGCTGTGGCGGCTGCGATCCGATCGGGAGATTCTTCCTCCTCCATCGGCGGCGGAGGAGCGGGCTTCGACGCGGCGGCGATCTTGCGCATGACCGCATTCACCATGGGAGCAGCAAATCGCCGGCGCGCCCGCTTGACCAGTTCCACCGTCTGATCGACGGCGGCATGCGCCGGGATACGCTCCAGGTGCGTCAGTTGGTACGCGCCGATGCGCAGCGCCGTGGCTACTTCCGGGTCGAGTCTGTGCGGAGGCGCCTTCGACCAGGAGGCGACCATTTCATCAAGCTGCGATCGCCAGCGCAGGACGCCCATCACGATCTGGGTGCACAGCGCCCGGTCAGCCGGGGAGAGCTCGTTCAGCCGCTCGGAATGCAGGAGTTCATCCGCGAACGCGCCTTGCTCGACGCGCATCAGGATGTCGAAGGCGGCGGAACGGGAAGGAGAGAGCATTTCAAATTGGTAATTGGTAATTGGTAATTTGTGAAGTGTGAGCCAGATACGACGTTCTCCGGCTCAGCTACGAGTTCCGAAATTACAAATTACCAATTACAAATTACCAATCCCCCAATCTTTCCCCCGCTTTCGGCCTGTAGCCGTGGATAAAGTCCTTCGCGCTCATCCGCCGCTTGCCCTCGGGTTGCAGTTCGACGACCTGCAACGCGGTTCCTTCTCCGCATCCCAGGAACAGGTCTTCGCCCGCCGCCTTCATCTCGCCGGGGACAAGTGGCCCCATACCATAGGCGGCCAGGCGCGCCCGGTGCAGCGTCAGGTTCTTGCCACGGAAGCGGGTGAACGCGCCCGGCCAGGGCTGGAACCCGCGCAGGCGGTTCAGGATTTCGGGCGCTTCGCGGTGGAAGTCGATCCGCCCTTCGTCTTTTTCGAGGATAGGCGCGAGCGTCGCCTCGGTGTGGTCCTGCTTGCGCGGCTGGATGGCGCCGGCCTCGAGGCCACGCAGGGTCTCGAGCATGAGTTCAGCGCCCATCTTAGCCAGGCGCGGCGCCAGCGTAACCGCCGTGTCCTCGGGATCGATGGGCATCTCGCGTTGCAGCAGGATATCGCCGGTATCGAGCCCCTCGTCGATGCGCATGGTGGTTGCGCCGGTGACGGTTTCGCCGCGCGCGATGGCCCACTGGATGGGCGCAGCGCCGCGGTACTTGGGCAAGAGCGAGGCGTGCAGGTTGATGTTGCCGTACCGCGGCAGGTCGATCATCCACTTGGGAATGATGCGCCCGTAGCCGACCACGATGACGGCCTCGGGCGCGAGCGCTGCGAGCTGCGCCCGCAATTCCTGGTTGTTCTTGATCTTGTCGGGCTGGACCACCGGCAGCCCGAGCGAGTGCGCCAGTCGCTTGACGGGCGGGGCGGCGAGTTCCTGGCCGCGTCCGCTGGGCCGGTCAGGCTGCGTGACCACCAGACGGATGTTGTGGCCGGCCTCCACCAGCTTCTTCAGCGTGGGGACGGCGAACTCGGGAGTGCCGCAGAAGATGAGGTCCATCGGGGATTGGTAATTGGTAATTGGTAATTTGTAAAGTCGGAAGCGAGCGGTGACTGTTCGCCGCGATCGCACAACAAAATTACAAATTACCAATTACAAATTACCAATCCCTACCATTCCCCCGCCTTCATCAGCTTGCGGATCTTGCGTTTCATGAGATCGCGCTTGAGCGCGCTGATGTGGCTGATGTAGAGCTTGCCGTAGAGGTGATCGGTCTCGTGCATGAAGGCGCGGGCCAGCAGTTCTTCGCCGGTGGTCTCGAAGTGCTTGCCGGTCGCATCCTGGGCGCGCACGGTGACGCGCAGCGGACGCGTGACCTCTTCCCGGAACTCGGGAAGGCTCAGGCAGCCTTCGCTACCGCGCTGTTTCCCCTCGGTGCGGACGATCTCCGGATTCACCAGCACCAGCCTGGCCTTGGGATCTTCCTTGAAGGTAACGTCGATGACGGCGAGGCGCTTGGAGACGCCGATCTGCGGCGCCGCCAGGCCTACGCCATGCGCCGCGTACATGGATTCGAACATGTCCTCGACCAGCTTGCGCAGCGCGTGGTCGAAGACGGTCACGGTTTCCGCCGGTTTCTCCAGAACCGGGTTGCCATATTTGACGACGGGATAGATCATCAGGAGCAGTTGTCAGTTGTCAGTAGCCAGTTGCCGGTTGTCAGCGCGGGTCATCAATAATCCTTGAGCTGTTTCTTATAGCCTCCAAAGTTCCGCAGCACTTCGCCCATGGAATCGCCGCCGAATTTCTCCAGCGCGCAGCGCGCGAGCGTGAGCGCCACCATGGCCTCGCCGCCGATGCCGGCGGCCGGGACGACGCACACGTCCGAGCGTTCGTAGGCCGCCTTCACCGCCTCGCGCGTCTTGAAGTCCACCGACTCCAACGGCCGCCGCAGCGTGGAGATCGGCTTCAGGTAGCCGCGGACGAGGATGTCCTCGCCGTTGGAGATGCCGCCTTCGATCCCGCCGGCATGGTTGCTCTTGCGTGTAAACCCGGTATAGCAGGCGCGACCGTCGCCCTGAGCGCGCCGCTCATATCCTATCGCATCGTGCACGGCCGACCCCGGCGAGGAGGCGGCGCCGATGCCGGAACCGATCTCCACCGCTTTCACCGCTTGCAGCGACATGACCGCGGCGGCCAGCAACGCGTCCAGGCGCTCGTCCCAGTTGGCATAGGTGCCCAGGCCCGGAGGAACGCCGTGCGCCACCACCTCGAAGACGCCACCGACGGAGTCGCCGGTCTTGAGGGCGTTGTCCACCGCCGCCTTCATGCGCTCTTCGGCCGCAGGGTCGGCGCAGTTGAGAAGCACTTCCTGGCGGGCGTGGAGGGCCCGGATCTTCTCCCACGGGATCTCAGCGTCCCGCAGCACGGCGCCCCCCACGGCGAGGACGTGACTGAGCACCTCGATGCCGAACTCCCGCAGCAGCAGCTTGGCGATGGCGCCGGCGGCGACGCGCGCCGCCGATTCGCGCGCCGAGGCGCGTTCCAGGACGTAGCGGGCTTCCCGGAAGTTGTATTTCAGCGCCCCGGCCAGATCGGCGTGTCCGGGACGCGGCGAGTTCACTGCTTTGTGCTTTTCCGGATCGCCCGCGCCGACGGGCAGCGCCTCCTGCCAGTTCTTCCAGTCGCGGTTTTCGATGGTGAGCGCGATGGGCGAGCCGATGGTAGTACCGTGCCGCACGCCGGAGAGGATGTGCGCGCTGTCGTGCTCGATCTTCATCCGGCCGCCGCGGCCGTATCCCTGCTGCCGGCGCCACAGCTCGCGGTCGAGGAAGGCGAAGTCGATCTTTAACCCGGCCGGCACCCCGGAGAGCACGGCCACCAGAGCTTCGCCGTGCGACTCTCCCGCAGTGGAAAAACGCAACATGCTGGGATTCTATCCGATTAGCCGGCCATTCTGGTCTCAGGTGTGGGATCGAGGCGCAGGCCTCCCTCCGGAATAGGCAACTACGGGAGGCACGCCTTCAGGCCCGTCAAGGGAAACAGCCCTACATCCGGCACGGGCTTGTCAAGGACGTTCTCCCGCGGCTTTCCCGAGTGCTTCCACAGGCTCTCCCATGCGCCGAGTAAGGAATTCATCTATGTGGTTTTGGTGTCGTTTACACACCGCACGAGCCAGGCTGACTGCTTCCTCGATTGCTTTGAAGGGGATCCCTAACTCCAAGGCCTCGTTGTAGTGATCGGTGAAGCAGCACTCACACTGGCTAGCTACGGCGGCCGCTATCCCGACTAGCTCCTCCGCAATCGGATCGAGAGCCCCAAGTGCTTGGTTCGCCATGGCGTCCTCCTTGCAGAATCTTAAGCTCCCAAGGCTGCAGCGCGAAATATCGACGGTCACCGCGACAGGTGATGCACATCACAGCCCCGGCCCATGTATTGGTTATATGGTTTATGCGATTATACGCATTAACGTGAAGATCGATAACAAGTCTGGCTCGCAAGTTCTCCGAGCGCTCGCGCAGTCCAATCGTCGCCGCATTCTGCAACTACTTCGGGCGGCGGGCAACTGCTGCGGAATGCGCGGACCGGGCCTGTGCGAACGTGCCATACAATCCAGCCTCGCGAAGCACTGCGAGGTGGTGGGATACGGTAGGTTGGGTAAGGCAGAGCCTCCGTTGATCGGCGCAGAGAGAAGAGGGCGCTGGGTCTGGTACTACCGGATCGAGAACAAAAGCCGGCAGCTCGTGCGGCTTATACGGAATAGGTTGTGAACGCGGGAGGCGCACACTATGCATACAGAGACTGACAAACCGGCATCCTTGGCCGGCATCCTGGCTGCTCTCGGCGAGCCCACCCGGCTGCGGATCACGAATTTGTTGCGCGTTCACCCCCTCTGCGTCTGCGACTTACAGCGTGTTTTGGAGCTTTCCGAACCGATGGTTTCCAGACACCTGGCCCGCCTGCGCTTCGCCCATCTTGTGACTGCCACTCGGGAGGGCAATCGCATGGTCTATCACCTCACTCGCGCAGACTCTCCGGCCACCATGGTCCTGCAGCGGTTCTTGACCGACATCAGCCGCAAAGAGCCATGCCTACAAAGCGACCTGGAGAGATTTCGTGAACTCCTGCGAGACGGGCTGCAGCAACCGAAGCAGGCCCGCCACTCAACAAACGCCAGACAGAGTTGATAGGAGGAAAAACCATGAAAGTCAAAATCCTGTTGTGCAACTGCAAGGGGCTCTGTGATTCCTTCAAGAACACGGACATGAACACGCTCCCGTTCCAGCTCGAGAGCGAACTGGACGTGCAGTACGCCGTAGTGCATCCGCAGCTCTGCGGCCAAGGAGGAAACCAAATTCTGGCGGAGATCCTGCGTGAGTCGGCCGCAGACCCGGACACTTACATTGTCTCCGGCGCCTGCGCTCCGGATGCACAGGCAAAACTTTTCAAGAAACTGCTTCGCAACACAGGCTTCGATGAGAAGCGTTTCATCACGGTCGACATTCGCGGAACCAACAACGAAGGCGTCCTCGCGCGGGTCCGAGAGAAGGTAGAGGAACTCGTGAAGACGCAGCAGCATGTGTCTGCTTGAGGTTGGAGGAGGGAGTCATGGGTTCGAACATACCGAGGGAAGAAATCACCTGGTTTCCGACCATCAACTATGACGCCTGCCTCGGGGACAGAGTCTGTTATGACTTTTGCAAGAACGATGTTTTTGTGTGGGATGAAGAACATCAGCACCCCATTGTCCAGAATCCCCTGAACTGCGTGGTTGGTTGCGAGAGTTGCGCGCAGCTTTGTCCGTCGGAGGCCATCACGTTTCCCACGAAAGAAGAGCTGCGGGCAACGATGAGGCGTCTGCGGGAAGAGATGAAAAATGCTGGCGCGGCTGCTCAAACTGTTCCGACCGGCAGTGAGCAGCCAGAAATGGGTGGTGAACCATGAGCCGGCGCTTCGAGGAGATGTTCGCATTTCACCAGAGCTTCGCCGTGCGACTCACCCGCAGTGGGAAAACGCAACATGCTGGGATTCTATCTGATAAGCAGCTTGTGGGACTCCCTCGGTACCCGGTACTCGCTACTCGGTACTATCCTTTCGGCGGCTCCCACAGCTCGATGCGATTGCCGTCCGGGTCCATGATCCAGGCAAAGCGGCCGTAGTCGTAGTCTTCGCGCTTGGGGTCGATCCACACTCCTTCAGCCCGCAGCGCTTCCAGCAGCGCGTCCAGGTCGTCAACGCGATAGTTCACCATGAAGCCGGCGCGGCTGGGATCGAAGTACTTGGTGTCGCGCGGGAAAATGCTCCAGGCGGTGCCGCCAGGTTTGCCGTCCTTCTCCTGCCACTCAAACATCTTGCCGTACTGCGGGTCGACCTTGATGCCCAGGTGCTTTTCGTACCACTCATAGAGCTTGGACGGGTTATCCGACTTGAAGAAGATGCCGCCGATTCCGGTGACGCGCTCCATCCCCCCTCCTTGCCTCACTCGGTACTCGATACTCGCTGCTCCCTAGCGATGCCGGTGCTTTCGCTCCGCCCGCGACGGTTCTTCTTCCTGCACCGCGAACTGCAGTTTCCTCTGCATGCGGTCGATGCGGTCGAGCACGACCTTGACGCGGTCGCCGAGGGAGTATTTCTTCTTCGAGCGCTCGCCGATGATCTGCTTGGTGTTCTCGCGGTAGGTGTAGCGGTCGCCGGTGAGCGTCGCGATTGGCACCAGACCTTCGATAAACATATCCATCAGCTCGACGAAGAAACCGAACTTGGTGACGCTCACGATCAGGGCATCGAACTCGTCTCCGACGCGGTCGCGCATGAACCTGATTTTCTTCCACTCCATCAGCTCGCGTTCGGCATCGTCGGCGCGGCGCTCGGACTGGCTGGACTCTTCCGCGATATCGTGCAGCGCTTCTTCGGAAAGTACTGGGGCCACAGGGGCTAAAGCCCCTTTGCTTTTGACGTGCTTTACGGCACGACTAAAGTCGTCCACCCCAGTCTGCGAAAGGCGCGCAGCCTGGGGACCCCGGTCGTGCCCTCCCGCGACCCTTTTCGACCACGGCGACGGTGTCTCGCTATGTGCGGGCACGCCACGCCCGTCTTCGGCGCTGAGCACTTCTTTCAAGATGCGGTGAACGATCAAATCGGGATAGCGCCGGATAGGCGAGGTGAAATGCGTGTAGGTGGACGCCGCCAGCGCGAAGTGTCCGACATTCTCCTCCGAGTAGCGGGCCTGCTTGAGCGAGCGCAGCATCAGGTAGGAAAGAATGCGCTCTTCGGGCTTGCCGGCGATCTTCTCGGTGAGCTTCTGGTACATGCGCGGAGTGATGTGCACCTCCTCCGGCAGTTCGATCACGTGCGCCGGCCGCCCCGTTCCGTGCCGCGCGCGGCGCTCGGAGCGCATCTCCATGCGCCGCACCGGCAGCGCGCCCACCCCGAGCGAGTATCCGAAGCTGGCGGCGATGCTCTCGAACTCGAACACCTTTTTGGGATCGGGCTTCTCGTGGATGCGGTAGAGCGAAGGCACGCCTTTATGCTCGAGGTAGGAGGCCACAGCACTCATTGGCCGACAGCATGAACTCCTCGATGATGCGGTGGGCGATGTTGCGCTCCGAGCGGGTGACGCCGCGCATCATGCCTTCTTCGTCGAACTCGATCACCGGCTCCGGCAGGTCGAAGTCGATGGAGCCGCGGCGCACGCGCTTGCGGTTGAGGATGAGCGCCAGCTCGCGCATCAGCTCGAAGGTCTCGGCCAGGCGCGCATACCGCTGCCGCAGCGGCTGGTCGCCCTCGAGGACCAGGTTGACGTTGGTGTAAGTCATGCGTTCGGACGAGCGGATGACGCCCTGGTGCAGTTCGTAGCCGGCGATCTCGCCCTGGTGGTCGATCTCCATCACGCACGACATCACCAGCCGGTCCACATCGGGGCGCAGCGAGCAGATGTCGGTGGAGAGCTCGACCGGAAGCATGGGTACGGCGCGGTCGGGAAAATACACGGAGGTGCCGCGCAGCCTAGCTTCGCCGTCGAGCGCCGAACCGTCGGTGACGTAGTGCGCGACGTCCGCGATGTGGACCTGCAGCTCGTAGTTGCCATTGGGGAGACGCTGGACGAAGACGGCATCGTCGAAATCGCGGGCGGTTTCGCCGTCGATGGTCACAATGGGCAGGCTGCGGTAGTCGCGGCGCCGGCGCAGCTCGCCGTGGGAAATGATGTCCTCGATCGACTGGGCTTCTTCCAGCACCTCGACCGGGAAGCGGTGCGGCAGGTGGAACTTGCGGATGATGATCTCCACATCCACGCCGAAGTCGTCTTCGTAGCCGAGGATCTCGAGCACACGCCCGCGCGGATTCTGCGTGGGCGAGGGCCAGTCGGTGATCTCCACGTCCACCACCACGTTTTCCAGGTCGGCGAATTCGGTGCGCCGCCGAGCTTCCTGGCCCAGAACCCGGTGCACTGCCGCCCGGTCCTTTGAGCTCTTTCCCTCGACGCTCTCGGCGGTGGATTTTGGCTGTTCCATGCCCCGCGGGATCACAATCTCCTGCGTGATCTTCTCGTCGATGGGGGTGACGTAGTTGAAGCGCGTCCCATAATGGAACGTGCCGACCACCGTGGGGTGGACGCGGCCGGCGACGCGCACGATGCGCCCTTCGGCACGGCCATCGCGCACCGCCCCCATTTCAACCAGCACGCGGTCGCCGTGCATGGCCGTGCCGATGGCGACCGCCGGCACAAAGATGTCCCCGCTGAGCCGCTGCTTGACGTCTGCGGACTCGGGGATCACGAACCCGTAGCCGTCGCGGTGCATGCTCAGGCGTCCGAGCACCAGGTTGCGACCGGCAGCGCGGGGGATGGCGTAACGCTCGCCGGGGATTTCCACCAGCTCGCCGCGCTCGACCAGCCGCTCCAGGCGCTGGTTCAGTTCGCGGCGCTGGTCGCCGTGGACGCCCAGTTCGCGCACCAGCTGCTTAAAGCCGGCCGTCTGCTTGGGCTGGCGATCGATTTTGTCCAGAATGACGCGGTCGGAAAGCATGGTGCCGGCAGGCCGGGAGCGGCCCAGACGGGATTGCGCTTCCGTTCTAGGCCTAACGTAACTGTATCCTAAGCGGGAATGGATTTCCTGCCAGGGCCTTTGCCTGATATAACAAATCCAGGCCGGACAGGAATAATGAGCTCGCCCGTTGTCGGCAGATGTGCAAGTCCGGAGGCGGCGGGGGCGCTCGCCAGGCAAGTGTTGTCGTTCCAGCAACTCTCCTTTCCCAGTCCGACGCGTCAGGAATGGATGGTGGGGCGACCGAAGCGCGACCGACTTGTTCCTCATCCGGTACATGGAAAGAGATTTTGCTTGCTCGGAAGCAAGCGCAAGGGTAAACAGCAAGAGAACGGCCTGACCACCCCAGCAAACCGAACTCGGGTCTGCTGGGGGCCCCGGCCCGCGCCTCGTGACCGAACGGTGAATTCAAGGAAAGGATTTCGAGAGAACCATGTGGAAGCCCAGTAACCAACCTGTAACTCCAACGCAACCGGAGAAGCCCATGAGCCCGAGCATGTCCAGCATGACCCCGGCCGAGCCCATGCCGGCCGCCGCTCCCCGCAATGCCGTCATCAACTCCGCCGAGCAGGCGACCATCGGCAAGTCGCTGGTCATCAAGGGCGAAGTGACGGGATCGGAGTCGCTCTACATCGACGGCCGGGTGGAAGGCTCCATCAACCTCGCCGGCAATCGCGTGACCGTCGGCCGCAACGGGGTGGTGGCCGCCAACATCAACGCCCGCGAGATCGTGGTGCTGGGCAAGGTGCGCGGCAACCTGGTGGCCAGCGACCGCGTGGACATCCGCAGCGAAGGCTCGTTGACCGGCGATGTCGTCGCCCAGCGCATCTCCATCGAGGATGGCGCGTTCTTCAAGGGCGGCATCGATATCCGCAAGCCCGGGCAGAAGACCAACGGTGACGCCAAGGAAGTTCCGGCAACGGAAGAGAAACCGGCTGTCTTGGCCCGCGTCTAGTACTCTGTGCCCCACCCTTTGCGAGACCAGGGCGGGGTTGGTGAAGAACCACTAAGGATCCTCGCTCCCGCGCCGCCGAATGCGGGAGCGAGGATCAAACCCCACGAGCGCCCACTCGTCCGGCAACTGTGATGTTGGAAAAGATCCTTCAGCTCCTCTCCGTGGCCTGTGCCCACCGCAAGCTCTCCCAGCCGTTTACGGCCGAATTGGATAATTGCTACAAGGCCGCCGACTGGATGCCGGTCGGCGCGAGCGGCCCCAGCCATTACGTCGTCTGCCTGGACTGCGGCAGGAAGTTCGGTTACGACTGGCGGAACATGCGGGTGGTGCGGTAAAACCGTTGTCGGTCGTCGGTCGTCGGCCGATGCAGTCGCTGGCCTTCCCGAAAAGAAAACGCCTTTCGGACCCGCGATAACTGGCAACTGGCAACTACTCCGCCGCCAGCAAGGAGCGACCTCGGCGGTGACGACGTACAATTACGATGCGGTGAGCAATCTGGCGGGCTACACGTATCCGAACAGCGCGCAATCCAGCTACACCTATGACACGCTGAACCGGCTGACGCAGATGAGTTCCTCGAAAGGCGGGGTGCTGGCGAGCTACGCCTACACCCTGGGTGCGGCGGGGAATCGCTTGTCGGTTGCCGAACTGGGCGGGCGCACCGTGAACTACGGCTATGACAGCGATTACCGGCTCACCTCGGAGGCCATCGCCAGCGATCCGGCAGGCAACAATGGCACGGTCAGCTATACCTACGACGCGGTCGGGAATCGGACCCAGATGGCCTCGACGCTGAACGCGGTTCCACCTGGCTCGTTCTTCTACGATGCCAACGACCGGTTGACGACCGACAATTGGGATGCGAACGGCAACACGATTTCCTCGGGCGGGATTTCCTACAGCTACGACTTTGAGAACCGGCTGCTGACGCGCGGGGCGGTCCTGATCCTCTACGACGGGGACGGAAACAGGGTCAGCGAGACGGCGGGCGGCGTGACGACGGAGTACCTCGTGGATACCCTCAATCCCACGGGCCTGCCGCAAGTGCTGGACGAAATCGTGAACGGCTCGGCCACGCGAACGTATGCTTACGGGCTGGACCGGGTTAGCGAGAATCAGCTTGTGAGCAGCACCTGGACGCCGAGCTTCTACGGATACGATGGCCATGGGAACGTCCGCTTCCTGACCAACACCTCCTCCGCCGTCGGCAACACCTACCAGTTCGACGGCTTCGGAAACCAGATCGCCAGCACCGGCTCCACGCCCAACAATTACTTATTCAGCGGGGAGCAGTTCGACAGCAGCACCAGCATGTACCAGCTACGAGCACGGTGGTACAGGCCGACGACAGGGCGGTTCATTACTAGGGACCCGGTGGAAGGCAGGAAGTGCTTGCCCCTCACGCTTAATCCATACGCTTACGCGATGGATGATCCGGTCGACAAGGTTGACCCAACGGGTGAGCAAGCCATACTGGAATACGCGCTACTCCTCCACTTCTTCGCACCTTTCAAGGTTCGTACGTGCGAATCGCACGAATGTCCGGGCCGCTCTTGCGGCATCGATAATTGCACTAGCTTAAACGGTCCAGGAGGGACGGCCGTACAGGGATTTGACTGTAAAGGCGACAAAGATTGCTGCATAGACGAATTTGATAAATTCGCCGCCAAGTGTAAGGCAAGAAATTGGCCAGGGTATCCGACGCGATACAAGCCCAACTACGACCCAGGGGCCTGGGGCAATATCAGCGGTCAATGTTGCAAGTTATATTAGGCAAATGGAAGAAGCCGCAGTATCTGTGCAGGAAAGATCGATGGAAAGGTGACAGCCAGCGCAATGAAAGTCCGTCATGATCCGGTTTTCGTCTCGTGTCTGCTTTTTACCATCGCCCTGCTGTTTCGCGTCCCCGAGTGCTTGAGCAACGCCGCGTACAGAAAAGACGTTTTGCTGCAGGCTGTGGGGTTTGCTTCTCTAGCCAACATTGCCGTGGGTCTCGTCGTCGTGTGGACGGGATTTATCAAAAGATATCGCTGGGCATGGCTCGTTATGTTTCTCATAGTGTCGGTATGGGCCTTTCCGGTTTTCCTATTGCCAATTTTTCGCGGTAAGATCGACGTCACGTTCGGTGAGTGGCTAGAGGAAGCATGGCGCTGGCCGGGTTCCGTTCGGATTTACACAGTAAACATTGTTCTGGTCTCCATTATGATGGTTGCCCTCTTGCTGCCTCTCAAGTCCTTCTTTTGGGATCCCAAGCGGAGCAACTAGTGGACCGATTCTATAAAAAGGGGATGCCAAAGGAGGAGGTCTCCTCGGACCCAGATGACCTCAACCCTGAGCGCGGTTCCAGGCGGATCGTTCTTCTACGATGCCAACGACCGGTTGACGACGGACATCTACGACGCGAACGGAAACACCATTTCCTCGGGAGGCATTTCTTACAGCTACGACTTCGAGAACCGCCTGCTGATGCGCGGGGCGGTCACTATCGTCTACGATGGCGACGGAAATCGTGTCTCTGAGGCGGCTGCTGGGGTGACTACGAAATATCTGGTTGACGATCTCAACCCAACGGGATTGCCGCAAGTGCTGGACGAAATCGTGAACGGCTCGGTCACGCGAACGTATGCCTACGGTCTGGACCGGGTTAGCGAGAGCCAGCCCGTAAGCGGTACGTGGACGCCGAGCTTCTACGGATACGACGGCCATGGGAACGTCCGCTTCCTGACCAACACCTCCGCCGCCGTCGGCAACACCTACCAGTTCGACGGCTTCGGAAACCAGATCGCCAGCGCCGGCACCACGCCCAACAGCTTCCTGTACAGCGGAGAGGCGTTCGACAACACAACCAACCTCTACCAACTGCGGGATCGCTGGTACAGACCGACGGTGGGACGATTTATCACCCGAGACCCCGTTGAAGGCATGCGATGCTCTCCCCTGAGCTTTAACCCGTACATTTATGGCTCGGACGATCCGGTAAACCGGGTCGACCCCACCGGGCGCTCGGACACCGCAGACGTGGCCATTCTAGAGGAGCTCCCGCCACTGACGGAGCCCGCGATTGTTGCGCTAAGTGCGGCAATAGCATGCGCACTGACTAAGGCCGCGACTGGGCTGATAGCAGCAACCATGGGCACTCCGATCGAGGCTGGTCCTTGTGGGTTCAAAAGCCGGCCATCCTGCGAGAGTATGTTTCCGAACCTCATCCCTGTAGGGAAATTGCCCTTCCGATATGTCTACAAGAGCGAGGACGAGGCATTCTATGCCCTTCAGGCTGAATTTGAACCTCGGCAACTTAGGAAGGGCCAATCGGCAAAAGCAACAGGTGGCCCGTGTCCGGTGGGGGGAGATACGATCCCGGCTGGCACCGCAATGTCCTGTTTGTGAAAGGCGGAGGAAGGGCGGGGTCACTGGTCGGCTGCCCATCCTGTGACGAGAGTAGCGGAGAGCCAGTCGAGACGCAGAGCTGGGGCATTGTTAAGTAAAATGGCGGATACGCTGCCAACTGAGGGGATGATTAAACATTGGCTGCTAAATCTGGCGATTGAAGTGCCAATTTGGCTGTATCTTCTTTTTCCCGCGGTTGAAACGGAAGCTCTGAACACTAAGCGGGTGCCTCGGAGTAGTGCGGAGGATTATGCTAGGGGTCTGCTTGAGTTGCTCGATTCGGGCATGATTACGATGTCCTCGGAGCTGCCTGAGGACGAAGTCGGAACTCGGCTTGGTGCTTCACGAGTTTTGGATCGCTTTCTGAGCCTCCCAAAGGACGCTTGACAAATCCCATTCGCCCGTCCGGCGCCGGGCTACGGGGGAAATCGCCCTCCTGCAATGCAGGTAAGTTTTAAGTTAACCGCGCTCGGCGGCGCAGCTTGGGAGAAGGTGGCGGAGGCTGACTGGCAGCATATGGTTTATGACTGCGGGGACTTAAGCCACGAAGAACTGATTTCAGCAAGCCGCGACCGCCTGATTGCATACATGGGTTGGTATCCAGAAATCTACCGCAAGCGGATTCAACTCGAAACAGTCACGTGGCAAATGCACACGGAATTTGAGGTTCTTTATTGGAAGCGGCTTCCGTTTGTATACCATGTTAGCTTTGGGGCGCAGTCCGCGAATCCGCGGTGGCGGGGTACAGAACCTAAATGGTTCAGCGATTGGCGTTCTCGCGTGTTGTCTTGGCATAAAGAGCCTTGGGACCTACCCGACTGGCCGTCGGAGTAGGTACTAGCATCCCTTAGCGATTTGACCACGGACGACTACGACGCCAACGGAAACACGATCTCCTCAGGGGGCATCTCCTACGGCTACGACTTCGAGAACCGGTTGCTGATGCGCGGGGCGGTCAGCATCGTTTATGACGGAGACGGCAACCGGGTCTCGGAGACGGCCGGTGGAGTAACGACGAAGTACTTGGTGGATACGCTGAATCCGACCGGGTACTCCCAGCTGGTGGATGAGACCGTCAACGGAGCGGTGACGCGCACGTATGCCTACGGTCTGCAGCGCGTGAGCGAAAACCAGTTCGTCAGCAGCACCTGGACGCCGAGCTTCTACGGGTACGACGGCCACGGCAATGTCCGGTTCCTGGCGAACACTGCAGGAACGGTGACCGACACCTACCAATACGATGCCTTCGGGATGCCCATCACCAGCAGTGGCACCACCGCTAACAACTACCGCTACAGCGGCGAATGGCTGGACGGGAACGTCGGTCTCTACCATTTGAGGGCGCGGTACTACAATCAAGCGACGGGCCGGTTCTGGACCAGAGACCCAGCCGATCGACAAGGTTCTCCCGACAGCAGTTCTGGAGTGAACGAGTCGTGGATGCTCTCGGGCAGTACCACAGCGGCGCACATCGCGGTCAAAATCCAAGCACTTGCAAGTGCTACTGGAACAAACGTCACGGCCCCAAGGGTGCGTTTCAATTTCCTCCTATTGGCCTGCAGGAGTGCAGAACGTACCCGAGCTGGCGCCAATGGACCGGTAAGCCATGAATACTAAACGAGTCAGCCTTGGATTCGACCTACGTGTGAATCCCGAGTTGCAGAGGGAATACTTCTGGGACCAGGACCTTGTACCCGGACTTCGCAGTCCGATTCCACGGGAAAAACGTTCCAGAACTAACCTCCTCAAAAAATCGCGGGTCCTGGCGGCCTCGCGTTGTTCCTCAGGGGCTAAGGCCCGCATTTGTGGCGGCTCTGGGCGGCACGGCTGAAAGCCGTGCCCTGACACAAATCGAAAAAAAACGCGGGCCCTTGCGGGCCCGCGATAACTCGCAACTGACAACTGGCGACTGCTTCACTCCGCCGCCAGCTCCTCGGTCTCGCCTTCGTGGCGCAGGAGCTCCAGGGCGCGCTCGGCTTCCTCGTAGGCGGCCGAGACCTCTTCCTGGACCTTCTGTGCGGCCTCTTCCAGTTCGGGCGCCAGGCGCACGTTGCGGTAGTACTCCATGCCGGTGCCGGCCGGGATCAGCCGTCCCATGATGACGTTCTCCTTCAGGCCGCGCAGGTGGTCCACCTTGCCCTGGATGGAGGCTTCGGTGAGCACGCGTGTGGTCTCCTGGAAGGACGCCGCCGAGATGAACGACTCGGTGGAGAGCGACGCCTTGGTGATGCCCAGCAGCAGCGGGCGACCCGTGGCCGGCTTGCCGCCTTCCTTGATTACCCGCTCGTTCTCCTCGTCGAACCTGAACTTGTCCACCTGCTCTTCGAGGCAGGAACTCGGTGTCGCCGACGTCCTCGACCTTGCACCCAGCGCATCATCTGGCGAACGATCACCTCGATGTGCTTGTCGTTGATGTTCACGCCCTGCAGGCGGTAGACCTCCTGGATTTCGTTGACCAGGTAGGCTTGCAGCTCCTTCTCGCCGAGCACGGCCAGGATGTCGTGCGGGTTGAGCGGGCCGTCCATGAGCGGTTCGCCGGCGCGGACGCGCTCGCCCTCCTGCACGTTGATGTGGACGCCGCGCGGCACCGAGTACTCCTTCTCGGAGCCGTTGTCGGCGATGACGTAGGATCTTGCGCTGGCCCTTGCTGACCTCGCCGAACTTGACGGTGCCGTCGATCTCGCTGATGACCGCCGTCTCGCGCGGCTTGCGGGCCTCGAACAGCTCGACCACGCGCGGCAGACCGCCGGTGATGTCCTTGGTCTTGGTGGTCTCGCGCGGGATCTTGGCCAGCACGTCGCCGGGCGATACCGTGTCGCCGTCCTGCACCATGAGGTGGGCGCGCGAGGGCATCAGGTAGCGCTTGCTGGTCTTGCTCTTGACCACGATGGCCGGCTGCCGCTTCTCGTCCGGGCGAATCGGTCACCACGTGCCGCGACAGGCCGGTGACCTCGTCCACTTCTTCCTGCAGGGTGATGCCTTCCTGCAGGTCCTTGAAGCTGACGGTGCCGCCGATCTCGGTGAGGATGGAGAAGGTGTAAGGATCCCACTCCACCAGCACCTGGCCCAGCTTGCACCTGCTGCGCCGTCGCTGACCTTGAGCTTGGCGCCGTACACCACCGAGTAGCGCTCCTTCTCGCGGCCCTTCTCGTCCACCACGGCAAGGGAGCCGTTGCGGTTCATGGCCACCAGATCGCCTTCCTTGGCTGCGCACCGTCTGCAGGTTGAGGAAGCGGACGATGCCGTTGGTCTTGGCGTCGAGGCGCGACTGCTCGGAGACCCGCGATGGCCGTGCCGCCGATGTGGAAGGTGCGCATGGTGAGCTGGGTGCCGGGCTCGCCGATGGACTGCGCGGCGATCACGCCCACCGCTTCGCCCAGCTCCACCAGCCGTCCCGAAGCCAGGTTGCGGCCGTAGCACATGACGCACACGCCGCGCTTGGACTCGCAGGTCAGCACCGAGCGGATCTTCACCCGCTCGATGCCGGCCGCCTGGATGGCGCTGGCCAGGTCTTCGGTGATCTCCTGGTTGACGTCCACGATCACGTTGCCTTCGTAGTCCTTGATCTTCTCCAGCGACACGCGGCCCACGATGCGGTCGCGCAGCGGCTCGATGATCTCGCCCGACTTCGACGATGGAGCCGACGTAGATGCCGTCCACCGTGCCGCAGTCGACCTCGCTGACGATCACGTCCTGGGCCACGTCCACCAGGCGGCGGGTCAGGTAGCCGGAGTCGGCCGTCTTCAGCGCCGTGTCCGCCAGTCCCTTGCGGGCGCCGTGCGTGGAGATGAAGTACTGCAGCACGGTCAGCCCTTCGCGGAAGTTGGCGGTGATGGGGGTCTCGATGATCTCGCCGGAGGGCTTGGCCATCAGGCCGCGCATGCCGGAGAGCTGGCGGATCTGCTGTTTCGATCCGCGGGCGCCGGAGTCGGCCATGATGTAGATCGGGTTGATGGCGCCGGACTTGTCGGCACGCTCCATCGCCCCGAACATTTCGTCGGAGACTTTCTCGGTGATGCCCGACCAGATCTCGATGACCTTGTTGTAGCGCTCGCCGTTGGTGATGGCGCCGTCCAGGTACTGCTGCTGCACGTCGACCACCTGCTTCTCGGCGTCGCGCACCAGCGCCCGCTTGTTCGTCGGGGATGACCATGTCGTCGATGCCGATGGAGATGCCGGCCTTGGTGGCGTACAGGAAGCCCAGCTCCTTGACCTCGTCCAGCATCTGGACCGTGGTTTCCAGGCCGAAGCGCAGGTAGCAGTAGTTCACCAGCTGCCCGAGGCCCTTCTTCTTGAGCAGGCCGTTGATGAAGGGCATGCCCTCGGGCAGGTACTCGTTCAGGATCACGCGGCCCGACGGTGGTGTTCATGAACTGCTCGCTCGAACTGCGACCGGCTCGGTGTGCATGCACGTCCTGGTCGTCGTAGGCGGTGGTCAGGTCGATCACCTGGCCGGTGTAGCGCAGCCGGATGGGGGTGAGCGTCTCCACTTCGCCCATCTTCCAGCGCGAGCAGCACCTCGTCGGTGGTTGGCGAAGGTGCGGCCCTCGCCCTTGGTGCCGGGCTTGGCTTTGGTCAGGTAGTAGAGGCCCAGCACCATGTCCTGGGTCGGGACGGTGATGGGCTGGCCCGTGGCCGGCGACAGGATGTTGTGCGACGCCAGCATCAGCACGCTGGCTTCGACCTGCGCTTCCGGCGAGAGCGGGATGTGGACCGCCATCTGGTCGCCGTCGAAGTCGGCGTTGAACGCCGTGCAGACCAGCGGATGGATCTTGATGGCCTTGCCTTCCACCAGCACCGGCTCGAAGGCCTGGATGCCGAGACGGTGCAGCGTGGGAGCGCGGTTCAGCAGGACCGGGTGATCCTTGATGACCTCTTCCAGGATGTCCCACACCACCGATTCCTGCTGCTCCACCATTTCCTTGGCCTGCTTGATGGTGGTGCAGTGTCCGCGTCTGCTCCAGCCGGTGATAGATGAACGGCTTGAACAGCTCCAGCGCCATCTTCTTGGGCAGCCCGCACTGGTGCAGCTTCAGCTCGGGACCGACCACGATGACCGAGCGGCCGGAGTAGTCCACGCGCTTGCCCAGCAGGTTCTGGCGGAAGCGGCCCTGCTTGCCCTTGAGCGTGTCGGAGAGCGACTTCAGCGGGCGGTTGTTGGCGCCGCGCAGCACGCGGCCGCGGCGGCCGTTGTCGAACAGCGCGTCCACCGCCTCCTGCAGCATGCGCTTCTCGTTGCGCACGATGACGTCGGGGGCGTGCAGCTCCATCAGCTTCTTCAACCGGTTGTTGCGGTTGATGACGCGGCGGTAGAGATCGTTCAGATCGCGAGGTGGCGAAGCGGCCGCCATCGAGCGGAACCAGCGGGCGCAGCTCCGGCGGGATCACCGGGATCACGTCCAGAATCATCCACTCCGGCTTGTTGCCGCTCTTGCGGAAGGCCTCGACCACCTTCAGGCGCTTGGCGTACTTCAGCCGCTTCTGCTGCGAGGTCTCGTTCTTCATCTTCTCGCGCAATTCGATGGAGAGCTCCTCCACCTCCACGCGCTTCAGCAGTTCCTTGATCGCCTCGGCGCCCATCATGGCCTTGAAGCCGGTGGGACGGTACTGCTGGTCGAGCTCGCGGTACTTGCGCCTCGTCCTTGATGACCTCGCTGCTGCTTCACCGGAGCGTCGCCGGGATCGACCACCACGTAAGCCTCGAAGTAGAGCACGCGATTCGAGGTCGCGCAGCGAGATGTCCAGCAGGTGGCCGATGCGGCTGGGCAGACCCTTGAAGAACCAGACGTGCGAGCAGGGCGAAGCCAGCTCGATGTGGCCGAGCCGCTCGCGCCGCACCTTGGAGAGCGTCACTTCCACGCCGCACTTGTCGCAGATGACGCCGCGGTGCTTCATGCGCTTGTACTTGCCGCACAGGCACTCCCAGTCCGTGACCGGGCCGAAGATGCGGGCGCAGAACAGCCCGTCGCGCTCCGGCTTGAAGGTGCGGTAGTTGATCGTCTCCGGCTTGGTGACCTCGCCGTGCGACCAGCTGCGGATCTTTTCCGGCGACGCCAGGCTGATGCGGATGGCGTCGAAATCGGCGATCGCGTTTGCCAGGTCGAATGGGCTCGAACGGTACAAGGTAGTCCTCCGCGTTCCTGCAGTGCCAGTTCGCCGGCCGTTGCGCGGTTACTTCCAGACCAGCGGTTCGAGCTCAGTCGTCGGCTCGATCTTCGATCAGTTCCAATCTTCCAGTCGCCTGAAGGGCACGGCTTCAGCCGTGCCGATATCGCCGCTAATTAGTCGGGCCTTTAGGCCCTGAGTACGTTCCTCAGCGGCTGAACCGACTCTTATTGCCCCTTACGGCACGCCTAAATGCGTGCCCTTTCGCCGATCACGTCCACTGCAAACCGGCCTAAACCGTGCAGGCAGCCTTCCACTGACTGACCACTGGCAACTTCACTTAATCCGCCGCCGCGGTGGCGGCCAGCCGGCTTGCGTCTCGCCCGACCTTGATCAGCTCCACGTCGAGGCAGAGCGACTGCAACTCGCGGATCAGCACGTTGAACGACTCCGGCACGCCCGGCTCGATGGCGGCTTCGCCCTTGACGATGGCCTCGTAGATCTTGGTGCGGCCATAGACGTCGTCGGACTTGGCGGTCAGCAGCTCCTGCAGGATGTAGGCCGCGCCGTAGGCTTCCAGCGCCCAGACTTCCATTTCCCCGAAGCGCTGCCCGCCGAACTGCGCCTTGCCGCCCAGCGGCTGCTGGGTGATCAGCGAGTACGGCCCGATGGAGCGGGCGTGGATCTTGTCGTCCACCAGGTGCGAGAGCTTCAGCATGTAGATGTAGCCGACGGTGACCGGCTGCTCGAACTTGCTCGCCGGTCATGCCGTCGTACAGCGCGGTCTTGCCCGATTCCGGCAGGCCCGACTCGCTGCAGCAGCGTTCTTGATCTCGCGCTTCGCGTGGCGCCGTCGAACACCGGCGAGGCGAAGTACACGCCGCGCTCCATGCCCTGGGCCACGACCTTCCAGTACGTCGTCGTCGAGTTCGGTGATCTGTGTCCGCGAACGGCGTGCCCTTGAAGATGCGCCTTCAGCTCGCGCCGCAGCATCTCCGGCTTGGAGTTGTTCTTCATGCAGCTCGCCGATACTTCTTGCCCAGCTCGTGGCCGGCCCAGCCCAGGTGCGTCTCCAGAATCTGGCCGACGTTCATACGGGAGGGCACGCCCAGCGGGTTGAGCACGATCTCCACCGGCGTCCCGTCGGGCGAGGTACGGCATGTCCTCTTCCGGCAGGATGCGGGCGATCACGCCCTTGTTGCCGTGGCGGCCGGCCATCTTGTCGCCCACGCACAGCTTGCGCTTCATGGCGATGTACACCTTCACCAGCTTGATGACGCCCGGGGGCAGCTCGTCGCCCTTCTGCAGCTTGCCGATCTTCTCGTTGGCGATCTTGTCGCAGCACGTCGATCTGCCGCGAGGTCATCTCCTCGATCTCGTCGATCTGCTCGTTCACCCGCGGGTCCTTGTCGGCGTACTTGATGCGCTTCAGGTTGCGGGTGGAGATGCGCTCGATGGTGTCGCGGTCGAGGATGGTGCCCTTGGTGAGCAGCCGCTTGTTGGTGCGCTCGTCGTGCAGGTCGGCCTGCACCTCCTTGCCGCCCAGGATGCGCTTCCAGGCGCTTCGCGCGCTCGTCGGTGAGGATGCGGATTCTCGTCGGAGAGGTTCTTCTCCAGCTTCTCGATCTGCGTGGCTTCGATGGACTTGGCGCGCTCGTCCTTCTCCTGGCCCTTGCGGGAGAAGATCTTCACGTCCACGATCGTGCCCTCGATGCCCGGCGGGCAGTAGAGCGAGGCGTCGCGCACGTCGCCGGCCTTCTCGCCGAAGATGGCGCGCAGCAGCTTCTCTTCCGGCGTGAGCTGGGTCTCGCCCTTGGGCGTCACCTTGCCCACCAGAATGTCGCCCGGCTTGACCGTGGCGCCGATGCGGATGATGCCGCTCTCGTCCAGGTTGCGCAGCGCCGATTCGCTCGACGTTGGGGATGTCGCGCGTGATCTCCTCGGGACCGAGCTTGGTGTCGCGGGCCTTCGATCTCGAACTCCTCGATGTGGATCGAGGTGTAGTAGTCCTCCTTCACCAGCTTCTCGGAGACCAGGATCGCGTCCTCGAAGTTGTAGCCGCGCCAGGGCATGAAGGCGACCAGCACGTTGCGGCCCAGCGCCAGCTCGCCGATGATCGGTGCAGGGACCGTCGGCGAGCACCTGTCCCTTCACCACCCGCTGGCCCTTCTTCACGATCGGCTTCTGGTTGATGCAGGTGTTCTGGTTGGAGCGCTTGAACTTGGTGAGCTGGTAGATGTCCGCGCCCGACCTCGCGCGAGAGCTGGCCGGGATGGTGCTCGCCCTCCACGCGCACGATGATGCGCTCGGAGTCGACCGAATCGACGATGCCGGAGCGCTTGCGCCAGAACCACCGCGCCCGGAGTCGCGCGCGGTCACGCCTTCCATGCCGGTGCCGACGCAGGGGCGCTTCGGCGCGCAGCAGCGGAACGGACTGGCGCTGCATGTTGGAGCCCATCAGCGCGCGGTTGGCGTCGTCGTTCTCCAGGAACGGGCATCAGCGACGCGGCCACCGACACCAGCTGCTTCGGGCTGACGTCGATGTAATCGACCTCGTCGCGGCTCACCAGCACGAAGTTGCCGGCCTTGCGGGCGTTCACCAGTTCGGCGGCGATGCGGCCTTTCTCGTCCAGTTCCACGTTGGCCTGCGCGATGATGTGCTGGTCCTCCTCCCAGGCGGAGAGGTAGAACGAGTAGGGCTCGAAGTCGATCTGGCGGCGCTTCGGCGCTCTTTCAGGTCGGCATTGGCCTTCTCCGCCTCGTGCTTCTCGACGTGGTCGCCCACGCTGGTAATCGCTGTCGCCGGCGTTCACGATCTTGACGTAGTCCAGCACCGCGCCCGCCTTTCACGCGGCGGTAGGGCGACTCGATGAAGCCGTACTCGTTGATGCGCGCGTAGCAGGAGAGCGACGAGATCAGGCCGATGTTCGGACCTTCCGGCGTCTCGATCGGGCAGATGCGCCCGTAGTGCGTGGGGTGCACGTCGCGGACCTCGAACCCGGCGCGCTCGCGCGACAGACCGCCCGGCCCCAGGGCCGAGAGACGCCGCTTGTGCGTGATCTCCGAGAGCGGGTTGGTCTGGTCCATGAACTGCGAAAGCTGGCTGACGAGCCGAAGAACTCGCGGATGGCGGCCATCACCGGCTTGGCGTTCACCAGGTCGTGCGGCATGGCCGTCGACATCTCCTGGTACACGGTCATCTTTTCCTTGATGGCGCGCTCCATGCGCACCAGGCCGATGCGGAACTGGTTCTCCAGCAGCTCGCCCACCGCGCGCACGCGGCGGTTGCCCAGGTGATCGATGTCGTCCACCGCGCCGATGCTCTTGCGCAGCTTCAGCAGGTACCGGATGGTGGCGTAGAAGTCCTCGGGCTCCAGGGTGCGGTGGTCGAGGTTGGTGGCGTCCGCGCTGCTCGAAGCAGCTTGATGTTGAACTTCAGCCGGCCCACGCGCGAGAAGTCGTACTTGCGCGGGATCGAAGAACATGCCGTGGAACAGCGCGGTGGCGGTATCCAGCGTGGGCGGATCGCCGGGACGCAGCTTGCGGTAAATCTCGATCAGCGCTTCCTGCGGCGTCTTGACCGAGTCCGTTCGCAGGGTCTGGCCGATGACCGTGCCCACGTCGTCGCGCTCGGGGAAGAACAGGTTGAAGCTCGCTGATGCCGGCGTCGATCAGCTTGGCCAGCTTGTCGGCGGTCACCTCGGAGTTGGCCTCCAGCAGCACCTCGCCGGTGGTCGTGTCCACGATGTCGGCGGCAGTGAAGGCGCCTTCCAGGTCGGTGGCGTCGATCTCGATCTCGGTGACCTTCGCCTTCTGGATCTCCTTCAGGATGGCAGGCGTGATCTTGCGTCCCGAGTGCGCGATCTCCTCGCCGCCTGCGGCTCGCGATGCGGTGCGAGAGCTTCATGCCCGCCAGGTTGGTCGGACGGTCGATGCCGGGCTCCAGCGTCCAGAAGAGCTTCTTGTCCTTGCATCGCGATCTTGTCCGACGCGTGTAGAACGTCCGCAGGATGTCCTCGTCGGTCTTGCAGGCCCAGGGCGCGCAGGAAGATGGTGCCGAGAACTTGCGCTTGCGGTCGATGCGCACGTAGAGCAGGTTCTTCTGGTCGTACTCGAACTCCACCCAGCGAGCCGCGGTAGGGAATGATCTTGCCCAGGAAGTAGGTGCGCTGGTTCGCGGTCTCGAAGAACACGCCCGGGGAGCGGTGCAACTGGCTGACGATCACGCGCTCGGTGCCGTTGATGATGAAGGTGCCGTTCTGCGGTCATCAGCGGAATGTCGCCGAAGAAGACTTCCTGCTCCTTGATGTCGCGGATGGATCTTGTTGCCGGTCTCCGGGTCCTTGTCGAAGATCGTCAGGCGGATGGTGACCTTCAGCGGCGCCGAGTAGGTCATGCCGCGCTCCTCGCACTCGGCTCACGTCGTACTTCAGCTGCAGCCCGACGGGTCGCCGCACTTGTTGCAGAAGTCAGCGTGTTGCGTGTTGAAGGTGCCGCACTTCGCGCACAGCACGTCGCCGGGGTGGAAGGGGTCGGTGATCACGGTGGCGCCGCAGTTGCGGCAGGTGGTGCGCAGGTGGTGCAGGCCCTTCAGGTGGCCGCACTTGCACTCCCAGTTGCCGATCGCGTAGTCCACGAACTCCAGCTGCGAGACGTTGCGGAAATCGGAGATCGGGAACACGGACTGGAACACGCCTGCAGCCCGGCGTCGTCGCGCTCGCTGGGCAGCAGGTCCATCTGCAGGAAGCGCTCGTAGGAGCGCTTCTGCACCTCGATCAGGTTGGGGATCTGGATGGTCGCCGGAATCTTGGAAAAATCAAGTCGGTTACGGAAGGCTTGATTCTTGTTGCGCATGAACGGCTCCTCAGTAGCGCCGGCGTCTCGCCGCCACCATTGCGGCCCCGCAAGCAGCCGGGGCGTAAAGGATTCCTAAAAAGACACTGCGCGCCCGCAGGGACGTAACTCCCCGCGAGCGCCAGAGACGGCGCTTGATGACTCCTGATTTGTGTTTACCCGCGCCAGTTATGTATGGCCTTGCGCCCCACCGGGGCACTCGGCTGAGCTTCCTGCGCCGCAGCGGCTTCGCCGCCCGGCGCGCTTTAGGAGGTTGCGGAAGCGGTGACCATTAGACGCTTCCAACTGCCTCCAGGATTCGCCGGAAACCGCCGTTACTTCACCTCGACGGTTGCGCCGGCGTCCGTGAACTTCTTCTTGATGTTCTCGGCCTCTTCCTTGGAGACGCCTTCCTTAATGGGCTTGGGCGCTCCATCCACCAGGTCCTTGGCTTCCTTCAGACCCAGGCTGGTGACCTCGCGGACGGCCTTGATTACGTTGATCTTGTTGGCGCCGACTTCCTTGAGGATCACGGCGAACTCGGTCTTCTCCTCGGCCGGGGCGGCACCGGCGGCCGCGCCACCGCCGGCCACCATCACCGGCGCGGCCGCCGCCGCGGAAACCCCAAGGCGCTCCTCCAGTTTCTTGACCAGCTGCGCCGCGTCCAGCAGCGACAGCCCTACGATTTGTTCTTCCAACTGCTGCAGATCCGCCATCTTGTCTTCTCCACTCGTTGGTATCGATTGTGCTGAATCGTTATCCGCTGACCACGTTTCCAGTTCGATTCGCTGCCAGACAACAGCGTCTCGGAACCCGTGCCAACCGATAACCAAACTTCCTGCCGGAACACCGCACGTGCATCCCGGCCAAACCCTCTACGCGCCGGCTACTTCGCCGGCCTTGAACTTGTTTTCCTTCACCGCCTGGTTGACGACCACGGCCAGATTGCGTCCCACGGCATTCATGGCGGTGACCAGCCGCTGCGCGGGAGCGTTGATGAGGAAGAGCAGCTTGCTGTAGATCTCTTCCTTGGACGGCATGGTGGCCAGCGCCTCGATCTCCTTGATCGAGATCACGCGGCCTTCGACCACGCCCGCCTTGAAGGTGAACTCCGGATTGTCCTTGGCGTACTTGGCCAGCGCCTTGGCCAGCGCCACCGGGTCGCCTGGGGTGATAGGCGATCGAAGTCACCCCGGCGAGGTCCTTCAACACCGGCTCCGCGGGTGTGCCCTTGGCGGCGCGCTCGGCCAGCGTGTTCTTGACCACCTGGTACCTGGCGCCAGCGCCGCGCACCGTCTTGCGCAGCTCGAAATCCTGCGACACGGTCAGCTTGTCGAAGCTCGCCGACGATCACGTTGTTGGCCTGCTTCAGGTCGGCGCTCAGCTTCTCGATCAATTGGCTTTTCTTCGCCTTGGTTACCGCCATCTCGGAGTCCCTTCGCATCGCCGGTCTCTCGCCGGCTTGAAACTTGAAACGTGAAACTAGGCTTTCGACGCTGCTTCGATCGCCGTGGTGTCCAGCGCGATCCCCGGCCCCATGGTCGAGGACAGGGTCACGCCCTTGATGTACTTGCCCTTGGCGGCCGCCGGTTTCGCCTTGACCACGCTGCTGATCACCGTGGTCGCGTTCTCCACCAGCTTCTCCGGGGCGAAGCTGATCTTGCCTACGGGCACGTGCACCAGCGCCGTCTTGTCGGTGCGGAACTCGACCTTGCCGGCCTTGACCTCCTGCACCGCGCGCGCCACATCGAAGGTGACCGTCCCGGTCTTGGGATTGGGCATCAAGCCCGCGCGGGCCCAGCACCTTGCCCAGCCGGCCGACTGACTTCATCATGTCGGGCGTGGCCACCACGGCGTCGTAATCGATCCAGTTCTCCTTCTGGATCTTCTCCACCATCTCCTCGCCGCCAACGAAATCGGCGCCCGCCTGCTCGGCTTCCTTGATCTTCTCGCCGGAGGCGATCACCAGCACGCGCTTGGACTTGCCCAGCCCGTGCGGCAGCACCACGGTGCCGCGCACCATCTGGTCGGCATGCTTGGGATCGACCCCCAGCCGCATCGTCAGTTCCACCGTCTCGTCGAACTTGGCGTACTTCACCTTCTGCAGCAAGGGCACGGCCTCGTTCAGCGGATACGCCCGCTTCTCCACCGCCGCCCTCGCCTTGGTGATGTTCTTTCCCGCGCGTGTGGCCATTTCGGTTTCCTTGTCTCCCACCGCCTTTGCCATGGCGACATCAACCTCCTGGCCAAGACCGTGGTGCGTCCGACTACTGCGACCTACTGGCCGCGAATTTGTAATTGGTAATTTGTAATTTCGCGTGAAGCGCAGTGCCTCGGATCAGCGGTCATACTTTGCAAATTACAAATTACAAATTTGAAATCTCCTCTTACGCCACCACGTCGATCCCCATCGACCGCGCCGTCCCCTTCACGCTCTTGACAGCCGACTCGATCGAGGCCGCGTTCAGGTCCGGCATCTTCTGGCGCGCGATGTCCTCCACCTGCTTCTCGGTGACTTTGCCCACCTTGTCCTTGTTGGGCGTGCCCGAGCCCTTGGCGATGCCGGCAGCCCGCTTCAGCAGCACCGCGGCCGGCGGCGTCTTGGTGATGAAGGTGAACGAGCGATCGCTGTAGACCGTCACCACCACCGGGATGATCAGCCCATCCAGTTCCCGGGCGCTGGTCTTGGCGTTGAACTGCTTGCAGAACTCCATGATGTTGACCTGCGCCTGCCCCAGCGCCGGCCCGATCGGCGGCGCCGGTGTGGCCTTGCCCGCCGGGATCTGCAGCTTGACGCTTCCTGTAACTTTCTTGGCCATCTGTTTATTTCCTCGCAGCCGCAAGCGCCAACATGACGGTCGGGACCAGCTTCTTCTGCACCGGGTCGGCAGCCAGGCCAAGACCCTCAATGCTGTGCGCGCCCATAACTTCCATCTCTCCGGGTTCCGCCATCACGACGAGGTCGGGAGCCATGTAGCCATCCGTTCCGACGTTGACGATTGCAAGATCACGCTCCAGAACTCGCCCGTCAATGGTGCGGAACGGCATGCGACGACTCGGACCAACCCCGAGATGCTCGAGTCGCGCGCGCGAAACCCAACTAAACGCCGCCCCAGTGTCGACGAAAACCTCTACCTCCTCCGCCTTTTCGGGCTGCGTTGGGTTCCAGACTCGCAACTTTGCCTTGAACGTTCCCATGCTTACGCCACCTTCTCTACCTGCCCGAACTCCAACTCGACCGGCGTTGCGCGGCCGAAAATCGTCACCATCACTTTCAGCGTCTCGCGGTCTTCGTTCACCTCATCCACCACGCCGGTGAAGCTGGCGAAGGGCCCTTCGGTGATGCGCACCGACTCGTTCTTTTCGAACTTGACCCGCAGCTTGGGCTTGTCCTTGCCCACGGCAACGCGATGCACGATTTGGTTGACTTCCTCTTCCGAGAGCGGCGTGGGATCGTTGGCGGTGCCCACGAACCCGGTCACCCGCGGGGTGGATTTCACCACGTGCCAGACGTGGTCACCCTCGCCGCCGCTGCGAAAGCCGGTCAGGTCCATCTCCACCAGCACGTAGCCGGGATAGAACATGCGCTCGCTGGTGTACTTCTTGCCGCCGCGCACCTCGGTTACCGGCTCGGTCGGGATCAGCACCTTGCCGATCTTTTCCGTGAGCCCGAAGGCCTGGATGCGCGACTCCAGCGACTCCTTCACCTTCTTCTCGAACCCGGAGTAGGTGTGGACGATGTACCACTTCATGTTCGGGTTCGCCGGACGCTCGGGTTGCCCCGGCTCACCGGCCGCCGCTGCCTCGGGAGTCTCCGGAGGGGCTGGCGGGACGGGCGGTTCTCCTGGCTGCGCTTGGGCTTCGTTCATAGCGTCGTTATTCTTCGGTTCTTCCTGCATAAATTTGCCCTGAGACTCGCTCAGTGCCGGAAATACTTGAATACCTGGTTGACGCCCTTGCTAATCAGGGTATCGATAACCCAGAAGTACACGCCGAAGATGGCCACCGTGATGATGACCACCAGCGTCGTCGCGCGGACTTCCTTGAACGAGGGCGACGTGACCTTCTTCATCTCCGTGCGCACGTCGGTGTAGAAGGCCTTGACGCGCAGCGGCCAGCTCTTGAGCTTGCCCCCGATGTTATCGGCGTCCATGATCTGCGTGATTGCTGACTTCGCCATTTCGGGTCATCCCAGCTTTCGTGTGACCTGTCATCCTGAGGCGCCTTCCTTTGGCGCCGAAGGACCTGGCCGCGCCGCGCGATGCGCCGCGTTCTTTGCGGCGCCTAAATCGCGCGTTTGGCGCGCTTCCTTCCCATTGGCAGGGGCGGAGGGATTCGAACCCCCAAGTCCGGTTTTGGAGACCGGCAGTTTAACCGTTGAGCTTACGCCCCTGTTTTAACCCGCTGCCTCCAGCTTGAGGCCCTTCGCTTCGCTCAGGGTGACCGCCCGGGGCTCAGACGCCCCGGAGAGCGCGGTCATTTAACCGTTGAGCTTACGCCCCTGTATCTGATCGGGTCATTGAGTGATCGGGTGACCGGGTCATTGGCAAATCACCCGATGACCCGATCGCAAGATCACCCGATTCATTTGACTTCCTTGTGCATCGTGTGCTTCCGGCACTTGCGACAAAACTTCGAGAACTCCAGCCGGTCGGGCGTGGTCTTCTTGTTCTTGGTCGTCGAATAGTTCCGGTTCTTGCACTCCGCGCACTGCAATGTAACGATCTCGCGTGGCATTCGTTACTCCAAAATCTCCGTGATCGTTCCCGCGCCGACGGTGTGTCCGCCTTCGCGGATGGCGAAGCGCAGCCCCTTCTCCAGCGCCACCGGGGTGATCAACTCGATGGTCAGGTTCACGTTGTCGCCCGGCATCACCATCTCCGTCCCTTCCGGCATCTCCGTTACTCCGGTTACGTCCGTGGTGCGGAAGTAGAACTGCGGCCGGTAGCCCTTGAAGAACGGCGTGTGCCGTCCGCCTTCTTCCTTGCTCAAGACGTACACCTCGCCCTTGAACTTGGTGTGCGGCGTGATCGAGCCCGGCTTCGCAATCACCATGCCGCGCTCCACGTCTTCCTTGGGGATGCCGCGCAGCAGCAGGCCGGCGTTGTCGCCCGCCAGACCTTCGTCCAGCTGCTTCTTGAACATCTCCACCCCGGTGATCACCGTCTTGCGCGTCTCGCGGAAGCCCACAATCTCCATTTCCTCGCCCACCTTGGCCTTGCCGCGCTCGATACGGCCCGTGACTACCGTGCCGCGCCCGGAGATCGAGAAAATGTCCTCGATCGGCATCAGGAAGGGTTTGTCCACTTCGCGCTGCGGCATGCGGCACGTACTTGTCCACCGCATCCATCAGCTCGTCGATCGACTTCTCCCACTTGGCCTCGCCGTTCAGCGCCCCCAGAGCCGAGCCGCGGATCACCGGCACGTCGTCGCCGGGGAACTGGTAGCCCTTCAGCAGCTCGCGCACTTCCAGCTCCACCAGGTCGAGCAGCTCGGGATCGTCCACCGCGTCGCACTTGTTCAGGAACACCACGATGCAGGGCACGCCCACCTGCCGCGCCAAGAGCACGTGCTCGCGCGTCTGCGGCATGGGTCCGTCGGTGGCCGCCACCACCAGGATGGCGCCATCCATCTGCGCCGCCCCGGTGATCATGTTCTTGATGTAGTCGGCGTGGCCGGGGCAGTCCACGTGCGCGTAGTGCCGCGTCGCCGTCTCGTACTCCACGTGTGCGGTGGCGATGGTGATGCCCCGCGCCTTCTCCTCGGGCGCGTTGTCGATCGAGTCGAAGGAGCGGAACTTCACCTTGGGGTTGTTCTTCCCCAAGACCTTCGTGATGGCCGCCGTCAGCGTGGTCTTGCCGTGATCGATGTGCCCGATCGTCCCCACGTTCACGTGCGGCTTGGTGCGATCAAATTTTTCCTTGGCCATAAATGCCTACCTCTCAATTAAGGCGATAAGCCTGGTGAAACCTGCGCCGCGTCGCTTCATCCACCTGCTCCAGCCGGACCAGGTAGAACTCGCGGACCTGCGCCCGGTCCGACATGGGCAGCGATTCGTAGAGCGCGCGCGCTGTGGTTCCCATCTGCGCCAGAGCGCGGTCGGCCTGCTCCATGGCGCCACTCGCCAGCACGGCCTCGTAGTGCCGGATCAGAAGCCCCTTTTTCTTGACCGCCTTCAGGAAGCTCTCGATCTCCGAGCTGAACAAGCGCTCAAAGACCCCCCGCAAGCGCTCATACAGTTCAACGTTCTGGATCGGTATGGCAGCCTGTTCAAACGTTGGCATCGTGTCCGTTACAGCCCCTGGAAATGGAGCGGGAGACGGGAATCGAACCCGCGACCAACAGCTTGGAAGGCTGTGACTCTACCACTGAGTTACTCCCGCCTAACTGCAGCTCTTAGCCATTAGCTCTTGGCTGTTAGCTCAAAACTCTGGAGCCGATGACCAGGATTGAACTGGTGACCTCTCCCTTACCAAGTTGAGGCGCTTGCGCGGCGTCCGAGCCGCGCGCCGAAATCCCGAGCGCAGCGAGGGAGCCCACAGCCCGCAACTCGAAAAACTCTGGAGCCGATGACCAGGATTGAACTGGTGACCTCTCCCTTACCAAGTTGAGGCGCTTGCGCGGCGTCCGAGCCGCGCGCCGAAATCCCGAGCGCAGCGAGGGAGCCCACAGCCCGCAACTCGAAAGACTCTGGAGCCGATGACCAGGATTGAACTGGTGACCTCTCCCTTACCAAGTTGAGGCGCTTGCGCGGCGTCCGAGCCGCGCGCCGAAATCCCGAGCGCAGCGAGGGAGCCCACAGCCCGCAACTCGAAAAACTCTGGAGCCGATGACCAGGATTGAACTGGTGACCTCTCCCTTACCAAGGGAGTGCTCTACCAACTGAGCTACATCGGCTCGTAACTCTCAACCGTCGCTGCGCTCGCGCGATAATTCACTCCGCTCCCGCTGCGCGTGCAGCAAGGTGCGCACGGCGAACAATCCCAGGACTGCCAGCGTTACGGCGCGCAACGGCACGTCACGTCCAGCGACGGGGATGCCCGCATCCAGCGTGAACCACGCCAGCACGGCGAGCGCCGCGTACACCGCCAGCGCGACCAGCAACTTCCTCGACATCTTCTGATCCCAAATCCTGGTGGACAGGGGAGGATTCGAACCTCCGTAGCTCGCAAGGAGCGGCAGATTTACAGTCTGCTGCCATTAACCACTCGGCCACCTGTCCATCGTCTCCGCTCACAAGCCCGCGCCGAGCGCCGCAACCCACGCGAACCGTCCCAGCGGTGCGCCGCACGGAAGAAACCAGCAAGAAAAACCAACCCAGTTTTCGGGCGCACACTTTTCTCGCGCACACCTGCGCACAAACGCCAGCACCTTCCGGAAGTACTAGGTGGAGTGTGTGTTCCTCTTGATGAGCTGCTCGTTGCTACCGTGGCTAATGGTTGCAGGACGCGACTTTGCCCCCTGGCAACCCGTTTCGCTTGGAGCTGGCGAAGGGATTCGAACCCCTGACCCTCTGATTACAAATCAGATGCTCTACCAACTGAGCTACGCCAGCAAAACACTTCCCAACCGCCGGGACAATCACTGAAGTTAACACAACGGCATCCTACGTGCAAGGGTTAACCCCCCACGTCGTAACTCAGGCGTAAACAGGCGCTTCCCGGCGCCGAGGTGCTATCATTCCGCCTCCGTGCTGACTTGCTCCCAACAATTTATTGTAATCCAAGCTGAAGACCACCGGGAGCGTGCCTGGGAAACCTCGGCCGGGCGCGCCAGGCTCCGCCATGCGCCGACGTAAACTCTGGATCGCGCTGGCGGTTGTGCTCGTCGCCGCCGCCATCGCTGGTGTCGTTTATCTGCGAAGCCGCGCCGCGCCGGAAGCGGCACGACTGCTGCCGGAATCCGACGGCGTCCTCTTTGTCAACTTGCGGTTGATGCGGCTGGCACACGTGTTCGGCGAAGCTCCGTCTATCTCCTACGATCCCGATTATGAGCAGTTCATCAAAGAGACCGGCTTCCAGTTCGAGCGCGACCTGGACCAGGCGGCGTTTGCTCTGCATGCCCCCTCAGGCCCGGCTGCCGGCGACCCAGGTTTCCTCGAGCGGGCCCGCTACTCCGAGGTCTTTATCGGCAAGTTCGATGCCCAGCGCGCCACCGCTTACTTTCGGAAACTCGCCAGCAACACCGAGGACTATCGCGACGCGGTGATCTACGCCATCCCGCACGAAGGCCGAACGGTGTGGGCCGCCATCCTGGGGCTGGACACGGTGGCCGTCTCCAACCTGCCGGACACCGCGGCGATCCACCAGATGATCGACAAATACCGCGCGGCGGCGCGGCCGGCCTCCGGCCCTTCCCTGGTGCGGGAGCACTACCGGCAGGTGCCGCTGGGCAGCGTGGCCTGGGCATTGGCCCGCGTGCCCGGGCAGCCGGCCCAGGGACCGTCGCTTGTGCTGCCCGGCGGCGTGGAGATGCCGGTGCGCTGGCTGGCGGGTTCGACCATCGTGGCTTCCGCCCGCTACCTGGGGGCGCTGCATCTGCGGATTGAAGCGCTGATGCAAAGCGAGAACGATGCCCGGCAACTTTTCGAAACCATCAAGACCTTCCTGGCGCTGCTAAAAAGCGTGGAATCGTCGACGACTCAGGGCGGCCCCGACGCCGACGTTAAGGCCTTCTTTGACAGCCTGAAAGTCGAAGCGCGCGGCAGTCGCGTGGCGCTGACGGCAACCATTCCGCAGGGATTTATCCGCAAGGCGCTCACCCCGGCACCCAGCCCGCCGGCTCAGGCTCCCACAGCTCCCCCGCCGCCGTCAGGGAAAAAGCGAAAAGGCCAGAGGCAGTGACGGACGCTCTGGACCCCTGGTAAAACAACAAGGGCGACCGTTTCGGTCGCCCTTAGCTGTCAAAGAAACTTCCGCTATTGCCCGGACGCCACCCCGAAGTTCTGCGCCACGCTGATCCGCAGGTACTTGTGCGGATTCACCGGCACGCCCTGGATGCGCACCTCGTAGTGCAGATGGGGGCCGGTGGAACGGCCGCTCCGCCCGACATAGCCGATGACGTTGCCGCGGCGGACGCTCTGCCCGATGGCGATGGTGAAGCTGGCCAGGTGCCCGTAACGGGTGCTGATGCCGTGGCCGTGCTCCAGGATCAACAGCCGCCCATAGCCGACTGCCTCGGAGGCGAATACCACCATCCCGTCGGCCGGTGCGATCACCGCCTGTCCGTACGCCGTCGAGATGTCCACCCCGGTGTGGAACGCGCCCTCACCGTTGAAGGGATCGATGCGCTCGCCGAAGGACCCGGTCACCGGGCCTTCGACCGGCCACATGGTGGGTGCGGCGGCCATGCGCAGCCAGTCCGCCGTGGTCGCCGGCTGCCCGCCGCCCAGTTCGATGCCCACGGTGGCGGCACCGCTCAAGGCCGAACTTCTGAGGGCATAGAGCTGGTCGAGCGAGGACGAAAACTGGTCGGCGCTCAGGTCCGGGGAATCAGACTTGAGGATGCGGTTGGTCTTCAGGCCGTAGAGGGCGGAAACTTCACCCGCCAGCGAACCCAGCGAGGCGACTTGAATCTCTTTTTCCTGCGCCACCTGTTCCAGCTTGGAGTAGCGCGTCTTCAGGGCCTCTTTTTCCGTGCGTAACTGGTTGAACCGCGCCACCTTCATCAGCATCCGGGCGTAGGAACCGGCCATGCCGGTGATGGTGAACATGCCGATCAGGGCACCGGCCAGGAAAACGTAGATGTAATGCAGGGGAATAGGAATCTTGCGGAGTTGACCCTCGCCGTCGCGGGCGACCAAAAGCACGTAATAACGTTTGCGCAAAAGTAATCTCCCGAACCGTTGGGATGACTAAAGTTACTTCTTCGCAGCTACCCCACGGGCCCTCGGCCAGATCACAGGGTTAACGGCGAGTGAAGCTTATCGAGCCCCACCGCTCCAGTCAACAGCTATGTACATGCTGAAAGGGTTAAGACTGTTGGCGGCGGGATGTACTACTTGGTTATGGACTTACGGTCCTGTTTCGGAGTTTGGTAACCACCCAAAGCGAAGCGGTCGCAAGCGGAGCGTTCGGCACTCCCAATGGGAAATAATGTGACGGACGGCCGCTCGAAGCTGTAGGGTGTAATGGCTTTGCCCCTGACCGAAAAAGCGCTGATCCGCCGCATTCGCCGCCAGGCCAAAGCTCCCCGCGGCGGGGGGGTGGTGCGCACCGGCATCGGGGACGACGCGGCGGTTCTCGAGTGTCCTGCCGGCTTCGAGGTTCTGCTCACCACCGACTTCAGCCTGGAAGGGGTGCACTTCCGCCGCGAGTGGCACCCGCCGGACTCGGTCGGGCATCGCTGCCTGGCGCGCGGGCTGAGCGACATCGCTGCCATGGGCGGCGAGCCGACGGCGGCCTTCCTATCCTTGGCTCTTCCCGCCGACCTTCCCCAGAGCTGGGTGGACGGGTTCATGAATGGGCTGCTGCGGCTGGCGAGGCAATTCAAGGTGCAGCTTGCCGGTGGGGACACGGCCGAGTCGCCTGCCGGAGTGCTGGCGGACATCGTGGTAGTGGGACGAGTGCCGGCGGGCAAGGCGCTGCTGCGTTCGGGCGCGCGCCCCGGCGACTCCATCTACGTGACCGGCGAGCTGGGGCGTTCCGCGTGGACCCTGCACCGGCTGCGCGAAGGAGGTGTGGCGGCGCTGGGAGCGAAGGCCAAGTCGCGCTACACGGCGCATGCGCCTCACTTCTATCCCCAGCCGCGAATCGCCGTCGGCCGATGGCTGCGGGAACGGGGCCTGGCGACTGCGGCCATTGACGTGAGCGACGGCCTCTCCACCGACCTCGGACATGTTTGTGAGGAGAGCGGGGTGGGGGCGCTGGTCCGCGAGGCCGCCATCCCGCGCCCCAGTGGATTGCCCACCAGCAGCCTGCATTACGCCCTGCATGGCGGCGAAGACTACGAATTGCTGTTCACCGCGCCGGGATCGCGCCCGGTTCCCAGCAAAATCGCCGGCGTGCGTGTCACTCGCATGGGGGAGATCATCCGCGGCCGCGACATGTGGCTGGTGGACAGCCACGGCCAGCGCAAGCCGCTACAACCGCGAGGGTGGGAGCACTTCAGCGGCCGGTAGTCGTCGGTCGTCGGCCAAGACGCAATCCATACGACTCAATGGGTCAATCCCTCAGCGTCTCCGTGGTGAAAAGCATTTACTATGAAGCGGTGCGCGAGAAGGTGCTGGCTTATATCCGCGAGCATGAGCTGCTGAAGCCCGGCGACCGGGTGGGGGTGGCGGTGTCGGGCGGTGCGGACTCCCTGGCGCTGTTGCGAGTGTTGCTGGAACTGCGCGGTGAGCTGGGGATCGTCCTCTCGGTGCTGCATTTCAATCACAGGATCCGCGGCGCGGATGCCGATGAAGACGAACGGTTCGTCAGCAGCCTGGCGGAACAACACGGCCTGGAATTCCACCGCTCCAGCGCGGACGTGCCGGTGTACGCGGCCGAGCACAAGCTGAGCCTGGAAACGGCCGGCCGCGAAGCACGGTACCAGTTCTTTGAATCGTTCTTGCAGCGGCAGGCATTGGACGCGGTCGCCACCGGGCACACCATGGACGACCAGGCCGAGACGGTGCTGATGCGCGTGTTGCGCGGCGCCGGAACCAAAGGGCTGGCGGGGATCTATCCCAAGAAGGCAGTCCTCCTCTGCGGCAGGGAAGAGGCGGGTCACATTGTGCGGCCTCTGCTCGGGATTCGCCGCGCGGAGGTTCGCGACTACTTAGAGGGCATCAACCAGAGCTGGCGGGAAGATGCCACCAACCGCGACCTGCAATACACGCGCAATCGCATTCGCCACGGGCTCATCCCACTGATCGAGACGCGATTCCAGCCCACCGCCGTGGCGGCGCTGGCGCAACTCGCGGAGGTGGCGCGCGAGGAAGAGAACTACTGGGAAGCCGAGCTCGGCCGGGTTATGCCGGAGGTCATTGGGGATTCCGCCGCCTTCGGCTTGACGGTGAACGTCCCGCGTCTGCTGGCCTTTCCGCCCGCGGTGCAGCGCCGCATCCTCCGCAACTGTGCAAAAAGGCTCGGCGTCAGCTTGGATTTCGAACATCTGACGCAGTTGCTCCACGTCGCGCGTTGCTGTGCAGGGGGCAAGACCTGCGAGCTTCCCAGCGGCTGGGTTGCCGCGCGCGAGCAGCAGGAACTTCGGTTCCGGCTGCGGTGTAAAACAGACCAGCCAGCACCACCCGACTACGAGTATCGTCTTGCCATTCCGGGCGAGGTGGAAATCAGAGAGGCGGGGCGGGTGATTCGGGCGTTTTTGCGGCCCGTGAAGCCCGGAGCCTCAGGATATAATCCCGAACAGTCGCTGGATGCGGCGGCGTTGGGGCGGGAAGTAGTGGTGCGCAATTGGCGGCCGGGGGACCGTTTGTGGCCGGCGCACAGCAAGGGGCCAAAGAAGATGAAGGAACTCTTCGAAGAGCGGCACGTGCCCCCGGGGGAACGGCGGTCCTGGCCGGTGGCGGCGAGTGGTGGCAAGCTGGCGTGGTCGCGTGGCTTCGGCGCTTCCACCGAGTTCCAGCCCCCCGGCGACGCGAAGCTGGTGGTGGTGATCGAGGAGCACGTTCTGCATCCTCGGCGGGAGCGGTGACCGGTGCACGGTGAACTGGGCGATTTGAAGGTAGTGTTCACGGCCGAGCAGATCGCCGCCCGCGTCCGCGAGCTGGCAGACAGGATCTCCAGCGATTACCGCGGCCGGACGGTGTACGCTGTCTGCGTCCTGGAGAACGGCTTTGTCTTCATGGCCGACCTGGTGCGGGCGCTGGACGTCCCGGTCGTCTGCCAGTTCGTGAAGCCCGAGACGCGAGAGATCAAGCACGGAGCCGAGATCTTTTACAGTCCCGAGCTGAACGTCCAGGGAAAGCATGTGCTGCTGGTGGAGGGGATCGTCCAGTCCGGCGTCACCCAGGAGTTCCTGATGCGGAACCTGATGGCGCGGGGAGCTTTGTCGGTCAAGCTGGCCGCCTTGCTGGACAAGCAGGCGGAGCGGCGGGTAGCTTTGCAGGCGGATTATTGCGGCTATGCCATCGAGCCTTCGTATATGCTGGGCTATGGTTTGGGCGCGCCCCTGCTGGGGCGCAACCTGCCCTACGTGGCCAGCGCCGCCCAGACCCCCGTGGCGGCCGCCGGGTAACTCTTCGCGGACAAGTACTTTTGGCACCGGGCGAACGGTGCCGCGCAGGATTTAAAATAGAGCTGTCGGAAACACGGCTCGAGCATCTAAGTCATCTAGGGGCTGAGGTGTCGTCATTGGAGCCGGCACGAGGGGTGCCGGGCTCCTTGGGCGCGAGTGCCGGGGAAGAGGGTTCTGGGAGGAGTTTCAGGTGAATTCAACCGTAAAGACGATCTTGTTCTGGCTGGTGATCGTCCTGTCCTGCGTGCTGTTGTGGCAGGTGGTGAAGGCGGGCGGCAGTGGCGCCAAGGACGCCGAGATCAACTTCTCGGAATTCACGTCGCAGGTGAACCAGGGCAATGTGTCCGAGGTCACCATCATCGGCACCGAGGTCCGGGGCAAATACCGCGCCGACAAGAAAGGGTTCCACACCACCGTCCCGTCCAACTACCCGGACATGATCAAGCAGTTGCAGGACAAGAGCGTCATCATCACCGTCAAGGACGCGCAGAGCGGGAACTGGCCGAGCTGGCTGCTGCAGATCGCGCCGCTCATCCTGTTCGGCGCCCTGTGGTTCTTCATGATCCGCCAGATGCAGACCGGCGGCAACAAGGCGCTCAGTTTCGGCAAGAGCCGCGCCCGCCTGCTCTCCATGCAGCAGAAGAAGGTCACGTTCAAGGACGTGGCCGGCGTGGATGAAGCCAAGGAAGAGCTGCAGGAGATCATCGAGTTCCTGCGCGAGGCGCAGAAGTTCCAGAAGCTGGGCGGGCGCATCCCCAAGGGCGTGCTGCTGGTGGGGCCTCCGGGAACCGGCAAGACCCTGCTGGCCCGCGCCGTGGCCGGCGAAGCCAACGTGCCGTTCTTCTCCATCTCCGGTTCCGACTTCGTGGAAATGTTCGTGGGCGTGGGCGCCAGCCGGGTGCGCGACCTGTTCGAGCAGGGCAAGAAGAACGCTCCCTGCATCATCTTCATCGACGAGATCGACGCGGTCGGCCGCCATCGCGGCGCCGGCCTGGGCGGCGGGCACGACGAGCGCGAGCAGACGCTCAACCAGTTGCTGGTGGAGATGGACGGCTTCGAGTCCAACGAAGGCGTCATCCTGATCGCGGCCACCAACCGTCCCGACGTGCTCGATCCGGCGTTGCTGCGCCCCGGCCGTTTTGACCGGCGGGTGGTG
This sequence comes from uncultured Acidobacteriota bacterium, assembly GCA_963704285.1. Classification (GTDB taxonomy): domain Bacteria; phylum Acidobacteriota; class Terriglobia; order Terriglobales; family Acidobacteriaceae; genus JAHFUA01. The sequence goes on along the minus strand of OY969886.1, from coordinate 322,503 downwards.
GTGCCGCGTCCGGATGTCCGCGGGCGCGAGGAGATCCTCCGGGTGCACACCCGCAAGATTCCCCTCGCCGACGACGTGGACTCTCAGCGTCCTGGCGCGCGGCACTCCGGGCTTCAGCGGCGCCGACCTGGCCAACTTGGTGAACGAGGCGGCGCTGAACGCCGCCCGCCAGAACCGCAAGACGGTGATGATGTACGACTTCGAGCTGGCCAAGGACAAGGTGCTGATGGGCGCGGAACGCAAGTCCATGATCCTCTCCGAGGAGGAAAAGCGCATGACCGCCTATCACGAGGCCGGACACGCGCTGGTGGCGGCCATGATGACGCACTCCGACCCGCTGCACAAGGTCACCATCATCCCGCGCGGCATGGCGCTGGGCGTCACCATGCAGTTGCCCATCGACGACAAGCACACCTACAGCCGCGAGTACCTGGAGACGCGCATCGCCATCATGATGGGCGGGCGCGTGGCCGAGGAGCTATTCCTGCACCAGATGACCACCGGCGCCGGCAACGACATCGAGCAGGCCACCGAGCTCGCCCGCAAGATGGTCTGCGAGTGGGGCATGAGCGAGCTCGGCCCGCTCACCTTCGGCAAGAAAGAAGAGCAGATCTTCCTGGGGCGCGAGATCGCGCAGCACCGCGACTACAGCGAGGACACGGCCATCAAGATCGACCAGGAAGTGCGCCGCATTGTGGACGACGGCTACAAGGCGGCGGTCGATGTCATCAGCAACAACCGCGAAGCGCTGGACAAGATCGCGACGACGCTGCTGGAGCGCGAAGTGCTCGATGCCAACGAGATCCAGATGATCATCGAAGGCAAGGAGCTTCCCACTAAGGCGGCGGCGCCGCGCGAGGACGAAGTGCAGAAAGTGCTCAAGCCCGAGCCCGGACGCCAGCCGAGTGCCAGCCCGGGTCCGGCGCACGCGTAAGCGAGTACCGCAGTACCGAGTACCGAGAGGGCGATCCAGAAATGGATCGCCTTTTTGGTCGTTTAGGGAGATTCCGGCGATTCCTAGGATTTCGGGAATTCCGGCGATGCCGTAGACAAGTACCGAGTACCCAGTGCCGAGTACCAAGAAGGGTGATCCAGAAATGGATCGCCCTTTTTTCTTCTTCCAGCCTCAGCGAACCAAAAGCTCGGTTAGTTCGTGCATCCGTGTGAGGGCCCAGCCGTAATGCAGTCCTAGGACCACCAGAACCGGGATTGCCGCTATGGCCACCGGCCACAAACTGGCTGGTCCAGGTCTTCCGCAATGTTGCCAGGCGAGTAGTCTCTCCACGCGCCTGGCCAGCCTGTCGCCTTCGTTCGAAACCAATGGCATCACGATTTCTGTCCGCGGCACACACGACATTTCACGAGTTATTTTGAGTATTGCGGACGCAAGATCCACCGCCGTTTGCGCGTCGCTCGCCGCCGCATCGTCGGCTTCGATTTCGGCTGCATGTGTCCAGTGGCGGTCCAGCCGTCCCATGAAAGGGAATACGCAGAAACCGAGCAGCAATTTCTTAAGATTGTCGTGGCGTTGGACGTGGAACAGTTCGTGGCGGATCGCCGCCTGGAACTCGCCCGCGTCGAGCAGCTCTTCGGCCTTTTTGGAGATCAATATCTTCGGCCGGAATACGCCAGCGACCAGCAGGCCCGGCGCTTCATGACTCACTTCAATCGCTTCCGTACTCGAGTCGATATCCAGCCGCGGTGAGTTCCTGGCGCAGCCTGCAACCGACCGCGATGTCCTCAGCCAACCAGGGACAGTGTTCGCGATACCGAAAAGAATTACCGCCACGCCGCCCACGGCAGCCGTAGCGCCCCACAATCCGAGGGTCTCCGTGTCCACGTTCGGTTCCAGGAAAATGAAAGATGGGATTGTGAGCAGGCACACGATCCCAAGTGTGGCGACGAAAGGCAGCATCCGCAATAGAAACAATTGCGAAGCGCGAAGAGAGGTGCCTCTGCTCCGAATCGCGTTCCACGCCAACGCGACGGATCCCGAGAAGGCGCAATAGGCTAGGAAGAAGATGCCGAGCGAAACTGCCGCTCCTCTCACCAAGTAGGTCATGGCTTTTCCTTCCTGCGCAGCTCCCGCCGCTTCCGGTTCACCGCGCGCGTCAGTTCCTCGAGCAATGCGGTGTCATGTTCGGCGACTGTGTCCACGAGGAAGGAGACCGGCAAGGATGGGTCTGCAGCCGACAAGAGCAAGTGTTTGAGGTCAGGACCCAGAACCGTACGGTAGAAATCCTGCTTGGTGGGTTTCAGACGGTAACGAAACGCACGGCCTCGTCCATCAGGCGCACGGTCGAGAAGCCCCTTCTTGAATAGACGATCCAGGGTCGTCATGACCGTCGTGTAAGCAGCATCGATCTCCTTCTCTTCCAGCAGCTCGCGAACGGTTGCGTCGCTGCGCCTGCAAATGACACCAAGAAGATGTGCCTCCAGCGGACCGAGTTGATGCCGTTTCAAGAGTGGGTTGTCGAGCCAGCGCGTCATGTGGTCACGTAGATTACACCTTTTTTCTGCTCTTCGTGTTCGCCCACGCGGTTCTTTCCTACTAGTCTGGTAGTAGCCGATACGCTGCCGCTACCTTACCCGCCATGAAAGTTCGCTTGATCATCCTCCTCAGTGCGCTGTTGTCGTATGCGGCTGCACAAAGCACCACCGGTTCTACAACCAGTCCGCCGCAAAAGTTGCCGCCCGTTCAGCAGCGTGTGGAAGTGACTGCAACCCGGCTGCCGGAGGATCCCGGCGAAGTTCCCGCCGCAATCGAGGTGTTCACCGGGGAGGAGTTGAGCGCACGAGGCGCCACTGACTTGCGCAGCGCACTGGCCTTCGCCACTGGCGTAGAAATCGCGCCGGGCGGAGACGCAGGGCCGGCCAGTGCCGTGCCAGACTTTTGGGGACTAAAAGAGTTCGATGCCTTTCTGCTGGTGGTCGATGGTGTGCCCTGGGGAGGAAGCTTCAACCCTGCGTTGACGTCGCTCACTTTCAGCGACATCGAGCGCATCGAAGTCCTTCGGGGTCCAGCGCCGGTCACCTACGGTGCGACATCGTTTGTTGGCGTCATCCAGGTCATCCACAAGGACACGGCGTCCGAAGAGAGGATCCTGGAGCTTCATGGCGGCAGCTATGCCAGCGGAGGCGGGGCATTTTCCACCCCCATTCCTCTGGGGGGCGACTGGGGATCACGTCTTACCCTGGAGGGAGAGCGGCTGGGATTCAGTGATGATCGTACGGCTTATCGCCGTGGCCACGGTCTGTGGCGGGTCTCGCGAAAACCCTCGGATGGAAGTCGACTGTGGTTCAGCACCGACGTGAACTGGCTTGACCAGGACCCGGCCAGTCCCCGTCCGCGCGAGGGTGCGGTTTTGTCGCCATTGGTTCCGGTGGATTCGAATCAGAACATGGCGGGAGCGCTCCTCAATAATCATCGTGGATCGTGGTTTGGAGGCATTGACCATGCTGCCTTCGGAGGCGGCCAGTGGTCCACGACTGTCTCGGTCTCACATAGCCGGCAGGACATGTTTCGGGGATTCCTCCTCGCTGTAGAGGACGTTCCGGACAACGCTCGCGGCGTCCGCGAGAAGATCCATTTGACCGACGTTTACCTTGATTCGCACCTGTCGTGGAAGCTGCCGCGGTCCATCCGCTTGCTCGTCGGCGCCGATTACCTGCATGGAACAGGAACAGCGCGCGGCGCTGACTTCGACTACACGGCTCCGCTCAGCGGCACGCCCGTGGCTATCGTTCCGTCTCCCACGGACCTGGATTTCCAGATTAACGACTACCGCGACTTCTTCGGCGCCTACGCTACAGTGGAGTGGAGTCCACTGGCGCGGCTGCGCGTCGACGCCGGCGTCCGGCTCAATGTGACCCACGAGCATCAGGAAGTGATTGACGGGGGCGCGGGAACCAGCGACCAGCAGACGCGCACGGGCGTGCGTCCTGGAGCCAGCGTAGGGGCCATCGTCACAGCATGGCAGCGGAACCAGGACTCGGTCCGCTTCTATGCGAACTACCGCGACACGTTCAAGCCGGCGGCCATCGACTTCGGTATCGGTGAAAGCAGCGGTGGAGACTTGATCCTCAAGCCGGAGACTTCACGCAGCATCGAAGGCGGCATCAAGGGCCGCTTCTTCGGCCGGAGAATGGAAGCGGAGGCCTCCGGTTTCCTGATGAACTTCGAAAACCTCGTAACTGCTACGAGCGTGGGCGGCATACCGGCCTTGATCAACGCTGGCAAGGAGCGCTTCCAGGGATTCGAGTCCGGACTGTCGCTATTCCTGCGGCGTAACGTGATCGCGCGCGCAACTTACAGCTTCCACGACGCGACGTTCACCGACTTTGTCCAGGACTTCGATGGCGTGCCGACACAGTTGGCCGGGAAACGGATCGAGATGTCTGCAAGGAACCTGGCGGCGTTCGGGATCGAATACATCCCGGTGCGCGGACTGCTTGGCGGCGTCGAAGTGAGTTACACAGGAAGCCGCTTTCTCAACAAGCGCAATACGGCGCTGGCGGAAGGATTCGCAACTGTAGCTGTCAGCGCAGGATATCGGACGCGGCGCTGGGAGTTACGGGTGGATGCACGCAATCTCGGCGACCGTCGCGACCCAGTAGCGGAGAGCGAACTCGGCGATGCCCAGTACTATCTTCTCCCCAGCCGCCGCGCGGACGTTACGTTCAAAGTACATTTTTAGCGCGATGCGAAAACCCGCCGGAGGGTCGGACTGTGGATCTCGTCGACCGAAGAGAGGGCGATCCGAATGGGTCGCCTTTTTTGTTTCAAAACATGCCACAGAGACACAGAGGCACGGAGAAACACGATTTCAAAAACACCTCTGTGACCCTGTGCCTCCGTGGCATTCCTTCCGTTCGTAGCTGACCTTCGGTGACCTGTATCGCTTACACGCCGGTTGGTACCGTACCACCATGGGCAAAATCAACAAGGGAAAGATCCTCTACGGTGAAAACGACACTGAAGTCCTCGCCTCTGAAGCAGCGCGGCTGAAGCAGGCCGGCTACGCGGTGACGCCAGCCGCCGGACGCAAGGAGATCGAAGCCGCGCTGGCGCGCGAGCGCTTCGACCTGGTCATCCTCGGCCACACCCTCACCAAGAGCGACCGCCACCATCTTCCCTACATGGCCAAGAAGTCGGACGAGGCCACCCGCGTGCTGGTTCTGCACGCCAGCGGCCGTCACCACGCCGTGGACAAATCGCTTGACTCACGGGATGGCGAGCAGGCCGTGCTGGAGGCGGTTGCGGAGCTGCTGGCATTGACGCCGGTCGAAGCGTAATTCGGCGCGCAATATTTGCGCGAGACGCCGGCGCTACTTGAGCGGCACACCATCCAGCGTCGTCAGCTGTCCCACCGGATACAGCCCCAACTCGCGGTCCCACCACGGCGAGCGCTGGTAGAAAAAACTAAGGCGCGCGTTGGGATCGCCGGCGAACTGCTTGTCCGCCGCCAGACGCTGCTCGAATTCCTCCCGCAGCTTGGGATCCTTCGCCATCATCTCGCGCGCCAGCTTCTCCGCCACATAGTCCTCGCCGAACTCCTTCTGCTCGAAGATGGCATCGAAATAGCCCCAGGCGACGGCGGAGTCAGGCGCCTCGGGCTCCAACCACTCCAGCGCCACTTTGGCGGCGCGCTGATCCATGGGGACCACGGCCGACCCCGCCGGGAAGGACAGGGTCTCGTGCACCGGCGCGCAGTGTCCGGAAAAAGGCCGGGCGGTGAACTGCGGCGCGAACATCACGTGATGCCCCTCAAACGATTTTTCGTTCCACTTCAGGTCGGTGCAGCGGTAGGTGTCCAATTCGGCGCTCCACGGCCGGGTGGTGCGCTCGAGCCGCAGCCCGTGCGCTTCCAGCACCTCGATGACCTTGGTCCACTGCGCGGGCACGAGGTAGGCCCGCGGCGGCGCGATGGCCAGCGTGGTCTCGAGCCGGGCGGGGCGCGGGATGGTGATGTCCAGCGGCTCGGGTGTGTACCGGATCCAGATCTGTCCTGAAACCCCGCTCAGTTCCCGCGTGTAGTTGAAGGTGTGATACAGGAATGGCTCGCTTTCCTTGCTGGGAGCGGTGCGCAGCGGGAACTTGGCGCTGGGATCGAAGCGCTTGCCGGCGGCGACCACCGTGGCATCGGCATCGCGGTTCAGGCGCACCAGCGTTTCGGCATCGCGGTTCATCACCTCCAGCAGGGCGCGCAGGATCTCGTAATTGCCGGTCACGCGCGTCTTGTAGTCCTTGAGCATGTGCATCTCGACCAGCATCCCGGGGCGGTTTTGCAGCACTATGTATCCCCCCGCAAAACGCGGGATGCTGGGATAGCGCTCGATGCCCTTGGTGGGGTCGGTGTCGTCTGTGAGAAAGATCAATGGCCCGATCACATGGCCCGATGCCGTGACAACTTTCTCCAAGTAAGGCGCTACGGTCTTCTCCTGCCATTCATTCAGCGCGGGATGGTTGCCCGCGTACGCGGACAGGTCGAAGGTAACGTCGTACTGGTAATCGGCGCCGTCGGTGACGTGGTCATCCACGAAGAAGTCCGGCAGCCAGCGGGTCCACAACTTGAGCCAGGCGCGGGTCTCGGGAGCTTCCGCCTTCATGTAATCGCGGTTGAGGTTGAGATTGGTCGCGTTGACCCGCCATCCCATTTCCACGGGACCGTTCTGGTTGATGCGGTTGTAAGGGCCGAAGCGCTCGTGGCCGTCGGCGTTGTAGATAGGGATGATGACCACCACCACGCGTTCCAGCAGCCGCGCCTGCGTCTTGGTGATGACCAGGTCGCGCAGCAGCGCCAGGCAGGAGTCTTTGCCGTCCATCTCGCCGGCGTGGATGGCGTTCTGGATGAGCAGAATGGGGCGGCCGGCGCGGTGCAGCGCCTCGGGATCGAAGACGCCGTCGCGCGAGACCACCACGTCCACCAGGTCGCGGCCTTCGCCGGTCTTGCCGAAGACTTCGAGCTTGACCTGTGCGGGCGCCGCCGCTGCCACCCGGCGAACGTAGGCCATGGTCTCGTCGTAGCGCGGCGTGGTGCGGTAGTCGCTGCGCTCGGCCGGCGTGCGCCAGGCGGCGGGATCGCTGCCGGCAGATTTGCTTGACGGTTTCTGCGCGGGTGCGACCGCGCTCAGCGCCACGAGAAGGAGCACAAGAGTGATGGATCTCATTTTCTGTGCTTAGACGTGATCTTGGACAAACTGGAAGTTTTTTTCTTCTCCGGCTCGGAGACGCCCTCCAGCACTTTCTCCACCACGTCATCGATCAGCGGCTGCGGCGTTTCTTCCGCCTCGGCGAGCAGGGCGCGATCGTCGTCCTGCCGCTTCCTCATCAGCAGCACCACCACGTGCGCGATGGCGGCGTTGTCGGTGCCCATGCCCTCCGGCGTCTTGGCCTTGATGCCGACGTTCGCCGGTGGAACTCGCAGCAGTTCGGCGACCCGCGCCTGGATCGCGCGCGCATGCGGCCCGATGCGGGGCGCGGCCAGGATCAGCGTGGAATCCACGTTGGCCACACCGTAACCGGCACTCGCGACCCGCTTCAAGGCGTACTGCACGAAGGTGGCGGAATCGGCGCCCTGCCATTTCTTGTCGGTGGGCGGGAAGTGCGTGCCGATGTCGCCGCCGGCCACCGCGCCCAGCAGCGCGTCGGTAAGGGCATGCAGCAGGACGTCGCCGTCGGAGTGCCCGGCCAGGCCGCGGTCGTGCGGCAGCTTCACTCCCCCGATCTTGAGCGGGATCCCGCGCTTGAATTCGTGCGAGTCCCAGCCGTAGCCGATTCTGAAATTCATTTTCCAACCCCGGCCACGGATTCACACGGATGGGCACGGATTTTTTTTCTTTCGTTGTCGAAGAGCAGACGCCTGAACTGAGGCTTCTCGCCAAAGTTGAACAGCAAGCCAGTTTCAACTTCCGTGGCACGCAGGTAATGCAGTAGCTGTGCTTCATGCGACCGGTCTAGAGTCCGTGCGGCTTTGAGTTCTAAGAGGATCTTGTGTTCGACGAGCAGGTCGGCCCGGAAGTCCCCCACCTGGTGTCCCCGGAACAACACCGGGACAGCGACCTGGCGCTCTAACTGTAATCCGGCTTCACGCAGAGCCATTGCCATGGATTCTTCGTAGACAGACTCCAAAAAGCCGTAGCCTAGTTCGTTGTAAACGTCGTAATAGACGCCGATGATCTTGTCGGTAAGTTCCGCGTGTTTAAGTCCGACGCTATGCTCGTCCACGAGGCTCTCCAGAATTAAGACACATGAATCGGTTGCATTATCCGTGGCAATCCGTGTAAATCCGTGGCGTTTTTCCTACCCCATCATGCTGGCCCGCCGGCGCTGCTCCTGGGATAGAAGGAACTCGGCCAACTCCAGGTCCGCCGGGGTGGTGATCTTGATGTTCTGCGGCGAACCCATCACCACCGCGACTTCGTGTCCGGTGCGCTCGACCAGGGAGGCTTCGTCGGTGCCCTGGAAGCCGTCGGCCTGGGCGTCGTCGAACGCCTGCTTCAGCACCTGGTAGCGGAAGCCCTGGGGAGTCTGCGCCATCACCACCCGGGCGCGCGGGATGGTGGAGACGACGATGGCGCCGTCGGCCGTCCGGTCCACCTGTTTGACCGTATCGCCGGCCGGCAACCCGGCGATGGCCGCTCCGTGCCGCGCCGCCGCCTGGATCACGTTGCCGATGATCTCCGCGTCCACGAAGGGCCGCACCGCATCATGTACCAGCACCAGGTCGTCGGGCGCGGCGTCGATCTTCGATAAGCCGTTGGCCACCGACTGCTGGCGGTGCTCGCCGCCTTCGACCACCGTGATCTTCTTCCGCAATGCTTCCTTTTGCAGGCGGGACTTGAAGGCGGCGGCATCCTCGGCACGCAACGCCAGGACGATCTCGCTGACCTGCGGCACCGCCTCGAACTTGCGCAGGGTGTGGATGAGGATGGGCGCGCCGCCGATCTCGGCGAACTGCTTGGAGGCGGCGGTTACGCGCGCGGGCTTGGCGCCCGCCGTCAATCCGCCCATGCGTGTGCCCAGCCCAGCCGCCGGGATGATGACGAAAACCTTCATAAGGGCGGAAAGTATACAGTTTCTGGTTTCCAGTTTCGAGTTTCCAGTAACCCTCCCCGCTGAAGCAGCTTCCCAATCGGGTGGGAGGCAGGGGCACTCGCACAAGAAAAGGGGCGTAGCCTCGGCTGCGCCCAACCTGAAACTTGAAACCTGAAACTATTCTGTCGGTCTTTCGGCCATGATGGGTTGCGGCTTGGTGCTGGACTGCTGGCGCTGCGGCTCCGGACGAGGCGGGGCCGCCGCCGCCCGCTCGTCGTACTTGCCGAAGATCATCTTGCCGGCGGTAGTCTGCAGCACCGAGGTCACGGCGATGTCGATGGTCTTGCCGATCATCTTGCGCGCGTTGTCCACCACCACCATGGTGCCGTCGTCCAGGTAGGCCACGCCCTGGTTGTACTCCTTGCCTTCCTTCAGGATGAACACCTGCATGGTCTCGCCGGGCAGCACGATGGGCTTCAGCGAGTTGGCCAGCTCGTTGATGTTCAGCACCTCGACGCCCGTGCAGCTGCGCCACCTTGTTCAGGTTGAAATCGTTGGTGATGATCTTGCCGTCGATAGGCCTTGGCCAGCTCGATCAGCTTCATGTCCACTTCGCGGACGTGGGGGAAGTCGTCCTCGACGATCTGGATGTCGAGCGTAGTGATCTTCTGGATGCGCTGCAGGATGTCCAGGCCGCGGCGGCCGCGGTTGCGCTTGAGGGAATCGGCGGAATCGGCCACCAGTTGCAGCTCGCGCAGCACGAACTGCGGGATCACGATGATGCCGTCGAGGAAGCCGGTCTCGGCAATGTCGGCGATGCGGCCGTCGATGATGACGCTGGTGTCCAGGATCTTGAAGCTGCGCTTGCCCTGCTTCTCCCCGCCGAAAATGCCGCCCAGGGCGGACAGATTGAGCAGGTCGCCCTTGTTCGCCCCCACCACCAGGCCGACGTAGGCCATCAGCAACATCACCAGCAGTTGCAGGAAGCTCTGGGTGTTGCCGCCAGGGATGCTGTTGCGGATGACCAGACTGAACAGGTAGGCGCCCAGGATGCCGAGCACGCTGCCGATGGCCGCCCCGATCAGCCGCTTCAGGCTGACCGCGCGCAGGCGCAGCTCGAACAGAATGACGGCCACGCCCAACACTAACCCGGCGGCCGCTGCCGCCTGCCGGTTCAACCCAAAGGGTTGCAGCAACATGCAGGCAACCGCCAGGACCAGGATGAATACTATGCGAATGATTACGAGGTCCACTGTGACCTTCTTGCGGCCACTACCGACCGCGCCGCGAACACTGGAGACACTTACCAACCGCCTTGGTGCCTCCAGCCCGGGCCAATATGAACTTAAGATGAGTTGCCTTGCTGCTTGGCTCTATTATTCTGCCGAGGAAACTATACCACGCGTGCCGCCGCTCGGCTGGGACATCTAACACACATCCCGCCAGCAACTTACAAACTTGCGGCCAGTCCGCGGCCGGCCCCCATCGTGCCGCATGAGTCACCTGAACAGTTAACAGTCGGGCGGTTTTGCCGTTGACCGCACATCCCCCAGGGCGCATGTTCAGGACTGGCAGCCCAAGCGAAACAAGTGACGGCTGCCACAGCTTTGCTCCGGCGTTGAACCAGACGCCATGCCACAAACCCTCTTCCGCCAACGCGGAGGACCAAAAAGACCGGCGCACATTCTCGGGGGAGAAAGCGCCGGTTTTTCTTTGGAGCAGTCAGCACTCAGCATTCAGCAGTCAGCTTGAGCATTCGCGCTCCGTCATTGTTCCCCTCCTTGAAGTTCTCCTCCCCGGCACTGGCCTTCCGGCTGGTCGGTGCTGATTGCTGATTGCTTTCTGATTGCTTGTTATACAATCCAAAATTCTGCGACTCATATGAAAGCCATTCTTGCCACGCGTACCGGCGGTCCCGAGGTCCTCGAACTGCAAGACGTTCCCGATTCCCAGCCCCAGCCCGGAGAAGTGCTGGTGCGGGTGGAAGCCGCGGGCGTGAACTTCGCCGACACCATGATGACCCAGGGACTCTACCCCGGTGGCGCGCAGCCGCCTTACATCCCAGGGCTCGAGTTCGCCGGAATCGTGGAAGACACGGGAGAAAAGGTCATGGGATTCGTCCCCAAGGGCGCCTATGCGGAACGGATCGCAGCCCGCCGCGAAGGGCTCTTGCCGTGGCCAGAGCGGCTGAGCGCCGCTGAAGCCGCCGCTTTCCCCATCAACTACTTCACCGCGTACTTCGCCTATTGGATGGCCGACGCCAAGGAGAACGAACGGGTGCTCATCCATGCCGCAGCCGGAGGCGTTGGCACTGCCGCCATCGAGCTGGGCAGGCTCTTCGGCGTGGAGACCTTGGGGACCTCGTCTTCCGACGAAAAGCTGGCGCGCCTGAAGGAACTCGGCCTCGACCACGGCATCAACTACAAGACCGCCGATTACGAGCAGGCGGTGATGGAGATGACCGGCGGCGAAGGCGTGGACATCGTGTTCGAGATGCTGGGCGGCGAGCACACCGCCAAGAGCACGCGCTGCCTGCGCGCCCTGGGGCGCATGATCATCTACGGCACCGCCGGCGGCGAGCCGCCGCAGTTCGATTTCCCCGCCATGTTCCAGCGCAATGCCAGCGTGCATGCGCTGTGGCTGACTCCCCTGGCCCGGCATCGCGAGCATATGTCCCAGGCCTGGGGGGACATGGGCCCGTGGCTCGCCGAGGGCAAGCTGCGGCCCATCGTCGGGCATCAACTTCCGCTGGAGCAGGCAGCAGAGGCGCACCGGCTGCTGCTGGAGAGGAAGAATTTCGGCAAGATCGTGCTGGTGCCGTGAACGCGCCTCTACCTCTTTAAAATGAGTGTCATTCCGAGCGAAGCGAGGAATCTATGCATTTTCTCTACTCCTGCGTCAGGACGAATCGCTCGAACAAGCTCGACACGGCCTCACCAGCAAGGAGAAACGAGGGTTTTGAGGGAAGTTCAAATACATAGATTCCTCGCTTCGCTCGGAATGACACTTTGGGTGTTGCTGGTCGCCCTCGCTGCCCAGGCCAAGTACATCCCCGATCCCATCGTCCGCTACAAGATCGACGCGCGCCTCGATCCAGCAAGCAAAACCGTTACCGGTCACGAGATCATCGTCTGGCGCAACCACACCACCGACGTCATCCCCAGCCTCCAGTTCCATCTCTACCTCAACGCCTTCAAGAACAGCTACACCACGTTCATGCGGGAGAGCCGCGGCCGCCATCGCGAGAGCCGCTTCCGCGGGCGTCCCAACGAATGGGGATACGAGCAGATTTCGTCGCTGAAGGTCGAGGGCCAGGACCTCACCGCCAGCATGCGCTTCATCCAGCCCGACGACGGCAATCCTTACGACCAGACCGTGCTCGAAGTTCCGTTGCCCAAGCCCATCCCCGCAGGCGGCAGCGTCGCCATCGAGATTGCCTGGATTTCCAAGCTGCCCCGCGTGTTCGCCCGCACCGGCTTCCAGGACAATTTCTTTCTCGTCGGGCAGTGGTTCCCGAAGCCGGGCGTATACGAAGCCAAGGGCGAGCGGCACCGCGCGCAGGGCGGCTGGAACTGTCACCAGTTCCATCTCAATACCGAGTTCTACGCCGACTATGGCGCCTGGGACGTGACCCTCACCGTGCCCTCGAATTTCGAGATTGCCGCCACCGGCCGCCTGCGCCACGAACACACCCAGCCCGGCGGCGCCACCGCGTACAACTACTATCAGGAGGACGTGCACGAATTCGCCTGGGCAGCGCAGCCGCGCGCGCAAGTTCTCAAGATCCAACGCAGGTTCAAAGCCGATGAGCAGGTGACGCCCGCCGAGATCGACGAGTGGTCGCGCAAGACCGGCACTCCGCCCGAAGACGTCAAACTACAGGATGTCAACGTCACGCTGTTCATTCAGCGCGAGCACCGCGACCAGATCGAGCGCCACTTCCGCGCCGCCTTCGAAGGTATCAAGTGGTTTGGGCTGATGTATGGCAAGTACCCCTACGACGTGCTCACGGTCGTGGATCCGCCCTACGGAGGCGGGGGCGCCGGCGGCATGGAGTACCCGACCTTCATCACCGCCGGCACCAGCTACTGGCCCGCAGCACACAAGCTCTCGCCGGAAGGAGTCATCGTGCACGAGTTCGGACACCAGTTCTGGTACGGGCTCGTGGGCAACAACGAATTCGAAGAGGCCTGGCTGGACGAAGGTTTCAATTCCTACTCAACCGGCAAGGTGCTGGAGCGCGCCTACGGGCCGAACTACGAGTACGAGCCCGTCTTCGGCGTTCCCGTCCCCGCACAACCGTGGCTCGATCTGCCCATCCCGCGCTACCCGTGGAAGGGAATAGGGAACATCCCCCTGGGTCAGTACCTGGGAATGGGTGCCGCTGGAAGAGAAATATGGCCGGGCGAAGATCTACGCCGAAGACGCGCCGGACGATGCCATGGAGCGCTACGCCTGGCTCGACCTCAACATCGCCAGCTACCGCGTGCAGGCTTACGCCAAGCCGGAACTGACCCTGCGCACGCTGGAAGCTCTGCTCGGCGACGCCTGGCCCAAGGTCATCCGCACCTATCAGCAGCGCTGGCGCTTCAAGCATCCCGACGCCATCGACTTCATGGACACCGTGCGCGAGGTCTCCGGCCAGGACTTGAAGTGGTTCTTCGACCAGACGGTGTACGGCACCGGCATGCTCGACTATGCCGTCTCGTTCACCACGGGAAAGGCTCCCTTGGGGAGGGGACTAGTCGATGACGCAAGCGGTAAACCACGCCTGGTGGCGACGCCGAACGAGAATATTACGGACCGGCCGGTCGAATCGGAAGTGATTGTCCGCCGCCTCGGCGAGATGCAGTTCCCCGTCACCGTGCTGGTGAAGTTCGAAGATGGTTCGGAAGTCCGCGAGCACTGGGATGGGCAGTACCGCTGGACGAAGTTCAAGTACGCGGGCAGGCCAAAGATCGCCTCCGCCCAGGTCGATCCCGACTTCCAGTGGAAGCTCGAGGTCCAGCGCACCGATGACAGCTACCAGGCGCAACCCGTGCGCCTGGCTGCCGACAAGTGGTATTTGCGGTGGGTGGTGTGGATCCAGAACGTGCTAATGGCTTTTTCGTTCTTTTCATGAATTGCGTGGCGCGGGCGGCGGGGTCCCCGGCACGCCCGGGGTTAGGCGTGCTGGGGTGCTCGCCCTCGCCCGCGGCTTTTGTATGACCGTTTCGCAAGCCATTTCGGCTGGTCTCAGCGCCGCCTGGCGCAACAGGGCGGTGGTCTCGCTGTTCTTCGCCTGTAACCTGCTGCTGGCCGCGGCGGTGGCCGCGCCCATGCACTCCGCCGTCGCCGATCACCTTGGCCACAGCATGATGGCCAACGAGCTGGCGCGCGGCTTCAGCTCGTCCTGGCTCACCGAATTCCAGCTCGCATACTCCGGTTTCCTGAAGGGCTTCTCGATCGCAATTGTTTATGGCGGGATACTCTTTCTGCTGCTGAACGCCGTGCTCTCCGCCGGCGCCTTCGAAGTATTCGCGCGCGCTGAGCGGGCGGAGCCTGAGGGCGGGGCCCCTGCTCGGGGCTCGCTAGGCTGGAGCGTGCACGCCTTCGGGTGCGGCGTCGGCCGGTTTTGGGGACGCTTCCTGCGCCTGACCGCGATCGCCTCCGTCTTCTATTACGTGCTGTTCTGGTTCTGGGCCAGCCGCGTCGCCCAGTTCGATCGCTGGCTGTTCCGGGACAGCGTGCGGGGAGCGCCTCACTTCTACCTGGAGTGGCTGCGGTGGGCGCTGCTGTTCTTCTGCTGTTTCGTGGTGAACGCCATCGTGGACTACGCGCGAGCGGCGCTGGTGGCGCATCCTGATCGCTCCACGCTGGCGGCGCTGGGCGCGGGCGCCGGCTTTGTCGCCGGCCGCCTGGGGCGGGTGATGGCAATCTATCTCGGCCTGGGTGTGCTGGCAGCTCTGGCGGTGGTGGCCTATGCTGCGTTCGCGCGCTTCTTCCCGCAGTCGTCGGTGATCACGGTGTTCATCTGGTTTGTGATGGCGCAGATCCTGCTCTGGGTGCGGTGGCTCCTGCGCCTGAGTTCCTGGGCGGCAGCGCTGGCCTTTTACCAAAGCCGCAGCGCCCAGGCTCCCGCCTCGGTCCACGATGCGCTCACGGCCGGCGCGTAACGACGCCGGCGCTACATCCGGGAACCCCGCCTATGAGCCCGCCTTCTGGCCCTTTTCGATCTTCGCCCAGGTGTCCTTGAGCGCCACGGTACGGTTGAACACCGGCTTTCCGGGCGCGGAATCGGGATCGACGCAGAAATATCCCAGGCGCTCGAACTGGTAGCGCGATCCGGCGACGGCCGCGGCCAGCGAGGGCTCGATCTTTGCCTGCGTCACGACCTCGAGCGAATCCGGATTGAGGTTCGCGGTGAAATCCTGCCCCTCTTCCACCTGGTTGGGATAGGGCTTGGTGAACAGCTTGTCGTAGAGCCGCACCTCGGCGTCGAGGGCGTGCGCAGCCGAGACCCAGTGGATGGTCGCTTTCACTTTGCGCCCGTCGGGAGCGTCGCCGCCGCGGGTCGCGGGGTCGTAGGCGCAGTGGACCTCGACCACCTCGCCGCTCGCGTTCTTCACCACGTTCGTGCCTTTGACGAAGTAGCCGTAGCGCAAGCGGACCTCGCGGCCGGGAGACAGCCGGAAGTAGCCCTTCGGCGGCTGCTCGCGGAAGTCGTCCTGCTCGATGTAGAGCACTCGTGAGAACGGAACTCTACGCGCGCCGGCAGCGGGATCTTCCGGATTATTGACCGCGTCGCACTCTTCGGTCTGGCCTTCGGGATAGTTGTCAATCACCAGCTTCAGCGGCCGCAGCACGGCCATCACGCGAGGCGAGCGCCGGTTCAGGTCCTCGCGCACGAAGTGTTCCAGCATGGCGAAATCGGTGATGCCGTTGGTCCGCGAAACGCCGGCCTGGGTGACGAAATTGCGGATGGCCTCGGGCGTGTAGCCGCGCCGCCGTATGCCGCAGAGCGTGGGCATGCGGGGATCGTCCCAGCCGCGCACGTGCCCGTCGCGCACCAACTGCAGCAGCTTGCGCTTGCTCAGCAGCGTGTAGGTGAGGTTGAGACGGTCGAACTCGATCTGCTGCGAAGGGAAGATGCCCAACTGCTCGATGTACCAGCGGTAGAGCGGCTGGTGGTCGGCGAACTCCAGCGTACACATGGAGTGGGTGACGCGCTCGATCGAATCCGACTGGCCGTGCGCATAGTCGTACATCGGATAGATGCACCACTTCGGGCCGGTGCGGTGGTGCTCGGCGTGCAAGATGCGGTACATCACCGGATCGCGCATGTTCAGGTTGGGCGAAGCCATGTCGATCTTGGCGCGCAGCGTCCGCGTGCCGTCGGGGAACTCGCCGGCGCGCATGCGCTGGAACAGATCGAGGTTTTCCTCGATGGAGCGGTCACGATAAGGACTGTTCTTGCCGGGTTCGGTCAGCGTGCCGCGGTAGTCTCGCGTCTCGTCGGCGGAGAGATCGTCCACGTACGCCTTGCCCGCCTTGATGAGCTTGATGGCCCACTCGTAGAGTTGATCGAAGTAGTCGGAGGCGTAGTAGAGGCCGTCCCAGTGGAAGCCGAGCCACTCGACGTCCGCCATGATGGAATCAACGTACTCGGTCTCCTCTTTCTCGGGATTAGTGTCGTCGAAGCGCAGGTTGGTCTTGCCGCCGAACTCGTCCGCCAGCCCGAAGTCGAGACAGATGGCCTTGGCATGTCCGATGTGGAGATAGCCGTTGGGCTCGGGAGGAAAGCGTGTCTGGATGACGGCGTCGCCGAACTTCTTGGTCTTCAAATCCTCGACGATGATGTCGCGAAGGAAATTGGAGGGGCGGACCTCGACGGGTGTATTCACGCCTGTTTCGGCTGGGGGATTTGAGGTTTTCATGCCTGCCGTTATTCTATAACCACAGGGCCGTGGAACGCCCCGTGTCGCCATGCTGGATTGTTCAGACGGGTGGAGCAGGCCTTCAGGCCTGCATCAAGGCTGTTATTAAGCGACCGGCTTCAGCCGCTGCGGGACTGCATCCAAAGCAAATTTCGGATTGGCCGAACTGTAGGGATACCGCTCAGCACTCTCAGCTAGTCCCCGCCGCACAGGGTTCTGATGAATGTAAGTACGGAACCTCTGATACTCCGCTGCGTCTCGCACGCGGTGATCGTGGAAGCTGGTCTGCCATCTTTCACCGGCCAAGCCCAACTCCTTTTTCACACGATAGGAGTACCCGCCTTTGATGAACTGCATGGCGCGCTCGAGGGGTGACTTGCAGCCCGGGAGTAATCAGCAAGTGAAAGTGGTCGGGCATCACCACAAATTCATGAAGCAGGTACTTGCCCTGGCCGCGATAGTGGTAGAGCACGTCGAGGAACAATAGGGCCGTGCCCTCAGATTGAAGCAGGTGCTGCTTGAGGTAGGCCGATGAAGTAAGTCCCTTGACCGGTGTGACCTCGGAAGGGTATCGCCATGGGAAGTCACTTAGCATGATCTCGCGGTTCTGGCCAGGAGAAGAAAGTCCCTCAGCGGCTAAAGCCGAGTTTCTCCCGAACTGCAGAAATGCAGGCCTGAAGGCCTGCTCCACCCTGGCAAACCACGGGATTCACTTTCCGAAGCTGGATGCAGACCTCTACCTGCCGGGCCTGCTGGAGGGTTTTCTCGGCTCGAAGCAGTGGATGGCATCCCGGCTCGGCCAAATGGGAGGCAAATCCCGAAGCGCAGCTAAGAAAGCCGCTTCCCGAGCGAATGGAAGGCTGGGCGGAAGGCCGAAGAAAGCTGCTAGACGATAGCAAGAACGTGGCCGCACGTTTTAGAAGTGTCATTCCGAGCGCAGCGAGGAATCTATGCTTTTCGGCCCTCTCGACAAAATGCATAGATGCCTCGCTTCGCTCGGCATGACACCTTTTGAGGGAGGCCACGACAATTTCGAACTGGCGAGGCCCTTGGCAGCGTTAGCCGGAAATCTTGTCAATCGCTCTCGCGATGCGCGCCAGACTGGTGTCCCGCCCCAGCACCTCCAGCGTCTCGAACAGTGGCGGCGAGGCGTTGCGGCCGGTCACGGCCACGCGGATGGGCTGGAACATTTGTCCGGCCTTGAGTCCCATCTCCTTGGCTGCGCTGCGCAGGGCCTGATCGAGCGCCTGGTGGTTGAAATCCGTATGTGCCAGGACCTCGCGGGCGCGCTCCAGCGCCTTCTTCGCCATCGCGAGATCGCCCTTCTGCGGGATTAGCAGGGCGCTATCGTATGGCGGCAGTTCGTCGGTAAAGAAAAAGTCGGCTGCCGTAAGCACGTCGCGCAGCAGCTTGATGCGCTCCCGGATCAGCGGCGTGATCCGCTGCATTTTACGGGGCTCAACGTCGTATCCGGCGGCGCGCACGACGGGCAGCAGCCGCTCGCTCAGCTCGTCCACCGGCATAGCGCGGATGTACTCGGCATTCAGCCACTCCAGCTTGGTGCGGTCGAAGACGGCGTTGGAGTGCGAGATGCCTTCGAGCGAGAAGAGCGAGATCAGCTCCTGGTCGCTCATGATTTCTTTGGTTGAATCGGGCGGAGACCAGCCGAGCAGCGCCAGGTAGTTGCGGAAGGCTTCAGGCAAGAAGCCTTCGTCTCTATACGCGATTACCGAGGTTGCGCCGTGGCGCTTGGAGAGGCGTGTCTTGTCGGGACCGAGGATCAGCGGCACGTGCGCGAACACCGGCAGGGGCGCGCCCAGAGCTTCATAGATCAGCTTCTGCTTGGGCGTGTTGGAGACGTGGTCGGCGCCGCGGATGATGTGGGTGATGCGCATGTCGAGGTCGTCGGCGACCACGCTCAGGTGATACGTGGGCACGCCGTCGGAGCGTAGCAGGACGAAATCCTCGATCTCGGCGTTGGCAAACTCGATGGGCCCGAAGACGGCATCGTCGAAACGGGTCGAGCCCGATTCGGGAACCGCAAAACGAATAGCGGCAGCTTCGCCGGCAGCGCGGCGGCGCTCGGCCTCATCTCGTGGAATACGGCGGCAGGGATCGTCGTCCTTGGCGGCTTGTCCCGCGGCCGGGGCGGCGGCGCGGCGCTGTTCGATCAGGTCCTTAGTGCAGAAACAATAGTAGGCGTGGCGGGATTCGACCAGGCGGCTGGCGGTCGCGCGGTAGAGATCCATGCGCTGCGACTGGAAGAAGGGTCCTTCGTCCCAGTCGAGCCCGATCCAGCGCATGCCTACGAGGATGCCCTCGACCATCTCCTGGGTGGAGCGCTCGAAGTCGGTGTCCTCGATGCGCAGGATGAACGTTCCGCCGGTGTGGCGAGCGTAGAGCCAGTTGAACAGCGCGGTGCGCGCCCCGCCCACGTGCAGGTATCCGGTGGGCGAAGGGGCAAAGCGGACGCGGACTGTCGAGGGCGCAGCCATAAGGCCCAGGACTGAATGTATCACGGAGGCGCCGGAATCCGGGGTGGCGAGCGCCCGTAAGTCATTGTCCTGCAAAGCCGTGCGTGCATTGAGTCGCTGCTATGGTTGAAGTACACTGAGATCAAGTCCCGCGTTCTGTGCGACACCCGGCGGATCTCTGGCTTCGCTGGGCTCGGCTCCGTT
Organism: uncultured Acidobacteriota bacterium; assembly: GCA_963704285.1. Classification (GTDB taxonomy): domain Bacteria; phylum Acidobacteriota; class Terriglobia; order Terriglobales; family Acidobacteriaceae; genus JAHFUA01. Next base: position 302,872 of record OY969886.1, on the reverse strand, counting down.
TCCGATCCGGGGTGGTTAGGCCCTGCCAGAGATGTTGGCCGAGGCGGTGGATGGAAAGCATCCCTATCGGGATTCTGGCGGTCCCCAGCATTGCCGCACTGCTGCTCTTCGCGGTGTTCTCCTATCTTTATTTCCAGACGCGTGAACCCTATTTCCGGGCATGGCAATTCGCCTGGGCAGCTTACTGCGGGTACTACGCGCTGGTGCTGTGGAACTTTTTTGAGGGACGGACGCTGCCTACCGCCTGGCTGGCGCGAGCGCTGCTGGCGGCGACGGCGCTTTGCATCTTCGTTTCCACCCGGCTGCTGAAGTCCGCCTACCGCGCCAGCGTGTGGGACAGCGTGCTGGCGGTGATCGCGGCGATATGGGCGGCGGTGGCGGTGTGGCCCGGCACAAGCTGGCACTTGGAGATCGAGGTAGGGGTGGCGGCGCTGCTGGTGTTTTCGGCCTACCGCTTCGTGCGGCACGCGCGCGCCACCGGGTCGCTGGCCTTCCGGCTGCTGGCGCTGTCACTCGTGTTCTGGGCGTTCCTGCTGCTTTCCGCGCAGTTCCGCACCTTGCTCCCGGACGTTTTCGGCCGCGTCGGCCACTTCCTTGACCCCTTGCCGCAAATGCTGCTGGGCATCGCGATGGTGATGGTGCTCTACGAGAACGAGCGGCGGATGGTGGAAGAGAACCTGCTGGCCTTCTCCACCCTGGAGATCGACTCGACCCGCCCGCTGGAACTCGACCCCAGCGCGCCAACACCAGGCGCGCCCGGGACCCCGGTTCCGGCGGAGATGGCGCCGCGGCTGGAGCGGATGCTGGACCGCCTGATGCGACTGCTCAAGGCGGAGCGCGCCGCCCTGTTCGTGAACGAGCGCTGGCGGGACACGCTGCCCAGCGTCGAGCGCGGCTTCACCCCCGAGTTCCTGCCGGCGCTGGACGCAGGCGGCGCCGGGGATGCGTTGAGCAGTCTGGTGTTTCGCCGCCAGGGGCTCGCCATCCTGCCAGGCCTGCACCAGGAGCTGGCGCAGCTTCCGCCGGGACAGGAGGAAGTGGTGCTGCGTCTGCGCGGCATCTTCGAGCGCGAACACGTGCGGGCCATGACCGCGGTCAGCCTGCACACCCGCGAGCGCCACTTCGGGGTGGTGATGTTCCCGCACCCGGCGTCGCAGAGCTTCGCATCGTCGCACCTGCGGCTGCTGGGCGGCCTGGCGCGGCAGATCGGGATGACGCTGGAGAACTACGTGCTCATGCACAAGGCCCAGCGCCGCACCAAGGAGTCGGAGCTGCTGACGCAGGTGGGACAGGCGGTCAGCTCGCATCTGGACCCCGACGAGGTCCTGCGCACCATCCACCGCGAGCTGGGACACCTGTTCGATACGCAGAATTTTTATATCGCCTTTCTCGAATCGGGGGAGATACGGTTCGAACTCGAGGTGGAGGAGGGCGAGGTGCTGCCCAAGCGCTCGCGCAAGGCGGCGAACGGGGTCTCGGAGTACGTGATCCGCAGCGGGCGGCCGCTCTTGATCCGCTCGGCCATGGAGTCCACCCGCGCCAAACTGGGATTCGTGTTCGGAGGCCGTCCGGCGAAATGCTTCATGGCCGTTCCCATCCTGCGCTTTCACGAGCCGGTGGGGATCATGGCGGCGATGAACTACGAGCGCGAATTCGCCTATGAGAACCGCGACCTGGAAGTAATGGAGACCGCCGCCGGGCAGGTCGCGGTGGCCATGGAGAACGCGCGGCTGTTCGCCGGGGAACGGCGCCGCGCCCGCCACCTGGATTTGCTCAACAGCGTGTCCAAGACGGCGATCTCCAGCCACAATGCCGAGCAGATGCTGCCCGAGATCGTGGCCGAGATCCAGAAGACCTTTCACTTCGACCACATCGGCATCGGCATCTTGGACTACGCCACCAAGGAGATCGAGATCAAAGCCGAGGCGGGCACGACCACCACCGCGCTGGGACGCCGCGTGCCAATCGGCGCCGGAATCATCGGCAAGGCGGCGCGCGCCAACGAGCTGACCCTGATCCAGGACGTGAGCGAGAGCCGGTCGCAGAGCCTTCTGCCGGATGCGCGCTCGGCGCTCGCCATCCCGCTGACTTACGGGGAAACGCTGCTGGGCGTGCTGAACGTGGAGAGCCTCGCGGAGAACGCCTTCCCCGAGCAGGAAGTGCTGATCCTGCGCACGCTCGCCGATCTGCTGGCCACGGCGCTGCACAACGCGTTGGTCTTCCAGAAGATGCAACAGCAGGCCATCACCGATTCGCTGACCGGCATCAAGACCCGGCGGTTCTTCCTGGAGTCGGTGCAGGCGGAGTGGAAGCGCGCTTCGCGCTCGGGCAGGCCCTTCTCGGTGGTGATGGTGGACCTGGACCGCTTCAAGGAGATCAACGACACCTTGGGCCACCTGGAGGGCGACTTGGTGCTGGCGCGCATCGGACGGCTGCTGGAGCAGAAGAGCCGGCAGTCGAACGTGGTGGCGCGCTATGGCGGCGACGAGTTCGTCATCCTCATGCCGGAAACCGGCATGGAGCAGGCGCAGATCCTCTCCGAGCGCCTGCGGTTGTGGATTGCCGCCGACCCCATGCTGAGCGAGATGAAGATCACCGGCAGCTTCGGCGTGGCCACCTATCCGCTGCACGGCGCCCAGGTGGAAGACGTCCTGCGGGTGGCCGACGCCGGCATGTACCTCTCAAAGAAAGAAGGCGGCAACCGAGTGTCCATGGCGGAAGAGTTCGTCGACAGCGAACACCTGCTGGAACAGCGGGAACTGGTGACCGCATACGTGGACGGCTTTCTGCGCAAGGAGAGTCCCGGCCCGGAAGCCGCCGACGAACTGGTGGGCACGCTCAAGAAGCTGGGCAGCGCGGTGCCGCAGGGTGGCGACCGGCAGGGCCTGATGCAGGCGCTGCGCACCCTGACGCGCGCAGCGGAAACTCGCGAATACTCCGCCGGACACGGAGACGCGGTGGCGCGCTACGCCGAGGCCATCGGGCACGAGCTCATGCTGTCGGAAGACGAGATGATCGATCTGGTGTTCGCGGCGCGCGTGCACGACGTGGGCAAAATCATCATCCCCGAAAGGATCCTCAACAAGCCCGGCCCGCTGAGCGACGACGAGTACGCGCTGATGAAGAAGCACGTCCTGGTGGGCGCGCAGATCGTCGATGCCATCCCCGGGCGCGAGCGGGCGCGGCTCATGGTGTTGCATCATCACGAGCGCTTCGATGGCTCGGGATATCCCAACGGGTTGCGCGGGGAGGAGATCCCGCTGGGGTCGCGCATCATCGCCGCCGCCGAAGCCTACGTGGACATGACCACCGAGCGCGCCTACGCCGCGGTGAAGACCCAGGAAGAAGCCATCGCCGAACTGGAAGCCATGAGCGGCATGCAGTTCGACGGCATGCTGGTGCGCATCCTCATCCGGCAGTTGAGGGGAGAGAAGATTTCCAAGAGCAGTGGATAGTGGGAAGTGATTGAGCCATTGAGTCATTTGGCCATTGAGCCGCGCATATGCGGCTATCAATGGCTCAATGGCACAATGACTCAATTCACGCAATCCTCTCCGGCCAGTCCTTCAGCTTTTCCACCACCACGGCAGTCCCATACGCCAGCACTTCGGTGACGCCGTTCATGATCTCGGTGGCGTCGTAGCGCATGCCGATCACAGCGTTGGCGCCGAGTGCGGCGGCGTGCTCCAGCATCAGGTCGAAAGCGTGTCCGCGGGTCTGCTCGCACAGCTTGCTGAACAGCGTGATGTTGCCGCCCACCAGCGTCTGCAGGCTGGCGCCGAGGGTGCCGAAGATGGAGCGCGAGCGCACCACGATCCCCCGCACCACGCCCAGGTTGCGCACGATGCGGTAGCCGTCCAGCTCGAAGGCGGTGGTGACCATGTGGTGGGCCAGCATGGGGGCACGGGATGAGTCTGGTGTTATACCCATGCTGATTACGGTAGCACAGAACTATTGGGTCATCGGGAGATCGGTTCATCGGGTCATTGGGGACCGGTGTTTCAGATCACCCGATCACCCGATGGCCAAATCACCCGATTACCGGCTGACTTGGATCAACGGTTTGGCTTCGGGCAGGACTTCGCCGATACGCGCGGTGGCGACCCCGACGGCGGCCAGAGCGCGCTCAAGGTCGGCCGCGTCTTGGGGCGCGACCGAGATCAGAAGCCCGCCGGCGGTTTGCGGGTCGTAGAGCATGGTCCTGAGGTCGTCGGGGATGCCATCGTCGTATCCCACCAGGCATTCGGCGAATTCACGATTCGCTTTCAGCCCGCCGGGGATGTAGCCGGCGTGCACGCTTTCGAGCGCGCCCGTGAGCAACGGCACCGCCGAGGCGCGCAGTCGCAAGCTGACCCCGGAGGCCAGCGCCATCTCGCGCGCGTGGCCGATGAGCCCGAAGCCGGTGATGTCGGTGAGGGCGTGGACGGCGAACGTTCCTTGGCGGACGGAGGTAGCCGCGCCCGCGCCACGCAACCCATCGGTGATCACCTCGGTGGCGGCCTTGTTGAGCGTGGTCATGGAGCGCACGGCGGCGTCGATCCACGCGGGTTCGGCTTTGCCTCGCTTGATGGCGGTCGAGATCACGCCGGTGCCGAGCGCTTTGGTGAAGAGCAGCGCGTCGCCGGGTTGTGCGCCGCGGTTGGCAAGCACGCGCTGGGGATGGATGGTGCCGGTGACGGAATAGCCGAACTTGATCTCCTCATCACGGATGGAATGGCCGCCGATCACGGTGCAGCCGGCCTCGACCATCTTGGAGAGCCCGCCGGCGAGGATGCGCTCCAGCACGTCGAGATCGCCTTTATCGGGGAAGCAGACGAGCGCGAGCGAACTGAGCGGGCGTCCGCCCATGGCGTAGACGTCGCTGAGCGCGTTGACGGCGGCGATCTGCCCGAAGGTGTAGGGATCGTCCACGATGGGGGTGAAGAAATCGACGGTCTGGACGAGGGCGGTGTCGGGCGCGATCAGGTACACGCCGGCGTCATCGGCGAATTCGAAGCCGACCAGAACGTTCGGGTCCTGTTGCCGGGCTAATTTCCCAAGCACCGTGTCCAGCGCCGCCGGACTCAGCTTGGAAGCTCAACCCGCCGCTTTGACCGCCTCGGTCAGACGGATGGGCTTGGTCTCGGCCATGTCGGTATTGTAGCGGGGTGCGTGCAAGTCCACCACGGAGGCACGGAGGCACTGAGGATTGATTCATTGACGCATTGATTCATTGAATCATTGAGGACCGGCCCAATGAATCAATGACTCACTGAATCAATGTCTCAATTCACGCTGACGCTGCTGATGCGCACTTCGGGAAAGCCCTGGTTCCAGTCGGCGGAGATGTTGCCTTCGATGGTGAGGCGGAAATCGGCGCTGGCGCCGGGCTTCAGCGGCGCGCTGCGCAGGTCGAGGATGCCGCGGTCCGGTCCCTGAAACACCAGCACGCGGATGGGGATCAGCTCCTTCTGCACCACTTCACCCAGCGAGTTGCGGAAGATGACCTCGGCGCCGCCGCCGGTGACGGTCTGGTCGCCGCTGTTGGTGATTTTGCCCTCGACGTAGGTGACGGTGCCACCGACGAAGTTCTGCGCCGCCGCCATCTTCACATTCGAAACTTGCAGCTTGTCGGCGTAGGGATTGGGCGCCTGCGAAGCGGAGCGCTTGCCGCCGCCGAGCCAGACCAGCAGCCCAACCACGATGGCGACCACCGCTACTCCGGCTACGATGGCGCGCCACGGCCCCGGCGAATCGCCGGTTGGGGTGGCAGAGAATGGCGTTTCCGAGGGCTTCTCGCCGGCGGACATGGCTTGATTCTACTACTCAGGGACAGGCTTCCTGTCGCATCGGGTGATCGGGAGATCGGGTGATCGGGAGATCTGAAAACCAATCACCCGATGACCCGATCACCCGATGTCCCGATTGTAGGTGGCTATTCTCCAGCCACCGTCATGCCCTCGATGCGCAAGGTGGGAGCGGCGGTGGAGCCGCGGAATTCCAGGTCGCTGCCGATCTCGGAGATATTGTGGAGCATGTCGCGCAGGTTGCCGGCGACGGTGATCTCCTCGACGGGGAAGGCGGGCTCGCCGCTTTCGATCCACAGGCCGCTGGCCCCGCGCGAGTAGTCGCCGGTGACCAGATTCACGCCGAAGCCGAGGAATTCGGTGACGTAAAGGCCTTGGCGCAGGTCCGCGATGATCTTGCGCGGTGAGCGCGTGCCCGGCTGGAGAAAGAAGTTGCCGGAGCTGATGCCGGGATTGCCAGCCAGGCCGCGGGCGGCGTTGCCAGTGGTCTTGAGGCCGAGCTTGCGCGCGGTGTAGGTGTTCAGCAGATACGATTTCAGGACGCCGCGCTCGATCACCGTGGTGCGCTGCGTGGGCACGCCTTCGTCGTCGAAGGGGCTGGTGCCGAAGCCGCCGGGCATGGCGCCGTCGTCGATGACGGTGATGTTCTCGCCGGCGATGCGCTGGCCCAGCTTGCCCGCCAGGAACGACGCGCCGCGATAGATGGCGTCGCCGTTCACCGCCTGCGAGATCGTATCCAGCAGCGAGCGCGCCACCATGGGATCGAAGATCACGGGCACGCGCGCCGTCTTCACCTTGCGCGCGCCCAGGCGGCGTAGCGCGCGCTGGGCGGCCACCCGGCCCACGTGCTCCGGAGATTCGAGCTTGCGCAGGGTGCGCGCCACCGAGAACCAAAAGTCGCGCTGCATGGGGTGGTCGTCTACCTGCGCCACCGGCACCGCGGCCAGCGAGCAATACGAGCTCTTGTACTCGCCAGCGAATCCCAGCGAGTTCACCATCACTTTATGGTTGTTCGCGGCATCGAACGAACCGCCTTCGGAGTTGCGGATGCGCGGATCGGCACTCAGCGCGGCGGCCTCGGCGCGGCGCGCACGGGCAATGCGTTCCTCGTTGGGCAGCGAGTAAACGTCGTCGAAATGGAGTTGGAGGTCGCCGGAGACGGAGCCCAGCAGCTCCGGCTCAGGAAGCCCGGCGTGCGGGTCTTCGGAGGTGAGCCGCGCCAGCGCCAGCGCGCCTTCGACCAGTTGCCGCACGCCGTCGGCGGAGAAGTCGCTGGTATAAGTGCTGGCGGCGCGCTTGCCGAAGAACACCCGCAGCCCCATGGCGTGCGAGCCGGCTTCCTTCAGGGTCTCGACCTCGCCCAAGCGGACCACGGTCGAGAACTCCGAGCCATCGTGCACCACGGCTTCGGCGGCAGTAGCGCCGCCGGCGATGGCACGGCGGACCACGTCGTGGGCAAGTTCCTTGAGATCAGTTTCACGTTTCGAGTTTCGAGTTTCGAGATCCGTGCTCAGCATTGAAGCAACCTACCACGGAGGCACGGAGACACGGAGGAAATCCGATCCGCGTTAATCCGCGTTGATCCGCGGCGGAGAAATCAAGACTTTGTCCCGCCCACGGTAATGCGGTCCACTTTCAACGTGGGGATGCCGACGCCCACGGGAACGGACTGCCCGTCCTTGCCGCAGGTGCCAACGCCTTCATCGAGCTCGAGATCGTTGCCGACCATGGAGACGCGGGTGAGCACGTCGGGGCCATTGCCGATCAGGCTGCAGCCCTTGAGCGGCGCCGTCACCTTGCCGTCCTCGATCAGGTAGGCCTCGGAGGCGGAGAAGACGAACTTGCCGTTGGTGATGTCCACCTGCCCGCCACCGAAGTGCTTGGCGAAGATGCCGTATTTCACCGAGCGGAGAATGTCCGCGGGATCGTCTTCGCCGGCCAGCATGTAGGTGTTGGTCATGCGCGGCATGGGGATGTGCTCGAAGCTCTCGCGGCGGCCGTTGCCGGTATCGGGAATTCCCATGAGCCGCGATGAAAGCTTGTCGCTCAGGTACTGCTTGAGGATGCCCTTCTCGATGAGCACGGTGTTCTGCGTGGGCGAGCCTTCATCGTCCACGTTAAGCGAGCCGCGCCGCGAGGGCAGGGTGCCGTTGTCCACCACCGTGCATTTCTCGCTGGCCACCCGCTTGCCGACCAGCCCGGTGAACGCGGAGGTGCCTTTGCGGTTGAAGTCGGCTTCCAGGCCGTGGCCGATGGCCTCGTGCAGCAGGATGCCGGGCCAGCCCGGGCCGAGAACCACTTCCATTTCGCCGGCAGGAGTGGGGCGGGCACCGAGTTGGATGATGGCCTGGCGCGCGGCATCGGTGGCGAAGTGCTCGGGCGTTTTTTCTGTCAGGAAGAAGTCGAGAGCGACGCGGCCTCCGCCGCCGGCCGAGCCGCGGGCGGAGTTGCCCTCGGTGCCGTCCTTGGCGATGCAGAACACGTTCAGGCGCGCCATCGGCTGCACGTCGCTGGCGATGGCCCCGTCGGACCCAACCACCAGGATGTGCCGCAACTCGTCGGCGTAGCCGACGCGCACCTGCGCGATGCGCGGATCGTAAGCGCGCGCGGCGCGGTCGGCGCGCTGCACCAGGTCGAGCTTCGCCGACATCTCGGCATCCACGGACGGCGCGACCGGGTAGAAGTTGCGGACGGCCTCCGGCTTGAAGCCGGTGATGGGCGTTTTCGATGGCCCGCTGGCGATCAGGGCCGCCGTGCGTGCCGCCTGCAGGATGCGCTCCGGTGTGAGTTCCCCGGTGTAGGCATACCCGGTGCGCTCGCCGGCGATGACGCGCACCCCACATCCGGCAGAAATGCCCTGCGTGGCCGACTTCACCATGGATTCGTCCACGCTGATGGAGGTTGTGTACTGGTATTCGAAGTACAGGTCGGCGAAGTCGCCGCCCGCCGAGAGCGCCGCCGAAAGATAGTGTTCGAGATCCTGCTCGGTCAGGCCGTACCGCTGAAAGAAGAACTTGTTGTTTTCCATCTTCAGGATTGGATGCGTGCGGACAGAATTAAGACCCAACAACACCGCCACGGCTTTGATTATGACACGCAAACGCGGACGCGCAGTTACATTACTAAGCGGACCCGCATAATTGCCCGTGAGTGTGAGCTGTGGTCTAATTTCGTCGCGGCACCAGAAAACCGGTCAGGGGGTCTCCCGTGCCAAACATTGGAAGGTTTGAGGCGGTTGAGGTACGCGAGCTCTGGAAGCACGAGGAGAGGGACTTTTCCGCGTGGCTTGAAGCGAACTTAGACGTCCTATCCGAAGCCATCGGAGTGTCGCTTTCTGACCCCAAACGGGAGCTTCTGGCAGGAAACTTTCAGGTTGATCTCGTCGCCCAGGACGAGAATGGGGATCGGGTAATAATCGAAAACCAGCTAGAGGCGACTAATCACGACCACCTCGGGAAGGTATTAACGTACCTCACAAATCTCGACGCAAAGGCGGCAATCTGGATCACGACTGCTCCCCGGTCGGAGCACATCCGTGCAGTCGAATGGCTGAACGAGACCACTCCTGACGACATCTCTTTCTACCTCGTCCGGCTGGCGGCTTACCGAATATCAGGCAGCAGCCCTGCTGCGCCTCTTTTTACCGTGATGGTCGGCCCCAGCACGGAGGCAAAGAGTGTCGGGAGGGAGAAGAAAGAGTTGGCGGAGCGCCACGTTCTGCACCTGCGGTTCTGGGAGCAACTGCTCGACCGCGCGAAAGAGCGAGGAGTTCTGCTGCACGCTCAGCGCTCACCATCAAGAAACTTGTGGCTTGGGGCCGGTGCGGGGGTCCAATCGGGAATCAGCTTCACGTATGTCATCTGGACGACGAGGGACGAGGCGGCTGTTGAACTTTACATTGACACCGAAGATAAGGACGAAAACAAACGCCTGTTCGACGGTCTTCATGAAAGAAAAGCGGAAATCGAGGAGTCGTTCGGGTCGGCGCTCTCCTGGGAGCGTTTGGACGACAAACGCGCTTCTCGGGTTCGTTATGTCTTGAAGGGAGTCGGCCTGACAGATGAGTCCAAATGGCAGACCATTCAAGATGCCATGATCGGCGCCATGGGGAGATTGGCAAACGCGGTTAAGCCCTACCTCGCGCGGGCGTGAGCCCGCTTCTAACCCCGCCCGTCTGCCGCCCTTTTGGGAGAGTACCCCATCCAGGGGTCCGTGCATGTCCTTGCGTCATGGCGGCGGCCTCCCGCCTATAATCGGCGGGCGATGAACGCTGATGCCCTAGCCCAATCGTTGCAGGACTTTCTGGCCGAGTCGCCCGCGGCGGTGGCGGTCGAAGGCGGAGAGGTGATCTTCGACTTCACCACGGCGAAGTACGCCTGCCGCGCCGAGCACGGCAAGTGTCTGCTGCACCTGTGGTCCGAGGAGCGCAACACCGTGCGCCGCGTGCTCGATAGCGAGCTGAAGAACGGCGTACTGCGGCTGCGGGTGCAGCGCTTTGGGCAATCGCGGCCGGGCGTCATGGAAATCTGCGGCAACCGTGACCGGCGGACGCCCACGGCCAGGAAAACGGCGCGCGCCGCCTACCAGCGCCTGCTCCAGCGCGTGCTCGAGCGCAGCTTTCCGGAGTTCACGCCGAGGCGGATGAGCACAGCGGCTGATCTCGAGCGCTCCTTCGGCCCGGTGTACACGCGCGGCGAGCTGCGGCGCGGGAACTCCTGCTGGGCTGTTCTGGGCGTGAACGCGCAAGAGACGCAGGGAGCGATCGACGCCAGCGTGACCTTCGGCCTGCTCTGGCTGGATGCCTGCCGCAACCAGTCACGGGCGCTGGTGGAAGGGCTCAAGCTGTTCGTCCCGGCGGGCAGTTCGGCCATCGCGCGCGAGCGCATGGCGCTCCTGAACCACCAGGCGGCCCGGTTCGAGCTGTACGAGATGGACGAACGCGAAGGCTCGATCGAGCCGGCGGATTGCCGTGATCGCGGCAACATCGCCACCCGGCTGGTGCGCTGTCCGGATGAGCAGAAGGTGCGGGAGCGGTTCGCGGCGGCTATCGCGCGGGTCGAGGGCCTGGCGCCCGAAGCCGAGGTCCATGTGCTCTCCTCGACCGAGATGGCGTTCCGGCTCTGCGGGCTGGAGTTCGCGCGGGCGCGCGTGGCGCCTGGCCCGGGCTTCCGCAACGTGGAAGAAATCGTCTTCGGCGCCGGCCCCTATGAGGCGACGCTGACCGACGAGAATGCCGCCGAGTTCGCTGGCTTCGTGCGCGCGGTCAGAGCGGAGCGGCGTGCGGCTGGGCAACGTACAAGCCCGTTGTGGCGCATGCGGCCGGAGCGCTGGCTGGAGTCGCTGGTGGTGCGCGACGTGAGCGCGCTGGACTCGCGGCTCGATCCCTCCTGCGTGTACTCGCAGGTGCCCGCGTTCTCGGCTTCCGACCGGGCGATGATCGACGTGCTCACCCTCACCCGCGAGCGGCGGCTGGCGGTGGTGGAACTCAAGGCGGACGAGGACATCCACCTGCCGCTGCAGGGCCTTGATTACTGGGCGCGTGTGGAGTGGCACCGCGCGCGCGGCGAGTTCCAGAAGTTCGGCTACTTCCCCGGCACCGAGATCGCAGCCACGCCGCCACTGCTGCTGCTGGTCGCGCCCGCCCTGCGCGTCCACCCCGCCACCGACACGCTGCTGCGCTACATCGCGCCGGAGATCGAGTGCGAGCTGGTGGGGATCGGCGAGAAATGGCGGGAGGAGATCCGGGTGGTGTTCCGGAAAAGGCGGGAAAAGCTGGCCACGGATTTGCACGGATGATTCGAGAAAAGGCGGCCACGGATTTGCACGGATGATTACGGATCGGAAGGTCAGAGCCAAAAGCTAAGAGCTAAGAGCTAAAAGCTAGTAGCTAGTAGCTACTTCCGCCTTTTCTCCCCGGAAGACACGCGAGATGCCGCGGACCAGCCGCCGCAGCGGCGGTTCGCCGTTCACGTCGGCAAAGAAAATCTCCCCGACCTTGACTGAGCGGTAGTACCAGCGTTTGAGGATTGCCAGATTCTCCATCATCTCGACCGCGGAAGCTTGCGTCGGCGGCTCGCTCGCAGCCAGCGTCTCCTCGAGCCGCGATTCCATCGATTGCGGCTTGCCTTCCGCCTGCTGGACCGGGAAGAGGATGGGATCGGCCACAACGCCGCGCTGGAACCGGAACAGCGCGACCGCGCCGCTCTCGGCGGCAGGCTGCACCACGACTCCGCCCAGCCGGTCGAGGCGTCGCACGATCTCCGGCAGACGTGTGGTGGCGGAGATCTTCTCGATGCGCGCATGCAGTGCGGCCGCTTGCTCGAACTCCAGGCCGGCGGATGCCTGTTCGCGCTGCTCGGAGAGCTCTCGCACCAGCGATTGGCCGCCGCTATCAAGGAAGGCGCGAACGCGGCTTACCTCCGTCTGGTACTGCTCCTCGGTGCAGCCAGCAAAGCAGGGCGCCAGGCACATCTTCATTTCGGAATAAATGCAGCCCGGGTAGGCGGGGTCGGGATGGATCTCGAAATCGCAGCGGCGGATTTTGAACAGGTCGAGCGAATCGTTCAGGAACTTCTCGGCGGCGGCGCGGGTGGGGAATGGTCCGTAATAGACGGAATTACCACGCAGGCCGGTGATGCGCTGGGTGACATAGGCGCGCGGCCAGGGATTATCCAGGTTGAACTTCACCAGCGGGGCGAAGCGCAGGCGGAGCCGGTCGCGGTGGCTCTGCGGGAAAACGCGCCGGAGCGTGCGGTAGAGCAGCAGGCCCGATTCGAAGTCCGAGCCGGTGAGCGTGTATTCCACGTGCCGCACGCGGTCGCGCAGGTTGAGCCGGCGCGCACGCTCCTCGGGCGCGGAGAGCAGGCGCGTAAGCCGGCGCTTCAGGTTGGTGGTCTTCGAGACATAGGGCTCGGCTTGAGCATCGTCGGCGCGGAGCAGGAAGACGGCCGGCGCTGCGGGGATTTCCGCGAAGAATTCGGCATCGCGCGCGGGCAGGAACTCAAGCGACAGCACAGGGGAATTTAACCACAGAGGGCACCGAGGGACACGGAGGAATCGGGAGGCTTGAATTTGTAATTTGGAAATTTGTAATTTGTAATTTGAAAGGCTGGCAGGCACCAACTTTACAAATTACAAATTACCAATTACAAATCTTCTCCCCCTTCCTCCGTGCTCCTCTGTGGTTAAAGCCTTTACCGGAAGCTGGCGCTCTTGACCTGCTGGCGGAAGTCCTTGCCCGCAATCTCCACCTTCTTGCACATCTCGTGCAGGCGCGAGCGCATGCGTTCGGTGATGCGGTCGCCGAGCGTCTCCTCGCGCGCCGCCCGACGGGCCCGGCTGAAGTTGTCGGTCGGCTCGTCGGAACTGTGCGGCGGCAGATCGGGGAAGTTGGTGGTGATGAGCGTGGTGCGCTTGTCGTTGTAACGGGTGTTCAGGACGTGGCTGACGGTGTCCCACACCCATTCGGTCGGCTTGACCGCGCCCAGCTCGTCCAGCAGCACGACTTCCGTTTCGAAGATGGGCCGCAGCAGCTCCATCTCCGTGGTCTGAACCGACGGATTGTAGGAGTTCTGCACCTGCTTGAGCAGGTCGCGGTAGTCGCAGAACAGGCCGGGAATGCCCTTGCGCAAGAATTCCTTAAGCACGGCGACGGCGAGGTGGGTCTTGCCCACGCCGACGGCGCCCACGAGGAGCAGGCCGCGGCCGTCGTTCTCCACCGGATAGCCGGCGACGAAGCGCTCGGTCACGAGCTTGGCTTTCTCCAGCGAGGCCTCCGCGCCCGGGAAATCGGTGCTGAACTCGGAGAACTCACAGTGCTCGTAGCGCGCGGGAATGCGGGCCTGAGCGATGAGGCGCTGAATGCGCCCGGAGAGAGCGCAGTCGCAGCGCGCCACCTGGCGGGCCTTGGGATCGGGCCCGACTTCTTTCCAGCCGGTGCCGCCGCAGACGGGGCAGAGAGTTTCGGTGGCGTTCACTCGGGACCTCGAGGAGGAGCTTCCCTGGACTGTAGCGCGAGCCGCGCGCGGCTGCAACCGGCGAGAGCTGTGGACGACTGTGGAAGGCGAAGGCGCGGCAGGGAAGTCTCGAAACTGCCACGGAAGCAGTGCAAAATCGGCGTGCCGCCCAACAAAATTCCCGAAAAGCCGCACTGTGCGCGGATTTCCACTGCGCATTGCTTGACAAGCCCAGAGAACACGGGCTAAATAGCCGACTGACTCTACGCTGCCTGGGAGGCAGACACATGAATAAAGCTGATATCGTCGACAAGATTGCTGGGGAAGCCGGGATCACCAAGACCCAGGCTTCCACAGCGCTGGATGCGACCGTTGACTGCATCACCGCGTCCCTGAAGAAGGGCGACCGCGTGACGCTGGTGGGCTTTGGGACCTTCTCCACGTCTCAGCGCAAAGCCCGCACCGGCCGCAATCCCCAAACCGGCAAACCCATCAAGATCGCTGCCAAGAGAGTGGCCAAGTTCACCGCCGGCGCCGAACTCAAGAAGGCAGTCAACAAGAAGTAATCGTTACCGCTAATCCTCTGGCCGGCCCCGCGCTCCTTGCACGAGCCCGGGGCTTTCGTGTTTATTGGGCCATTGAGTCATTGGGTCCTTGAGCCATTGGAAAACCGGAATCAGTCTGCTCTCAGGTTTTTAGTGGCTCAATGACCCAATGGCGCAATGACTCAATTCCTTGGTTTGCCGCATCCGCAGGCAGTCCTGTAGAATCAATATTTCCGAAGAGAGGTTGAGACAAGCCATGAAGGCCGGTATTCATCCTGTTTACCACGAGGTGCGCGTTACCTGCGCCTGTGGGAATACGTTCACCACCCGTTCCACCCACAAGAGCGACATCCACCTGGAGATCTGCTCCAATTGCCATCCTTTCTTCACCGGCAAGCAGAAGCTGTTGGACACCGCCGGGCGGATCGAGCGCTTCCGCCGCAAGTACGCCAAGACGGAAAAGAAAGCCTAGCCCCGCCAAGGCATTGGCGCTACAAAGCCTCCGGTTGCGGAGGCTTTTGATTTGATTCGACCGGCGATCATGCCGCGCCCAGCAGGTCCCTCGCTTCGCTCGGGATTTCGGCAGCGGCCCTTCGACTTCGCTCAGGGCTCGGCCTCGCGCGGCTCGGCCTCGGCCAACTCCCGCTTCGCTCACGCCCGCTAAACGCCTCAAGTTACAATACTGTCGTGAACAAGAAGTGGGACAGCCCGGCCATGCCTGCCGCGCCGCCTCGCGGGGCGCGTGTGCCGGAGTGTGTGCGTATCGGCGGGGTGGAGATCCGGCCGGCCGCGGTGCTGGCCCCGATGTCGGGCGTTACCGACACGGTTTTCCGGCGGTTCATCCGCGAGATGGGCGGCTGCGGGCTGATCATGACCGAGTTCACCTCGGCCGACGGCCTGCTGCGCGACAAGCGCGTGCGCGGGCGCTACCTGCACTTCTACGACGACGAGCACCCCATCTCGGCACAGCTCTTCGGCAGCGCCCCGCAGGTGCTGGCCGACGCCGCGCGCATGGTCGAAGACCTTGGTTTCGACCTGGTGGACCTGAACCTGGGCTGTCCGGCCAAGAAGGTCGTCAAGTGCAACGGCGGCTCGGGCCTGCTGCGCGACCTGCCGCGCATCGCGAAGATCTTCGAGACAGTGCGCGCCGCGGTGAGGATCCCGTTCACGGTGAAGTTCCGCGCCGGCTGGAATGACCAGGAGATCGTCTGCGTCGAACTGGCCCGGCTGGCCGAGTCCTGCGGCCTGGCGGCGGTGGCTCTGCACGCCCGCACCCGCGAGCAGGGATACGCGGGCACGGCCTGCTGGGAGTGGATCGCCGCCGTCAAGCAGGCCATCCGCATCCCGGTGATCGGCAACGGCGACATCCGCACCCCCGAAGACGCGGCCGCCATGGTGGCGCAGACCGGCTGCGATGCCGTCATGATCGGGCGCACTGCGGCGTCGAACCCGTGGATCTTCCGCCAGATCGCGCAGTACGAAGCCGGCGGCAGCTACGAACAGCCGAGCGAGGCTGACCGCTACCGTATGATCCGCACCTACTTCCGCATGCTGATCGAGGAACAGATGCCGGGCGCGGCAGGCAAGATGAAGCAGTTCGCCTCGTGGTTTACGCATGGAGTCGCGAACGGCAGCCAGTTGCGGAAGGCCATTTACGAAGCCCGGAGCGAGCGCGAGATCCTCGACCGGGTGGAACAGCTCTTCGCCGGGCGGGTTCTGACACCAGCCGCGAGCGAATGATCAGGTGGCCGCTCAGCCTGCGGCTTTGGCTGTGGCCTCGGCGCTGGTTGGATCGATAATCCGTTTCACTTCCGAGATGCAGGTGGCAGGGAACCCACCTTGTCGCGCATGTTCACGCACCATCTCCTCGTTGGGCGCGATGTAAACGCAGTAGATCTTGTCCCCGGTCACGTAGCTGTGCAGCCACTGGATCTGCGGGCCCAGGTTGCGCAGCACGCCGCAGGATTTCTGCGAGATCGCGTGGATCTCGGCGTCGGTCATCTTTCCTGCGCCCGGGACTTCCCGTTCGATGACGTACTTCGGCATGCACCAGCCTCCAAGCGAAGTTTGCGGCGTGGAGTATAGCACCAGCGGTAAACGGCTGGCGGGACTCTTACGACCCCGTGATCGGCTCCACGCCGTACTTCCCTGTTCCTATTTCCTTCACGTAGCCCCACGGGATCGCCGGGTCGTGGGTGAAGATCACCAGCCAGCGGCCGGGAATGGCCTCGTCGTAGAAGCGCTTTTTGTTCTCGATGGTCTCCATGGGAAACAGGTCGTAGGCCATGATCCAGAGCAGGTCGAGGTGCGCCGCCATGGGGATGAGGTCGGAGACGTAGCAGGCCTTCTGCCCCTGGCTCTCGATCATCACCACCTGCATGTAGCGCGTGTGTCCGGGGATGGTCCTGACCGAAACGCCAGGGATGATTTCGCGGTCTTCCTGCACCAGCTTCATCTGGCCGCTTTGGATGAGCGGATTGTAGTTGTCGCTGAGGTAGCTGACGCGGTCGCGCAGATACTGTTTTTGCCCGTGCTGCCACTCGCCTTCCGGGGCATAGTAAGTCGCGCGCGGAAAGGTGGGGAGCACGCGGCCGTTGCGGCGCACGGTGTTCCATCCGCAGTGGTCGAAGTGCAGGTGGGTGTTGATGACGATGTCGATGGAATCGGGCGCCACTCCGGCGGCGGTGAGGTTGTCGAGCAGCCTGGCTTCCGGCTCGTACACCTTGCGGACGCGGTCGTCGAACTTGTTGCCGATGCCGGTCTCGACCAGCACCGTCTGCCGGCCGCCGCGGATGAGCAGCGAGTTCTCGCCCATCACCACGCGGTTCTTCTGGTCGCAGGCGACCTTTTTCAACCACAGCGCCTTGGGGATGATGCCGAACAACGGGCCACCGTCGAGCCAGTAGTTCCCATCGGAAAACATGGTCAGCTCGAAACCGCCGACGGTGATGCGCCGTCCGTTGGTGGTGATGGTGGCTTTCTCAACTGCGAGATCGACTGCGACTTGCGCCATGGATTCGACCCTCGATCACCGGCTCAAGGCCGGCCCAGGAGTTCGTGTTCGAAGTGCTGCTGGATGCGGATGAACAGGTCCGTCTGCGCCGCCGTCCCCGAGATGGAATGCAACTTGCGCGGGTAGAGCATGAGCTGGAAGCGCTTGCCGGCGTCGATGAAGGCCTGCGTCATCTGCTCCGTGTTTTGCAGGTGAACATTGTCGTCGCCGGTGCCATGCGCCAGCAAGAGGCTGCCGTGCAGTTCCCCGGCGGTGGTCACGGGCGAGCTGCGCCGATAGCCTTCCGCGTTCTCTTGCGGCAGCCCAAGATATCGCTCAGTGTAGATGGAATCGTACTCCCGCCAGTCCGTGACCGGCGCCACGGCGACCCCGGCCTTGAACGCGATGGAGCGGGTGAGCGCCCACAGGGCCATGCTGCCACCGTAGCTCCATCCCCAGAAGCCGACGCGGTCCTTGTCGAGCACGGGGTAGCGCTGGAGCGCCTGGCCGAGTGCGGTGAGCTGGTCCTGGATCTCGGTTTTGCCGAACTCGCCGCGCACCACGCTGGCAAAGACACGACCGCGTCCGGCCGAGCCGCGGTTATCCACGCTGAGCACGGCCATGCCCTCCTGCGCCAGCACCTGATTGAACAGGAAGCGATTGCCGCCCCAAGCGTCGCGCACCAGTTGCGCGCCCGGGCCGCCGTAGGCATAGAGAAGAAGCGGGATCTTCTTCCCCGCCGGCAGATCCGGCGGCAGGATCAACTGCCCACGGAGAACCGTGCCGCCGTCAGCCCGGAAATCCACGAACTGCGGCGGCGCCAGGTTATAGGCGGCCAGGCTACGGGCCTCCCAGAAGGCGTTGCAGGCGCCGTCGCCATCTATGCGGCAGAGCGACAGCCGGGGCGGACTCATCAGGGCAGAGAACTTGTCCACATACCACTTGCCGCCAGGCCCGAACGTGGGTTCGTGCGTGCCGGCCGCAGGCGAGACCTGCTTGAAGCCGCTGCCATCGAGGCGGACGCGGAAGAGCTGGCGCTGGCGATCGTCTCCGGCATTGGCGGTGAAATATGCCAGCCGCGCCGGCTCGTCCACATGGACCACATCGAAGACTTCGAACTCACCGCGGGTAAGCTGCGATTCCAGCGTGGCCTCCTGGGCGGTGGGATCGGCGCCGTTGAAGCTGTAGAGGTAGAGGTGCGTATGGCTGTCCCGCCAGCTCGTCCACAGGAAACGGTCCTCGCCGACGACGGTGAAGTTGTCATCCACATTCACCCAGGTGGGGCTGCGCTCGGAAAGCACCAGCCGGGCAGAGTTGCTCTCGACCGCCACGAAGTAGAGGTCGAGGCGGTCCTGTGCGCGGTTCAGCACCTCGACCCAGGCGATCCCCGGACGCAACCATCCGAAACGGGGAATGTAGATCTCGTGGGCTTGCGCCGGGCCGGATTGTCTATCGCCAGAGCCGGGTGGCGCATTCAGCCAGTGGACTTTCCCGCCATTCGCGTTCACCACCCCCAGCCGGACTTGCGGGTTGGGATCGCCCGGCTTGGGATACTTCTGCATGTCCACCGTGGGCTGGGTGGGGATCAGGTCGGCGATGGGATACGTTGGGACGGCACTCTCGTTCATCTGCAGGAACAGGATCTGCCGGCCGTCCGCTGACCAGAAGTAGTGGTGGCGGACGTCAAGCTCCTCGGCATAGACCCAGTCCACCTCGCCGTTGAGGATGTCGTCCCCGGTGTCATGCGTGAGCTGGCGCAGGCCGCCGCCATCGCGGCTGGCGACAAACAGGTTGTGCTTGCGGATGAAAGCGATGCGCGAGCCCTCAGGCGAGAAACGGGGATCGCTCGCGCGCTCCGCCGAGGATGTGATCGGAACCGCGGTGCCGGTGTCGAGACGATACAGCCAGAGCTGGCCGAGAGCGTCGAAGAGAAGGTGCTTGGAGTCGGGCGCCCAGTAGTACTGCGCGACCGAGTAGCGGGTGCGGCGCTCCTTCTCGCGTTCGCTCAAGCGATCAAAAGGCGGCGCCAGGCTCGCCAGCTTGCTTTCCGCGACCAGCACCGCCTTTTTGCCGCTGGCGATGTCCACATACCAGAGCTCGCCACGCTGGCCGGAATCGTCCCGCAAGATGTATGAGACTTTCGTCCCATCGGGGCTGAAGCGCACATCCTCCGGGGCCGGTCCGGTCAGCCCGCCGGGAGCGAAGATGGCCTTGACGGTGAGCTTAGGCGCGGTGGGCGCGGCGGCCGGTTGTTGCGCCAAAACCGTTCCGGCGAGAAGACAAACCACGAGTAGGCGTCTCAAGGTGCGCTCCGAGTGAAGTCGGAAAGCGGAAAGTTTAACAAAGAAGGCGAGAGCGGCGGCACCGGGAGACACGGAGACGTGCGTCCGCCGCAGGCTCGGCAAAACTGTTACAATTCTCAACAGTCTTCCCTTCGCCATGAGTCCAGACCTGGAAAAACTGATCGCGCTGCAGGCCGCCGACGGCGAGATCGAGCGCCTCAACCAGGAGATCGCGCTCTTGCCGCGCCGGGTGGTGGCCATCGAGAGCAAGCTGGCCGATACCCGCGCGCGAATAGAGAAGGCGAAGGCCGCCATCGCTGCCATCCAGAAGGACCGCAAGAAGCTGGACACCGAGGTCCAGGACCATCAGCAGAAGATCTCCAAGTACCGCGATCAGTCGCTTGCGGTGAAGACCAACGAGCAGTACAAGGCGCTGCTGCAGGAGATCACCTTCGCCGAGCAGGGCATCCGCGGGTGCGAAGACAAGATCCTGGAAGGAATGCTGGCCATCGAAGCGCAGGAAAAGAACCAGAAAGCCGCGGAGGCCGAACTGAAGCAGGAGACCGCCGAGATCGAGCAAGAAAAGGCCGAGGCCCGCGCGCGCACCGAGGAAGACCAGAAGCAACTGGCCGACTGGGCAGCGCGACGCAACCTTCTGCGCTCGGAGATCTCGCCCGACGTGGTTCCGTACTACGACCGTGTGGTGAAGCTGCGCAAGAGCGGGGTTTCCGAGGTGCGCGACGGCAAGTGTATTGCCTGCAATGTGATGCTGCGGCCGCAGACCTACAACGATGTGCGCGCCAATGACCGGGTCATCGCCTGTGATTCCTGCGGGCGCATCCTCTATTACATACCTCCGCCGGAGCCTGAGCCGGCTCCCAGCCGAGCGCCCGCTGCGACCTCCCAACCCGCGGCCGAGAGCGCCAGCTAGTAGGTAGCGCCGGCCTCTGGCCGGCTGTATAAGAGGCTGCCCAGCCCTAGCACGTGTGGGGGGCGGGACGCCCACACGGACAGCCGCCGAGACGGCGGCCCTACGTGACGCTGTCACCTGCGGTAAGTCCGCTCTAAAATCGTGAACCGCGATGACCCAGCAAGCCAGACCTGCCGTAGTCGTCAACTCCCGCGCGGTGGCACGGTTGCGCGCTGGTCATCCCTGGATCTATCGCTCCGACGTGGTTTCTGCCGAAGGCGCCGGCCCCGGCGCCCTGGTCGAGGTCAAGAGCGAGCGTCGCAGGCTCCTGGGCACTGCGTTTTACAGCACGGCTTCCGAGATCGCGCTCCGCCTGCTTTCTCCGGCAAAGATTGAAAACCTTGCTGAGCTGGTGCGCGAGCGGATCCGCAACGCGGTCGAATACCGGAGAAAGATGGTCAGGGATACCGACGCCTACCGCGTCGTCTTCAGTGAAGCCGACGAACTCCCGGGGCTGATCGTGGACCGCTACAACGACGTGCTGGTGCTCGAGGCGCTGACCCAGGCCACCGACGACGGCGAGCTGAAAAAGGCAGCCGTGGCAGAGCTGGTGGAACAGTTTGCGCCGGCGGGGATCGTCGAGCGCGCTGAGCCCCGCATCCGCCAATTGGAGAAACTTCAGCCCTCAGACGGCGGCCTTCTCTATGGCGGCAAGACCGAGACCACATTCACCATGAACGGCGTGCGATTCCATCACCGCGCGCTCACCGGGCAGAAGACCGGCGCCTTCCTCGACCAGCGGGAGAACTACGCCGCGGCCGCTGCCTACGCCCACGGCGATGCCCTCGACGTCTTCTGCTACCAGGGCGGCTTCGCGCTCCACCTGGCGCGCGTCTGTTCCCATGTGACCGCAGTCGACAGCTCGCGGCCGGCGCTGGAAGGTGCAGAAGAGAACGCCGCCCTTAACCCGGGCGTGCCGGAGATCGAGTGGATCGAGGCCAACGCCTTCGACCTGCTCAAGGACTACGCCGCCGCCGGCCGCCAGTACGACACCATCGTGCTCGATCCGCCGGCCTTTGCCCGCAGCCGGCGCGCCCTCCAGACCGCCCTGCGCGGCTACAAGGAGCTCAACCTGCGCGCCCTGAAGATGCTGCGCGAGGGGGGCATCCTGGTCACCTGCTCCTGCTCCTATCACGTCGGGGAGGGCGAATTTGTGGAAATGTTGGCTTCAGCCGCAGTAGACGCCCACCGCTCAGTTCGCATCCTGGAGAGGCGGGGACAGTCGAAAGACCACCCCGTCGTGCTCACGGTCCCGGAGACAAGCTATCTGAAGTGCGTAATTGCTACTGTAAGCCATTGATTTTATGGCTTAACTTGCAGTTGACAGCAATACGCTCAACTTTTATGATGCGTATTGACTAATGCTGCATCTAAGGCATTGACGGCATCAGTAGACCTTTTGAGGAGGAGAAGTAGACATGACCATGCTGACTCGTTGGGACCCCTTCCGCGAATTGAATGTGTTTCAGGACCGCATGAACCGCCTGTTCCAGGACTTCACTCCCCGGGCGACGGGTGAGGAAGGGCTGACGGCGGGGAACTTCGTTCCGCCGGTGGACATTTACGAGGACGAGCACAACATCACCCTGAAGGTGGAAGTGCCCGGGCTCGATCCCAAGGATGTGGATGTCCGGCTGGAGGGCAACACCCTCACCATCAAGGGCGAACGCAAGTTCGAGAAGGAAGAGAAGGAAGAGAACTTCCATCGCCTCGAGCGGCGTTACGGCTCGTTCGTGCGCAGCTTCACCCTGCCCGACACCGTGGACACCGACAACGTGAAGGCCGACTACGAGAACGGCGTGCTGAAGATCCAGTTGGCCAAGCGCGCCGAAGCCAAGCCCAAGCAGATCAAGGTCAACATCGGACAGAAGACGATCGAGGCGAAGAGCGCCAGCAAGGCGGCGTAAACGCGCCCCATCGGCTGGCATTTGGCGGGAGAAGCGGGAATAATGCCCCGCCTCCCGCTTTCTTAGCTTCGAGCTGCTAGCTTCTAGCTGCTAGCCCCAGTGCTTTGGCTAGAAGCTAGGAGCTAGAAGCTAGGAGCTACAACCATGGCGATTCGCTGGGATAAATTCACCATCAAGGCGCAGGAGGCCATCCAGGCTGCCAACGACCTGGCCTCGCAGCACGGCAATCCCGAGATGCTGCCGATGCACCTGCTGGCGGCGCTGCTTGCGGACCGCGAGGGCATCGTGGTGCCGGTGCTGGAACGCATTGGCGCCGACGGCCAGGCCATCCTGGCCGAAGCGCGCCGCCAGATCGAGCGGCTGCCCAAGGTCTCGGGCGGGGGTGCAACCCAAGCGTCGCTCTCGGCCGCGGCCGGTCGTGTGCTCGATCAGGCTTTCAAGGAAGCCGACAATTTCAAGGATGAGTATGTCTCCACCGAGCATCTGCTGCTGGCCATCGCGCAGGCAAAGGGCGATCCCGCGCAGGCATTGCTCGCGCAGCAGGGCGCGACCTACGACGCCATCCTGAAGGCGCTGACCTCGGTGCGGGGCACGCAGCGCGTCACCGACCAGAATCCCGAGGCCAAGTACCAGGCGCTGGAGCGCTACGGGCGCGACCTGACGGAGCTGGCGCGCCGCGGCAAGCTCGATCCGGTGATCGGGCGTGACGAAGAGATCCGGCGCGTCGTCCAGGTGCTTTCCCGCCGCACCAAGAACAACCCGGTGCTGATCGGCGAGCCCGGCGTGGGCAAGACGGCCATCGTGGAAGGATTGGCGCAGCGCATCGTCTCCGGCGACGTCCCCGAGGCGCTGAAGAACGAAGCGGGTCGT
This sequence comes from uncultured Acidobacteriota bacterium, assembly GCA_963704285.1. GTDB lineage: Bacteria > Acidobacteriota > Terriglobia > Terriglobales > Acidobacteriaceae > JAHFUA01. The sequence continues at coordinate 279,565 of OY969886.1, read as the reverse complement.
GGCCATGGATCTGGGCGCGATGCTGGCGGGCGCGAAATACCGCGGCGAATTCGAAGACCGGCTCAAGGCCGTCCTCAAGGACATCGAGGAGTCGCAGGGGCAGATCGTCCTGTTCATCGACGAGCTGCACACGCTGGTAGGTGCGGGCGCGGCCGAGGGCGCGATCGACGCCTCCAACATGCTCAAGCCGGCGCTGGCCCGCGGCGAGCTGCGCGCCATCGGCGCCACCACGCTTGAACGAATATCGCAAGTACATCGAGAAGGATGCGGCGCTGGAGCGGCGTTTCCAGATCGTCTTCGTGGGCGAGCCCAACGTCGAGGACACCATCGCCATCCTGCGTGGCCTGAAGGAGCGCTACGAAGTGCACCACGGCGTGCGCATCAAGGACTCGGCCATCGTGGCGGCGGCCACGCTCTCGCATCGCTACATCTCCGACCGCTTCCTGCCCGACAAGGCCATCGACCTGATTGACGAAGCGGCCGCCTCGCTACGCATCCAGATCGACTCCATGCCCACCGAGATCGACCAGCTCGAGCGCCGCGTCGCGCAGCTCGAGATCGAAAAGCAGGCGCTCAAGAAGGAAGACGATCCGAACTCGCGCGAGCGGCTGGCGGCCATCGACAAGGAGCTGGCGGAGATCCGTGAGCAGCGCCAACGCGCTCAAGGCGCGCTGGAAGCAGGAGAAGGAATTGATCACGCGCGTGCGCCAGCTCAAGGAGCGCATCGAGCAGTTGAAGCTCGAGGAGCAGACCGAAGAGCGCAAGGGCAACCTCGAGCGGGTCGCGCAAATCCGCTACGGCGAGCTGCGCCAGGCCGAAGCCGAGTTGCAGAAGCTCAATGCGCAGATGGATGGCAAGGGCCAGACGCGCATGCTGAAAGAAGAGGTGGACGAAGAGGACGTGGCGCGCATCGTCTCCAAGTGGACCGGCATTCCGGTGTCGAAGATGCTCGAAGGCGAGGTCAAGAAGCTGGTCGCGATGGAGGACCGGCTGCGGCAGCGCGTCATCGGCCAGGACGAGGCGCTGGAGCGCGTCTCGAACGCGGTGCGGCGCTCGCGCGCGGGCCTGAGCGATCCCCGGCGGCCCATTGGGTCGTTCATCTTTCTGGGGCCGACGGGCGTGGGCAAGACCGAGTTGGCGCGCGCTCTTGCCGAGTTCCTGTTCGACGACGAGCGCGCTCATGATCCGCATCGACATGTCGGAGTACATGGAGAAGCACGCGGTGGCGCGGCTGATCGGCGCGCCTCCGGGCTACGTCGGCTACGAAGAGGGCGGACAGCTCACCGAGGCCGATCCGGCGGCGTCCGTATTCGGTCGTGCTGTTCGACGAGATCGAGAAGGCGCACCCGGACGTGTTCAACGTGCTGCTGCAGATCATGGATGACGGCCGCCTGACCGACGGCAAGGGCCGCACCGTCGACTTCAAGAACACGGTCATCATCATGACCTCGAACATCGGCTCGGCGTATCTTTCGCCGGAAACGATGCGCACGCCGGACGATTTCGAGCAGGCGCGCAAGCAGGTGATGAACGCCCTGCAGTCGCACTTCAAGCCCGAGTTCCTGAACCGGGTGGACGACATCATCCTGTTCAACCCGCTGGGCAAGGAGCAACTGACGAAGATCGTGGACCTGCGTCTGGAAGACCTGCGCCGGCTGCTGGCCGACCGCAACATCAGCCTGGAGCTGACCGACCGCGCCAAGGAACTGCTGTTCACCGAGGGCTACGACGTGAACTACGGCGCGCGTCCCCTGAAGCGCGCGATTCAGAGAATGATCCAGGACCCGCTGGCGCTGAAAATCCTGGACGGCGAGGTGCTGCACGGCGATCACGTGGTGGTGGACGAGGACGCGAAGACGCGCAAGATGACGTTTACTGTCTCGCGCGCCGCGCCCGGCAAACGGCCCAAGCAGCCGGCGGGCGCAAGGTGAAGGGGCACGGCTTCCTAAGCGCCTCAACGTGGCGTCTTTCTCACGCCAGATCGAACAGCAGGATCTCTGACCCATCCTGTGCGCCGGTTATGGCCAGCTTCTTCTCGTCGCTCGCGGCTGCGCCGTCTCCCTGCTCGAGGCGGGTGCCGTTCAACTCTACCGAGCCGCGCGCGACCTGGAGCCAGGCGTGGCGTCCGGGTGCGAGCGCGTGCTCGACCTTCTGGTCCTTATCCAGCAGGGCCACGTAGAGCGACACATCCTGGTGCACCGTAACGGCGCCGTTCTGGCCGTTGTGCCCGGCGATCAGCCGCAAGCGCCCGCGCTTCGCCGCTTCCGGAAACGCCTTCTGCTCGTAGCCGGGCTCGATGCCTTTGCGCTCGGGCAGAATCCATATCTGCAGCAAGTGCACGGGCTCGGTCTTGGAGGCGTTGAATTCGCTGTGCAGGATGCCGGAGCCGGCGCTCATCCGCTGGCCGTCGCCGGGACGGATGATGGACCCGTTGCCCAGGCTGTCCTGGTGCTGCAGCGCGCCCTCGAGCACGTAAGTGATGATCTCCATGTCGCGATGGGGGTGCGTGGGAAATCCCGCGCCGGGCTGAACCACGTCTTCATTGATGACGCGCAGCGCGCGGAAGTGCATGTGCCGCGGGTCGTGGTAGGTGTCAAAGGAAAAGGTATGACGGGTATTGAGCCAGCCGTGGTCCGCGCCTCCGCGTTCCTGGCTCCGGCGGATGGTGATCATGTTCTTGCTCCTCAGCGCCATTGGATTCAGTCGCCGGCACAAAAGATTCACCGACATCTATCTGTAGGGACCGAAAAACAGAAAACGCGACGGATCCACACGGATCTTACGGATCTTTTGTTCTTTATCCGTGTTCATCCGTGAGAATCCGTGGCGTTTCTAGCTTTTGGCGGCTGCCGTGCGAAGTTCTTCCGAGGTCATGCCGTAGAGCGGGGGAGTCTCGACGCCCAGCAGGCCGAGGTAAGCGTAGATTTCGCCGCGATGGTGGATTTCGTGTTCGATCATCAGCCGCAGGGCTTTCCAGCGCGTGATGGGCGAGCCTTCAGGCGTGAGGCACTTGGCGGCAAGATCTTCCGCGCTGAAGCGGGAGAAGATATGCATCGATTCCTGGTGCAGGCGCTCCATCAGGGCAATGATGTTTTCGAGGCCATCGGCAAACTCACGGCCGCATCCGCTATAGCGCTGCGGCTTGCCCTGCACGCACTCCGCCCAGGTGTGGCGCTCGACCACGGCGAGATGCCGCGCCAGGTCGCCGAGGCTGAAGCGGCCCTCGCCGAAGCTGTGCTCCAGCTTGTCGGGAGGGATGCTCTTGACCACGCGCATGGTGCGCGCGCGCACCTTGTCGAAATACTCGATGAAAGGCTCGATGGTCCGCAGTTCCATGGCTACTTCTTCTTATGCTCGGATTTCGGTTTGGCCTCGGTTTTTTCCTTGGCCGGCGTGGCGCTGCTCTCGGCGGCGCCGCTTTCCTTCTTCGCCGCCTCGGCCATGCCTTTGCTGGGATAGTCGGTGGCATACCAGCCCGAGCCCTTGAACTGTACCGTGGGCGCATGCAGCAGCCGTTCCAGCTTCCCGGTGCCGCATTTCGGACACTTCTTGGGATCAGAATCGGAGAATTTTTGGATGCGCTCGAACCGATGTCCGCATTTGCGGCACTGGAACTCGTGGAGAGGCACGGTGGGATTGTAAGTTTCGTGCGTAGCGCGGGTCAATTTGGCGGATTGGGCCATTGAGTCATTGATCCATTGAGTCATTGGGATGCGTTGCGGCGGTGCGGGCCGAGGTATAGACTCTTCGCGATGAAGGCAAACGGCCAGCCCGTGCGCGGCGGCGAGACGGCGCGCGGCCCCTGCCTGTACGTGGTGGCCACTCCCATCGGCAATCTGGAAGACATCACGCTGCGGGGGCTGCGCGTGCTGAAGGAAGTGGATCTGATTGCCTGCGAGGATACCCGCCAGACGCGGAAGCTGCTGGACCACTACGGCATCCAGACCCGGACGATCAGCTACCACGAGCACAACGAGATGACGCGGGCCGCCGAACTGATTGTCAACCTGGAACAGGGCGGCCGGCTGGCGCTGGTTTCCGACGCCGGCATGCCCTCCATCTCCGATCCCGGCTACCGGCTCATCACGCTGGCCATCCGGCATCACGTGCCGGTGATCCCCGTTCCGGGCGCCTCCGCATTCGTGGCCGCGCTGGCGGCCAGCGGTCTGCCCACGGATTCCTTCAAGTTCAACGGTTTTCTTCCCGCCAAGAGCGGCGAGCGACGCGACGAACTGGAGAAGGTCCGCGACGCGCCCCGCACTGTCATCTACTACGAGGCGCCGCACCGCATCCTCGAGACGCTCGCGGACGTTGTCGCCATCATGGGCGGCTCGCGGCACGTGGTGATCGCGCGCGAGGTCACCAAGCTGCACGAGGAGTTCCTCCGCGGACGCGCGGACGAGCTGCTGGAGGAGTTGCGCGAACGGGGTGAGGTCAAGGGCGAGATCACGCTGCTCATCGGCCGCGCCGAAGAAGCCGGCGAGCGCAAAGCGCCGCTCCGCACCGGGACCACGATCCGCCAGCGCCTCGAACGGGTGATGGATGAGCGCAAGCTCGACGAGAAAGCGGCGCTGAAGGTGGTGGCGAAAGAGATGGGCGTCTCGCGCAGCGAAGCCTACCGCGAGTTGCAGCGGGCGAAACGGTGAACTTCTTCGCCGCGGATTCACGCGGATGAACGCGGATCAGAACCGACAAATTGCCAATTGCAAATTACCAATTACAAATGGCTAGGCTCGCCGCTTGCTGCCAGCGGGCTGCGGCTTCGCGTCCCACGGACGCTTGGGGCGCTGGGCCGCGGGCTTGTCGCGCTCCTCGACCCGGTCATAGACGTGGGTGTCGGTGACAGTCCCTAGCGATTCGTTATACAGGCTGGGTAAGCCCGTGGCTTCCTTCAGTTCTTCCGTGAACTGGTGGATGGCGGTGAGGTGGTCGGCGGTGGCCGGCACTTCCGTCTTGGTGGTGCGCAGGAACTTCTGGTAGCCGCGGTCCACGAGCTTGGCGATCTCGCCGCCGATCAGGTAACCGGGGCGGGCGAAGACCTTCACCCCGCCGTCTTCGGTCTTCTCGATGGCGGCGGAGACGTTCAGCTTCTTCAGGAAAATGCGGTTTTGCGTGGCCGGGGCTTCGAGGATGTCGAAGCCGTGGTCGCGCAGCCACGCGACCGCCTCGTCGTAACTCTTCTGGGTGATGTTTTTGGCCATAGATCTTGCTGGCGCCGCCTCGATATCTGTTGAAGCCTGGTCGCGGCGCGTGAATCTAACTCCTTAAGATGCCGGCCAGACCGAAAACGGCACAGCGGCAGGCGCGGCTGGATTACCATACAACCAATAATGGGTCTTGTTGTGATAGCGCAACCGATTTCTATAGACTAGGGGTCTTCGACGGGTGGGGGGAATCCGCGTAAGCCTGCTCGGTGCAGGTGCTTAGGGCGGATTTGCAGAATGGATCCGCGTTTCCAAACGAAAGACCAGGTGAATCGTCCTTTGGTAACAAGGATGGCGAACATGCTCCACGCCGCCCGTCAGAAGGAACCAGCTCGCCCCGGCGAGAGCGCGTTGGAACGCATCGGCAACACTCCCTTGATCCGGCTGGAGCAAATGACGCAGGGCCTGGCTGGGATCGAGATCCTGGCCAAGGCGGAATGGTTCAATCCGGGCGGCTCGGTGAAGGATCGCGCGGCGTACAACATCATCAAGGAAGCGATGCGCAGCGGCAAGCTGGTCGCCGGCAAGATGCTGCTCGATTCCACCAGCGGCAACACCGGGATCGCATACGCCATGATCGGCGCGGCTATGGGCTTCCGCGTCACGCTGTGCATGCCGTCGAATGTTTCGGTGGAGCGCAAGCGCATCCTCAACGCCTACGGCGCGAACCTCATCTATACCGACCCCAATGAGGGCTCGGACGGCGCCATCCGCCAGGCGCGGGCGATGATCGCGGCCGAGCCGGAGAAGTATTTCTACGCCGACCAGTATTCCAACCCCGCCAACTGGCAGGCCCATTACCAGACCACCGCCAGCGAGATATGGCAGCAGACCCGCGGGCGCGTGACCCACTTCATCGCCATGCTGGGGACCAGCGGGACCTTCGTCGGGACCAGCCGCAGGCTGAAGGAGCTGAACCCGAAGATCCGCTGCATCTCGCTGCAACCCGATTCGGCTTTCCACGGCATCGAGGGCGCCAAGCACATGGCTACAGCGATCGTCCCCGGGATTTACGATCCCAAGCTCGCGGACGAGGATCGGGCCGTCACCACCGAGGCCGCCTATGCGATGGTGAAGCGCCTAGCACGCGAAGAAGGGCTGCTGGCGGGGATCTCGGGGGGCGGGGCCGTGGCGGGCTGCTTGCAGATCGCGCAGGAACTCACCCGCCGGCGCCAGAACGCGGTCATGGTGACCATCTTCCCGGACTCCGGGGACAAGTATCTGAGTGAGAGATTTTGGGACGAATGATGAAATTGGTAATTGGTAATTTGTAATTGGTAATTTTGAAAAGTCAGCGGCTGGTTTTCAATTACAAATTACCAATTGCAAATTACCAATTCAGGAACATGTTGACCATCCGACAATCCGAACTCGACTCGCTTCGCCGCCACGGCGAGGAGACCTATCCCCACGAGTGTTGCGGGGTGCTGCTGGGGCGGATGGAGGGCGACGAGCGCGTGGTCGAGGCGGTGTTGCGCGCGGGAAATACCCGGGTCGATTCGCCTCACAACCGCTACAATATCGACCCCCGGGAGCTGGTGCGCATCCAGCGGGAGTCGCGCGAGCGCGGCCTGGATATTGTGGGGTTCTATCACTCGCATCCCGACCACCCGGCGCGCTGGTCGCAAACCGACCTGGCCGAAGCCCACTGGATCGGCTGTTCGTACATCATCACCAGTGTGGAGCAGGGGCGGGCGGCGGTGACCAACTCCTTCGTCCTCGAGGGCACGGGGGAAGAGGACAAGGGCTTCGTGGATGAGCCCATACGAGTGCTGGCGGCGGAAGCGGCCGACTAGGATTTGCGATTTATGATTGGCGATTTGTGATTGCCAATTGGTTGGAAGCTGATTGCAGCGTCGGACTTCAGTCGCAAATCAGAAATCACAAATCGCAAATTTCCCCCTGAATCGGAATCGCTTTGGGGGCATCTGTAGATAACTGAGACGCATGAAGATCCTGATCCCAACACCGCTGCGGCAATACGCCGGCAAGAAGGACACGGTGGACGTGCCGGCCAGGACGGTGGGCGAAGCCCTATCCGGCCTGACGTCGCAATACTCCGACCTGCGCCGGCACCTCTACACCGACGACGGCAAGCTGCGCGCCTTCGTCAACGTGTACCTGAACGACGAGGACATCCGTTACCTCCAGAAGGAAAACACGCCGGTACGCGACGGCGACACGCTGTCCATTGTTCCTTCCATCGCCGGTGGCGGTTGTTGTTGTCCTCGCTAGCGCCGCCGTTCCGGATCTTCCATCGAAAGCACAGGGGTATTGGCTATGGTAACCGTTGCTGAAAACGTTCAACCCGTGACGCTCTCCAACGAAGAAGTGCTGCGCTACTCGCGCCACCTGATCATGCCCGAGGTGGGCATGGAGGGGCAGCTCAAGCTGAAAGCGGCCAAGGTGCTGTGCATCGGCGCCGGCGGCCTGGGCTCGCCGCTGGCGATGTACCTGGCCGCCGCCGGGGTGGGAACGCTGGGCATCGTCGATTTCGACGTGGTGGACTTCACCAACCTGCAGCGGCAGATCATCCACTCCACCGACGACGTTGGGCGCAAGAAGCTGGAGTCCGCCGAAGAGAGCATCAAGGGCATCAATCCCTTCGTCGAGGTGCGCAAGTTCGAGACGCGCCTGACAAGCGAGAACGCACTCGCCATCTTCCGCGATTTCGACATCGTGGTGGACGGCACCGACAACTTCCCCACCCGCTACCTGGTCAACGACGCCTGCGTGCTGAGCGGAAAGCCCAACGTATACGGCTCCATCTTCCGCTTCGAAGGGCAGGCGAGTGTGCTGGCGACGAAAGAGGGTCCGTGCTACCGCTGCCTGTATCCCGAGCCGCCGCCCCCGGGGCTGGTTCCCTCGTGCGCCGAGGGTGGGGTGCTGGGCATCCTGCCGGGCCTGGTGGGCGTGATCCAGGCTACCGAAACCGTCAAGCTGATCCTCGGCAAGGGCGAGCCGCTCATCGGACGCGTGCTGCTCGTCGACGCTCTGGGCATGAGGTTCCGTGAGCTAAGATTGCGCAAGAATCCCGATTGCCCGGTCTGCGGCAAGCACCCGACCATCACCAAGCTAATCGACTACCAGGAGTTCTGCGGCATCCGCGGCGAGGAGGCCCCGGTGACGACCAAAGTACCCGAGATCCAGCCCGAGGAGCTGAAGCAGCGCCTCGATGCCGGCGAAGACATTTTTATCCTTGACGTGCGCGAGCCGCATGAATACCAGATCTGCAATCTGAACGGATACCTGATCCCGCTGGGCGATCTGCCCAAGCGGGTGCACGAGCTGGACTCCAGCCGCGACATCGTCGCCCACTGCCGCTCCGGGGTGCGCAGCGCCAAGGCGGTGGACTTCCTGCGCCAGACCGGCTTCCGTAAGGTGAAGAACCTGGTCGGCGGCGTGCTGGCATGGTCGGACCGGGTCGATCCCAAGATGCCGAAGTATTAACCACAGTGGCCAGTGGCAAAATCCTGGGGAGCCAAACGGCTCCCCATTTGTTTGCTCCTAAAAGAGACGCAGCAAGCTACGTCTCTACCGTTCGTTCGACGCCTGCGAGGTGTTGTCGAACACCAGGATCTGCTTCTTGCCCCCAAACTGGATCTCGGTGATCGAGGGAAGGCTGTTGCCGTCATTGGCCTTGGTGACGACGGCGTCAAAGGGGGCCTTTTTGTCCAGGTCCTTCAGCGTCGCCTTTGCGGTCAGGACCTCGGTCTTGCCGCGCAGGAATGTGACGTTGCCGTTGGCGCTGACCTTGACCTGGTACTCCCCCGCGGCCAGTTGCTTGCCGTTGACCATCGCGGGATGGTTGAGGGTGATGGTATTGGCTGCGTAGGCGCTGACTGCCAATACCAGCAAACCTGTGATGACCACGGCTCTCAGAAGCTTTCTGTCCATTGTGCTCTCCTTCGTGCTCGGCATGACCTTGCCGAATCGCTAGCGGTTGCGGCGGGCGGCCAGCTTCCGCCGGTTTGCGCCGGGGAAGGCGGAGGGCACCGGGTTCACGTCCTGCTTGATTTTCGGCGCAGAGCTTCTACAATGTGCCGCCGGGGGTTAAACGGACGTTGGCCCGCAAGGACCGTAGCGTTCCCGAGATCGCCTCGCCCTGGCCGCCAACCCGCGGCGAGACAATCTGTTTAACCCCTTTTTGATCCAACCCTCGGTAGCTTTCCTCCCTCAGAAACCTTCTTCAGGTACGCCTGACCACGGCGGAAAGTTCCTAAGGGAGAGCTGTACCGTATTTCATCTCCTTAGACTGGCCTCCCATGTTTTTGTTAGCTAAACGAAGACTGGCTGATCCTGTTCTGAAAACCGAACAAAGCCTCGCATGTCCTTGACGAGAATCCAGGTTGGCGCATAATCAGGCGTTCTCGTCTCTCCAGCTCGGAGCCTGGCTCCCATTGGTCGACCCATACACTCTTGCAGTTCGGAGGCTTGGTACATGAAAGGCACTGTCGCTGTGGTTCTTTGCTTCGCGCTCCCGCTTGTGGTGTTTGCCGCCGATCAGCGGCCCAGTCATAAAGTTATCTATGACGGCGGATCATTACCGGACGTCAAAACGGGGTCTGCTTTGAAGCTCTACATTGACTCTACCAGCATACGGCTCGTGAAAGACAAGACCGAAGTCGCAAACATTCCTGCCTCGGCCATTACAGAAATAAGCTATGGGCAGGACGTTCATAGGCGGGTGGGGACAGCCATTGCTGTGGGCGTATTCACGCTCGGGTTAGGAGCATTGACAGCTTTGAGCAAGTCCAAGAAACACTATGTTGGGTTGACTTGGGCCAATGGTGACCAGAAGGGCGGGCTCGCGATGCAGTGCGATAAGAGCGACTACCGAGGAGTCCTGGCTGGGTTGGAAGGAGTGACCGGCAAGAAGGCGGTGAACTCGGAAACTATGACCGTCAAGAACTAATCTGGCGAGCACGAAAAGCGTCCGCCGTGTAGTACGCCACTGCTGCCCCCCATGATCCCAGGCGCAGCAGCCACCGCACCCAGAGCAGGATCTGTGCCACGACGAACCAGATGAACACCGTGAGCACGGAGGACTGCGGGCCTGGGACTGCTGGCAGCCCTGGCGGTGCTGGCCTATGCGGCGTTCGCGTGTTTCTTCCCCTGCTTAGACTGACAGCCCATGTTTTTGTTAGCTCATGAAGGCGGGGGAATCCTGTTCTGAAAACGGAACAACTGCGAAGCCGCGCTCTCCCACAGAAGCGTTGGCATCGTTGTCTCGTTTCGTTCGGCAGGGCGCTCCCGTAAGAATGCAGTGCGAGTCGAGCGGACGCTGTGGTAAAAGCGTTCCGTGTCCCCCCAGCGCTTCGGACGGCCGCAGTGGTTCGCCTTGCTGCTGCTGTCAGCCTTCGCGCTGGAATCGCTTTGGGTCATCCACCGCATGCCGCTGCGCGGGGCGGAGGCCGCCTACGCGCAGGCCGGCCTCGATCAACTCGCGGGGAAGTTTCTGCCCCGCGACCTGGGTGCGCTGCCCGTCCCGGCGGTGGTCACCGCCGTTCCCATCATCGTCGCCCGCGACCTCGTCACCCATGCCAGCACGCCAACACCGGGCGCGCCGGGGACACCGGTTTCCTCGCTCTCGCCCGATAGTTTGAAGTGGCTCCTGCGCCTGCCCTTTGTCGGGATCGGCTGGCTGCTGGGCGCGTCCATCTGGTATGTCGCGCGCCGCCTCTACGGCAATGCCGGCGGATATATCGCGCTCGCACTCTATTGTTTCTCACCCGCCGTGTTCTTCCCCTGGCCCGGTCCCCTGCTCACCGGCAGCCTGGGGGTCTTTGGGACCGTCTTCGTCGCCATCGCCGCGGCCCACACGCTCTACGCTCCGGCGGGGGCTGCGATCTCCGAGCTGCGATCGCGCTGGCGGCGGATCATCCTGCTGGGCCTGGCGATCGTGCTGGCCGTGGGCTCCGGTTATTGGGCGATCAGCCTCGTCCTGCTCGGCCTCGGGTTCATGCTCTACCTGGTTCCCGAGCGCTGCTTGGCCTCGCTGGGACTGGTGCTGTCCTCCTGTGTGGTCGCCTCTCTGCTGCTGCTGGCCTGCTTCGGATTCCACGGGCGCGCTCTCGCCGTGGCCATCACCCAGGCGGACTTCTTGCCGATCCATCCATTCCATCGCGGGATGATCGCAGGCGAGGTGCTGCGCGCCTACGTGACCGGCATCCGTCACGGGGAAAACCTCATCTTGCTCGTGCTCACAGGAATCGCATTGCTTGCGTACTTTTCCTGGGACCGCTGCCGCTATTTCGGGAACACCGCCCCGCTGCTTTCCTTGCTGGTGCTCACCGCCCTCGGGCTGGGCGTTTTTGCGGATGTTTTCGTCGGACCGTTCCCCTTCCGTGGCACACCCTTTCTGTATGTATTCATCGGCGGAGTCTCTGCCGACCTGCTGGAGAGCCGCTGGCGCAACGCCTTCGGGATCTTATTGTTAGGGCTGCTGGTGGTCTATGCGATGGTGTCGGTCATGACAGTAGCTCGGCTTCGTGCCAGCGTCCTCTACTGATGGGTGGCCGAGATCCAGGTCTGGCGGGCTTTTCGGCCATACAACTCTCTCCCCCGATTTGGGTTATCATATACGTATGAAGCGGGGGTTGGCGCTCGCGCTTTTGACCCTGGCCACGTCCGTGGTGGTGAGCGCGCAGATCCATGGCGCGCGCCCGTCCGGGATGTCCATGGGGCGGGGTAGAGGCTCTAGCCCCGGAGTTCCCGCCAGCATTAACTCTCCTGGTGTGCCCGGTTTCACAGGAACCTTCTCCACCGGCCGGGGTCGCGGCGGAATCGCTTTCGGACACCATCCAGGGTTCATCACCGGATTTCGTAACCGCGAGTTTCACCGCCACTCCTTTCCGGTCGTCGTCGCCCCCTACTACTACTGGCCCTACTATGGCTGGAACTACGGATGGAACTACCCAATCGATGGCTACGATCCGAACGCCTATCAGCAGCCAAACCAGCCCGTGGTCGTGGTGGTGGATCCTAAGTCAAGCGACGACCGCTACGGCGATCATAGCTTCAACGAAGAGCGCAGCTCGCCGCCGCCGCAGCAGGCCCAGGCGCCGCCTGCTCCCGCGCCGGAACAGGATCCGACCTTGCTGGTCTTCCGCGATGGCCACAAGCAGGAAATCAGGAACTACGCCATCGTCGGGCCGATGCTGTGGGACTTCGGCGCCAAAGGCACACACAAGATCCCGCTTTCCGACCTCGATCTCGACACCACCCGCAAGCTGAATGACGAGCGCGGCGTGGATTTCGTCCTGCCCAAGAGCTAACGGTTTCTCTTGCCTCCGTGCCTCTGTGTCCTCTGTGGTTACGGTTCTTGCACCTTTCGGACGACGCCCGTGCCGTGCGGGAGCGCGTCGCGCAGTTCGCGCATGGTCCGTTTCAGCACGGGGTGGCGGACGTCGCCGGCGATCTCGCTCAGCGGCTCCAGCACGAACCGGCGCTCGTGCAGGGCGGGGTGGGGAATGGTGAGCTCGCGGGTATCCACAATCGAGTTGCCGAACAGCAGGATGTCGATGTCGATGGCGCGCGGGCCCTTGGGCTGAAGCCGGCGGCGGCCCATCCCCTGTTCGATGGCCAGCACGCGGCCCATCATCCGGCGCGGCATCATCTCCGTTTCCAACGCCACGGCACAGTTCAGGAACCAGGGCTGAGCCGCGAACTCCACCGGCTCCGTCTCATAGAACGACGACACCGCCTTTACCTCGCCCAGTTCGCCCAGACGCGTGATCGCCGTCTCCAGGTTGGCGCGGCGGTCCCCGACGTTCGAACCCAGGGAGAGATATACCGTCTTTTTCAAGTTGTTAGTTGTTAGTTGCCAGATTGCCAGTTGTCAGTTCTCAGCGGGTTTCACTAACAACTGACAACTGGTAACCGGCAACTGTTTGATCGGCGGTTTCGTCCACGGTGGCTTCTTCCCACAGCGCGCGGTCTCGGAGCAGCAGGGCGACCACGGCGGTGTGCATGGCATGACCGGCGCGGTCGGCTACGACGCGGCCCAGGATGCGCCGTCCCAGCAGCGCCAGGTCGCCGATGAGGTCCAGCATCTTGTGGCGCACGAATTCGTCCGCGTAACGCAAGGGGCCATTGATCACCGCGTCGCGGTCGAGCACGATGCAGTTCTCCTGGGAAACGCCGCGGATCAGGCCCATGTTGCGCAGGGCGCGCTCTTCCTTGAGCGAGCCGAAAGTGCGCGCCGGTGCGATCTCCCGCCGGAAGACCTCGGGCGTGAGTTCCGCGGTGTAGGTTTCTGCCCCGATCAGGGGATGAGGGAAGTTGATGCTGTAGGAGACCGAGTACGATTCGGCGGGATAGATGGCGATGAACTTGTCGCCTTCGCGCAACTCGACCGCGCGCCGGATCCGCATGTACGTGCGCTGCCGCCGTTGCTGGCGGATGCCAGCCTGCAAGATCATCTCCACGAACGGTTGCGCGCTGCCGTCCAGGATGGGCAGCTCCAGGTTGTCCAGCTCCACGATGGCGTTGTCGATCCCCATGCCCATTAGGGCAGCCAGCAGGTGCTCGGTGGTGGAGATCAGCACGCCCTTTTTCATCAGACTGGTGGCATAGCTGACGCGGGCGACGTTGCGGCCGGTGGCCTCGACCTCGAAACCCTCCAGATCGCTGCGGCGGAAAACCACGCCGCTGCCCGGAGGCGCCGGGAGCAAGCGCAAGCTGACTTTCACCCCACTGTGTAGCCCCACCCCCGCGCAGTCCACTGAGCCGCGAATTGTCTGCTCGTGCACCAAGGCTCTATCTGATTGTAGATGAGAAGATTACCAGCAAGGTTGCGAAATCAGCCTGTGGTAAATTTGCCACATTTCGTGGCAGGAATGGCTGGGATCAAGTACCGAGTACCAAGTACCGAGTACCGAGTACCAAGTACCGAGTAGCGGACTTGAGCGACCATCGCCGCACCCACAGCCCGCCCTCCGTTATGCCGTGACGTGAGCGGGAGCTGCGAGGCGGTCGGCCGTTTTACTCGGTACTCGGTACTGGGTACTCGGTACTCGCTAGTCACCGCTTGGGCACATACGTCGCGGTTGCCGTGAACTTCGAGTCCGGGATCCCCTGGTTGTAGCTGACGTTCTGAATGAAACGCTGGCGGGTGATGTCGCCATTGTGCATGAGGACGATGGTGTGGGGCGTGTTGATGCCCTGCTCCGGACGCCAGTTGTCGTACACCTCCGCCTCCTCGTCCTTCTCCCGTGATTGCGGATCGCGCACCAAGTAGCTCTTCTTTACCGGCAGGTGCGTGAGTTGGTCGATGGAGAGCGTGACCGCCTGGTTGTTGGCGCTGACAATGGTGAGCTTCTCCACCTGCTTGTCCTGAGTGATGCCGGAGCCCTCGTAGAACAGCGCTGTGCCGGGCTGCTTCAGCCAGCCGCGCAACACGTTGTTCAGCGAATACTCTCGCGAGCGCAGATACTCCTTCAGTTCGTCCGGATCCTCGGCCCGTGTCCCCTTGTAGGTGATCTCCCAGCCCTGATCGCCGTTGTAGATGTAGATCACGTCGCGCTGCTTGGTGAGCTCGAAGCGCTCCTTGTCCGGCCACTTCCAGAAACGCCAGAACACCGAGCCCTGGCCCGAAGGATTGCCGTGATAGAAGTTGTAGGAGCGGCCCTGCTGCTCCATGTCCTGCAGGTTCATGTAGGCCTGGCCGCCCAGCGCCTGGATCATCTGATCGAGCAGCCTCCGGGCTTTCCGCACGCCAGGATCTTCGTTGGCGATCTCCTGGGCCGACTTCTGCCCCGGATTCTGCGCGGGAGGGGTCTGCCCCACCGCCGAAACCGCCAGGAGCAGTGCCGTAATCATGGCTGCGAGTCTCATTCAATCACCCGATGACCCGATCACCCGATGACCCAATTGGCTCATCCCACCAGCACCGCCCCGCCGTTCACATTGAAGATCTCGCCGGTGATGAAGCCCGCGTGCGCGGTGCACAGAAACAGGATAGGCGCCGCAATCTCTTCCGGCGTGGCCACCCGTCCCAGCGGGATCTTCTCCAGCACCCGCCGCCGCATCTCGAGATCGTTGAGCGCCGGGGCCGCCATATCGGTATCGACCCATCCCGGCGCGACGCAGTTCACGTAGATGCCATCCGCCGCCAGCTCGGTCGAGAGGCCTTTCACCATGCTGATCACCGCGCCCTTGGTGGCGGCATAATCGCAATGATAGGCTTCGCCGCGCTGCCCGGCGGTCGAACTCACCAGCACCACGTGTCCGCCCGAGCGCTGCTTCTTCATCTGCGCCACCGCGTGCTTCACCAGGCCGAAGACGCTGTCCAGGTTGATGGCGATGGTGCGCCGCCATTGCGCGTCGCTCATCTTGCTCACCGGCACATCCTGCGGCGGCCAAATGCCGTGGTTGGCGACCAGGATGTCCAGGCGCCCGAAGCGCCGCACCGCCGCCTCGATCAGCTTCTTGGCGCTGGCGGTATCGCCGAGGCTGGCTGCGAGCGCGGCGCACTTCTCTTTGCCGCCGGCGCGGACGACTTCGTCGGCGGCACGCTTGTTCTTCTGGTAGCTGAACACGACCCGCGCGCCGGCCGCCACGAACATCTTTACCGTCGCCGCCCCGATGCCCCGGGAGCCTCCGGTGACCACGGCGACTTTGTTCCGGAGCGACAGCGTGATTCCGTTTTGCGCCATTGATCCTTCGAATCCGCCTCTATCCGCCCCTCGACTACGCTCGGGGCAGGCTATCCGCGGCGCTGAAGCTCTTCGCCGCCTCGACCAGCGCGCGAAAGATCGCCTGGGAGTGCGGGTCGTCATCGCACGACCTCTCCGGATGCCACTGCACCGCGATCACCCAGTGGTCCGGCGAGACCCCCTCGACGGCCTCGATGATGCCGTCCTCGGGACAGCGCGCCACCACTCGCAGGCCGTCGCCTACCACGTCCGCCGCCTGGTGATGGCTGGAATTGACCGCGAACTCCAGCGGCCCGATGCCGGTTTCTTCCTGGCTGACCAGCAGGCCGGCCAGCCGTGAGAAGGGATCGACCCGCACTTTATGCGCCCGCGGCACGATGCGCCCAGCCGCGTGGTTCACCGGCGTTTCCACATGCTGGATCAGCGTTCCGCTGTTGTACACGTTCAGCATCTGCATGCCATAGCAGATGCCCAACACTGGCTTGCGCAGGTTATAGGCGTCCTGGAGGAGCAGTTCGTCGGCGGTATCGCGCTTGGGATCGGCGGCCTCGGTCTTGGGATGCTTCTCCGCACCGTACTTCTGGGGATCGATATCGGCCGCGCTGCCCGGCAGCAGCACCGCCTGGCACCCGGTGATGATCTTCGCGATCTCCTCCGGCTCCTCGTGGAGCTGGATCACGACCGGCTCTCCGCCTGCCTGCTCCACCGCCCGGACATACTGCGGCAGCGCGCGCTGTGCGTAGTCCGGCTTGCCCGAATGCGGCACCGGGATGGCGATTCGCGGCTTCATACCTTCCAGTTTAGAAGAAGCGGCCACGGATTTTCACGGATTAGCACGGATAGATGCCAGATTTGCTTTGATCCGTGTCAATCCGTGGCTGGTTTTCTTACTTCCTCCGTGTCCTCTGTGTCCTCTGTGGTTAAGGCCTTTTCCGGTCGCGGCACTTCTGCGCGCGAGTAATACAAATCCGCGACCGCCTCCTGCGCTCTAGCCGCCAGCTTGTCCATGTCTCGCGGGCCGTATCCCGCCGACGACAACGGATCGCCCACCAGCAGCTCCAGCGGCCGCGGCTTGATGTGGAAGGTGTTCATCGGCAGCAGCTCGTAGGTCCCGACCAGCGCCATGGGCACGACATCCACCCCCGCCTTGATGGCCACGTAGAACACCCCCGGCAGGAACGGCTTCACCTGCCCGGTCGCCGAGCGGCCGCCCTCGGGGAACGCTACCAGCGGTTGCCCGGCTTTAAGAATCGCCGCGGCACGGTTCAGGCTGCGCATGGACGCGATGGCGTTCTCGCGCTCGATCGACACCTGCCCCGACCTCCGCATGTGCCATCCCATAAACGGATACCGGAATAGCTCTTCCTTGGCCATGATGCGGAAGTGGAACGGCAGCGCAGCGTACACCGCCGGGATGTCCAGCGCCGAGAGATGGTTTAGCGCGTACAGGTGCGGGCGGGTGGTGTCGATCTTCTCCATCCCGCGCACCGCGAGTGGCACCCCGATGGTCTTCAGAATCACCTTCGACCACGTCACGGCGAACCACTGCTGGATGCGCCCCTCGCGGTCCACGAACGACGACAGCAAAGAAAACGTGGCCATGAACACCGTCCACAGCCAGATCAGCGGGTCCAAGACGAGGTACGACCGCAGCGCACTCAGAAGGTGTTTGAATTTGGAATTAGGCTTCACCTTGTACGAAATGTCGTGACAGCGCAGCAAATCACCCGATGACCCGATCACCCGATGACCCGATGGCTTCCAGCGCCTCTCCCACCACATAGATCGAGCCGGTAACCACTACGATGCCATCCTTCGACGCCAGTTCACGCGCGCGTTGGAGCGCCCCCGCGACGATCGGCTCGATCACAACCTCCGCCCCGGTGCGCGCCGCGGCGTCCCGTATCTCTTCCGGGCTGGCGGAGCGGGGGTTCTCCGCCCGCGTGGCGATCACGTGCTCGGCCAGCGGGAAGAGGATCTCCGCAATCTCGGCCACGGCTTTGTCGCGCATCACGCCGAACACCAGCACCAGCGGACGCTCGGCCGCGTACTCCGAGAGCGCGGAGCGCAGGGCCCAGGTTCCCGCCGGATTGTGGGCGACATCGAGGATGATCTCCGGCGAGCCGGCAGTGGCGGCGAGGCGCTGGAAGCGTCCCGGCCAGCGCGTCTCGCGGATGCCGCGCTCGATGTCGCGGGCGGTCACCCGGAATCCGGACCGGTTCAACTCTTCGGCCGCGGCGATGGCGAGGGCGATGTTCCGCAGTTGGTGGCGGCCTACCAGCGGCGAGTCCACCACGATCTCTTCTCCCATGACGCGTAGCGGATAGGAGGTGCGCACGCCGTTCGGCGCAACGCCCGGTACCTCTTTCGCTCCCGGCGCCACCGGCGGCACGTAGGGCACGGCGCTGACCGCATGCGCTCCGCGTTCCGCGATGGTGTTGCCGATCACGTCATTGGCTTCGGGATGCTGCGGCAGCGTGACCACCACCCCGCCGGGGCGGATGATCCCGGCTTTCTCGCGCGCGACCTGGGTGATGGTGCCGCCCAGGAACTTCTGGTGATCGAGCGCGATGTCGGTGATGACGGAAACCACCGGCTCGACCACGTTGGTCGCGTCCAGCCGGCCGCCCATGCCGACTTCCAGAACCGCGATTTCCACCCCGGCGCCGGCGAAGTGGTCGAACGCCATGGCGGTCAGCACCTCGAAGAAGCTGGGATGCCAGGGCAACTCGCCCGCGTCCACCAGCCGGTGCGCCACCGCTTCCACCCGCTGGTGGATGTCGCCGAACTGCTCCTCGCCGATTTCCTCTCCGTTGATGCAGATGCGTTCATTGACGCGCGACAGGTGCGGCGAGGTGTAAAGCCCGGTGCGATGGCCGGCCGAGCGCAGGATGGAGGCCAGCGTCGCCGCCGTCGAGCCCTTGCCGTTCGTCCCCGCGATCAGCACGCTCCGGAATCGCCGGTGGGGATCGCCCAGCTCGCGCAGGATCGCCCGCATGTACGCCAGGTTGAAATGCTCCGAGGGCGTGTTGGCCAGCTCGTGGCCGAGGGCGTAGAGTTCCTCCACCGCTGCTTGGTAGGTGTTCGGCATTACTTCCTGGTCGCCGCGGATTCACGCGGATAAACGCGGATTATAAAGGTTTACCCCCGAAGACGCCGAGGACGCCGAGGAACCAGGGGATCATCCCCGAACGCTGTTGAAAGGAAATCGAATTCTCGGCGGGCTCGGCGTCTCGGCGGTGAGAATTCCTACGAATTTCCATTGCACATGAACGCCAGCGCCCGCGCGATATACGACTTGAGCTCTTTGCGCGGCACCACCGCGTCCAGCATGCCGTGCTGCAGCAGGAATTCGCTGCGCTGGAAGCCTTCGGGCAGCTTCTGCCGGATGGTCTGCTCGATCACTCGCGGGCCCGCGAACCCGATCAGCGCCCCAGGCTCGGCGATGTTGAGGTCGCCCAGCAGCGCGTAGGACGCAGTCACCCCCCCGGTGGTGGGATCGGTGAGCACCGAGATGTAGGGAACCTTGGCCTCGTCCATGCGCGCCAGCGCCGCCGAGATCTTCGCCATCTGCATGAGGCTGATGACACCTTCCATCATGCGTGCCCCGCCCGAGGCCGAGACCACGACCAGGGGACGCCCGTCGGCGGTGGCTCGCTCCACCGCGCGCGTGATCTTCTCGCCCACCACCGCGCCCATGCTGCCGCCGATGAACGCATACTCCATGGCGGCCAGGATGACCGGCCGGCCTTCCAGCGCCCCGCCGGCATTGATCACGGCGTCATTCAACCCGGTCTCTTTCTTGGACTGCCGCAGCCGCCCACTGTAAGGCTTCAAGTCCACGAACTGCAGGGGATCGGTGGAAGCCAGGCCGTCGTCGAAGGTCTCATACTTGCCGTCGTCCAGCAGTTGCGCCAGCCGGGTGCGCGCGTCGATGCGGAAGTGCCGGTCGCAGTGGGTGCAGACGTTCAGGTTATCTTCCAGATCTTTCTTCCAGATGATCTTGCGGCAGTTGTCACACTTCACCCACAAGCCTTCGGTGCGCACCCGCTTTTCGCCGGAAGTGTCCACCTCGCCGGTCTGTCGCTTGAACCAAGTCATAGGAATTGGTAATTGGGTAATTTGGTAATTGGGTAATTGAAACCGTGCCTCAATTCAACCGATGACCCGATCACCCGATGTCCCGATCTCAGTACTCGATCCCCCGCTGGGCTTCGACGCCCTTCTCGTACGCGTGCTTCACCTGCCGCATCTCGGTGACGGTATCGGCCAACTCGACGATTGTCGGATGCGCGTTGCGTCCCGTCAAGATGACGTGCACCATCTCCGGCTTTTGTTTGAGAGCCTGGACGACCTTGGCCGGGTCGAGCATGCCGTAGCTGATGGCGTAATTGATCTCGTCCAGGATCACCAGGTCCCATTGCCCGGAGAGGATGGCCTGGCGCGACTCGTTCCACGCCTCTTCCACCATCTTCACGTCCTTCGGGATCGGGTTCCGCGCCGCCGACTTTCACGAAGCCCCGTCCCATCTGCTTCATGATGAAGTTGTCGCCGAAGGCCTTCACCGCGTCCAGCTCGCCGTAGTGCCACGAGCCCTTCAGGAACTGTAGCATGAGCACCTTCATCCCCTGCCCGACCGCGCGCAGGGCCGTGCCCATGGCCGCGGTGGTCTTGCCTTTCCCCGGCCCGGTGTTAACGATGATCAGACCGCGCCTGACGTCTGGCATACTCGTTTCACGTTTCACGTTTCAAGTTTCACGTTTGCCCCTCCGGACTTGAAACGTGAAACACGAAACGTGAAACGCCTTAATCCCCCCGGTGATACGGATGCCCCTTGATGATTGTAAATCCCCGATACAGTTGTTCGAGCAACACCACACGCGCCAGCTCGTGCGCCAGCGTCATCTTGCCCAGCGAGAGTACCAGGTTGGCGGCGTGGCGTGCCGGCTGCGTGAAGCCGTCCGCCGGGCCCACAGCAAAGATCAGCGACTGCGTGCCGCGCACCTGGTGCGCGTCCAGCATCTCGGCCAGTTCCTCCGACGTGAGCTGGCGTCCGCGCTGGTCGAGCAGAACCAGTGTGGGCGGCCCGCCGTGGCGGGACTCCGCCATCTTAAGCAGGGCTTCCTCGCTCGCCAGCTCCGTGCCTTCGATGTCGCCGTAATGCGAAAGCCGGTCGAGATATTCCTCAGTCAGCGCCTTGATGGCCGCAGATTTCGTCTTCCCGATCCAGACGACTTTCACTTTCACGGGGAAGATTTAACCACAGAGGACGCCGAGGAACACCGAGGATGTTGGTGAGGACAGACCGTGCGCCCGCCATGCCTGGCCGACGACGCCTTCTAGCCTTTCGCCCGCTTGCGGGTTCGCGGACTCAAGCGCGGTCGCGCCGCCCGTTTCCGTGCCGGCTTCAGTTCCGAGGGATGCAGCCGTGTGGCAGACTTCCACAGCCGCTCCAGGTCGTAATACTTTCTCGCTTTTTCCGAGAACACGTGGACCACGAAGTCCACGTAGTCCAGCAGCACCCACTCCGCCTGGCGGTAGCCTTCCGTGTGGGTGGGATTGAGGCCCATGCGGGCGAGTCTCTCTTCGACCTCATCCGCGATGGCCTGGATCTGTCGCGGGTTGCTGCCGCTGGCGATCACGAAATAGTCGGTGAACGAAGGCGATTCCCGGTCCATCTCCAGAACGGTGACCTCTTCCGCCTTCTTCGCCTGGGCGGCGCTGATCGCCTCCGCTACCCGCTGCCGGAGCTCGCTGGATTTCATTGGGTTGGTTTCTGCCGCGCCCCAGTTTAACTTAACCCCGCCCCCTTGGACGCGCCCCGGGGACATTCAGCCTCGCGGACAATCCTGCCCCGCCTGTAAATATTTGCCCTAAAAGTGGGAAGTTCTTACCCGCCGGACATGTACTTCCGGGCGACCCGCCAAGCCAAGTATATGTTTTTAAATGAGTTACAAAATCGTGTCCAACGGCAAAATGCGTGCTCCGGTAGTTGTCAGCCCGCAGGTGCCGACCCGGCAACACCAGGTCGCTCTTAACAGGATACGAACCATGAGCCTGCACCAGAAGACGGTATCGTTGAAGGAGTGGCGTCCCAGCAATGGCCACGCTGAGGCTGGCGTCGAAACGCTGCGGCACGGGTTCCTGCGGCCGTTGAAGGTCAACCCCCGCCGCACCACCGCCCGCATCGAGGCGGAACTGCGCAAGGGCCGTATCGTCAGCACGTTCGCCAATATGACCCTGCTCGTGCTCGGGCCACATCACGATTCGCCCGACGTCCACAGCTTCGACGAGGACATGAAGCACTACAACCGCCAAATCGCCTAACTCCCTACTCCCCGCCTCCCGCCTCCTGCCTCCTGCCTCCTGCCTTGTACAGGCCCATCTTCTTGATGTACTCGGCCACCGACGGCTCGACAAAGCGTGCCAGCGATATGCCGGCGGCGGCGGCGCGCCGCGCCGCGGTCGCCGAAACCGGGAATTTCACTTCGTCGAGGATGTGGATCATGGTGTTGCCCAGCGCCAGCGTCCCCTTGGCCGGGGATTTCTGGAACGCTTTCACTACCGCCGGCGCCGGCCGCATCGGCTTGGGAAGCGCATCGGCGACATCGGCCATGGAGAACCCCGGCCGGCTCACCACGATGAAGTCGATCTCGCGCAGCAGCTCTTCCGAGCGGTGCCAGCTGGCCACTTGCAGGAACGCATCGATCCCGATGAGGAAGAAAAGATGGTCGCTCTTCCGCAGGCTCTGCTTGAATCGGCGCACCGTGTCGATGGTGAAGCTGAGGTGGTCCTGCTCCGCCGGCGCCTCGGCCAGCGACGGCAAGAATCTTTTCTCCCCCACGGTCGCCAGCGCCAGCATGGCATAGCGATGGTGGAAGGCGGTGATGGGTTCGTTCTGGCGGTGCGGCGGCATGCTGGCGGGAATGAAATAGACCTTGCCCAGGTGGAAGCGCTTCGCCGCGGCGCGCGCCACCGCCAAATGGCCCTTGTGGACCGGATCGAACGTTCCGCCGAACAAGCCGATGTTCATGCCCGCTCCTCCTCCTTGCGGCGGGGATTCTACAGCAATGGATCAATGAATCAATGGCTCAATCCGGGTAGTGGCCGAACGTGATTTCAACCACTGGTGCTGTCCTAATAGGACACTGCCATTGGCTCCGTCATTGCTTTCTCTCTCCGGCGTGCGGGATAATCAGTCGGTTTCCCGATGCCCGTCGGAGGGCACACCGTTGACGTGTGCCAGGCGGATATCCCGTGAATCTGCCCAACTACATCACGCTGAGCCGCATCGCCAGCATCCCGCTGCTGATCTGGATGCTGACCACCCGGCACCTCTCCAGCGTCCACGGGCAAAGGGAACTGCTGACCTCGCTGCTGTTCACCGCCGCCTCCCTCACCGACACCTTCGACGGCTACCTGGCGCGGCGCCGCGGGCAGATCACCACCCTGGGCATGCTGCTCGATCCGCTGGCCGACAAGCTGATGATCGCCGCCGCCTTCATCACCTTGGTGCAGTTCAACCCGCGGGTCGTGCCCGCCTGGATTGCGGTGGTCATCGTGGGGCGCGAGTTCCTGGTGAGCGGCCTGCGTTCCATCGCCGCCAACGAGGGCTTCACCATCGAGGCCAGCGACCTGGGGAAGTTCAAGACCTGCGTGCAGATGGTGAGCGTGGTGGCCGTCATCCTCGATCACAAGTGGATGTACTGGAACATCACCGCGAACTTCATCCTGCCCATTGACGTGATCGCGCACCTTGCCATCTGGTTCATGGTGGCGGTGTCGGTGGTGTCGGCGGTGGACTACTTCGCCGCCTTCTGGTCGCGCATCGATCGCAGCGCAGTCAAGCGCCGCCGGCGCGCCTTCGTTCTCAGCCGGCGCAGGAAGAACGATGTCGCCGCAACCTGAGAACTCGCGGGCGGCCGAGGCGGCGGAGCCACTGCCGTATTCCGCCGAGGAGCGGGCGGAGTTGCTGCGCCTGGCCCACGAAGCCATCGAGGCGGCCCTGGCCGGGCGCAAGCTCGAACTCAACCCCACTTCCGAGCGGTTGCTCGAGCCCCGGGGCGCTTTCACCACTTTGCATCTGGAGGGCAATCTGCGCGGCTGCGTCGGCTACGTTTATCCCGTGAAGCCGCTCTACCGCACGGTGGCGGAGACGGCGGTGGCCGCCGCCTTCAACGACACCCGTTTCTCGCCGGTGACGGCGGAAGAAGCGCCGCGGCTGAAAGTGGAGATCAGCGTTCTCTCGCCGGTCGTGCCCATCGCGGCGGAAGACATCGAAGCCGGACGCCACGGATTGGTCATCACCCTGGGCTCGCGGCGAGGACTGCTGCTGCCCCAGGTAGCAGTGGAGTTCGGCTGGGACGCGCGCACTTTTTTGCAAGAGACCTGCCACAAGGCTGGGCTTCCGCCCGACGCCTGGGAGCGCGGCGCCATCATCGAGGCCTTCACCGCCGAGGTTTTCCACGACGAAGGCTTTGTGCCGAAACAATAGTGTGTGATTGTCTGCAATTGGTAATTTGCAATTGGTAATTTGTAATTTGTGAAGCTCAGGGCCGCCGCCACTTCACAAATTACCAATTACCAATCACCAATCACCAATTACCAATTTCCTCAGTGCTTCAGGTCCGCCTCTTGCAGCTTGGTGCCCGGCGGGACCATCCAGAGTTCGGCCTTGTTGCCGTATTCGCCGCCATTCTGGAGTTGCAGGCGCTTCTCATCGATCCCTTTTTCCTTAGTGAGGTACTCCGCGGCGCTGGCGGCCCGCTGCTGCGCGAGGTCTTTGTTCTCGCCGGCCTCAACCAGCCCGAGCACCACCAGCGAGCTCTCGGTATCGCGCTCCAGGCGCAACGCCACGCCATCCAGCACGGCTTTGCCGCTGTTGTCGAGGCGGGCGCTGTTGCGCTTGAACGAGACCAGGTTCAGTTTGGTGGGCACCAGGGCGGCCCGGGGCGCGCCCACGTTGACCGTGGTCCGGGCGGTGGCGGTCAGATCGCGGTCGTCGGTCACCGTGGCCAGCACCTCCACCGCACCGGCAGCGACGTCGCGGGTGTCGAGCACGGCAGTGTTGCCACGCTGCACCAGCCGTCCATCGGCGGCGCTGAAGGAGAATGCCAGCGGGCGATTGTCGGCGCTGGAAGCTTCACAAGCGATGGTCGCGGTCTGGCCGGCACGGACCGCCGGGGGCTCAGCCGTGCACGCGATGACCGGCGGCTGCGGAGGCGCCGCGGGGGCCTGCGCCGCTTCCTGCGGCAGCGGCGACGGCAGCGGTTCGGCCACGCCCGTCTCCGGCAGAGCCTCCTCCAGCTCCACGCCATCGCCGAGATGGATCTCGTCCAGCGACAGGGTTATCATGGCGGTCGAGCTGGTCGGAGTGACGTTTAGTACGATCAACTCACCCAGGCTGATGCGCGGAAGGTCGCGCAGCCGGCTGTAGGGGAACATGGCCGCCGGGACCTGCCGATCGTCGTAAAAAGAAGCTTTGAACGACAGGTTATCGACCTCATCGTCCCTGTAGCTGTTGTAGGTGCGCACCGTGCGGAAGTAGTCGCCGACCTTGACTCCCTGGTTCGCCCCCACGTTCAGGTATACCTTCCGCCCCATGCCCAGCAGATCGTCAAAGTCTTTCGCCAGCACGATCCTGCCCGTGAGCTTGCCGTTGGGCAGAGCGAAGCGATCGAAATTGATCTGGGCGCGAGGCGCCGGCGTCTGTCTTTCCGCGAAGGGAATGGCGGCGTCGCCCTCCATGATGTCCGTGCAGTTAAACTCCACCTGCGTAATGGCCATGTTGTTGTGGACCGCGACTACCCGCACACGGCCGATATCGGAGTAAGTGCGGCCCAGGTGCCGCAGCAGGCTCGCCTGACCGCGGAAGGTTTCATAGCGGTTGGGGTCCCGCTCCTGGCGGAGGATCGAGTACTGGGCGCCGACGGAGAAACCACTGCCCTCGAGGTAAATGTACTCGCGGTCCATAAAGCGCACCTCGTGGGGCGTACCCCAGCCGCCAGCCACGTACCCGACCTTTTGCAGCTGCTGATTGGTGATGAACCCGGCACAGTACACGTCCGAGTAGGACGGGGCTTGCTGCCGCGCCACGATGTTGGTGGGCTTGGCTGGTGGGGCGCTTGCCTGTGGGGCCTGCCCCTGCTGGGCCGCGACGGCGGTGGCCATCGCCAGCATCAGCAAAACAACGCTACGTTTCATGATTCCTCCCCGAATTCCCCAACCTCAGGCCAGGGCGCTGGCCCGGACCGCTGATTCCGGCTAAAACTGATGATCCGGAAGGCGCACGACTACGCACAAATCCGGTCTGAGGCGACACTAGCAATGGTTACCTAAGGGGGTCAAGGTAACCTCTGTTATCAGAAAGGAACGTTTTTCGAACATGGCCTTTGGATAGTGGCAGAATCGCTGTTGCATCATTTGTTGTGCGCTTGTAATATGGCGCGCTTCCCAGCTTTATGCCCGGCAACTCCAACTACATGCCGCGCTTGCTTCCGCTGCGCCTGCCCCGGGTTTGCGTAGCCATCGTAGCCCCCACGGCGGCCGAGATGTTCGAGAAAGCGGACGCCGTGGTCCGGGATAACCCGTTCATAGAATTGAGGTTAGACTATCTCAGGCAGCCCGCATTGAGCTTCCAGAAGCTGCGCCGGTTTGTCGATTACCACCCCGAAACGCTGGTGATCGCCACCTGCCGTCGGGCGGCCAGCGGAGGAAAGTTCCGCGGATCAGTCGCTGCCCAGGTTGACGTTCTGGTAAAGGCCGCCACCAACGGAAGCCAATTCGTCGATCTGGAACTGGACAGCGCCGCCGCCTTGAAGTCGAAAGACCTGGACCGTTTGCGCGCCGCCGCCGCCGTCATTCTTTCCTTTCACGACTTCCGCGCCACTCGCAAGCTGGACGAGACGTTTCACAGGATGACCGCTTTCCCGGCCGACTATTACAAAGTGGTCAGCACCGCCAAGTCGCTCTACGACAATGTGGTGATGATGAAGTTCCTGGAACGCCAGAGCGAGAAGCATTCCATGATCGGCCTCTCCATGGGCGAGCAGGGGATCATCAGCCGGGTGCTGTGCGTGCGCGCGGGCAGCGTTTTTACTTTCGCCTCGGCCGGCCCGGGAGAGGAGACGGCGCCGGGGCAGATCGCAGCCCGCACCCTGCGCGACACCTATCGCATCGACCAGGTGGACGCCGCCACCAAAGTGTACGGCGTGGCCGGCGACCCGGTGGCGCACTCGCTCTCGCCGCTCATGATGAACACCGCGTTCCGCCGCGAGAACGTGAACGGCGTGTATCTCGCCCTGCACGCCACCAAGCTGGCCGACCTGCTGGCCTGCGTGCGCGACATTCCCCTGCACGGCCTCAGCATCACCATGCCCTACAAGCAGGAGATCATCCAGCACCTGGACAACACCGACGCCGTCACCACAAAGATCGGCGCCTGCAACACTGTGATCCGGGCGCAGGACGGAAAGCTTTATGGCTACAACACCGACGTTGCCGGCGTGGTGCGTCCGCTGGAGCAGCGGCTGCACCTGGCGGGAGCCAAGGTGCTGGTGGTGGGCGCGGGAGGCGGGGCGCGGGCCGCCGTCTTCGGACTGAAGGAGCGCGGGGCCGAGGTTTTCGTCATGAACCGCACTACCTCGGTGGGACAAAAGCTGGCCCGCCAGGCCCACGCCAAGTTCCTCACCCGCACCCAAATGCGCGGCCTCCAGTTCGACGTGATCGTCAACGCCACCCCCGTCGGCATGGGCGGCGCCAAGGTGTCGCCGCTCAGCGACAAGGAACTGAACGCGCGCATCCTGTTTGAGATGGTCTACACCCCGGCGGAGACCAGGCTGGTGAAGCTGGCCCGCGCCAAAGGCATGAACGTGATCACCGGGGCTGAGATGTTCGTCCAGCAGGGGGCGCGGCAGTTCGAGATCTGGACCGGCAAGCCCGCGCCTGCCGACGACATGTACCGGGTAGTGACCGCCGCCCTGCAGGCCCGCGCCGCCAACGGCAACAAGAAGCAGGCGGCGGAACTGGCGGCTTCCTAGCCGGTTCGGAGACTGAGGTATTTTTTCGCCGCGGATCAGCGCGGATGAACGCGGATTACAAATGAAAACGACCACACACAACAACAGCGCGCGGAAACGCTTCGGAAACGGCGGGCGGGCGGCTATCCGGCGGGTGGCTGCCTAGGTTTTGGGCCGTTGCCGAGAAAGATTCCACGTTCCTGCCCCAAAACAGTTGCTATTTCCCGGTGAGCTAGGCTAGGATAAGCATGGAACTCGGATGAACCCAGGCCCGGGTTTCTCTTCGTACCAGCTAGCCCGTTTCTTCTAACAATGTCGGCCCGTTTACATTAGATGCCTGGCGCGGTGTCGGTCCGCGCTGGTCCCCATTCGGAGCTACTGACATGGCGTGGTACGCATACTGCATCACCGAGCAGCAGGCTTTCCAGAACGGGACGCGGGCGCGCCGGCCGTTTCCCATCGAGAATCTCAAAGGCGTCAACGGGAACCAGGTGTTCGGGTATCCCAGCGGCGAATTCGCCGTCATTGTCAGCGAATACGAGCGGGGCGGGCCGCTGGACCAGCGGGCCATTCTCGACCACGCGCGCGTGGTCAGCGATTGCTTCCGCAACACCACCGTGCTGCCCTTCCGCTTCGGCACCGTGTTCGACACCGATGAGGCGCTGCGCCGGGCCGTCCGCGCCAACCGCCGCGCCTTCATGGCCACCGTGTCGCGGTTGCGCGGCAAAGCGGAAATGCACCTCAAATTGCTGGTGAAGGACGGCTCCCTGCGCGAGGCCTTCACCGACGTCGAACTGCCGCTTACCGCGGGCAGCGAGTACCTTACCAAGCTGCGGGAGAAAGCCGCCAAGCAGCGCGAACGGCAGACCCGCGCGCGGGCGCTCTCCGTGCAGGTGCACAAGCTGTTCAATCCTCTGGAAGCCGACATCTGCTGCAAGAAAGTGGATTCCGGCGGCATGCTCATCGATATCGCCCACCTCATCGACGGCGATTCGGTGCAGAAGTACCAGAGCCGCTACAACACCGCAGCCCGGCAGTTGAAGGACTGCGAATTGGCCATCAGCGGGCCCTGGCCCCCCTACCATTTCATGCCCGGGAAACTGCGCACCGCCTGAGCCGCGCTTCCGGTCACATCGTCCCCAGGCTTCTTGATAAGAGCCTGGGGATGCTTTTTAGGGTGGCACGTTCCACTTCCCAGCGCATTGCCTAAAAGTGGATGGCGCCTTGAAACGCCTTCCCTGACTCTTCCCCCTCCCTGGCCTCTTTATGAGTGGCCCCGCAGTGCGGGCCACTTTTTGTTTGCGGGAGTGCGCGGAAGGCAGCGCCTCATACAATCGCGAGGAGCACGGCCGTGCTGCGACTCTGGGGCAGTTGACGATACTTCCGGGCCCCGCATATCATCTTAAGTTTGGCTGACAGCTCACGGGCGGCAGAAGGAGAGTCGCCCGGCCGGGTATCTCATGGATAAGAAGCGGTTGGAACAATTCAAGAAGCGGCTGGAGACGCGACAGCAGGAGTTGCGGCGTCTGGTGTCGCGCAACGTCCAGGATGGCCGCGCGGCCGACGAACAGGCGGCGCAGGACATCGCCGACAAGGCGGCCAACTCCTACACCAAAGAGTTCCTGTTTCACCAGAGCCACAACGACCGCCAGCTCCTGCAGTTGGTGGATGATGCGCTGGAGCGCATCCGTGCCGGCAGCTACGGCGAGTGCGTGAACTGCGGCAATGAACTCAACGCCAAGCGCCTGGACGCCGTCCCCTGGACCCGCTACTGCATCAACTGCCAGGAAAAAGTCGAGCAGGGACTGCTGGAAGAAAGCAGTATCTAGGGCAATCGCTATTCAAAGTTGAAGGGTTTTCGTGGCCTACACGCGACAACAACTCAAGCAGGATAAGTTCGCCGAAACCGCCAAAGAAACCGTCTCCTGGGCGGTTGAACACCAGAAGACTCTAGCCACCGTCGCCATCGCAGCGATGGTGGCGGTGGTCATGTTGGCGGGCGGCTGGATTTACTACAACCAGCGCGACCAAGCGGCCAGCGCCGAGATTGGCGCCGCGCTGCGCATTTACGGCGCGCCCCTGCGCTCTCCCAATGCCCCCAAGCCGGACTACATTACCTTTACCTCGGCCAAGGAGCGCGCCGAAGCCGCCCGCAGAGCCTTCCAGCAGGTCCAGGAGAAGTACCCTCACACGCGCGCCGCCGAGGTCGCCCGCTACTTCGTAGGCGTGACCGCGCTCGACATGGGGGATACCGCGGGCGCCGAAAAAGTCCTCCAGCAGGTGGCTGGCTCCGGCAACCAAGACCTCGCGGCGCTGGGCAAGTTCGCGCTGGCCTCGGTGTATCGCGCCGAGAACAAGGATGCCGAGGCCATCAAGCTCTATCAGGAGCTGGCCGCGCATCCCGCCTCCACCGTGCCCAAGACCACGGCGCAACTGGAACTGGCGTCGCTGTACCAGCAGAAGCAGCCCGACGAAGCCGCCAAGATCTACACGCAGATCCAGAAGGAAGATCCCAGCAGTCCGGCGGCTCAGACCGCGGCTGCGCGTTTGGCCAGTTTGAAGCCGTAGTCGCCAGTTGCCGGTCGCCAGTCGCCAGTCAAACCTGAGTTCAGCGGACCGGCCATGGGCGAAGTTTGCTTGAAGTGTTTCCGTTCTGGCGACCGGCTACTGGCGACTGGCCACTGCTTCTAAGGCTCGTCCTGCCGCGCCTCTTCCACCAGCATGATGGGAATGTCGTCGCGCACCGGATACACGCGCCGGCACTGCGGGCACTTGAGGGAGTCCTGCGCGGCGCTGGGCACCACCGGCTTCTTGCACACCGGGCAGACCAGAATCTCGAGGATTTCCTTGGCGATCATAGCGAGCCGCCCCTCGAGCGGCATCAATATTGTAGGCCCATGCGCCGTCGCAGCGCGAATTTTCGCTGCCCGCGCCCCGGCAACAAATCCCTGACATCCTGCCGAGCGTGCGGTTAAGATAAGTCTCGGGCGTTCATCTCATTATCTTGAGGGACTCATGGCAGCGACACTGCTCGACGGCGCCAAAATCGCGAACGACATCAAGCACGAAGTGGCGGAGGAAGCGCGCCGGCTGAGCGAGACCGGGCTGCGCCCCGGGCTGGCCGCGGTGCTGGTGGGCAGCAATCCGGCCTCGGAGATCTACGTCCGCAGCAAGGTGCAGACCTGCGAAGCGCTGGGGCTCTACAGCGAAAAGATCACGCCCTTGGAGTCAGTCACGACCGAAGAGTTGCTGGAACTGGTGCATGATCTGAATGCGCGCGACGAGATCGACGGCATCCTGGTGCAACTGCCGCTGCCGCCGCAAGTGGATTCCAAGAAGGTGTTGCTGGCGGTCTTGCCCGAGAAGGATGTGGACGGCTTCCATCCCATGAACGTCGGCTTTTTGTCCACGCAGCGCCCAGGACTCGTTCCCTGCACGCCGGCCGGCATCATGGAGATGCTTCGTCGCAGCAACATCCCGCTCCAGGGTGCGGACGCCGTCGTAGTAGGACGCAGCGACATCGTGGGCAAACCCATGGCCATGCTGCTGACCAATGCCAACGCCACCGTGACCATCTGCCACTCGAAGACGCGCGATCTGCCAGGGGTCTGCCGCCGCGCCGACATCCTGGTGGCGGCCATGGGCCGCACCGGCTTCGTCACCCGCGACTTCGTCAAGCCGGGGGCCAACGTGATCGAACGTCGGCATGAACAAGATCACCAGCCGAGAGGAGTTCGACAAGTATTTCAAGGGCAACGAAAAGCGCGAGCTGGCGTTCGCCAAGAACGGCTATACGCTGATCGGCGACGTGCATCCCGAGGTGGCCGAGGTTGCCGGGGCGCTCACGCCGGTCCCTGGCGGCGTCGGGCCGCTGACCATCGCTATGCTGATGGCCAACACCCTGAAGGCGGCGAAGCTGCGTCGTGGCGCCCGCTTCCAGAGCCCGGCCATGGCCGAGCGAGGCTAGGTTGCTGCGCGTCGGCCTGACCGGCGGCGTTGCCTGCGGCAAAACCACGGTTGCTCAGCTGTTCGCGCAGCGCGGCGCGCACGTGGTGCTGGCCGATGAGGTCGCTCACGATCTCATGCGGCCGGGTGAGCCTGTCTATGACGAAGTGGTCCGGCACTTCGGGCCGGGCATTCTCGGCATCGACGGCACCATTGACCGCAAGAAGCTGGCCGACGCCGCTTTTGGTTCCGGGCGCATCCAAGAATTGAACCAGATTGTCCATCCGGCGGTGATCGCGCACCAGGAAGCCTGGACGAATGAAATCGCCGCCAAGGACCCGGAGGGCATTGCCGTGGTGGAAGCGGCGCTGATGCTGGAAGCCGGTGTGGGCAAGCGTTTCGATAAGCTGGTCGTGGTCATCTGTACCATGCCGCAAAAGATCGAGCGCTTCGCGCGCCGTCACAACCTCGACCTGGCGGCGGCCGAGCGTGAGGTGACGCGCCGCATGGCCGCCCAGCTTTCGGACGACGAGAAGGCCCGCGCCGCTGATTACGTCATCGACAACTCCGGCCCGCTGAGCGAGCTCGAAGTCAAGGTGGACGCGCTGATGGCGGAGCTGCGGCGGCTGGCGGTCAAAAGTACGTGATGATCCCCGTAGAGACGCAGCATGCTGCGTCTCTACAAAAGGTTCAGCCCTCGAGGCATTCTTGACCGTCTAAATAGGTGGCAACTCGCCATCACCGGCCCTGCAACTTGAAACGTGAAACCTGAAACGTGAAACTGTCTTGCCTATGAGATCGATTCGTCCCATCCTGTTCGCGCTGGTGATCGCCGGTGCCTTCTATTACTTCACCACCCACCGCCGCGCGGCGCTGAGCCCCGAGTCCAGCAGTTGGGTGACGCGCCCATCGAATGTCGAGATCACGCAGGCCGCCGGGCCGCAGAGCTTCGATCCCGACGAGCAACAGAACATCGGCGTCTATAAGAAGGCGCTACCCGCAGTCGTGAACATCACCTCGACCACCGTGGCCTTCGACTTCTTCTATGGCGCGGTGCCGCAGCAGGGCCAGGGCTCCGGATTCATCATCGATAAGCAAGGCCACATCCTCACCAACTTTCACGTCATCGGCGACCACCCCCGCCGGCTGGAAGTGACGCTCTCCAACCGCAAGAAGTACACGGCGGAGATCGTCGGCCTGGACAAGTCGCACGACCTGGCGGTGATCCAGATCAAGGCCCGCGATGAGCTCACGCCCGCCGTCATGGGCGATTCCCGCGGACTCCAGGTTGGGCAGAAAGTCTTCGCCATCGGCAATCCCTTCGGGCTGAACGGCACCATGACGCGCGGCATCGTCAGCTCCATCCGCTCGGTGCGCGAGCCCGAGGGCGGCGCCATCATCGACGAGGCCATCCAGACCGACGCCCCCATCAATCCCGGCAATTCCGGCGGACCACTGCTGAATTCCCGCGGCGAGGTCATCGGCATCAATACCCTGATCCTCAGCCCAGTGGGACAGAGCGCGGGCATCGGCTTCGCCATTCCCATCAACGCGGCCAAGGCGGTCATCAACGACCTGGTGCAGTTCGGCCAGGTGCGACGCCCGGTGCTGGGCATCAGCAGCCTGCCGATCGGGCCCGAGTTGGCATCGCAAATGGGCCTGCCTGCCGATTATGGCGTGCTCATCCTCTCGGTGATTCCCGGCGGGCCGGCGGACCGTGCAGGCCTTCGTGGCGGATCGGAAAAGGCCTACCTGGGCAACACGCCCATTATGATTGGCGGCGACCTGCTCGTCCGCATCGACGATCAGGACATCGAGGACCAGCAGGACATCGCCCACGTCATGAACCAGCATCACACCGGCGACAAGATCAAGGTCTCCTTCTACCGCGGCAAGAATAAGATGGAAGTGACCGTCACCCTGGGCGAAGCGCGCAGCCATGCCGGAGCGTGAGAGGCGCCCTGAAAGGCGTCAGCGCCCGCTGCGTTGATCCCTGAGCATTTGCTCTACCCGCCGCAGGTCGTCTTCCGTATCCACGCCGACGGTGTCATAGGGCGTCTCGGTGACATGGATGGGAATGCCGTTTTCCAGAAACCGCAACTGTTCCAGCCGCTCGCTGCGTTCGAGCGACGACTCCGGCAGAGCGCAGAAGCGCTCCAGCGCCGGCTTGCGATAGGCGTAAAAGCCCAGGTGCTTGAAGTAGCGCGGCTGGCCGCTGCTGCCACCCCAGCAAACCAAACCCGGGTTTGCTGGGGACCCCGGCCGGTCGCGGTCGTAGGGAATGGTGGCGCGGGAGAAGTAGAGCGCGCGGCCGCTGCCGTCGGTCACCACCTTCACCGCATTGGGATTGTCGATGTCGGCCGCCGCCGCCGGCGTCTTGATGGTCGAGACCAGCACCGCTGCGTCCTGCATGGGCGCGAGCAGCGCTTCGAGATGCTCGGGACGCGCCAGCGGCTCATCGCCCTGCACGTTGACGTAGACATTGGCGGTCACCGCGCAGGCTACTTCGTACACGCGGTCCGTACCCGAGCGGTGCGCGGGCGAGGTCAGGCGCGCATGCCAGCCGTTCTGCCGGCAGGCCTCCATCACTTCTTCCGAGTCCGTCGCCACGATCACATCGGCCAGCAGCGGCGATGACTGCGCCGCCTCGTACACCCAGGCCAGCATGGGGCGCCCTGCGATCTCGCGCAGCACTTTGCGCGGCAGTCGGGTGGAGGCGAGGCGGGCGGGAATGACGGCGATGGCACGCATGGGACGGGGTCATTGTAGAAGTGGGAGAGGCAGGTGGTAAGTGCAAAGTGGTAAGTGTGCGGTAGAATGAGAACGGCGGCATCCAAGTGTACTGGGCCGGGGCAATCCCGGCCTCTTGTCTGTACGGATTCCCGCACCGTGGCGGCGTAGCTCAGTGGTAGAGCAGCGGTCTCATAATCCGCATGTCGGAAGTTCAATTCTTCCCGCCGCCACCAGAACTTCCCATCACGTACCAGCGTGACGCCAGTGGACCGAGAACGCTTCATCAATGTGGTCGCCCAGGTACTGGACTCCCTCCCCGAGCGTTTTCGCACGCGCGTCCACAATGTAGCTGTCTTAGTCGAAGATCTGCCTCCGCAAGAGCCGGGTCGCAAACGGCCGCGCAACCTTGGGAGACATCCGCGGTCCCTGGTGCTGGGCGTGTTTCACGGCGTGCCGCTGACTCAGAAGAGCGTCTTCCACCTGCCCACCGGACCCGATTACATCGTGCTGTATCAGAAGAACATTGAAGCGATTTGCTCCAACGACGATGAAATCCGCCGGCAAATTCGGCAGACGGTGCTCCACGAACTGGGTCACTACTTCGGAATGACTGAAGCCCAACTGGAGGATGTCTAAGACCCTGCGCCGCTCTGCTGGGTCAGCTTGATCTGCCCGCTCTCTTCCTGGAGAAGCTCCAGCAGCACCGCTCCCACCGATACCACCACCGGTCCCAGAAAGAGCCCGACGAAACCAAAAGCCTGAACTCCTCCCAGCAACGCGAACAACAGCGCGAGAGTGTGAATTTTTAGGCCTCGCTTGAGGAAATACGGGCGGATGATGTTGTCAACGGTGCCAACCACCCCTGCTCCCCATCCCATCAAGACGAGCCCTTTGATCCAGTGTCCGTTGATCATCAGGAAGACCGCGACCGGCCCCCACACTGCGGCTGATCCCACGATCGGCACCAGCGACAGGATGGCGGCGGCCAGACCCAGCAGAATCGGCGATCCGACTCCCAGGACTGCGCAAGCCGCGCCGGTCAGCAGGCCCTGGGCAATCCCCACCGCGATGCCGCCGTACACGTTGGCCAGGATGGCATCGCTGACCCCACGATACAGTCGTTCCACCTGGTGTTTGCTCAAAGGCAGGAGCGCTCCCCCCCGCTCCAACAAGCTGGGTCCCTCTCTGAACAGGAAGAACAGGATCACGAAGGTCAGGACCGCGCTGGCCAGGAACGAAAGCAGGTTGCCTGCCAGGGTTGCGCCCAGACGCGGGAAGGAAGCGCTGGCCTTCTTCAGTTCGGCGATGATGGCGCCCCGCACGTCAAACTTCGACACGTCCACGTACTGCCCTAACCCTTGCACTGCCCCGTCCACCAGGTGCAGCGCGTAGGGCCCCACACCGCCTTCCCCAGCGGTCCGCTTACCCAGCCACTCCGACAGGTTGGCAATTTCCGTGCTCGCCTTCACGCCTAGAGATATCGCAGGCGCCATCACCATCAACAGGACAAAAAGGGTCGAGACCAGCGCCGCCCAACCGTCGCTGCGGATGAGCCCCCGAACACGGTTGTGTACGGGATAAAGCACGATTGCAATCAGCAGCGCAAAGAACATCGGCTCCCAAAACGGCCTGACGATCAAATAGGAGAAATAGAGCACGATCAGTCCGAGGGCGAGCAGAAAGATCATGCTTGGGCGGTTCATCACAGAGAACCTCCAGAGGAAGTAGCAATCCGCGTGGCGAAGTTATCGGCGGCGCTGAGCCGAGATCACGCCCGTGTTCAACCCGATCGTGCTCAGCCCGCCAAAAAACCGCGCGTGCTCGATCTTCATGCAGCGGTCCATCACCACTTCCAGGCCGGCCTGCTGCGCCCGCTCCGCGGCAGCTTCGTGGATCACGCCGAGCTGCATC
Organism: uncultured Acidobacteriota bacterium; assembly: GCA_963704285.1. Taxonomy (GTDB): domain Bacteria; phylum Acidobacteriota; class Terriglobia; order Terriglobales; family Acidobacteriaceae; genus JAHFUA01. The sequence continues at coordinate 243,097 of OY969886.1, read as the reverse complement.
CAGATCACCTTCGCTCCTATGGCGATGGCTTCGTCCACAATCGCCGGCACGGCTGAAGGCGCACGGAAGATGTCCACCACCTCGACCGGCCCCGGGATGTCGCGCAACGTCGCATAACAGGGCCTGCCCAGGATCCGCTTCTCCTGTGGATTCACGGGGATCACGTCGTAGCCTTCGGAGAGGAGATAGATGGCCGCAAAGTGGCTGGGGCGGAACGGATTCGATGATAAGCCCACCATCGCGACCCGCTTATAGCGCTCCAGGATCCGCAGACGGTCGAGAGCGGTGGTGGCGAAGCGGCTGCGGTTCACCGGCGAGTTGCCGGCTACGCCGTCAGCGGGGGCAAACCGGCATACGTCGGCTGTTTTTGTGTTCATGCGTGCGCTCCGTCCCGAGTGGGCGTTTCCGCTCCTGGCATCGCGGTCCAGAAACAAAAGGGTGCCCCCAACCGGGTTGCATGTTCACTGGCTCGGTGTGACTCGCGTGTTCTGAAACGCGACAATTTTCCAGTTGCCCTTATGCTTCACCCAAACCCGAATGTTGCGAACGTCACCACTGAATGGCTTGCCGTTGATCGTCCCTTTTACGGAGAATAGGGAATTTACAACCGCCGTGTCTCCATACGTGCGTATCTTCGCTTCGCGCACATTAATGGAGTCGTACTTGATAGCACCGGACTTGAATTCCTCGATCTCCTCAGCCTTCGTGGATAATTTGCCGTCACCGTGGATTGCCGTGTAATCATCGGCAAAATACTTCTCCAGAAAGGTGGTATCGCTTCTCAAAAAGGCTTGTGTAAACTGTGCTTGAAGCGTCTTGATTTGTTCCTCCACGTTCCCGCTTTTCCCCTCGCCGCTCTGTTCCACGACAGTCATGCCGTGGCCTGAGGTTTTTCCGCTTTCCTGGGTGCTGGCTGGCGGGTTCCCGCCTTGGCTCCAAGCCCGGGGTACAAGCAGCAGCCATATGCCGACTGCCGCCAGAGCAATAAGTTTCACGTTTTTCATGGGTTGACTCCTGTAGGTGAAATAGGAGCCGGTAGAGCAGTGGCGATTCTGCTCTCAGCCAACCGGGGTGTCAATAACCGCGCCGGCGCGCTGCGAAGCATACAGAGCCTGGTCGAGGTCCCAGATGATGTCCTCGATGTCTTCCAAGCCGATCGAGAGCCGAATCATGTCGTCGCCCACGCCGCAGGCGATCTTTTCCGCGTCGCTGAGCTGCTGGTGGGTGGTGGAAGCGGGATGAATGACCAGGCTTTTCGCGTCGCCCACGTTGGCGAGATGGGAAAACATCTGGAGCGACTCGATGAATTTGCGGCCGGCCTCCAGGCCGCCGCGAATGCCGAAGGTGAAGATGGCCCCGCAGCCCAGCGGCAGATAGCGCTCGGCAAGCTTGTGATACGGGCTCGATTCCAGGCCGGGATGGTTGACCCAGGCGACCGCTGGTTGCTCTGCGAGGAAGCGTGCTGCCGCCAGGGCGTTTTCGGTGTGGCGCTCCATGCGCAAGCCCAGGGTCTCCAGTCCCTGAAGAAACAGGAAGGAATTGAACGGGCTCAGCGCCGGGCCGAAATCGCGCAGGCCCTCGACGCGCGCCTTCATGATGAAGGCGAAATCGCCGAAGGTCTCGTAGAAGCGGATGCCGTGGTAGCCCTTGCTGGGCTCGAGGAGCTGGGGAAACGCGCCCTGGTCCCAGGGGAAGCGCCCGCTATCGACGATCACCCCGCCGATCGAGGTGCCGTGCCCGCCGATGAATTTTGTCGCCGAGTGCAGCACGATGTCGGCGCCGTGCTCGATGGGCCGGCATAGATAGGGAGAGGCGAAGGTATTGTCGATGACCAGCGGGATTCCGGCCTGATGGGCGATCGCGGCCACGGCGGCAATGTCGAGCACGTTCATGCGCGGGTTGGCGATGGTCTCGGCATAAAGCAGGCGCGTGCGCGGCGTCATGGCGCGGCGAAAATTCTCCGGACGGTCGGGGTCGACGAAGAGGGTATTGATGCCCAGCCGCCGGAAGCTCACGTCGAATTGCGTGTAGGTTCCGCCGTACAGGGTGCTGGCGGCCACCATCTCGTCGCCCTGCTGCAGCAGGCTGCTGATGGCGATGAACTGCGCCGCCTGGCCGCTGCCCACCGCCAGCGCCCCCACTCCGCGCTCGAGCGCGGCCAGGCGCTCCTCGAACACGGCGGTGGTGGGGTTCATGATGCGGGTGTAGATGTTGCCGAAGCGCTGCAGGTTGAACAGCGCCGCGGCGTGCTCGGTGTCGTCGAACACATAGGACGTGGTTTGGTAGATGGGCACGGCGCGGGAGCCGGTGGCGGAGTCCGGACGCTGGCCCGCGTGCAAAGCCCGGGTGTGGAAGCCGAAGACGTGATCCTGCGCTGCGGTGTCACGGGCGCCGTTGTTGTCTGTGTCAGGCATGGGGTTCCTCGCACTAAGGGGTAAGATTGTATCGCTGGAGTGACAAAGCGTCTTCAGGTTGCAGGCTGTCAGCACTTTTTCCCAAGTGGCCTAGCTCTGAGAACAACCAAAAGCGCCGGAGAAAAGAGCAATGGCTCTGTTCAGATCAGCCGATCCGATCTGGCTCGCATACTCGGATGTCGAAACTGCTAAACGATGGTGGATAGAGACGTTCGACTGCGAACAGGTGAGAATACCCGACGATTGGGATGATCCCTTGCCCTCTGATGTCGCGCTAAGGCTTCGAGGGGAGGATGGCCCGAGCATATCTTTAAGCAGCAAGACGGAGGCGGACTCGGCGCATGTGCAACGCTCGATGGGTACCGTGCCGATCATTTATTCCGACAAGCTGCGGAAGGCCCACGAATATGTCGCGAGTCGCGGGGTTCTGGCGGGTCCCATCCAGGACGGTGGAGACACACAGTTTTTCGAAGTGCGCGATCCTGAAGGGAACACAATCGAGGTCTGCAAGGAGCCCTGAGAGCAGCTAACCTTGTTGCCCCCCGCCCGTCGAAGCATCAGATGCCGACTTACACCCTCACCGTCAACGGACAGCCCCGGACCGTCGAGGCCGACCCCGACATGCCGCTGCTCTGGGTCGTGCGCGAGCTGCTGCATCTGACGGGCACGAAGTTCGGCTGCGGGGCAGAGCTGTGCGGCTCCTGCACGGTGCATCTGGACGGCGTCGCGACTCGTTCCTGCGTCATGCCTATCTCGAGCGTTGGCGAGAAGAAGATCACCACCATCGAGGGCCTGTCACCGGACGGCCGCCATCCTCTGCAGCAGGCGTGGCTGGCGGAGCAGGTGCCGCAGTGCGGATATTGCCAGACGGGAATGATCATGTCGGCGGCCGCGCTGCTGGCGAGCAAGCCGAATCCGACCGATGCCGACATTGACCGGGTGCTGGGCCAGCACATCTGCCGCTGCGGCACGTATCAGCGCATCCGCCGCGCGGTCCATCGCGCTGCAGCGAGCCGAGGGAAGTCATGAGCGCGCCCGCCCTCAGCCGCCGCGAGTTCCTGCAAGTGAGCGCCGCGGGCGCCGCAGGACTGGTGCTATCGTTTTACCTTCCGCTGTCCGCCCAGGAGAAGCCAGCGCCCATTGTTCCCAATACCTGGCTGAAGATCGATCCCGCGGGCCAGGTCAGCCTGTGGGTGGCGCGCTCGGAGATGGGGCAGGGCGTGCGTACGTCCATGGCCATGATCCTGGCCGAAGAGCTGGAAGCGGACTGGTCGCGGGTCCGCATCGTGCAAGCCGACCTCGATCCCAAGTACGGGAACCAGATCACCGGAGGCAGCGGCAGTGTCCGACGCTCATGGCTGATGCTGCGGAAGGCGGGTGCGGCGGCGCGTGAGATGCTGCGCGCGGCAGCCGCCGAGAACTGGCAAGTTCCGGTTTCTGAGTGCGTGGCCCGCGAGGGCGCGGTGGTGCATGCGCCCAGCAGACGCCGGCTCGGCTACGGTGAACTTGCGACCAAGGCGGCGACCATGCCCGTTCCCCAAGACCCGCCGCTCAAGGACGCGAAAGATTTTCGCATCGTAGGCACGCCGGTCGCGCGCGTAGACGGTCCCAGCATCGTGACGGGTACTGCGCAATACGGCCTCGACTTCACGCTTCCCGACATGCTCTACGCAGCCATCGCCCGCCCTCCGGTTTTCGGTGGACGCGTGAAAAGTTTCAAGTCCGAGGCGGCCAAACGGGTTCCCGGCGTGCGCCATGTGGCGGAAGTCCCCCGGACAGAGCTCCCCGTCCCCTTCGAAGGCAAGCGCGGCGGCGAGGGACACCAGCACTTCTTGTGGGGCGGGGTGGCGGTGGTCGCTGACTCGACCTGGGCCGCCATGCAGGGACGGCGCGCTTTGGAAGTCGAGTGGGACGAAGGCCCCGGAGCCGCGGAAAGCACCGCCGGAATGCAAAGCGCCTTCAGAGAGGCCGCGTCGGGATCGGGAAAAGTCGTGCGCAACGACGGCGATGCCGCCGCGGCGTTCGAGCGCGCCGCCCGCAAAGTCGAAGCCGTCTATGAGCTGCCATTCCTGGCGCATGCGCCCATGGAACCACCCAACTGCACGGCGCTGGTGCGTGACGGGCGCTGCGAGATCTGGGGGCCGATGCAGAACCCGGCGGGCGTCCAAGCGGCGCTGAAACTGGCGCTGGGCCTGCCCGACTCGGCCATCACCATCCACATCACGCTTCTGGGCGGCGGCTTCGGGCGCAGGTTGAACATTGATTTCCCGACCGAAGCGGCGCTGGTCTCGCGCGCGGTCAACGCTCCGGTGAAGGTTGTCTGGACGCGCGAGGACGATCTCGCGCACGACTACTATCGCCAGGCCAGCTATCACCGCATGCGCGCCGGGCTCGACGATCAGAACCGCGTCGTGGCCTGGTGGCACCACATCGTTTCGCCATCTACCGATGCGTTTTACGAGGGCCAGGCGTCGCCCGATGACGGCGGTGCGCAGATCGTCGGTCCGGGGATGGCGGCAGGCACGGTGCCGAATTTCCGCGTCGAGTTTACCCACGTGCCCTCGGCGGTGCCGCGCGGCTGGTGGCGGGCGGTCGATCTCACGTTCACCACTTTCGTCGTGCAAGCGTTCATCGACGAACTCGCGGCCACATCCGGCAAGGATCCGCTCGCGCTCCAGCGGGAACTGATCGGCCCGGATCGCCCGCCAGACCCCAACCCGGGCAGGGTCGATCCCGCGCGCCTGCGCCGGGTCTTCGACCTGGCCGCCGAAAAAGCAAGGTGGGGCAGCGCGCTCCCGCCGGGCAAAGGACGCGGCATCGCCGGCGTCTTCGGCTGGGGAAGTTATGTCGCGCATGTTGCGGAAGTGTCCGTCAACTCCGGCTCAGTGCGCGTGGAGCGCGTGGTGGCCGCCGTGGACTGCGGCCAGGTGGTGAATCCCGATATGGTGGCGGCGCAGGTCGAGGGCGGGATCGTCTTCGGACTCTCGGCGGCGCTCAAGGGCGAGATCACCGTCGACCGCGGCCGCGTGCAGCAAAGCAACTTCAACGACTATCCGGTGCTGCGCATCAACGAGATGCCGCAGGTGGAAGTCCACATCCTTCCCAGCACGGCCACGCCCGGCGGGATGGGCGAGCCTCCGGTGCCGGCCATCGCGCCCGCAGTGACCAACGCCATCTTCGCGGCCACGGGGAAGCGTGTGCGGCGCCTGCCAATCCGGAATCTTGCCTAAATCGAATGAGCCGGGTGTTTTGAATGGTGAGAAGCAACTCTAGAGCGGCTGTCACATATCCAAAGAGTGTCGCATATTGTGACAGGGAGGCATCGGTGAATACACGGCGGGATTACACAAGACTCGGAAAAACACTGGTCGCTGCCGCAACGCTAAGTGTCCTTGCGTTGTTCGTAGCGGTGCCGCGTTCGCATGCGGACGATAGGGCAAAGTGCCAGCAGCGAATTGAAAGGGCGGAGGCCAGGCTCTACGACGCGGTCCGCAAGCACGGCGGGTTGAGCCGGCAGGCGAATGACAGGCGACGCGATCTGAACGCCGAGCGCGAGCGTTGCTGGAAACTGCATCATGCATGGTGGGGCCCCCGGGACCATCAATGGCACACCGAGCGCGACTGGGATCGTTATGATCGGGACCACGATCGTGATCACGACCGGGATCATGATCATGACCGGGACCGTCGCTAAACTGTGGTTCTGTTCCGGCGGCTGCCGGCAGTGATTATCGACATCAACCTTTGTTGAGACGCAGCCGGCTGCGTCTCTCCATTCGCCTCAGAAACGAGTGGCGGAGGGTTTCTGTCTCCTCCGCCACGTTTGCTCCCTTCGTGCGGCTTCTGAATCAACTGGCGCGGGCTTTGGTCTCCGCCCAGGATTCCCTACTCAAGGCATCGCAAAGCGAACTATTGATATGCCGTATATAGAAGCTTTACACTATACACAGTGATAACAAGCTTCCGGCACAAGGGTATCGAGCAGTTCTTCAAGACCGGATCCAGGGCACGCATTCAGCCGAGACATGCAGAAAAACTCCGGAAGCAGCTTTTTGCGCTGGACAACGCCAAGGCAGCGAAAGACATGAACGCGCCGGGCTGGAGGCTGCATCCCTTGCACGGCGATCTGCAGGGTCATTGGTCGGTGGATGTCAGCGGTAACTGGCGTCTGACTTTCACCTTCCAGGGCGAGGACGCCGTGCTGGTGGATTATCACGACTATCATTGAGGTGTTTAGTATGCGCATGCACAATCCACCCCATCCGGGGAGCGTTTTGCGGGAGTATCTGGGGCCGGTTTCGGTTACCGATGCTGCCGGGCATCTGGGGGTCACTCGGGTTGCTCTGTCACGCCTCCTGAACGGTAGCGCGGGAATCTCGGCCGAAATGGCGCTGCGTCTCGCCGACGCCCTCGGTACCAGCCCCGAGTTGTGGACGGGGATGCAGGCCCAGTACGACCTGTGGCACGCCTCCAGGAGACGGCGCAGGAAAATAGGGCGCTTGGCCACCAGGTAGCAATCTGATCGCGTTAGGCTACCATCTCCGCCAAAAAAACAAATGGCGGAGGGTTACTGTCTCCTCCGCCACTTTTCCCCTGCGTGCGACTCCTGAATCAACTGGCGCGGGCTTTGGTCTCCTTCGGCGCCGGCTCTTCCTTCTGCACGGTGACCGGCTTGAGGAAGGGCATCATGGCGCGCAGGCGCTCGCCTACCTGCTCGACCAACTGGTTCTGCTCCTGAATGCGCATCTTGGTGAACCACGGACGGCCGGCTTCGTTTTCGTTGATCCAGCGGCGGGCGTAGGTGCCGTCCTGGATGTCTTTAAGGATCTGCCGCATCGCCTTGCGCGTCTCTTCGGTCACGATGCGCGGCCCGCCGGTGTAGTCGCCGTGCTCGGCGGTATCGCTCACCGAGTAGCGCATGTAGTTGAGCCCGCCCTGGTAGATGAGATCCACGATCAGCTTCAGCTCGTGCAGGCACTCGAAGTAGGCGATCTCGGGCTGATATCCGGCCTCGACCAGCGTCTCGAACCCGGCCTTCACCAGCGCGCTGACGCCGCCGCAGAGCACCGTCTGCTCGCCGAACAGGTCGGTCTCGGTCTCTTCCGCAAAGGTGGTCTCGATGACCCCGGCGCGCGTGGCGCCGATGGCCTTGGCGTAGGAGAGCGCGAGCGCCTTGGCTTTGCCGCTGGCGTCCTGATGGATGGCAAGGAGCGACGGTGTTCCTGCGCCTTCGGTAAAGATCTCGCGCATGCGGTGTCCCGGCGCCTTGGGCGCGACCATGGTGATGTCGACGTTCTGCGGCAACTCCAGCGTGCCGAAGCGCACGTTGAAGCCATGCGCAAACATCAGCATTTTGCCCGCCGCCAGGTGCGGCAAGATGGACGCGCGGTAAACCGCCGGCTGACTGGTGTCGGGAATGAGCACCATGATCACGTCGCCCCATTTCGCGGCGTCGGCGACCGAGTTGACGGTGAGCCCGGCGGCTTCGGCCTTGGCGCGCGATTTGCTGCCGGCATGCAGTCCGACGCGCACCCGCACCCCGCTGTCGCGCAGGTTCAGGGCATGGGCGTGCCCCTGCGAGCCGTAGCCGATGATGGCGACGTTCTTCGCCTGGATCAGCGCCAGATCGGCGTCGTTGTCGTGATAAATCGTAGGCATGAATTTGTCCTTTCTGTATTGAACTTCTTTCGCCGCGGATGAACGCGGATACGGTTTGAACCACAGAGGGCACAGAGGTACACAGAGAGTGAATCTTGTGCGGTTTTCCTCCGTGTTCCTCTGTGTCCTCTGTGGTTGAATCCTCAAACCGAGTACGAGACGTCTTCGTCGTCCTGGATGTCGAGCGGAATGGCAAGCTCCGCCGGCACGCCGGCCGCAGCCGCCGCGCTCTTGGCGCCGCGCGACATGGCCACCCGCCCGGTGCGCACCATCTCCACGATGCCGAAGGGGCGCAGCACCTCCAGCAGGCCGTCGATCTTCTCCTCGGTGCCGGTGATCTCGATGATCACCGACTCCGGGGCCACGTCCACCACGCGCGCGCGGAAGACGTGCACCAGTTGCAGCAGGTGCGAGCGTGTCTCCGGATTGGCCGCCACCTTGATCATGGCCAAATCGCGCATGACCGTCGGGCCGCCGGTGACGTTGTTCACCAGGAGCACGTTCACCAGCTTGTACAGGTTGGCTTCAGCCCGCTTCGCGCCCTGCTCATCCGTATCGACCACGATGGTCATGCGCGAGACGCCGGGCTTGTCGGTGTGGCCCACCGTCAGCGATTCGATGTTGAAGGCGCGGCGGCGGAACAGCGAGGCCACCCGGTTCAGCACGCCCGGTTTGTTCTCCACGTATACGACAAAAGTATTCAGCATAGGGTTTTCACACGTCTTGAGCCGTCTCCACGATCGGATTGGGACGGCGGATCATGTTGTGCAGGTCTGCGCCTGCCGGCACCATCGGGTACACCGTGTCTTCCTGCTCCACCTGGAAGTCGATCAGCACCGGGCCGCGGTGCTCGCGGGCGTCGCGGATGGTCGGAACCACGTCCGCGCGCTGCTTCACCGCATGGGCGCGGATGCCGAAAGCGTCGGCCAGCTTGACGAAATCCGGGCTCGTCAGCGGAGTGGCGGCGTAGCGCCGGTCGTAGAAGAATTCCTGCCACTGCCGCACCATCCCCAGATAGCCGTTGTTGATGATGGCGATCTTGATGTCGATCTTCTCCTGGACGATGGTGGCCAGCTCGGCCATGGTCATCTGGAAGCCGCCATCGCCGACCACGACCCAGACCTCGGCTTCGGGACGCGCGAACTTGGCGCCGATGGCCGCGGGCAGCGCGAAGCCCATGGTCCCGAGGCCGCCCGAAGTGATGAGTGAGCGCGGCTGCTCGTGGTGGTAGTACTGCGCTTCCCACATCTGGTGCTGGCCCACGTCGGTCACCACGAGGGCGTCGCCGTGGGTCTCGCGCCACAGGTCGTTGATCACGTGCGCGGCGTAGAGATGGCCGTCGTCGGGCAGGTTCTGGATGTCGCGTACCGCCGAGTCGCCCTTGAGCTCGTCGATGTGCTGCCAGCCACTCGGAGCGGTCCACCGACTCGACATCGGGCAGTAGGTCGCTCGAGCACCTGGCGCAGGTCGCCCACCAGCCCAACGTCCACCTTGATGTTCTTGTTGATCTCCGCCGGATCGATCTCGACGTGGATCTTCTTGGCCATGCGGCGCGTAAGTCTTGAGGTTGCCGGTGACGCGGTCGTCGAAGCGCATGCCAAACGCCAGCAGCAGGTCGGCTTCCTGAATGGCCGTGTTGACCCAGGCTTCGCCGTGCATGCCCATCATGCCGAGGTTGAGCGGATGCGACGCCGGGAAACAGCCCAAGCCCAGCAGCGTGGGCGCCACCGGAATGCCGGCTCTTCTCGGCAAAGTTCGCGCAGCGCGTGCATCGCCCCGGAGATGATCACGCCGTGGCCGGCCAGGATCACCGGCCGGTCGCGCCGTGTTGATTAGCGAGAGCGCCTGGTCATAATCCTCGGGCTCGGGCGAGAGGTCGGGACGATAGCCGGGCAGTTGCGGCGCCGCGGCCTCCCAGTCGAACTCGCAAGAGCTTTGCTGCGCGTCCTTGGTGATGTCGATCAGCACCGGGCCCGGCCGGCCCGAGCGCCGCGATATAGAACGCTTCGCGAATGGTGCGCGCTACCTCATCCGCGTGCGTGACCAGGTAATTGTGCTTGGTGATGGGCAGGGTGACGCCGGTGATGTCGGTCTCCTGAAAGGCGTCGTAGCCGATGAGCTTGCTGCCCACCTGCCCGGTGATGCACACGATGGGCGAGGAATCCATCATGGCCGTGGCGATGCCGGTCACCATGTTGGTGGCACCGGGGCCGGAGGTCGCGATCGCGACGCCCACCCCGCCGCTGGCGCGCGCGTAGCCGTCGGCCATGTGCGTGGCGCCCTGCTCGTGCCGCACCAGCACGTGGTGGATGGGATAGCGCGTCATGGCGTCATAGGCGGGCAGAATCGCCCCGCCGGGATAGCCGAACACCGTCTTCACTCCCTGGCGCACCAGGCATTCCCAAATGATCTCGCTGCCGGTCTTGGTCATGTCTTTCACCTGTTTCGGAGGGGCGCGGCTTCAGCCGCGCCGCAAAACAACTTCGAGAATTGTCATCCTGAGCTTGCGGCCGCGTGTTTCTTGTTTTGCGGCCCCGTTTTCAGGGCTGCGCGGTCGCAAGCGAAGGATCTTGTTTTTTCTCAATCCCCGTCAGTTTCCCTCAGGGGCTAAAGCCCGGATTCAAGGGGCCTCTGAACGGCGCGGCTGAAGCCGCGCCCTTTCAAAGCCGCACGAGTTTGATTTTTTCCGCATCCTGTAAAGCCGTGCCCTTCCCAAAAAACCACACTCGAAATCATTGCCACCCTCTATCCCGTCACCGCGCCCTGCGCCGCCGAAGAGACGCTCGCCGCGTACTTGGCAAACACTCCGCTCGGATACCTAGGCGCCGGCGCTTTCCACTTCGCCATCCGCGAGCGGATCTCCGGCTCGGACAATTCGACCTGGAGCTGCCGCTGCGGAATGTCGAACACGATCATGTCGCCGTCGCGCAGGGCGGCGATGGCTCCGCCCCGAGCTGCCTCGGGTGCGACGTGCCCCGCCATCAAGCCGTGGGTGGCGCCGGAGAAGCGTCCATCGGTCAGCAAGGCAACCTTGTCGCCGAGGTCGGCGCCCGAGATGGCGCCAGTAACGGCCAGCATCTCGCGCATCCCCGGACCTCCGCGCGGCCCTTCGTAGCGGATCACCACCACGTCGCCAGGGCGGATGCGTCCCTGCTGCACCGCGGCAAAGGCGTCCTCCTCGAGGTCGAAGACGCGCGCTGGGCCGCGGAAATGCTGCATGTCGTGCCCGGCGATCTTCACCACGCAGCCCTCGGGCGCGAGGTTGCCCTTCAGGATCACCAGGCCTCCGGTCGGCTTGAGCGGACGGTCGAGCGGGCGCACTACTTCCTGTCCACCCGTCTCGACGGCAATCTGGGCCTCCTCGCCGATGGTCTTGCCGGTGACGGTCATGCACTCGGAGTGCAGGATGCCGGCCTGCCTCAGCCGCTCAGCCAGCAGACGAATGCCGCCCGCGCGGTAGAGGTCGGTGGCGACGAATCGGCCGCCGGGCTTGAGGTCGGCGATCAGCGGGGTGCGCGAACTGATGGGGTCAAAATCGTCGATCGACAGCTCGACCCCGGCTTCGCGGGCGATGGCCAGCAGGTGCAAGACGGCGTTGGTCGAGCCGCCACTGGCGGCCACGCTGGCAATGGCGTTTTCCAGCGCGTTGCGAGTGAGGATCGCGCACGGACGCAGGTCGCGCCGCAACAGCTCCATCACCTGCATACCGGCCTGGAACCCGACGTCATCTTTCTTAGGATCAGTGGCCGGCACGCTGGCGCTGCCCATGGGCGAGATGCCGAGAAACTCGGTAGCGGTGGCCATGGTGTTGGCGGTGAACTGTCCGCCGCAGGCGCCGGCTCCGGGACAGGCACGGTTCTCGAGCTCCGCCAGCTCGGCGTCGGTCATGCGGCCGCGGGCATGTGCGCCTACCGCTTCGAAAACGTCCTGGATGGTGACATCGTGCCCCTGGAAGCTGCCGGGTTCGATGGAGCCGCCGTAGATCATCAGCCCGGGTACGTTGAGCCGGGCCAGAGCCATGACCGTGCCGGGGATGGTCTTGTCGCAGCCGGAGAGCGCCACCACCCCGTCAAAGAGGTTGCCGCGCGCCACCAGCTCGATGGAGTCGGCGATCACCTCGCGGCTCACCAGCGAGGCCCGCATCCCCTCGCTGCCCATGGTGATGCCGTCGGAGATGGAAACGGTGTTGAACTCCATGGGCGTGCCACCGGCTTTGCGGACGCCCTGCTTGACGCACTCGGCCAGGTGGCGCAGGTGGTAGTTGCAGGGGCCGATCTCGATCCAGGTGTTGGCTACGCCGATGATTGGGCGCCGCAGCTCGTCGTCGGTAAAGCCGACGGCCTTCAGCATGGCGCGGGCGGGCGCACGGCTGCTGCCTTCGGTGATCGCCGCGCTGGAACGCCGTTCATCCGCCGCCATAGACACAAACAGCCATCATTTGAAGATGGCTGATCCTCTGTCCTTCGTCGTTTCCTGGTGCTTTCCCCCAGCCCAGGCCACCGCTGGCTGGGGGAGTATTTAGCTTACGTTCGTATTGATGATAAGTCCAATTGATACTTATTTGGGTATCATAATCCAGATTTATAGGATCAGGATTTCAGGGAGATGCCGGCCCCAGGGGCGCGAAGATTGCCACGATCTGGTGAAACGAAAGCGCCTCCGGTAGCGTCTTAGTACTTAAGTGAGGTAGAGAGCTGCTTCGGGAATCCCGGCAAAGGGTATAATCGGGCAAATCCTCACAAAAGTGAGCTCACCGAGAAACAGCGTATCTATGTCCAAGGCATTGAAGATCCTGATCGTCACCGTATCCCTGGGAGTTGTCCTGTTTGCCGTCGCCGGCGGCCTGGGAGTGAAGGCTTCCAGCAACGACGGCGCTTACCGCCAGCTTGGCGTTTACAGCGAGGTGCTGTCCCGCATCCGCAGCGAGTACGTGGAGGAGCCCAACATCCAGACCGTGACCGACGGCTCGCTGCACGGCCTGCTGGAGTCGCTGGACGCCAACTCCAGCTACCTGAGTCCGGCCGAGTACAAGCTCTACAAGCAGCGCAAGGCGGACGGCAAGGGCGAGATCGGCGCCACCCTCTCCAAGCGCTTCGGCTACGCGGCCGTGATCTCGGTGGTGCCGGGCGGGCCCGCGGACAAGGCTGGCATCGAGAACGCCGACATCCTCGAAGCCATCGAGGGCAAGAGCACGCACGAGATGTCGCTGGCGGAGATCAACGCCATCCTCGGCGGCCAGCCGGGGTCGAACGTCACCTTCTCCGTCGTGCGGGCACGGCGCGCCGAGCCGCAGAAGGTCACCGTCACCCGCGACCTGATCACGCTCCCCCAGGTCAGCGAGAAGATGCTGGAGGACAGCATCGGCTACGTGCGTCCCTACGCGCTCACCAAGGGCCGGGCGCAGGAGATCGCCGCGGACATCAGGGCCTTGCAGAAGCAGGGCGCGCACAAGTTCATCCTCGACCTGCGGGACTGCTCGGTGGGCGAGGCCAATGAAGGCGTCGCCGCCGCCAACCTGTTCCTTAACCACGGCGTGATCACCTATCTGCAGGGGCAGAAATTCTCCAAAGAGACCCTCAACGCCGATCCGCAGAAGGACGTCACCGACGTGCCGCTGGTGGTCATGGTGAATCGCGGGACCGCCGGGCCGGCCGAGATCGTGGCCGCGGCGGTGATGGAGAACGCGCGCGCGGACGTGGTCGGCGACAAGACCTTCGGCACCGGCGGCGTCCAAAAGGTGATCGAGATTCCCGACGGCTCGGCGCTCATCCTGACCGTCGCCAAGTACTACACCCCAGGCGGCAAGGCTATCCAGGACACGGCCATCACCCCCAACATCCTGGTGGCCGATGCCGATGGGGCCGATGTCGTCCTGCCGGACGAGGACCAGGACAACGGCGCCGACCAGGAATTCCGCAAAGAGGAACGCCAGAAACAGGACGAGCAGTTGCGGCGCTCCATCCAGGTGCTCAAGAACAAGGACCTGAAAGCGGCGGCATCCCCACAGTAGAAGGTTAGCCGGTTCGAAGATCGCGCCCTGCGGGGCGCGATTTTTTTGGGTAGCCACAGAGGCACAGAGATGGAAAGCGGCGAAGTATGGGTCCCTCGACTCGCGTGGAGCCGCGCCCACACGCGCATTGTTGAAGTGTCATCCCGAGCAGCGCGAGGGAGCGGCGCGACCGAGCGCGGCGCGAGGGATCTATGTTTTGCGGCCATTTCCTTGGTCCTTTCCCGCAATCGCAGCGCCAAGTGCGTCACGGGGCCGTGCCCGTGATATATTTCGCGGCCATGTCAAGGTAGCTCGAGCGTGAAGGAGAACGGAAATGGAGCGGTTCGTGCTGGCGCTGGCTCTGCTGGCGGTGGGTTCGACGATGGGGTTGGCGCAAATGGCGTCCGGTGAGGGAAAGCCGTTTGCCGTTGAGTACTACTACAAGGCCAAGTGGGGACATGCGGACGAGTTTCTGCGGCTGTTCAAGAAGAACCACTACCCCGTCCTGAAGAAGCAGGTCGAGATGGGACGGATGCTCAAAGTCTGGATGGACCAGCCCCGCTACCACGCCACCGAAGACGGCCGCTGGGACTACCGCGTGACCATCGTCTTCAAGAACGCCACCGTTGCCAATGAGCCCTTCGACGAAGACGCCCTGAAGAAGCAGCTATTCCCCGACCAGGAAGCCTACACGCGGGAGGAACAGCGCCGGTTCGAAATTCTTGAGGCGCATTGGGACGTGCCCGTGAAAACGGTGGATCTGGAAGGGAAGTAGGACCGTGCGGGCGTAAAGTTCCAGGTGCGGCCAAATCGCGCACTAGGGAGTCCCTGCTTGCATCGACCCAAGATGTCAAGGGTGCTTCCGGGGTCTTCCTTTGCGCGTCTTCTGCTGGGCTTTTAGGGTTCTTGCGATGTACTTCTCCTTTGCGAGTTTCTTCTCAAGCGACACGGCGTCAGCTCTTGCAGTATCGCGCTCGTGCTTGATCTTTTCGATCTCCTGGACCCGAATGGCGACAAACTGGCTGACAACGTCCTTCATCTCTCTGCTTATTTGCTTCTTCGCCTCCGACAGAGGTGCGTCCGGCGTGGAACCTGATTTCTTGTCGTATTCCACAATCGATTGCCTGACGTGGTAATCGCGTACTGCTGCTTCCGCAAGTTCTTTGACGGTGACGACGCCTTTGCTCAACAGGTCTCGTTGCTCCCTCAATATCGTTTGAATGGCCTCGATGCCGAGATCTCCGCTGACCACACCAAAGCGCATTCTGGGCTGCAGCCGGGAAAAATGGCGGCTGCCCCTACTTTGGACGTCAATGAGGTCCAGATATTGGAACCAACTGCGTGGAGTGTAGGAAATTGGAAGCGGGTACTTCTCTCTCTCCAAACGTTGTAGCTCAACCAAGAACCGGTCGGTTGTCACGAACCAGATCTTCGTCGCGAGGTCTGGATTCTGCTTCCGTCGGAGGTGAATTAAATAAAACTGTCGGGCCTCGTGCTCGCAAAGTTTTTGGGTCTTGAAGCGTCCCGCATGCTTTCTGAGGAACTCAATGCTGGCGACGATCGGTCTCAATTCGTTGTCGTCCAGCTCGTTGGCAGCAACAGAGTCGCAGTCGATTCCCAGCGTGTCTGATATTGCCCGAACCACCTGCTCTTCGTTCACGTTCAGATGACTCGCCCCCAAGATCTCCGACATATAGGCTGCTGCTGTGAGCTGTGGGTCGAGCCTCAAACGACTGAGCATCCCCTCCAAGAAAACATTCCCATTACCCGAGCCGTGCATCGCAATGTAACCATCAAGTACGTCTTGCATGGACACCGAGGCGCGAGAGAATTCCTTGAACGCTGCGGTCGCAGCGCGGACATTGGCCCAGACCTCATTGACCATGT
Source organism: uncultured Acidobacteriota bacterium (assembly GCA_963704285.1). GTDB lineage: Bacteria > Acidobacteriota > Terriglobia > Terriglobales > Acidobacteriaceae > JAHFUA01. The sequence continues at coordinate 227,149 of OY969886.1, read as the reverse complement.
CACGGATCACGCGGAGTCGCATTCCGAGCGCCTGCGTTCTCGATAGCAGCCTTCGATAGACTTGATGGGATGGGTGCCCGACTGCCAACGCGGGCAATATGACTGATGAGTCGAAATAAACCCAGTGGTCTCGGGCGTATTCGGATAGCAGTCTCTCGCTGGTCGGGTCTAGCACGTACGCACTCGCGATGAAGTAGGACTGGAGCTTCTTGAACAGAATGTCTTCGTCCAGTTCGCCCGGTTCGAACATCATCCGCTTGACCGTCTTCTTGTAGAGCTCCTTTTTCCCTGCCAACCCCTTCTCGTTGCAGAAGCTGTCGACAGCTTCATCGATCCTTTCAGACTCGTCCTTAGGCGGCCTGTTAAACAAGAAAAGTTCGGCGACTTGCTTTCCAGCCTCCATGAGCACCCGCTCGACGACCTGTGCCACGTGGGCACGATCCCCGGTTTCAGTCGCGACACTTAACGCCTTGCTCTGCTCGCCAAGCGCGCGTTCGACCCATTCCTGCTGGGCCGTCTCAAGCTTCAAGGCTTGCTCGTTTAAGACCTTGAGCTTGCTCACGTCCAGCGTAAGCAAGCCGCCCTTCCCCGTGAGAAACTTCGCTTCCACGAGTTCCTGCACGGACGAGTTGGTGGCCCGTCGTACCATCGGGGAGTCCTGTCCAAGTGCAGCGGAGACGTGCCTAAACACTGCTTCGAGGTCAATCGGGTCTGAGCTCGAAACAGCTAAGAACTCCAGGACCAAAGCTTTTGCCACCAGAGTCAACCGGTCTCGCTGGGTCGGGGAGAACTGCAGGGAAATCAAAACATAGCGCTCCAACTCCTGCGCCAGCTGTTCAGGTTGGGCGCCGACCTTTCCCCCAGATGGCGCTGGTGCAGGTTCTAGCAGCGCGTGCAGAACAGCCGGGACGAAGGCAAACGAACCGTCGTCAGGGAACTCAACCACCTGCACATTTCGCTGCCGAAATTGTTCGTGCAGGTCAGGTCGAAGGGCACCCTGGGAACAACAATAGATCGCCGGCGCCCTAAATAATCGTTCGCCGAGGATCTCATCCCACATGCGATTGAAATCAGGGTCGCGCATGCTGTAGCCCATGAATACGATCTGGTTCAGGCTAATACACTGAGCGAGTAGCTCTCGAAAATCCCGGTCGCCCGCCACACGCTTCCAATCACTTCGGCTCAAAACCATGCTTCGAGGTACCTGTATCGACCCATGTGGCTTCAGGACGAAGAACTTATCGGACGCCATCGCCTGTGGGAGGTCGCCCAGGGGAATACCCCTGCCCTCCAACACCGATGCTTGCTCCAGGCATTCATCGAAATTCGTCGTAATCACCCCGCGACACTGGACGCGGGCGAGCAGGCGGTGCGTCTCTGCTGGCTGACCTCCCCCAGCAAAAACCTTTTGCGCGATGTCGTAGAACGCTGCCTCTGCAAGGTCGTGCTGGAGTATCTCGAACACATCGTAGTACTGCCCTTTCTGGAACTTCTCTTGAGCATATGCCGCCGCTGCACTGCCCAGGCCCTTCCCCGTCGCAGACTTCAGCGCAGCTTGCGTCGCGGCGTCCCACAAAGGGTAGCCTGCTCCAACGGAGACCCCAGCTCCGACAAAAAAAACAAGCTTCGAGATGTCCGCCACGTTCTCGAGGAACACCTGGGTCTGCCCTGAAATCTTGCTCATTGAATACACTCTCCCCTTTTGCGCTGTCGGCTGGAAAGGTGCATCCAAGGATTCTCAGACGGATACGAGTCCCTCGTCAAGGCAATAGCCGGCAGGCCTCAGGCCGGGCGTAGCAGACCCCGCAGGTTTCACGAAAACACTTGACAGCGGCGGCTTATCGTGATATTGTATTACTGTTGTTTATATCATTGAGCTAATCAGTCTTGGGCGCGATGCTAAGTCCTTTGAGAATCGGATTTTACGTGTAAGTCCTTTAGATTATCGGTTCGCATCGGTTTGCGGTCTGTAAGTTGGTGATTCTATTGGACAGCAGGGGGATGGGGTATCCGATAACCGATGCCCCGGAACGCCCTTTAAGGGTAAAGGTAGGCGCCGCCAGAGGCCGGCGTTACAGGTATTGGCGAGCCAAGTCCTTTCAGGAACTGTTTTTACGTGTAAGTCCTTTGTTTCGCCTGTTCTCGACTGTTAACAGTCGGTAAGTTGTTGATTCTGCGTGCAGCAGGGTAGGGGGGTATAATACAGATCTTATGTCAGGACGCCTCACACACCTCGCGCTGCGGGCCATGGATCAGGCGGCCAAGCTGGTGCGGCAGCCTCCGGAGCAGCCGCAGCATCTCCAAACCGGGCGGCGGGGTGAGGAGCTGGCATACTTCTACCTGCGGCAGATGGGCTACGTGATCGTGGCCCGCAACTATCGTTCGCGGCGGCGGCCGAGCGAGATCGATCTGGTGGGCTGGGACGGCGACGTGCTCTGCTTCATCGAGGTCAAGACCCGCACCACCCGCGAGGTCAAACCAGCCGAGGCCGCCGTGGATCTGGGAAAGCAGCGCGACCTGCAGGGGATGGCCCGCGAATATCTGCGGCGGGTGGCCGGCAGCCCGCCCCATCGTTTTGACATCTTGAGCATCTATATACTTGATGGAGCCGATCCGGAATTTACCCTCTTCAAGAATGCCTTCCCGGTGTCGTAAGATAGACACATCGGCTCCCGTCGAAAGGACTCCTAAATTTGCCTGAACTGAGAAAAGACCCCATTACCGGGCGCTGGGTCATCATTTCGACCGACCGGGCCAAGCGTCCCAGCGATTTCTCCCGCGACCAGGTCAAGATGAAGGGCGGCTTCTGCCCCTTCTGCTACGGCAACGAGTCGAAGACGCCGCCCGAGGTGCTGGCCTTCCGTCCCAACAAGAACGGCGGGCCGCCGGCGGAGCGTGACAGCCCCGGCTGGACCGTGCGCGTGGTTCCCAACAAGTTTCCCGCGCTGGGGATCGAGGGCGGCCTGAACCGCCAGGCGCAGGGCATGTTCGACAAGATGAACGGCGTGGGCGCGCACGAGGTCATTATCGAGACCCCCGACCACAACGCCACCCTGGCCACGCTGCCGGAAAAGCGGATCGAGGACGTGCTGTGGGCCATGCGCGACCGCATCCTCGACCTGCGGCAGGACAAGCGCTTCAAGTACATCCTGCTGTTCAAGAACCACGGCGAGCCGGCCGGCGCGTCGCTGGAGCACGCCCACTCGCAACTGATCGCCCTGCCCATTCTTCCCAAGCAGGTGATCGAGGAGCTGGAAGGCGCCAAGCAGTACTACATCTACAAGGAGCGCTGCGTCTTCTGCGACATCATCCGGCAGGAACTCGCGGACAACCTGCGCGTGGTCTCCGAGAACAAGGATTTCGTGACCATGGGCCCCTACGCGCCGCGCTTCCCCTTCGAGACCTGGATCCTGCCCAAGCGGCATGAGTCGGCTTTCGAGAACTCGCCCTCGCACGTGTACGAGAGCCTGGCCAAGGCAGTGAAGGACATGCTGGTGCGCGCCAACCGCGTGCTCGAGGACCCCAGCTACAACCTGGTGGTGCACAGCTCGCCCTTGCAGGAGCCCATCAACGACCACTACCACTGGCACATCGAGTTCATGCCCAAGCTCACCAAAACGGCAGGATTCGAGTGGGGCACCGGGTTCTACATCAATCCCACGCCGCCGGAGGAAGCGGCCAGGTTCATGCGCGAGGTCGACGTATCAGCCGCACAGGCGGTGGGGACGCAGGACCACTAAGGCGGCTAACCGGGCTTTGAAAGGGCACGGCTTCCAGCCGTGCCGCTAATGCGCACAGATGAACGGGCCTTTAGGCCCTGGGGGATGTCCCTCGGCGCTAAAGCCGGGTTTCTTGTCTGCCCTGTACGGCACGCCTGAAGGCGTGCCCCTTCAAAGAACCGGCGTATATCCGTTGCGCGACGCCGGCGCTACTTCTTTTTCCAGCGTACGCCGTCTTTGGTGTCCTCGAGGATGATGCCGGCCTCGGCGAGCTGCGCGCGGACGGCATCCGAAGCTTTGAAATCGCGGGCGCGGCGCGCGGCCTCGCGCTTGGCGATCAGTTCCTCGATTGCCTGATCGCTCATCTTGGGCGCCGCCTCGGCAGTGGTCGCGGTCTTGCCTTCGTGCTGGGCCCACTCCAAGATGCGCTCGATCTTGGGCGCGTCCGTGTCGCGCAGCACGTCGAAGATCTGGTCAAACTGCTGTAGCACGGCGAGCACCGGCGGGATGTCGTCTTTCCTGACCTCGCCCGCGTCCGCCGCGGCGTTCACCTCGCGCACCATGTCGAATACTGCAGCCAGCGCCTCGGCGGTGTTCAAATCGTCGGCCAGTGCGGCGGTAAAGCGCTCGCCGGCAGTGCGGGCCAGCGCGGCGAGCTTGGCATTTGAACCCGGCTCGAAATGTCCGGTCTCGAGACGCAGCTTGAAGTTGCGCAGCCGCTCGACCGAGCTGGCCGCCTGCTTTAGACCGTCGAAGGTGAAGTTGAGCTGCCGGCGGTAGGGCACCGAGGCGAGCAGATAGCGGATCGATGACGGCTTGTGGCCCTTCAGCACCAGGTCGCGCAGGGTGTAGAAGTTGCCCAGACTCTTCGACATCTTCTCGCCCTCGACCAGCAGGAAGCGCGCGTGCACCCAGAAGCGCGAGAACGGCTTGCCGGTCAGCGCCTCCGATTGCGCGATCTCGTTCTCGTGGTGGGGGAAGATGAGGTCTTCGCCGCCCAGGTGCATGTCGAGCGTGTCGCCCAGGAACTTGCGCGCCATCACCGAGCACTCGATGTGCCAGCCCGGGCGCCCGGGACCGATTGGCGTGTCCCACGATGCCTCGCCCGGTTTGGGAGCTTTCCACAGCGCGAAGTCGCGGGCGTTGTCCTTGTCGTACTCGTCCACGTCCACGCGGGCGCCCGCCTCCATGCCGGCGAAATCCTTCTTGGAGAGCTTGCCGTACTCGGGGAACTTGGCGATGCGGAAGTAATACGAGCCGTCGTCGGCGCGGTAGGCGTATCCCTTCTGCTCCAGGCCGGCGATGAACGCGGCCATGTCGGGGATGTTCTCGGTGGCGCGCACGATCAGCTCGGGCGTCTCCAGGCTCAGCGTCTGCATGTCCTCGCGGAAGGCCTGCTCGTATTTCTTGGTGTACTCACCGACCGTGACGCCCTGCTGGGCGGCGTTGCGGATGATCTTGTCGTCCACGTCGGTGATGTTCATCACGTGCTTCAGCTTGTAGCCGCTCTGTTCGAGGAAGCGCCGCAGGATGTCCACGAAGACGAAGGTGCGGAAGTTGCCCACGTGGCCGTAGTCGTACACCGTGGGCCCGCAGGAATACATGCGCACGAGGTGGTCCTGCTGCGGCTGGAACTCCTCCACCTTGGCGGAAAGCGTGTTGAACAGGCGCAGCGCCATCGAGAATCAGGGCTGATCCAAGAACTTTCGATTGTAGGGGCGGGCGAGAAAAGCGGTCAACTTGAGGCGTCTAGCGGGCGTGAGCGAGTCCGGGGTGGAGGAGCGAGAGCCCGCAGCCGAAATCCCGAGCGCAGCGAGGGATCTGGCGCTTTCCGCGGCCCGTTCGGCAGCTTCGTTTCGCTCAGCTCCTCAGGGCAGGTTCGCAATTTCCTGCGCCCCGCAACCGATATTTGCGTCCAAGAACATCGAGTCTGGCGTAAAATGCGCCTCTCGTTTTCATGCCCAGGCGCAATCCCAACCGCGGCTTCACTTGACGGTGCTCACCCGCTTAAGACACCGGTCGGTCGTTTCCACTCCAATCTCTCGATCGAAAGGAAGCCGCCATGCTGCGCAGAGTGCTATTGCCGCTGCTGTTGTCCGCCGTTTTTGCCATTTCCGCTCTGGCGGAAGATTCACGTCACTTCACCTTCCGCTATGAGTTCACGGTTCGCAACATTAACCGCGGACAGCGGGTGCGCGTCTGGATCCCGCTGGCGCATTCCGACCAGTTCCAGACGGTGAAAATGGTCTCCAGCACCGGAGACCTGCCCCTGAAGAAGACTACCGAGCGCGAATACGGCAACGAGATGCTGTATGCCGCCGAGGAGAAGGCCACTAAGTCCGAATACCATTTCACGGTGGAGTACGACGTGGTGCGCAACGAGCGCGTGGTGCCGCTCAGCGGGACGTTGCACCTGGCGGCCGCCAAGCTGTCGGAGCGCGAACGGCAGCGCTTCCTCGAGCCCGGCCGCCTGGTGCCGGTGACCGGCCTGCCCGCCGAGATCGCGGCCAAAGAAGTCACTGGCCGCTCCACCGACCTCGAGCGCGCCCGCGCCCTCTACGACTACGTCTTCCGCACCATGAAGTACGACAAGAGCGGCACCGGCTGGGGCCGCGGAGACACGCTGTGGGCCTGCGACTCCAAGCGCGGCAACTGCACCGACTTCCACTCGCTGTTCATCTCCATGGCGCGCTCGCAGAAGATCCCGGCGCGCTACCAGATGGGCTTTTCCATCCCCACGGACAGACACTCCGGCGAGGTCCCCGGATATCACTGCTGGTCCGACTTCTACCTGAAGGGCACGGGCTGGGTGCCGGTGGACATCTCCGAGGCGTGGAAGCATCCCGAGAAACATGACTACTTCTTCGGCGCGCACGACGTCCATCGCGTGCAGTTCACCATGGGACGCGACATCACTCTCAGCCCGCCCCAGCAAGGGCAGCCGCTCAACTACTTCGTTTTTCCTTACGTGGAGGTGGACGGCAAGGAGTTCAGCAACATGGCGACCAAGAACTCGTTCGCGGACGTGAGTTCGGGGACGGCCGTCGCCCGCCGCTAGGCCGAGGCGCCGGGGTTGGCGCGCAGCCGCTGCGCGATCAGCACGATGTAGTGCAGCCCGGAGAGAAGGGTGAACAGGAAGGTGGCGTATAGGCCGATGCGGCGCGCCAGTGTGACCCAACCCGCGTCCGTGACCTGGTGCAACATCACGAAGAACACCGCGGCGATCTGCGCCGTGGTGTTGAGTTTCCCGAAGATGCTGGGCCGGAAGTCCCGCAGTGTGTTGGTGATGTAAAGCACGCCGGCCACCATCAGGATGGAAAAGTCGCGGCTGAACACCAGCACCGTGTACTTCCAGGGGATCTTGTGCATGATGGAGAGCACCAGGAAGAGCGTGCTCAGCAGCATTTTGTCGGCGATGGGATCCAGGTATTGGCCAAGCTCGGTCCGCTGCTTGAGGACGCGCGCCAGGGTGCCGTCGAAGAAGTCGCTGACACCTGCCAGCACGAACAGGCCGAGGGCCCACCCGTAGTTGCCGCCCACCACGTTGATCACGATGAAGGGGATGATCACCAGGCGGAGCAGCGTGAGCAGGTTGGGGAACGCGGCAAGCTGGCGATACACCTTCACTCCCCGTAGCGGCCGAACAGATACGCCAGCGGACGGCCGGTCTTTTCCTGGAATCGTTCTTTCAGCGACGGAATGTCGCCGCTGTGTTCGTCGGCTTCCATCCGCTCCACGCGGTGCATGGGGAAGAAGACGGCGGCCGGACTGGCGGGTTCGCCGGAGCGCACCAGGTGGACAAAGTCCTCAAACGAATTCAGATCGAGGCCGCGCAGGCTGATGCCCGCGGCTGAGACCTCCAGCAACACGCCCCAGAACTTCTCGCGCGGCGAGCTGAGCGTTACCAGCACCACAGCGCCCGGAGCAAAGGCCGCATTGCGGGCGGAAGCCGCAGGGGTCGCTTGGTCGTCGGGCATACGACGATTCTCCGCATCCCCGGGGGTGATTGCAAGCATGTGGTTGTCACTCGGCTTTCTTGGGATCTGCCGCGGCGGGTGGGCGGTCTGGGGGGCCTCTTGGTAGGTATTTCGGCGGTCGGCGAACGACCAGCGGAACACCACGCCGGCGGACACACGAAACTGGTTCTGCGAATGAGGAGCCAGCTGGCTGATCATGTAGTCGACCTGGATCGGCCGGAGCGATACATGCTTGCGGACCACAAAGTCCATGCCGAATCCCGCGGCCATGGAAAAGCCGAAGGCGCTAAGGGGTGGCGAGGAGGCGGGGGTCAGCGTCGCATGACTCATCCCAAACAACTGGTGCACGAAGACCTCGACCGTATCGGCGCGGTTATGGTGGGTAATCTTCGGTCCGACAAAGAAGGAGTAGTAGCGAGTCTTTACGCCGCCCGGCGATCCCAGAAACCCGCTGCCCTCGGCGACGAATCCCAGATTGTGTGTCATGTTCCAGCTAATGGAGGAATTCCAACCACTAAAGCCCTTCCTCTCCTGCAAGAAGCCGGTGTCCTGTAGCAGGGAGGTGGACACCCAGGAGTAGCCGCCGAAAGCTTCCAGCCGGGGCTCCTCTCGGGCAATTGCAGCCAACGGAACCAGCATGACCAGCACTAATGGGATCTGACGATGCATCCATCCTCCTGATCCAACCTTCCTTTGCTTGCCGGAGCGGTGCTGCGCCGCTCGTGGTTGGACAACGGCTACGGACCTGGGCTCCTACCTTTCGAGGGTATTTCTCGCGCACGGGTAGTACATCCTTATTTCTAGCTAGCCGAAAGGATAAAAAGACCAAGGGGTACCAAAGAAAGAAATGGACAACTACGCCTGCTGCAGGCGGCTGGGGCAGAAAGTGTTTGCCAACGAGCGCCAGCTCTGCAGAGGATTGCGAGGAAAACCTGATTGCGTTATGCTGCCAAGGCAGTCCACAGACGATCGCGGCTGGGATCACCGTAGGGAGTAACATCGGCGAGGATAACTGGCCGGTTGATAGGGAAGGCAACCGACCGGAGAGTTATGAGCTATCCAGGAGCAGATGGGGTTGCATTCTTCCAAACTAGCGCCAGAAACGGAATCGCTCGTCGAGATCGGAGAGCGGAACGGGCTCGCGCTCGCCATCCTGCGGCGCGGCGGCAAGAGCCTTGGGTCGATCATCTTAAGTCCTGAGTCGAGCGACTTGATCGAAGACCTCCGCGTGGAGCCCCTGCGGTTGTTCGCCGATGATCGCGGCTTCTTCGCCGAACTGGCACGCCTGGGCCAGGGGCTGGCGGAGGACATGGTGCCGGCCGGCGAGGACAAAATCCAGGTATCGGCAACGCTCACCTACCCGGGGACCATCAAGGCGATCCACTACCACTTCGAGCAGACCGACCTGTGGGCGCCCGTCGAAGGAATGCTGCAAGTGTTCCTGTATGACCTGCGGCGCGATTCCGGCACCTTCGGGCGGATCAACACCATGTACGTAGGCCGGTACCGGCCCTGGTCGATCCTGATTCCGCCGGGCGTGGGGCATGGATACAAGGTCCTGGGGACAGACCCGGCGGTGCTCCTCTACATCACCAACCGCTACTACAACCCCCACGATGAGGGCCGGTTGGCCTGGGACCACGCCGCCATCGCTTACGACTGGGAGATACAGCACAAATGAGGCTGGCCGTCATCGGCGGCACCGGCCTGCTCGGGCAGGCGATCGGGGCAGAATGGCGCGGAGGCGAGCTGGTGCTGGCGGGTTCGCACGACGTGGATATTCGTGACCGGCGGGAGGTGGCGGCTTTTCTGGCGCGCCACTGCCCCCATTGGGTGGTGCTGGCCGCGGCCTACCCCGATGTAGATGGTTGCGAACGCAACCCGGAGCTGGCCGAACAGGTGAACCACGTGGGAGCGATCCACGTGGCTGAAGCGTGCCAGAGCCAGCATGCGAGGCTGATGTTCATCAGCACGGATTACGTCTTCGACGGCAGCAAGGAGTCGCCGTACGAGGTGGACGATGCTATGAATCCGCTGAGCGTTTATGGCCTGTCCAAGGCGGCGGCCGAAAAGGATGTCCGGCGCATTCTGCCGGAGAGTTGCATCGTGCGTATTTCGTGGTTGTTCGGGGCGGAGAAGAAATGTTTCGCCAACACGGCGCTGGGATGGGCCGAGACTGGCCAGCCGGTGCGCGCCCTGATAGACCAGCGGGGGATTCCCAATTACAACCATGACTTGGCGCGGGCCCTGGCGGCGCTATTGCACGCCGGAGCCGAAGGCACCGTGCACGCCACCAATCCGGGAGAGGCTTCTTGGTACGAATTCGCGTGCGAGCTGGTGCGGACCGCGGGGTTCGAGGTGCCGGTGGAGGCCATCACCATGGAAGAGCTGGAACGGCCGGCACGGCGTCCTCAGTATTCTGCGCTCTCGGACGCCAGCTTGCGACGATACGGGATCCGGGTGCGGCATTGGCGCGAAGCCCTGCCGGACTACATCGCGCGCTGGCGGCAAACGCCCGCACGGTTCGCGGCCGGTCCGGTTTCCTAGCAAACGCAATCTCGGAAGGATGGCTCGGGAGGAATGATGAAAGGGGTTGTGCTGGCGGGCGGCACCGGTTCCAGGCTGTACCCGCTTACCCGTATCACCAACAAACACCTGCTGCCGGTGTACGACAAACCCATGATCTTTTACCCGCTGGGGACCCTGGTGGCGGCCGGGATCCGCGACATCCTGATCGTCACCGGCGGCAACAGCGCGGGCGATTTTCTGCGGCTGTTGCGCAACGGGAACGATTTCGGGCTGCAGCGGCTGAACTACGCCTACCAGGAAGGGGAAGGCGGAATCGCGGATGCGTTGCGCCTGGCGGAAGAATTCGCCGACGGGGAGAAGATCTGCGTGGTGCTGGGCGACAACATCATCGCGGGCGAGATCGGGGCGGCGCGCCAGAGCTTCGAGCGCCAGGAAGGCGCCAAGATCCTGCTCAAGGAGGTGCCCGACCCGGAACGCTTCGGGGTGCCGGTATTCGAAGAGGGGCGCATCGTCGGCATCGAAGAAAAGCCGCAGCTCCCCAAGTCGCGCTATGCGGTGATCGGGATCTATTTCTACGACAGCACGGTATTCGATCGCATTCGGCGGCTCCAGCCTTCCGGGCGCGGCGAGTACGAAATCACCGACGTGAACAACTCCTACCTGGCGGAAGGCAAGCTGCACTATGACCTCCTGGAGGGATGGTGGACAGACGCCGGCACCTTCGAATCCCTGTGGCGGGCCAGCTCCCTGGTGCGGGAAAAAGTGGCAACGCAGGCCGAGGCCGTCGCGCCGGGGAGGCGATAGATGAAAGTCGTGGTCGCGGGCGGGGCGGGATTCATTGGGTCGAACTTCGTCCACCACATGCTGGGGGAACATGCCGACTATGAGATCGTGGTGGTGGACAAGCTGACCTACGCCGGGCACCTTGGCAACCTCAGGGCCGCGCAGGAGAATCCGCGCTTCCGCTTCGTGCAGATGGACATCTGCGATCCGGAAGTCGGCACGGTGTTGCGCGGCGCGGACGCGGTGGTGAACTTCGCGGCTGAGAGCCACGTGGACCGCAGCATCGAAGACGCCAGCGTTTTCGTGCGCAGCAACGTTGAGGGGACATTCCGAGTTTTAGAGGCGTGCCGGCGAGAGCGGGTGCCCCGGTTCGTGCAGGTGAGCACGGATGAGGTTTACGGGAGCCTGGGCCCGGAGGGAACGTTTCACGAGACGACGCCGCTGGCGCCGCGCAGCCCGTACGCCGCCACGAAAGCCGCCGCCGATTTGCTGGTGCTGGCGGCGGTGCACACCTACCGAGCGCCGGCCATCATCACCCGCTGCACCAACAATTACGGCCCCTACCAGTTCCCGGAAAAGTTCATCCCACTCATGATTGCGCAGGCCATGGCAGGCCAACCCCTGCCCTTGTACGGCGACGGCAAGAACGTGCGCGACTGGATCCACGTGCAGGACCATTGCCGCGCACTGGACATGGTCCTGCACCGCGGGCGCCCGGGCGAGGTGTACAACTTGGGCGGTGAATGCGAAATGGAGAACATGGAAGTGGCCCGGCGGATCCTGGACCGGCTGGGACGCCCGCACACCCTCCTGCGATTCGTGGCCGACCGGCCGGGCCACGACCGTCGCTACGCCATGAACTGCGACAAGGTGAAGTCGGAACTGGACTGGCGGCAGCAGTGGACGTTTGAGGCCGGCCTGGACGACACCATCCGCTGGTATGCCAGCAACCGCGCGTGGCTGAACGAGGTGCGCAGCGGAGCTTACCGGGACTATTTCGCCCGCCACTACCAGGACCGCGAGCGCACCCTGGCGCGCATCCAGGCCCAAAGGTAGGCCGGGTGACACGGTAAGCGCCTGCTAGCGGGACGCACCAGCCAGGCGCTCTCACGACCAGGCCACAACCAATCCTTACTGACTCCGGTCTAGCCTCCGCGGGTCTCTCGGTTCACTCTGCTCGCTCAGGCTCAACCTGCCTGTGGCCCCTTCCGAGGTACTATCCAGTGGAATCAATAGTTAGGGGGAATCGTTGGGCAGCGGTTCCAAGCCGCTGAAAAGAAATGGTAGGCACGTGCGGACTCGAACCCCAGACCTCTACCGTGTCAAGGTAGCGCTCTCAGTCCCCGTTGTTTTTGCTGACTTGAACCCGGACCAGTCATATACTCTCGTTAACAATCCCCTCCCCTGGTGCAGGCCCCAGGCAAAGTCTGCCGGAAAATCTATGGAGCATACTTCAATGATGTCGACTGGACAACTAGCCCGTAGCGTTGTCTTCCGCTTCCTGTGGACTGCCGTTCTGGCCGCCTTTGCCTTTTCCCTGCCGTCCTCACTGGCTTTCGCTCAGAATGAGCAAGAGGAGGCTGGTCCGCGCGCGCGCCAGGAGTGGTTCTACCACCAGCGAGCCTACCCTCTCCAGCACACGCCGCCCGGGGTGCGCATGCGCGCGCTGAACCAGAAGCTGGCAATGCAGCAGCGGGAAGCGGCTGCAGCCCAGCAAGCGGGCGTGAACATTAACAACAGCTCGTGGACGCTCATCGGGCCGGAGCCAATCACATACGGCTTCTTCGGCAGCAGCCTGACCTCCGGGAGAGTCACCGCCATCGCGGTGGACACTTCCGATGCAACCGGGAACACGTTGTACATCGGTGGCGCCGAAGGTGGGGTATGGAAAACCACCAATGGAGGTACGAACTGGACGCCGCTGACCGACAACCAATTCTCGCTGGCCATCGGCTCCCTTGCTATTGACCCCAACAATAACCAGAACGTGTACGCCGGCACGGGGGAAGAAAATTTCAACGGCGACGCGTATTACGGCGGCGGATTGTTGAAGTCCGCCAACGGGGGGACAAGCTGGACGCAGGTTGGCGCCTCTTACTTTGGCGGCCCGCTGGCCTCAGAGTTCGGCGGTTCCTACATTGGGGCCATTGCTATCCAGCCGGGGGCGGGCGCCAGCACACCCGTCCTGCTCGTCGCCAGCCATCTTTCCAGTAGCAGCCAAAACTTTAACTCAGGGATCTGGCGATCGACCGATGGCGGCAATACTTGGACCCGTGTGCTGCCTACCACCAACGACCAGGTTTCATACAGTAACGCGGTGTTCTTCCTCAGCAACACCGTCGCCTATGCAGCCATCGGCAGGATTTATGGCGACACCAACAATGGTGTTTACAGGTCCACCGACGCTGGCCAGACATGGACGGCCGTGAACGGCTCCGGCTCGACCGCGATCCCCAGCGGCACAAGCACTGGCCGTATGGCTCTGGTCGCCGCCCCTTCGAGTCCCTCCACGCTTTACGCCGCTATTGCCAATCCTTCGACCAGCGGTCTGGCCGGGATGTTTAAGAGCACGGATGGCGGTGCCACTTGGAATGCAATAGCGACCCCGCTGGGCACGGGAGGCAACGGCAGCACCAACGATTTCTGTGGGAGCCAGTGCTGGTACGACATGGCCATGGCTGTGAGCCCGACGAACCCAAGCCTCCTCTATGTCGGAGGTTCCTTCAACTATGGCGCTGGCAATGGCGGCATTTACATGAGCACGAACGCCGGCGGCAACTGGAGTTCGGTCAACCCCGGCACCCTGAGCAGCGAAACCCTCCACCCGGACTTCCATGCCATCGCCTTTGCCGCCGGTGGAAGTAAGCTCTACGTCGGCAACGATGGCGGCATGTGGAGCACGACTCAGGTCGGTACCACAACCCTGGCGTGGAACAACCTGAACGCCACCTTGGCGATTACGCAGTTCTATCCTGGCTTATCCATCAGCATCGGCAGCGCCAATCTGGCCCTGGATGGCACTCAGGACAACGGCACCCTGTTGTTTTTGGGGTCATTATCGTGGCAAGTCGTGACCTGCGGCGATGGCGCCTGGACCGCCATCGACCCCACCAACTCCAACACCATGTGGAGCGGCTGTACGCCCCAGAATGCTTACGTGTTGAGGTCCACCAACGGCGGGACCACGTGGAATAGTGCCAGCAGCGGCATCAGCACCGGAGATCCGGTCGCCTTTATTCCGCCGCTGGTAATGGACCTGAACAATCCCAACACCCTGTACTTCGGCACCAACCGCGTGTGGCAGACCACCAACGGCGCCAGCCCGTTCTGGACGGCTATCTCGAATGACCTCACCAACGGCTCGCCGTTTGGTGATTACATCACGGCCATCGCGGTGTCGCCGGTTAGCTCCACTAACCTGTTTGTGGGAACCAGCAACAACCTGGTCTGGTACACCACCAACACGGGCACCAACTGGACGCAGATTACCAGCGGGTTCCCACCACGCTACCCAACCATGGTGCAAGGTGACCCGCAGGACGGCACGACGTTCTACGGCACCTTCTCCGGTTTCAGCGGATTTGGCGATAGCCTGGGGCACGTCTTCAAGTGCAGCACTACCACGGCTTCGTGCTCAGACATCAGCTCCACCCTGCCCAACACCCCGGCCAACGACATCGTCATTGACCCTGCTGTCACCAATACCCTGTACCTGGCGACAGATATCGGAGTGCTCAAGACCACCAACGGTGGCGTAAGTTGGTCTACTTTCTCCAATGGCCTGCCCAACGTCGTTGTTGTCGGCCTGAAATTGCACGCCGCCTCCCGCACCCTTCGCGCCGTTACCCATGGGCGCAGCGCGTGGGACATCAGCTTGTCCAACACACAGACGCTACAGACGCTTACGGTTACTCTGGCAGGAACCGGCACGGGCGCAGTCTCCAGTACCCCCGCCGGCATCGACTGCCCCAGCACATGTACGACAGGCTTCAACACCGGAACGGTAGTGAGCCTGACGCCGACGGCAGCTATCGGGTCCGCGTTTGCCGGCTGGAGCGGGGCTTGCCCCGGTACCGGTGCCTGCTCAGTCACGATGAGTGCAGCTCAAGCAGTTACAGCTACGTTCGCCGCCGGCGGTCCGATCTTAACCACGACAGCAGCGACCTTGATCAGCAACAGCGGGGCGACACTGAATGGGTTGGCGAATGCCAATGGCACTGCGACAAATGTTTGGTTCGAGTGGGGCACCAGCAGTAATCTCGCGAGCTTCAACCAATGCAGCAACCTACCTATCTCGGGAACTGGCACTCATTACGTGTGGTGCGCCCTGACGGGGCTGCTGAGCCCTGGCACGAAGTACTACTATCGGATTGCAGCATCTAACAGCGCGGGAACTGTAAGAGGCTCGATCCTGAACTTCACGGCGCAGGCGCAGGACATGTCAGGCGCTTTGCAATTCATTCCCGCGGCACCATGCCGTGTCGCTGATACGCGCAATGCGAACGGGGCATTCGGAGGGCCAGCCATAGGCGGGGGCACGTCCCGCGATTTTGTAATTCCCGATAGCGCCTGCGGTATTCCGTCCACGGCGGCGGCGTATTCGCTGAACGTTACGGTTGTTCCGCACGGGGGGTTAGGGTACCTAACGGTGTGGCCCAGCGGACAGTCGCAGCCTTTGGTCTCCACCCTGAACTCGATCGATGGCCGGATCAAAGCGAATGCGGCCATCGTCCCGGCGGGAACCAGCGGGGCCATCAGCGTGTTCGCCACCGATACCACAGATGTCGTGCTGGATATTAACGGCTATTTCGTGCCAGGACCAGATCCATCCGCGCTGGCGTTCTATCCGCTCACGCCCTGTCGCATTGCGGATACTCGCTTGCCAAATGCACCACTAGGGGGGCCATACCTAGTCGGCGGGCAAAGTCGCGCTTTCCCGATACCGTCGAGTACCTGTCAGATACCATCGAGCGCGCAGGCGTATTCGCTGAACTTCACCGCGGTGCCAAGAGGGGGGACGCTTGGCTGGCTGAGTGCATGGCCGACGGGCCAGACATGGCCGGGAGTTTCCACGCTGAACTCACTAACCGGTACAGTGACGGCGAACGCGGCGATAGTGCCGGCGGGCAGCAACGGAGCTATCAACGTGTTGTCCAACAACGGCAACGACACGGACGTGGTGATCGATATAAACGGGTACTTCGCTCCTGCAGCGTCAGCACCGGGCGGCCTGTCGCTCTATGCCCTCACTCCGTGTCGGGTATTGGACACACGGAACACGACAGGATCCTTTAATGGAATGCTCCCCGTTGATGTCAAGGATAGTCCCTGCGGGGTGTTGCCAAGCGCGCAGGCGTTTGCGTTGAACGCGACGGTTGTACCGGCGGGATTCTTAGGCTACCTCACATTGTGGCCGAATGGTCAGACGCAGCCGCTCGTTTCGACGTTGAACGCGTTAGATGGGATGATTACCTCTAATATGGCGATTGTCCCCACTGCGAACGGTTCCATCAACGCCTTCTCAACCGACTCTACGCAATTGGTGCTGGATATAAACGGCTATTTTGCACCGTAAGTGGTTCACTACGCCCGGAGGAGTTCCGCCACGAGTCGGTGGTGCGTCGCCCGGTCCACGATCCGGCCCAGGAGTGCCTTCATTAGTGCAAAAGATCCCACGGCTTTGTTCACGTATTTCCGGGAACGCACACTAGCTCTATTCTAATACGCATGTTTGCCGACAAAGCCTGACCACAGTGTCAGCAAAATGATCCGAAGATCAAACCTAAAACTCCAATTCTGCAGGTAGTACAGATCGTACTCAACACGCTTCTGGATGGAGGTATCCCCCCGCCAGCCGTTAACCTGCGCCCATCCAGTGATCCCAGCTTTCAGGTGATGACGGTTGTTATAGCTCGCCACGTCGGTAACGAATTTCTGTACAAAGTGTGGCCGCTCGGGACGCGGTCCCACCACGCTCATGTCCCCCTTCAAGACATTGAAGAACTGAGGCAGTTCATCCAGGCTCGTTTTTCGCAGGAAGATCCCGAGACGCGTTCGGCGAGGGTCTGCCTCAATTGTCCAGCGGGTGTCGCTGTCCGGCGCGAGGGACACGTGCATGGTTCGGAACTTGTACATTCGGAATGGAAGGCCGTTAAGCCCTACCCGCTCTTGTAAGAAAAAAATCGGCCCTGGTGAAGTCAACCGGACCAGTAGTGCGATCAAGGCCATAAGCGGACACATCACTAGGAGCACGGCTGCCGAAAAACCGATGTCAAAAGCTCGTTTTACCACCGCGTAATCGAGCGACTCTGCAGGCGTCGTCGTAAGGTCCAGCATTTGCAGACGCCCCAGTTGAAAGAGCTTTTCTCGCACAACGATGCCTTCACCCAGGTCGACTATGGCGCGTGCCGGCACGCATAGCTTTTCCAGTGCCTTAATTAACCTTGGAATCTGCGAAAACTGCGCAGGGTGAATGGCCATCACAGCTTCGTCAATACCGTTCCCGGCGTGCAGCGCATCGATCTGCTCCAAGTCATAGATCGGCCTATCTCTTACGGCGACATCTTGGCCTGGAAGGCGTATGTATGCAACCACCTGACAAGGAGCGAAGGAGAGGCGTTGGAGCCGGCTAGCTGCATCTCGGGCGAACTGGTCAGCGCCCACAATCAAAAGTCGACTTGGTAATCCGATGTTTAACTTCTTCCGGACGAAAAACCGAAGAAAAGCATGTGAAATCAATGTCAGAATCAGTAATGCAACTATACTGCAGACAAATAGCCCACGCGGGAAAACAGCATTCTGACTAAAATAAAGCGCGCCCAGCAGAACGACAGCAGTGGTCGCGCTTGCAGACCAAGCAGCCCTGGCTCCGGTCCGTTCCCGAAAGAGCTCGTCGACGCTTGTCACCTTATAGTGTTCGGCCATAAATGCCCACACGAAGGTACTGACTAACACCAGCGTGAAATGCCCGTGATGGGGGTACCTCACGGGTCGACCGATGCCCCCCACACACAAAGCCCAAATCGGCCAGCCGGCTTCAAACGCGAGAAAAGGGAGCAGGTAGATCGTCAGTTTTAACAAGAGCCGGTACATTCTCAATCGAACAAGCATCATTGCCGCGTCCCCCTTTCTTCCGACGGTACTCTCTGTGCAGTTTAGTAATTAAAGCGGTTGTCTAACGTTAGGGACGGAATCAACGGTGAGAATGTGTCTGGCCTGGATTATGACGCTAAGTTAGCCTAGGACGTGCTTACACCGGCGCTGGCTAATACCGCTGCGAAAGTTTTCGATGTGCGTGGCAGTGAAAGCCGCACCAGCAGTGTTTGCCATTTCTTGTCGCAGTTTGCACCGCTGTAATTTCAACGCCATGGAACGGATAGTTTGTGAGACGAATTTCTCAGTGTTGCTCGAAAACTCGGTACGCACTCAAGCGCCGCTTGAGAGCGAGAGGGAGAAACCCTTCATATAAACCTAGAAATAGCCCTGCCGATTTCGCGAGATCCTGGCAAATGGAAGCGCCCGCAGTCCAGCTCGCTCCGTTTCCCTCGATCCGTGTGATTTTCCTACCGAGCAGCCGCCCGAAATCTTGCAGCATGGACAATTGCATTCGGGTGTCCCAGATGCCGAGATGATTCAAGGTGAAGCCTATATCAAAGTAGCGCTTGAACAGCTGAATGGTCGTGTGGCCATGCGAGTGATGGACACAGGCACGAGGCTCGTACACGATCTTCCAGCCAGCGTCGAGGATACGCTTCGCAATGCCTAAATCCTCAAATACCTTGAGGTCCTCAGGGAAGCGCGTCTCTTGCCACACATCTCTCCGGATCGCGGCGTTTGCATTGGAAAAGTGGTAATAGCGGTAGCCCAAATTCTTTTTGCTGGAGGGCTCTTTCACAATCCTCTCGCTTCCGTAGACGGCGTCCAGCGCGTCCTGCCGCTCGAGTGTGGACCCACGCTTCGGCAACTGCCTGCCGTAGACTGCCCCAACCGCCGGATCTCTAAAATTGTTCAGCAGTGCGGCGAGCCAGGTGTCGAATGCAGGAAGAGCATCTTGTGACAGAAAGACCAGGAACTCTCCCTTTGCGAGGCTGGCGGCGAAGTTCCGCGTGCGCGCGTGGTGAAACGATTCGGGAGGAATCTGCTCGATGCGAACAGGATAACGCTGGACGATTTCGAGGGTAGCGTCCGTCGAACCGGAATCCACGACCACCAGTTCAAGCGGTCCCACATCCTTCTGAGAACAGACAGCTTCCAGACATGCCCCAATATCCTGCGCTCCGTTCTTGGTAGGAATTAGAATAGACGCTTCAATCAAGTTGTCATCACCGCATGCCGCGCGTGAAGGTAAGGGTCTTCTTCGATCGGGGCTTGGACAGAATAGAGCTTCAGTAATTCCTCGGCGAAGGTCGGCATAATGTCACCGTAAACCTACTGCTCGGAAGCAAGATTTGGCATTCGAACAAATCAGTCGGCCTGGGGTGTCTGGTGTTAAACCTATGGTGCGCCACGCTAATTCGCGGGGGCTGCCATGTGAAGAACCTCTAGGGTCCTACGTGCCGTTTCGTTCCAGGAAAATTCCCTTGCGCGAAGGAGCCCCTTTTGCCGCAGCTCCGCTCGCAAGTCTGAGTCTTGAACAAGCCGGCGTATGCCATCGGCAATTGCTTCAACATTAAGCGGGTCCACCAAGACCCCTGAGTCGCCCACGACTTCGGGAAGTGAGCACACATTGGACGTAAGAACCGGAACTCCACAAGCCATGGCCTCCAGCGGTGGTAGACCGAAGCCTTCGTACAGAGAGGGGAACACGAATCCTAGCGCGCCGCGATACACGTCGGACAAATCTCCGGCTGCGTCCGCATCAACGAAGACAACGTCTCCGGTTAGCCCCAGGCGGTCGATTTCTCCTGATATCTGCCGGTCTGGATTTCCGGAAAGAACGAGACGAACGTCTCGACGGATGCCTGATATGGAGTAAGCCTCCAGCAAGCGTGGAAGGTTTTTGTGCGGTTTGCGGCTACCCACATACAGTAAGTACGGATATCCCGGGTCGTACTTCTGGCCTGCTGGAGTAAAGGGCGAGCCCACCCCGTTACCTACATTGATGATCTTCTCTTTTTTGACCCCGGCCCACGCACTGATTTCGCGCCGGGAGTATTCGGACACAGTCAGCACGAACGCCGCTCGGTGACAGGCGGGCCGGATGATGTGCTTGTAGTAAGCGCGCTTCGCAGCATTCGAGTTGCCGAGCACGCAGAGATGGTTGAGATCATGCAGAGTGAAGACAAAGGGTTTGGGCCAACCAATCGGAGAGTTGTAACCCGGACTGAAAAAAAGCTTGGGCTTCTTGCGCCACAGCGTTGCTCCCAAAAGCGCCGGATCCAGAGGATGCCATGGCGGACGATGGACTCGAAACGGAGTTAGGCTCGGAAGCAACTTCTGCAGCTCGCCGGCGAATCGGCCAATCCCGTGATTCCCTGTCCAGCGCGCATCGTAGAGAATTTCTTCTGTCATCACACGCTTTTTCTGTTTGCCTGCCACAACGTCCAAGCAGGTTGCGGCAAACTCTAGCACGGCAATTGCCTGCGCGATGGCTTCTCACCAAAACTTGCCTTCGACTGGTTCGGAATGCTTGCGGTAAGCCCGCCGAACACAAAAAGAGGCATATAGAGAAACCGCTGAAACAGAATTGGGTGTAAGTTAGAGGCAATGAGTAGCAATAGATACACGCATATTCCTAACCGCAAATCCTCGGCTAGATTGGTAGGGCAACCATTCTTCAAAGCGTGCAGCATCCGCTTGACGGGCAGGACAAAGAGCATCGCAAACCCGATGGCTCCTAAGATGCCTTCGGCGTACCAAAACTGCAGAAAATTGACGTGAGCGGGCAGGAAGTCCCCCGCGTCGGGAATATACATCATACCCGCTTCGCCGAAATGCTCGAGACCCCAACCAGCGATTGGCTTTTGGGCGATTTCCGCCATGGCCACAGCCGCCATCAGCAGGCGGCCGGAGTCTTCATAGTCGTCCGCGCTAGTCTTGCTTATACGCTCTACGTTCGATGTGGTTACCTCAGAAACGAGATAGCTGATGCTCGCCCATGCCACGAAGAAACCCACGAGACCGATGAAAACATGCGCAACCAATTTCCGATTCCATGGCCGCCAAAGCGTCAGAACCACCAAGGCTGGAGCCACAGCAACAAAGAAGGTCCTGGAACCACTGAGAATGCCGGCCATTGTGCAAAGCAGAATGCCAACGAACAGTCCCCAACGACGCAACGGGACATTTTCGTGCAGGAGTAGCCCCACTGCAATCAGCACTGCCAAAGCAGCTGAGGCTCCGAGGTCATTGGGATGTCCCGCGAGACCCGCAAACCTTCCAAGTTCCTGATAAAAATCTGGTAGCCTCGGGTTAATCGCAAGTGCTCTCAGGATTCCTGGCGAAACCCAAGCCGCAAGAATAGCGATGACACAATTTGTCACCACTCCGGCAACAAGAAAGCGCATATTTCTACGGATGTCTTTCGCGTGCGCAACAGCCAGCGGAGCGAACAAGCCAAACAGAATAACAATTCGAACCCCGGCGGCCGTCGTTACGCCGGACAGCAATGCTCCGCACAGAATGACCGCGCTGGATGCTAAGACGCCGGATCCCCGCGATATCAGCAAACGCCGTTCCCGGCTGCACAAGAGCAGAAAAAGTGATGCGAAGAGAAAATAATCTGCGAGCAGGATGTCTAGAGGCCGCATTGCCTCAAAGGTCATAGTAGCCAGAGCGACCCGAAACAAAAATGCAGAGGAGATAAAAAGCAGGCCTCGCTGCTCGATTCCTGGCCGGCGTACTAACATAGACATGCGCCAACGCCCCAATTGAGAGTGAGCGACAGGCTTGCCGCGCACTGCCGCGTGGCCGGCTCTCGGCCTCTAGACCTCTGTCCGCAGTTCAACGTATTCGCTCAATCTCTGTGGGATGGGCCGTATCCACTACTGGCAAGGCTTCCGTGCAGGATGCCTCCGATCGCATGGAGGAAAGCCAGTCGAAGCCCGCGGAAAAATGACCAGCACACCAATGGGTCGCGATGCCCGGAATCGGCACCCACAATTTCGCCGTTTTGCCAAAAAGGATCTGCGGCCAGCAGAATAGCCAGGCCTTCACCAAGGCCTTCCAGTAGAACTCTCGCCGCGCAAAGTATCGAAAGGATGCGAGAGGGTTAAACACCCGCCGCTTGGTCAGGCTCAGCCATAGCGCGAAATCGTCGTTTCGCCGTGAATATGTCCGGAACACCCGTTCATACCGCGCTAGCGTGCTCGTCCGAGTGAGGAATGTCAGGCACGTGGAGGCTGCCGTCCGCCAGTGATGTTCTTCAAAGAATGTCACCAACTCGGGCTCGCGGTGAAGTTCAAAACGATAGTAATCCAAACAATCGTAAGGGGTGACAAAATCTACGTCTTGGCGATCGCGGAGAAATCTCAGCATGAGCTGGAACTGGTCGGACAGATAGAGATAATCGTCTTCTGCGAAATAGACGAATTCCGCATCTCGCTGCGAAAGCAGGACATCCATTTGCTTAGCAAACGTTGCGTGATTGCCGACCCCATTGAGGTCTAGTAAGACAAGATCTCCCGCTGCGAAGTAACGGTCGAAAAGAGCGTGATATTCCTGCGGACATCCGTCGAGAATGGCCCAAACCCTTACTCGAAGGGAGCCAAGTGAATTCCGAAACGAACGCAAAAACAATTCCGCTTGACGCAGCTTGTCGTCAGCAAACGGCAAGCTCTGAGCCGGCCTGGAAACCTTTGGACAAATACGATATGCGACCGCAAGATCGTAGCTCCAATCGCTGGGTTTTGTGGATCCGCAGCTCTCTCTCTCACCTTCGTGGTCGGTTGTAATCATGATTCTGGCACGTATTCCTGCGGCAAGGCTACCGGCTGCCTAGACTCGAGCATTGATACTTTTGGCCCAGCTTCGGGGCGGATTCTTTGTATTTCACGCCTTCCACATACAGGCTCTCTGAGGCTCTCTCCGGCATATCGATGGCCAGCCCATCCTGCACGGATTGTCCAAAGCTTTGTCGGTATATTGTCGACAATCCAAACCGCCGGAGCATGAACTCCATCGTTTCGTAGTCCCATGCAAATTTGTGCTCGAAGTATTGGCGAAAAACCACGTTCACCAGTTCCAACCTTGTGTTGTACTTTGACCCAAAGTGGGCGTCCGAAAGACCCGGCCCCAGCGGCCGCACCTTCGTTAGCTCCTCCCAACCCCCACGGCAGTAACCTTGCAGATATTTCTCCGCGTCAGGGACAATGATCCGAACGACGCCTCCGGGTTCCAAGACGCGATGACACTCGCTAATAAAATAGGGGATTTCCTCGCTGTAATCCAGATGCTCCACAAAATGTTCCGTGAAGATGCATTTCGCAGAGTTATCCGGGAACGGCAAACTCTTCCGGCAGTCCCAAAAGCAGTTCACCCCTGGAAACGCGTCAATATCTGTGTTGATCCATCCCGGCTTTCCGAACGACCCGCAGCCAATGTTCAAACGCAGGCCGCGGGCATTCCTAAATCTCCTTAATTCCTTGCCCGTCCCCACGCGGCGCCACACCATCCGCAACTCGCGTAAGAAGGGGAGATATGCGTGTCTCGGGATAGACCGAAACGCCGTGAACGCAAGCCGCTTCATTCCTTTCGTACCTGCAATCTTCTCGTCGCAGTTCGGAAATATGTCCAATGATTGCACTCTCAACCCCGCCGTGGATACCACCCTTCCCTACTCATTTGTGAGCAACAAACGAGAGGAGGAGACAGGAGCGAAAAGGAGGATAGATGAACTTAGACCAACGAAGCACTCGCCGAGCAACGGTCGCCAGGCTGGGCTGAGTCCTACCTTGCGGGCGACCGCCGATTATTTCTGCATATTCCTTGGTGTCATAGACATGCCCCCTGTCTGAGACGGGAGCTGCAAAATCGTAGGGCGCGATATAGCGCGCCGTTTTGAGGCGGAAAGGAGGGCAAAACAGATTTATGGTCTCTTGCAACGTGTACTCACGGTTGTGCCTCATATAGAGATTGGAGAAATAAAAACAGTCCTCTCTGGGATAGACGTTCCTTCCTATAAGGATTTTGATCCGATTCTCAATTCGCGCCACATTCGGCGTGGACACTACCACTTCCCCATTTCTTTTCAGAACTCTATATATTTCTTGAACAACCGGCCTCGGGTCATAGACGAGGTGTTCCAAAACCTCTGTAAAAAGGACTCCGTCAAAGGAATCGGTCGGGAGAGGCAATGGTTCTTTGTCGATAACCGCATAATGCAGCTTAATGCCCTCTTCGGACCATCGAGCGGAGAGGTTGTCTTGACCGTACCGTCCCTTGCCGCTCGGTTCGTGATCGGTTATTCCGTGTACCTCGCAGCCCAGCCGGCGCAAAGCCATTGCCATATGGCCGGGAAAAACGCCTATGTCAAGAACCTGGCCGTTCGCCCAGTGCGTGCACTCCTTGAGCGTTTCCGCGAATCTCCAATAGTGAAAGTTAAAGTATTCCTTCCGTTCGGCATCACCAAGGTGCGGAATCAATCCCCGCAATAGATCGTTGACGTCCGCACAGTCCACTGCCATCCCGCGCAAGTTGCTAAAGCTTCTCTGAGCCATTAGAAACTCAACATTTCACTGCCTGAGTATTTCTCCGTCGTCGGGTCAGGGCGTCCTATTTGATATAGAAATACTGAATCCGGCAAACCAGCAACCCCTTAGTCCCTGCGAAGCCTCGCCACCAGCGCCGGATAAGCCTCGTTTATCTCTTACAAAGAGCTAAGGAGCTGCGGTAGGCCCGATCTCGCTATTGTTGACGATTTGAACGCCGCTGTTTCCCTCTTGGGGTTTCGCTTGGTACAACACCTGGAACGCAAACAATCCCGGAAACCAATGCGCGAGCCACTGCCAAACAGGGCGGGCATATCCGCTCAATCTTCCTCCAATGGCGGGATGAAACTTTGTGATCCGGTAGCCCGCACTTTCTATCATTTCTCGAGCGGTCTTCACGGTGTAGAAGCGGAGATGCGTGTGATCTAGAGTGCCAATCGATTCGTACTCAAATCGACCGACCAAGATCTTTAGCCTGGTACACCAGTGCACCACGTTAGGCAAACAAATGACGAGAGAGGCATTCGAATCAAGGAGCGGTCGAAGTTGAACTAGCACCTCTAGGGGATCGACCAGATGCTCCAAAACGTCGCCCATGAGAACGACGTTCGAATGCTCTCTTGTGAAGGCCGGCAATCCAATCGGGGCGATTGAGGTCTCGCACCAAGATTTCACGACAAGAGTTTCCAGCTTGTGCAGCTGCCGCCGCATCAACCTCGACTCCGACCACAGAGCAATCCCGCTTCTGCGTCAAGTATCGAGACATGTAACCAGTCGAACAACCGAGCTCGAGAACACGTTTTCCGGTACCGATCCATTCCAGGAGGATCCACGTACGACTGTACACGTCGGGACGATGCTCGTAGTCGGGAATTACGGTATCGTAGCGGCTGGATGCGCGGGAAAGCGGCGTCCAACTAGTTTTGCTGGCGGCCATATTCTGATTACTCACTTTTAGGGCTTCTCGGGCAATGAACTATCACGAGCGGTTTAAGATGAAGCCATCGAGGAGGTGCCTGCCCCA
Organism: uncultured Acidobacteriota bacterium; assembly: GCA_963704285.1. Lineage (GTDB taxonomy): Bacteria > Acidobacteriota > Terriglobia > Terriglobales > Acidobacteriaceae > JAHFUA01. The sequence continues at coordinate 201,471 of OY969886.1, read as the reverse complement.
AGCCATCAGGTTGTCGTCCAGGACGGAGGCGCAACTGTCATGGGGCCATTTTTGCTTGCCGGGCTCCGGCCCATACGGCCCGGACCCTATCCCAATCTCCCGCGAGCGCTCTCTTCGCGAGGCGAAGCGTGACGCTTGCCCAAAGCGGCACCAGCGGGACAGCGGCGTACCTTTTAAAGAACCGGGCCGCTGATCGGTTGAAGTAAGTATCCAACAATGCGCTCTTCTTTCCAACGGAGCCCTGCTCCTTGTGCCAGACTCTGGAGTCCCCGGCAACGGCCAACTGCCACCCCGCACGTCGCAGGCGGAAGCAATAGTCGGCGTCCTCCCAATACATGAAGAACCCTTCATCGAGCAAGCCAATCTCCTCTAAAGTCCGGCGCCCAACAAGCAAGCTAGCTCCGGTTATGAAGTGCAGCTTCTCATCGCTGACGGGAGCAGTAAAATGCCGCGAGCGCCCCAATAGAAAATCGACGTATCCGCCGCCCCAGGCCTGTATCCGCTGTCCGTCCCCCATGGAATAGATCGCGGAGCCCACAGCGCCGATTTTCGAATCGCTGTGGGCCTTCTCAACCATTGCCCGCAGTGCGCCGCGATCTACCGTTGTGTCGCTATTCAAGAGCCACACGTATTCGGCGCCACGCTCCAGGGCTATGCGAATGCCCGCATTGCACCCGCCAGCGAAGCCAAGATTCTCTCCCAACTCTACCACTTCGACGTGGGGGAATCGTTCACGAATGCGCCGCACGGAATCGTTTGTCGATCCGTTGTCCAGAACGATAAGCTTCCGGTCCTCGTAATCGAGCGTCTGCAAAGAAGTCACGCATTCGGCGGTATCCCGCCAGTTGTTCCAATTCAGCAGCAGAACATACACCAGCCCGTTCTCAGGTGAACTCTGGGCTGGCTGTGCGTTCGAAGCTGCCGCGTCTATCACCATCACTCTCTTCACCATCCCTGAGGGGCCCACTTACTTCATTGAATGCGCTACCGGCAGTCCTGCACGAGCGTTCGTTCCTTAGGACCGAAGATCAAGAACCGGATGGCAAAGGCAAAACCAAGAAGAGTCGCCGACAGGAAAAGTCCCTTCACGATGAGGCCCTGTAGAAGCACGGCCGTTACCAAGAACAGCACTGCAAGTACTAGCAGCAGAACATTCCGGGGCGTCACGAAAGCGCCCATCGGCAATAGCCACTTCGCCAAAGCAAACAGAATTATGGCGTCGACGGCGGCGCGTCCCGTCCAAGCAATCGCCGCACCCTCGATGCCCCGAACGACGATCATTCCCCATACCGCGAGCAGGTATATCGGTAGTTCCGCCAAATGCAATTTCGCGGTGAGATCAGCCCTCCCCGCACCCTGCACCAAGGCGACGGGGACCAGCGCTAAACTATTGACAAAGACACCCACTGCCAGCCACTGGAGTACGCGCGTGCTGTGCTGAGCGAATTCGGCTCCAAGCCAGAGCCTTAGACCGTCGTGGGCAAGAACGACAGCCAGCAAGAGGAGGGGGAAAAGAACCACTAGCAGATACTTGATGCTTCTGCTAAAGAGGAGCGCCGCCCTGCTGCTGTTGTGCACAAAAGTCATGGAAAAAGCCGGGAACATCACACTAACCACTGCGCCAGGGATGAGCAAAAACTTCGTCACTACTTCGAAAGGTGTGGCGTAGTAGGACACAGCTCCGACGGAAAGCAGCGCGCCGATCAAGAAACGATCGAGCGTGACCATGAGAGGACCGACAATGTTGCTGACTGTCATCCAACCGCCGAAGCGCAGTAAAAGACCTGCAGCGTTGCGCTGCCAGGTAATCCGATCCCCCAGCGCCGGCGTGACCTTCAGGCAAACGAGCAGGTGAGCGCCCCAGGCGACTAGCCGGCCAGCAACAAGCACGGCTACCATTGAAAATAAGTTTTTAGAAAAGGGCAAAACTATTAGCGGGCCAACAAACATGAATACACCCATAGGCACGCGCAGGGTGTTGACCAGGTCAAACCTCTGCTTCGCCTCCAACAAGCCGCGTAGGCCAGCCGTGCTGGTGACCACAGGAATCGAAAGCCCGAGCAAATAAAAGGTGTGCAGCGTCTCGCGCTGAAGCGTGCCGGGTACATTGAGTCCGGATTTGACTAGCCACGGCGACAGCAACACCACAACCACAGCGCCCACCAGACATAACAGGAACATCAGGAACAGGGCAGTCCACACCAGGGCAGGAACCTCATGTTCCTCACCAGCCCCTAGTTTCTTGGCGACTAGTTGAGTCAGGGCCCTGCCCAGGCCCAGATCGAACACGGTGGCATAACCGATCAGGGCCCAGGCTAACGCCAGCACACCGAAGCGATCCGTCCCCAGCCCTTTAATTAGGACGGGAATGGCAACGATGGCCACCAGCATGGGTGCCCCACTGCCAATCAGGTTCCAGATGGCATTGCGGGCCAGCACGTGGCCCATGGTCAGATGTAAGTTATGATTTCCCAGGGGTTGCGTCATATGGTGGAAACTGAGGTGCCGCGTCCATACGGCTGTATGTGACTAGCGTGGTGTCCCATAACTAACTAGCGCATGGCCAATCAGGACCGCAGCCGGGAAGCGTCCCGGCGGAGCAACACCCGGTTGGACTTCACGGTGGCGATGAGCTCGTCGGCAAAGGCTTTGCGCGGATCCTGCGGATCGATCTCCTGCCATTTCGCGGTGCCCAGCACCCACCCCGCCGCAAGCAAGAGAGCAAGCAACGCACCTACTGCAATGATCAACACCCGCGGCGGCCACGACTTCTTCTCAGGCACATCCGGGGCATCCAAGACCTTAACGGTGGGAATTTCTTTGACTTCCTCAACTCTTGCCAGCTCATACTGCTGGGTCAGGATTTCAAAGACGATTTCCTGGACTTTCACTCGACGATAGAGATCCGCCCACGCGACCCCCAGCAGCGGCAGCTTCCGAATCGATGGATACAGCGAGTCGTTCTCTTGTCCCGATGAAGCCGACAGACCCTCGCCTTTCCCGCCGATCTTATTGAGCTGGTTCTGAAGTTCCGTAACCCGGGCCTGCAAGCCTCGGACGCGCACGTTGTTGCTGGTGTAAATCTGCCTCAGTTCCTGGAGCCGCGATTGGGCAGCGATGAGCTCGCCCTGCAAGGTTGCCGCCGCTTCCACCATCGCTTTGCCCTGTTCCTTGATGTCGATCGCCGTGTTCTTGCTGGCGTACTGACTGAAGTCCTTCTCCGCCGATTCCAGGTCCTCCTTGACCTCTTCCAACCTCCCTTCGAGAAAGATTCGTTCCCGGCGGGCCGACGAGGTGCTCAGCTCGGCTACCGCGCGATTCAGTTCGTCAATGTACATGCGGGCCATGGCCGCCGCCCGATAGCGATCTTTGTCCGTAACCTTGATGATGATCATCTGGCTCTTACGATCGACAGAAATGTCGGTACGGTCTTCCAAGTCTTTGCGGGCGTCTTCAATCCGTCGGGCCCCATAGACGTGCCTCAAGTTGAATTGCGCGATCAGGTGGTCTTCCACCGTGCGGCTCCGCAGGATGCCGGCAAACAGCTCGCTGGTACTCCTGAGGCCCAGCAAATCGCTGCCCAGGTCTCCCAGGAGCGAACTGCCGACCGACCCGCTACGCCCGGCCAGCGCCGCCAAGGCCAGGCCGGAACTGGAGCGATTGTCGGGAGGCATCAAGCGTACCGTGGAGCTATAGCGCGCCGGGATCAGAAAGGCGATCAGGGTCGCGGCCACGGCACCGCAGATCACTGCCCGGAACACGAACCGGCGTCCCTGCCAGACCAGCCGCAGCTGGGCAATGAACCTCGCGCGCGCGAGTTGATCCCCGTCCTCCGCACCTAGGACTTCGCGAATCTCGGGGTCCAGGTCGATGTTCTGAGGTGGATGGATCGAAGTGTCAGCCATTTTCCATACCCATCGGCGGCAGAGTTGGCGGGCGCTTTATCGCGTCCTCCATTTGGGCCAGTACGTCAACTGCAATGAGGCGGTGAAGTTGGAATTCCTGGTGGGAGAAAGCAACGGGAAATTCCACTGCTCGTATTGCAGGGAGCTGGTCAGGCTCAATTGGGGCCGGACCAAGAGATCGGCGCGGGCGCCGAAATCGGTATACTCGCCGCCTTCCAGGAAATCCCGTGACACCGTCGCCCTGCGGAAGTTCAGCTGCAGCGTGTTCCGCGATGACAACCAGTAGGTGCTCCAGGCCTGCAGCCCGATCCCATCCCGGCCGATCCAGTTGCCGAGAAGGTTCCCATTACTGGTATAGGCGTCGTGGTAGACGAATTCCCAGTAGACAAAATGCCCGGTTCCGTCGTTGTGCGCGGAAGGAACGTTGGTGTACGCCGCCTCGAGCCGGAGATCGAGCTTGGGAATCTTGGGAAACTTGGGCATGTAGATGCCGGGATTAATCGCGGCGCGGCGCGGCGCGGCAAACGCAATCGGATACTCCTCCTCCAAGGCATTGCCGTAGAAGATCACCCACTTCCTCAAGCCGGGAATCCGGTAGGTCCACTCGAGGCTGTTGCGCTGATCCCCCGGTTTCTGGCGTGGATCAGGATTCCCGGAGTTGACCTTGGTGAAGCTCTGGAAAAACGTTCCCCAGGTAAGCGGCTGGGGCAAGCCGGCAAATATCACCGTCCGCGTAAATCCGAACTCCAGGTTGGGAGTGAACTTGATGGCGACGGTTTCGCCGTGGATATAGGCGCGCGGCGGAAACTGATGGCCTTCCAGTTTCCCGAAGAAGAACTCGGACCGCACCGGCCCCAGCCGGGAGAGAATGCCCGGGAGCTTGATGGGCGAGTTCTGGCTGATGCGGACCATGGGAATCGGTTCCGCATTGTTGCTCCAGATCAAGGGCCCGCTTTGCCCGGGTCCATACCACAGGCTCTGCTTGCCCGCCGAAAACTGTAGCCCCTTGAAGTTAAGCGCGACGTAGCTATCGAGCAAGCGGAAGCGGTTGATGTCCGCCGGCAGCGGTGCAGACGTTAGAGAATTCTGATCGTTGGCGGCGATCGCGGCTCGCACGTTTTCCGGCACCAGCGGCAAAGCGGGAGCGTGCTGATACTCCCCGCGGAGGTAAAAGGCGAACGGACCGGCTTCGCCGCGTGCCGACACACCGGTGATCTGGTTGAATCCTTGGGCGTAGGGCCGGCCGAAGTCGTTGTAGATGGTCTGGCCGAAGTGGTAGCCGTCGGTCAGGGGAGGGCCGGAGATCGCCGTCGAGCGCGTGTAAACCGATTCGACCTCCACTCCGAGATTTTGACCGCCCTCCGACAGGCCGACTTCTCGCGAGAACTCGCTCGCCAGTTCACGGTAGAGGCGGACAGCTTCCTCGCCTTTCAAACCACGGTCCTGGATCAAACTTCCGGCCTCTTCCACCAGGCGGGCGCATTCCATGCGGGTCCAAGGCTTCAGGGCGGCGAACCCGGTCTGCACGTAGCCCATCGCCACCAGGCGATCGAATGCGGGATAGACCCAACTATCCAGAGGCACGTATGGAGAACCCATGTCCCGAGCCTTCATGGGTTCGTGGCTGCGCTCGAACGTGCCCCACTCCGCTCCGTTAAGCTCCGGACTGTGATGGGAGCGGTACACTTGCCGGCCCACATACCAGCCCAGCGCGCTGCCCACGAGCACATCCGAAGCGAAGTGCTGGCGGCTGATAACGCGGGCGGCGCTGACGCCGGAAGCTGCACCGTATGCCAGCAGCTTGGTCAACGGCCCGGGGTACTCATGGGCAACAATGCTGGCCACCGACCAGGCGGCAGCGGCATGCTCGGAGGGGAAAGAACCCCCGCCTTGCCAGAACCCGCCCCGGCCATTCCCCTCCAGCGGGCGGTCTCGTCCGGCGACGAATTTGATCGCCTCGGCGTCGAGAAAACTATCGACCACTGCCTCGCCGGCCAGGAAACCGGTTTCCTGGGCGTGATCGTCATGTGTTTTCTTGCCCCAGAGATACAAGCCGCCTGCCCCCGCAATCAGCGACGCGGTACCGTAATTCGACAAGCTCCGGCTGCGTTGAATCAGAGTCGGACTCTTGGGCAATCGTTGCTCGATGGAGTTATCACTGGCAATGGTGATCCCCGTGACGGCAAAAAACGGAAACAGCGCGGGCACGTCATCCAGGCGAATGCGCAGCGGGCTCGTCCAGAGAGACTTCTGATCCGAGACGATGTTCAGCCCAAAGGTGCGTTCGATCGAACGATGCGGAGGCTCGGCGCTCAATCCCGCCGGTGGGAAGCCCTGCGCCTGCTGGCTCATTCTCTCCTCGGCGGCCAATCGCTCCCGGCGCCTGTTGGCCTCGGCAGCGGCTTCCTCCTCCTGGTTTCTTTGTTCTTCCGCGGCCAATTGCCCTTCGAGGTCGGCCAGGTTCTTTCTCATTTGTTCGATTTGCTGCCGCAACCTTATCGCTTTGTCGCTGTCGCCGGAAGGATTCTGTGCCTGGCCTGTGGCAGTTACCAGCGCGGCTATCAGCAAGAGCCACAGCACACCGCGCCTTGCCGGCAGCCAGCTTGCGCTTAGCTCGCCTGGTCCGCCTGTCGAACTCAGTGCACGTGTAACCGGAGTATGCCTGACCGAGTTGTTCCGCAAGGATGTACCTAAGGCTTCAGAAGCTGGTTGCCACCCTGGCCGCGATCGCGAGCGAGGCTCCGAGCTGAGCGGAGTTGAGAGCGGTCTTCCAGAATGTCCCGCCCCCGACGATCTTCTCCGGCACCACGACGGTGTCGCCGGGATGGACCACAGTGCTAAGCACATTTCCTGTCCACCATCCCGATGCGTTCCCCCCCCGTCCGATTACGGAGCCGTTGGCGCGAATGATGTAAATGTCCTTACTGTTCGCCATATCCGTTGCTCCACCCGCCTGGCGCAGATACCAGTTCGCGTTCTTCCCCGGCGTGTAGGTTATCGCCGAAGCGTTGTAAACCTGTCCGCTCACCAGGACGAAGTTGGGCCGCTTGGGGATAGTCAGCACGTCGCCGGCGCGCAACTCAATATCGGCCGAGGTGTTTTGCCATTGCCGCAAATCTGAGGAGATCTTGATCACCAGTCGTCCGCTGGCCGGTTGGGTCTTCAGGACGGCTACGATCTGTTGCCGCTGCGCGAACATCGCCTGCGCCGCCGCGGCCTGTTCACCCCCAGAACCGGTAAGTCCAAGCTTCGGTGTCGTCCCCGCAGCTTCAATACGCTGGATCAACTCCTGCCGGCTCTTCTCCGCCAGTTCCTTGACCTGAACCCGTTCCAGCACGGCGCCTTCCGGGTAGCTGTCCGCGCGAAATCCTCCCACACGCAGCAACAGTGCGCTCAGCTTCTCCCCCTCCTCGATGCCGTAGGTGCCCGAGGTACTGGACCTCGCCCTTGACGGTTACCGAGGCGCCGATCTCTTTCCATCCCGCCAATTCGTGAATGGTGACTACGTCGCCGGGCTTGAGGACGACGTCAGCAGAACTGTCCCCAGCCAGCGCCTTGGCGATCTCGATGGTTTCGTGCTCGGTCCGCACTCGGGCGCCACTCTGCACCACATAGCTGGTGACATCGGCGCGTGCCGTAAAGGCGCTGCGTTTGAATCCGCCCGCCATCCGCACAAGCTCGCTCGCGGTCATCTTGTGACCCAGCGGGTATCGTCCGGGCCGAAGCACCTCGCCATAGATCGACACCTTGGGTGGGTCGATCTCGTATCGGCCGAAGATGCGAATGGTATCGAACGCCCGCAACTCGATCGGATCTTCCCCTCCCAATACTTCCCCAAGACTGAAGACCATGGTGGTGGGACGGTAATCCGGTGGCTCCAGGCGAATGATTTCCGCGTGGTCAGCCGGCTCCGGCAGCAGGTCCTGGTAGGAACGGATCACGTCTTTGATCTCGATCCCTTTGTGGTAGGGGTATTTGCCGGGACGAAACACATGTCCTTCGACGTAGACCGTCTCATCGCTGTAAGGCAGGATGGGTGAAATGATGACGCGATCCCCGTCCTGAACGCGGAAGTTGCCCAGGGCTTGCTCCACAGCCTGCTTGTCGCCGGAAGCGGGTAGCTGCACGCTCAGCGTGACCCGGCGTTCATGGGCCTCGATGCGCTCCACATTGATTTGCCGCAGCGTGGCCGACACCAGCACGCCGCCAGCCAGCTCCAGCACATCCGAGAGTTCGGTGGCACCCTTCACCTCGTAGATGGCGGGACGGCGAACCATGCCGGCCACGGTGACTTGGGGACCCACCGGAGGCACCAGGATAGTGTCGCCGGGCTCCAGCCGTGCTACGTCGGATCGGACGCCTCGCAGCAGCAGCTCGTAAAGATCAACCTCCCGGATCAGGCGGTCGCCGCGGTAATGGCGAACCGTACGCAGGGAACCTCGCGGAGTCGGTCCGCCGGCCGCGTAGAGCGCGTTGAGCGGCGTAGAAAGGGAGCTGATGTCGTACGCGCCCGGCCGGATGACGTCACCCACGACGTACACACGAATGGTCCGCAGGCGCGTTAACGACAGATCGACATGGATGTCTCGGAATTGCGCCCGTAAGGCCTTCTCGATGATTCGTTGTGCCTCAGCCACCGATTGCCCGGCGACCACGACATCGCCGGCTTCCGGCAACGACACCTTTCCCTGGCGATCTACCGAGCGAGTCCACCGCTGGGACACGCTCCCCCAGGTGTTGATGTTCAACCCGTCGCCCGGTCCCAGGATGTAGTCCGGACCCGCGGGAAGATCCATGGGCAGGCTTTCCAGGTTCCCGGTTCCGGTCTGGAAGATGTCCCCGCCGAAGCGCTGCAGGGTGTCCTTCTGGCTTGGAATCTGGCGATACAGATCCTGGAGAGCCGGCAGACCGGGGTAGGGATTCGGCCTTTCCGTGGTCTGCGGCCGGTTCTGATCGCCGACGGGCTCCGTCTCCTTGGGCGCACCCTTGGCTGGAGCCCTTCTCCGCAGGCGCTGCGGAGACGCGGGTTCCGACTTGGAAAGCCCAAGAGAATCGAGATCGGATTGCGTCAGGTACCCCTTGTCCCTCAACTGCTCTGTCAACAGCACTCGTAACGAAGCATCCTGCTCAATGCGGCTGAACAGCGCGTCATCCGTGATTTCTGTCTCCGCGACAGGTCGTCCCTGTTCTTGCATCCGTCGCGCAGCTATCGCTTTCACGCTGTCGAGCAGCTGCGGCGCCTGGGTCAGGATTTCGATAATGCGATCGGCCGCCAGCGCATCGCTTGCCGCGCCAGGCATGCTGCCTGCTTCCTCCTGCAAGGTACTGTCTTGCACGGTCTTTCTCTTGCGGGCGGAGTCACTGTCAGAGTCATCCTGGCTCCACATTGCAGTGCACCAAGGCAGTGCCAGAACAAGAGCGAGAATGGTTCGAAGCCGGATTGCGGAGCGAATTTGTGTAGCCATACTCATAACCAGTTCTCGTCATCAAGCACAAAGCTGCCGGCGTGACTCCGGCGGCGAACTACCCCATGCCGCCGGACAAAATCACCGCCGCCGTTTGTGCGGGGTTGGGAGTTCAATTGCACGGTCAAGGGCGCGCTGGCCAAGGCGCCGGGTCCGGCGCCTGCGTCCTAGATTCGCCGGGGGAATGCCAACGCCCCGGCGCGTCCGGCTTCAAAGCCCCGCGCAGCCATATCTCCATGTAAGTCTTGGCGGCGTTGGGTGCGTTGGACCCCGGGAAATCGCCACCCCCCAGAAGCTGGGAGAAGATCTGATGGTAGGCAATGATCCCCACCAGCGCTCGTCCCATCTGCATGGCGTCCACGTTCCTGAGGACGCCGCCGTCGATCCGTTCCTGCATGTACTTTCCCAGGATTTCGTGGAACGACAGCAGACGGGGGCTGTAGCACTTCTTGAGCAACTCCGGTTTTTCCAAGGCGGCGTAGAACACCAGGCGCAGAAACACCGGGTCCAGGAGCTCTTGTAAGTGCTCCGCCAGCCAGAGGAACACCTCTTCACAATTGCCGGACGAGCGCAACCGCGGGATCAACGATTCCGGCACCATCAGTCCCAACCTGCTGTTCAGGACCTGGAGATAGAGCTCTTGCTTGTTCTTGAAGTGCCGGAAGATAGTGATTTCGTTGACGCGGGCTTTGCGAGCGACTTCACGGGTGGAGGTTTCGTGAAATCCTTTGGCCGCGAACAACGCGGTGGCGGCTTTGAGGACTCTCGCGCGTGCATGCAGAACTCTAGTGGCAGGTATAGACATCACCACCTCTTGGAACCACGCTCAGGTTGGATCCGGGTAGCAAACCGCGTTCCCGGCCCTGGGGGGCTTCACAGGCCCATGCTGAAGAGGGATTCAGAACGCTAGGTGCCCACGGGAGCTACGTCGCCGGCATCAACCTCGACGGCAACCGACCGGGCAATCAACTTGATGGAAAGGATTAAACGGGACTTCCCCTTCTTGCGAACCAGAATGCCTTCCAGATCGGCGAGGGGACCGTTGCGCACCCGCACTCGTCCCCCGACGGTGAGATATGGGTGCGGCATCATTCTGTGCCCGCGAACGGAACAGATAAGCAAGGCCTCGATCTCCTGATCTTCAATCGGCGTCGGGCAACCCGGTCTCCCTACCAGGTTCACTACCCCAGGCACGGTCACCACGGGCAGGCGATGCTCGGAAAGAGAAATCCGCACGAAGAGGTAGCCGGGAAACACAGGCAGGCTGACCCGTACCCGGCGATCCTTCCAGCGGTGAACCGCTTCATAAAGCGGAAGGAACGACTCGAGAGACTTGCCGTCCAGTAGCTCCTTGATCCGCTTCTCGTGGCGAGGCCGGGTGTAGACGGCATACCACTGAAGTTGCCCGCTGGCGGTTGCTTGCGGCCGCAACAACACCGTCGAAGACACGGGGAACAGACGGCCATCCAGGTTACCTAGGAGGGCGCTACCTGGGAAGTTGGTGTGAGCGGTCGGAATCATGATCGCCTCGTGCCTCAGCAACTGTTGCCCTCTAGGACTGATCTGTCCACGGTTGTGACGCGCGTGTCCAGGATTAGGCGCGCCTACCCTACGGCTTCGCCCTGTCACTTACAGGGTTTTTGTGACCTAACCCGTTAAAATTTTGGGGGTTACGCCCTAAACTCAGTTAGCTGGCGAAAGTTAATTTCGGGTCGGAGGTCGGTTAACGTCCGAGAGTAAGGGTTGACTGGTTCTTGGGTGGCGACTGGCGCTGCAGGGGCTAACACCAGCCACAACGATATCAGGTTTGTGAGCACCCACTTGCTTCCTCTAGAAGCAATTCCATACGTGCTTGCAGAGTTTAGTCGGCGAGTCTGCCTACCCCGTCGCCGGTTGTCAAGAGGTTTTACAAACCAATTGAAATCCAGGTGGGGTTTTGTTCTGAAAACAGAACAAAGAAGAAGGCGGTGCTTCGGATCGCGTCGGCAGTTTTCTGCCGACAGCAGTCATTAATCCCTTTCTTTTTGCGCAGTTCGGGGCCGGAAGCACTACTGTGGAGCCAGGTTGCGTTTTGACGTGCCGTAAACCCCACTACATTGTCCAGAATGGCTGTGGAAAACGGCCTTGTTGTTCTGAAATCAGAAATTTTGTTTTCGCAATCTGGCACCCCCATTGCTTGGAGCCTACGCGAGCGTCGGCACCGGGCGCTTGAGTCCATCATCAACCCATGCAAGTGAGGCGGGAGTCCCCCAAATTGATAACCAGGTTGGGGCTCTGCTAGAATCGACCAGCCAGAGATTGTCGAAATCAAGTGTAGTAGGCGCGTAGCTCAGTTGGTTAGAGCGCTACCTTGACACGGTAGAGGTCTGGGGTTCGAGTCCCCACGTGCCTACCATTTCTTTTCAGCGGTTTGGAACCGCTGCCCAACGATTCAGTCCCGATTTTTATCCACTTTCCCATCCAGCCTAATTGACAGCCCCACTGCCGTGGCTGAAGATCGCGTCCAGCACCAGCTCCTGCGCCGCGATCAGTTCCTCCATGTCGGTCTGCGCATACAGGTCGAGCATGGTGGTGCTCCTGGCGGGACGCATACTGCGCTGCGCCGTCTTGACGTTGGTCTTCTTCTTGCTGACCAGGAACGACGCCAGGCTGTGACGCAGGTTATGGAACCCGAACCGCTGCCCTTTTTCGAGTTTCACTCCCGCCCTCAATGCCGCAGGGCGGAGATAATCGACGCACAGCATGTTGCCCACGCGCGGCGTGCGCCCGTGGGTCCTCTCCGAGGCGAAGACCCAGTCGGTCGGCCGAGCGCAGGCTGTCTCCAGCTGCCACGCGCGAAGATATTTCGCCAGCAGCGGAGCCATGGCCACCGGAGCCTTGGACTTTTCGGACTTCGGCTCCGCGACGTTTCCCCTGATCCAGCGGCGGCGGACATGAATCTGGTTGTTGTCCCAGTCCACGTCCTGCCATTGGAGCCCGGCGATCTCCGAACACCTGAGTCCGGTGGCCGCGTCCAGCACTACCATCGTCTGCTGGAGCAGCGGCAGGGAGTTCAGGATCTGGAAGGTCTGCTTGCGTCAGGATGACCGCCGTGTAGCCCGATCTCGTCTGTGGGGGGGGCGGGTGAGTTCCGAAATGGGACGCGCGATGTCGCCGGGCCCCTGGCACTGGACTAGACTTAAATCATGCTGCCTGATGGACGAGCTTTCAAGCGGCGCGGGGATGCCCCGCTTGCTCCTCGTCTCGTCGCTAACAACATGACCTGACTGTCGCCAACGGCTAAAGGAGGTTTGGTATGACAGCAAGAACGGCCCAGCCTCTCTCCCCTTATTCCGTGAAGATCAACATCGCAGCCGGCACCGGCGCCACTCTCCCCATCACTCTCCTGACGCCTAAGCAAGCCGAAGAACTTCAAGTCGAGTTTAAGAAGCTTGCACACGGCGCGGGGGTGCGGGGCGCGCGCATCAGCGTGCAACGACTTGCCGTCGACGACTACGACAAGGTGCTGCACGAAGCCAAGGCATGCTTGCGGAAAACAATGCCCAAAGCTGCATAACGCAGGCTTGGGCTACGATCTGCGGGAGCTCAGGAATGTGCTCCCGCGTTTTGTGTAAGCCAAGCACGAGCCTGAAGGGTCATCGCGCCCTCGATGGCGGTGATCCAGATCACAACAGCCCGTGAGCCAGGTGGCGGACGGCCACGACCGTGGACTATTCTTGTTTATAGGAACACAGCCCTTCACCATGTAGTCCGGCCCTTACGGGAGGTGCGTTATGCCAGAGCGAAAAGTCCTCTGTGTCTCCTTCGACAAGACCGTCTCCGATTCTCGGTGTGCCATTTTGAGGCAAGGCGGCTATGCCGTAACAGCGATCACCAGCGCCGAGGAAGCCCTGCAACTGCTCGCAAGGGAGAAATTCGACTTGGTCGTGATCGGCCATCGCTTTCCAAAGACCAACAAACAAGAGTTGGCAGCCCAGGCAAGGGAGCAGGGGAAGATTCCTGTTCTCCTGGTCTGCGGGGCCTCTGCCGATACGGATATTCCCGCGGACGCGCGCGTTTATGCGTTAGAAGGTGCGGAAGGTCTGTTGGCGGCCGTCAGGACGCTGCTGCCCGTTAGCATCTCGGCTCCGGCAGCATAGGCTGGAAGCGTCTTGCAGTCCAGTTGACTGTGCGCCTGCCATCGCCGAGAAGATCGCCATCGGCGGCAGGGGGGGCGTATTCTGCCGTGGCCATGTTGGCACGTCCTGCCAAAGCACATGGAGGTCGCTATGCCCGTTAAGAGGTTGAAGGAATTTCTCGATAGTCAGCAAATCAAGTACGTGACCATCTCGCACTCGGTCGCATACACCGCCCAGGCGATTGCGGCGCTTACCCACACACCGGGCAAGGAGCTGGCAAAGACGGTGATTGTGAAAATCGATGACGGGTTGGCCATGGCGGTTCTCCCAGCCTCGTGCCACATCGATGTTGCCCGGTTGCAAGCAGCAACCGGAGCCAAGACCGTCATCCTGGCCAAGGAAAAAGAGTTCAAGGACAGATTCCCCGAGTGTGAAACCGGCGCCATGCCGCCCTTTGGGAATCTATACCAGATGCCCGTCTTTGTGGATGAGAGTCTAACCCAGGACAAAGAGATCGCGTTCAATGCTGGCTCGCATAGGGAGTTGATTCGACTTGCTTACGCGGACTTCGAGAGATTAGTGAAGCCGACCGTCCTGAAGTTTTCATCCGCGCCAGATGTGGAATCTCGGGGAGCGTGGCACCTGTGAACAGTTGGAGCGACATCCACGCGAGCCTGGACCGAGGCCGAGATCGATAGCGACATTTGTTCGCCATGACGCCCGCAACCTGCAGCTCAAGCGGCGGCTGGCTGAGCGCGGCATCATTTTCGGGGGGAACGCCCAATCACATGTAACCTGCGGGCGCCCAGCCAGCGGCAAGCTTCTCGGCCTCAGGAGGTCAGTTCTTACGCACTCCGCTTGCGCTCACCCCTTGCTCGTTCGAGATAGCGACCTGTCTTGACTTCCACGCGCACAATTTCGCCAGGAGCAATGAATAGAGGCACTCGAATGCGGAGGCCGTTATCGAGGGTTGCTTCCTTCCAGGTGCTGTCTTGTTGCGAGTGCGCAGGTGGCGCCGTACTGGCCACGCGGGCCTCGAGTACGTCCGGAAAGATGGCGCTGATCGGCCGACCTTCGAAGAACTGCAGAGGCAGTTGCATCCCCGGTTGCAGGAATTGTTCCGCCGTTCCCAGGATGGCCCGGGGAACCTCGATCTGTTCGAAACTCTCAGGGTTCATGAAAGTGCAACTGTCCGCGTCGCTAAACAGGAACTCCAGGGTCTGCTGCTCGAGTTCGAGGTCTTCAAGCCGTTCGTCCGGGCGGAAATGCGGCTCCCACATCCGACCGCTAGTGACATTGCGCAGCTTGGTCTTGACCACGCCGCTCAACTTGGCAGCCCCGGCCTTAGATTCCGCCTCCAGGACTTCGTAAATCTGTTCTTCGATGCGGATGAACATTCCTTCCTTCAATTCAGATGCGATTACCATGGCAAGTCCTGACGAGGGAATTTCTGTACACTTAGACCCACTATTCTCACGCCGACTCTCCGCCTCCGCAGTGATTGAAATCACCGGTTCGAGTGCCCGCATTTGTGCCTGATAGAGAACGAATTCGCAAACGACAAGCGCAATTCAGGTGAAGTCTGCCTCTGTGCGTCTCACCAGGCATGGAAACTGCCTGACGTTGCTGATTCATGGGCCGGCTGGCGACGCAACAGCGGTCTCAACTCTCTTTCAAGGGCGAAAGACATCGGGCGGCGATTTCCGGCGGTACTGGGTTATAGAAGAACCAGGAAGCCCGCTCGAACCCGGTGGTGCGGATGATCTGCGGCAAGATTTGGAGATGCCAGTGGAAATCCTCTTCGACGGTCTTCCAGTAGCCCTCTCTCGGGCGCAGGAAGGGCCGGTCCTGAAGCGATAGGTTGTAGGGTGCGCCCCCAAGGGTGTCGTCCAATTTGTGCAAGACGTGACGCAGAACGCTCGCCAGATTTTGAATTTGCGAAGGATCGATGCGGCTGAAGGCGCTGCTGTGAAATTTCGGGAAGAGATCGATCTCAAATGGGGATCTCGAGGCGAAGGGCGCAAGAGCCACAAAATCATCGTTTTCCGCGACCAGGCGCCGCCGATCCGCCAGCTCTTGATGCAAGACGTCGCAATAAATGCAGCGTTCTTTCAGGGCGTAGTAATCGCGGGCAACAATCAGCTTGGTCTTAATCGCACGGGGGGTTACGGGCAAGGCCATCAATTGCGAGATCGAATGCGTGATGGTATGAGCGCCAGCCTCTTCGCCGTAGTTCTTGAAGATCAGGATGTAGCGCATCCGTCTATCTTGCTCCAGGTCGACGATGCGAGCTACCCAAGCCCGGATGACATCGGCAACTTGGGGAACGTCCAGCTCGTGTAGGCTACGGTCGTGCCGAGGCGTTTCGGCGATGACCTCGTCTGCGCCCACACCGTTCATCAAGTCGTGAAAACCTTCTGGGCGCCGCCCCAGATCACCTTCGATTCTCAAACGCGGCTGCGAATTGGGCACCACCCGCACCGACCATCCGGGGCCGTTGGCTGGCGACCCGGGCCGCCGGATGGCGAAGATCTCCGGTGGGGTGGAGGCCTCATTGGTCTCGCAGAACGGACAGAAAGTCGTGTCGCGCGTGAATCGTTTGAAGTGAAAGTCGGACGGTCGTACTGCGTCGGTCTCGGCCACTATCACCCAGCCGCCGGTGAAAATATCTTTGCGCATCTGAGACATGTAGGCCTCTTATTCAAAGTAGCGGGCGCGGAAGGTAAGAACCGGGCAGTATGCCTCACATGCCACTCTGTGGGTGACCTCCCACCGCTGATCCGTGCCTGGTCCTGCCTGCTGGCGCATGCCGAGGACAATCAAACTGACAGAACGTTCCACAGCTGTTTTCAGTATCTTGTCGGCCGGAACTCCGAATTCGACCACAAATTCAGGCGGGTAGCGTCTCACTTTTCCTGCAGAGACTCTACATACCTGGTTAGGTTAGTCATGCGCATCTGTACCTCGGAGGGATGAGCGTCGCTCATGGCCAAAAAGACCGGGCCCCACACGGGCATATCCTTGTCGCCGTGGGCCGGCATACTTACGTCGCCGCGTATAACCTGATAAACATGGTCGGCCGGAAATTTGCCATTGCTCCGCCTTGCCAGCGTGGTCAGATCGGGCGGAGGGGCCTTCAACGCGGCGGCAACCGGACCTCCGCCCCTGCCATCCCTTCCATGACAGGAAGCGCAGTAAGCCACGTACCTCTCCTGACCCGATGCGGGTGAAGTGTGAGGAGCTGGAACTGGCGTCACGATGGGCTTCTGGGCGGTGGCAAGAACGGCGAGCAAAATCAGAAGCACAAGCGCAAGGGCGTCACGCGAGGACATGGAGCCCTCCTTCCCCAGCAGCCTGCAGCTGTTGGCTTTCGAGCTGGGCACTGACGGCCTTCTCTCCTGTCGAGGATATGACTCTTAACACACGCTTGCTGTGACAACTGTCACTAGAGAGTGTGGCAGCGGGTGAGCCAGTGCCTGTCTTATGTCAGGTGCGCGAAATAGCAGAGCAGCCCGGGGAAAGACAAGCAAGCGCTGAATATGTCAGGCGATAAGAGCCGCAATTTGCCTGGGCCTGCCCGATGCTCTCGGCTCCGTTCTCACAGCAATCGGTGACCAATGTCATCGTAGCGTACCGGACAGGTGGATTGCGTACACAACCCGTGCAGGTCTGCTCTGACGATCGCGAGTTATCCGGAACGGTGATTGGCCGCCAAACCTTTTTGCGGCGGCGATCACTGCGGGAACATCAGCAGTTCGCCCCGCGGCCAGTAGTCACACGTTCCTGTGTGCGTCATCACGGTGCAAGTGTTCGTTTTCGGTGTATTGGTTGAACGAGGGTTGTGGCGATGTTCTGCGATCGTTACGACACCGCCTTGGAAGAGATCATCGAGCTCTGCTGTGCGCCGGCCCGGCCTGTAGACGCTCTCGAACCCCTCGTCGCGGCCGACTTCCTACCTCTTTTCTGGGCGGAAGGATTCGGCGCCGGGAGTGAATTGGACCGGGTGATTCTCGCCCGCGCGGCGGAAATCAAATCGGCTCTTTACGGCGGACGCATCTTTCCGATTGTCCCCGTGTACGTGACCAGCATCTGCCAGGAGCAATGCCTCTACTGCAATTTCCGCGCCGGCAATAAGGGGATTGGGGTCGAGCGCAGACGCTTGACTGACCGCGAGCTGGAGGCTGAGGCGCTGTACCTCATCCAGGAAAAAGGTCTGCACGTGATTGAACTGGTTTACGCAACCGATCCGCGCCTGCGGGTCGGGGCCATGTGCCGGCATGTCGAACTGGTGCGCCGGCTTCTGGAGCGTCATGGAAGCGGACTGGTCGCCATCAGTGCCGAAGCGCTGGACGAAAGCGAGTACCGCAGCCTGGTTGACGCGGGTCTCTCGATCTCCGTGCTATGGCAGGAGACCTACGACAGGTCCCGATACGCCATTCTCCATCCCGGGAAGACCAAGAAGGCCAACTTCGAATACCGCCTGAACGCTTATGAGCGCATGCTCACAGCAGGCGTCCGGCACGTGGGCATCGGAGTACTCTCGGGACTGGCGGACTGGAAGCGCGACTGGGCCATGCTCATGATGCATGAGGAATACCTGCAGCAAAACCATCCCCGCGGCGCGACCATCCTCGGCCTTCCCCGCCTGAAGCGAGCCCCCGGAGCGATCTTCCAGGAGTCGCCCTTCATTCCCACGCGGCAAGAATTCCTGGTCACGGTGGCTCTTCACAACATCTTTTCCCCGGCATCGGCGGCCTTTGTGAGCACGCGCGAAGATTGGGATCTCTGCGTGGAACTGGCCCGGGGTGGCGGGTGCCTGTTCACACTGAATTGTTCTACTACGCCCGGCGGTTATTCGTTGCAGCACGGCGGATGTCAGTTCGCCGCGAATTCCTATGACGCGCCCATCTACTCAGCCAAATTGAAAGTGGAAGGGCTGAAGCCAATCTTCTATTGGGACGTCGACGACCTCTCCCCCGAGTATCGGCCCGCTATGGCTGTCGGAGGTGCTCACAATCAGGCATGAGCGAGCACCAGCGGATACAAAACTCTTGAGAGCCGCGCAGAGTGCGGCTGAGCACGATGGATGACATGGCAACCGCGGTGAGCTGGGATAAGTTGTCCTACAAAGCCAAGGAGGCGGTGCAGTCTGCCAGCTACCTCGCTTCTCAACACGGCAACCCTGAAGTACCCCCCCTCCACCTGCTGGCGGCTCTGGTGTCGGACCGCACCGGGATCGTCGTTCCTCTATTGGGCGAGATCGGCATCAGCAGGCAGACGATGCAAGTCGAGGCGCGGCACGAGATCGATTCCCTGCCGGAGCTATGGGCGGGCGGCGGCCTGAAACCGCATCCCTCCTCTGCCGCCACCGAGGTGCTGGAACGAGCTTTTGAGGAGGCCGCGAACCTCAACGATGACTGCATCTCCACCGAGCACCTGGTCTTGGCAATGACCGGCCTTATCGGCGACCGCGCTCAAACCCTGCTGGCCAGGCACGGCGTTGTCCGCCATACCGTGTTGAAGGCGCTTGCCGCTATTCGCGGCCCCCAGCAGGCAGCGGAGCCGGTCCGCCGAGTTGGGCATCAGGCGCTGGAACGCTACGCGCGCGACCTAACGGAACTGGCTCGACGCGGCAAATTGGACCCGGTGATCGGCCGGGAGGATGAGATCCGGCGCGTCATCCAAGTGCTGTGCCGTCGCACCAAGAACAATCCCGTGCTTCTTGGCGAACCGGGGGTGGGCAAGACCGCCATTGTCGAGGGGTTGGCCCAGCGTATTGCCAGCGGGAAGGTTCCCGACCTTCTGAAGAGCAAGCGCCTGGTGGCGCTGGATCTGGGCGCCATGGTCGCAGGATCGAAATATCGCGGCGAATTCGAAGATCGCGTCAAGGCAGTTCTGAAGGAGATCGATGATGCCCAAGGGCAGGTCATGTTGTTCATCGACGAACTGCATGTGCTGGTAGGCGCCGGAGCTGCGGAGGGAGCGATTGACGCTTCGAACATGCTGAAGCCGGCGCTGGCTCGCGGCGAGTTGCGTGCCATCGGCGCCACCACCGTCGGCGAATATCGCAAGCGCGTCGAGAAGGACCCTGCCCTGGAGCGCCGCTTCCAGGTCGTGTACGTACCCGAGCCCAGCGTCGAGGAGACCATCGCCATTCTGCGTGGTTTGAAGGCGCACTATGAGACTCACCACGGCGTGCACATCAAGGACTCGGCCGTCGTGGCCGCGGCCAAGCTTTCGCAGCGTTACGTCTCCGACCGCTTTCTCCCGGACAAGGCCATCGACTTGGTGGATGAGGCCGCCGCTGCCGCACGCATACAGATCGATTCCATGCCGGCGGAGCTCGAGCACCTGGAGAGCTTGGCGACGCAATTGGCGACCGAGAAAGACGCGCTGGAAGCCGATGGCGATGCCGACTCGCAAGAAAGGCTGCGTTCGCTAGAAAAGGAGCTCGCCGATATACGCGAGCAGGCGATCGCACTCAAGTCCCGCTGGAGAGAGGAGAAGCAGGCGCTCTCTCACGTACAGCGGCTAAAGGCAAGAATCCGGCAAATGCACCTGCAGGCGGCCGGCCCGCGTGAGCATGTCGTGGGTATTGCGTCCCTGGACGAAATGGAACAGGAACTGCACAAAGCCCAGCTTGAGCTTAATCGCCAGGCTCCCCGCATGCTCAAAGAGGAAGTAGACGAAGAAGAGGTGGCCCGCATCGTCTCCAAGTGGACGGGCATCCCCGTCTCCAAGATGCTGGAAGGCGAAGTCAAGAAGCTGGTGGAGATGGAAGACCGGTTGCTCCGGCGCGTCATCGGCCAGAACGCAGCCGTGGAACGATTGGCCAACGCTGTCCGGCGCGCTCGCGCTGGACTCTCCGATCCCAAGCGCCCCGTGGGCTCCTTCATCTTCCTTGGGCCAACGGGAGTGGGCAAGACCGAGCTGGCACGCGCTCTCGCCGAATTCCTCTTCGACGACGAGCGGGCCTTAGTACGGATTGACATGTCCGAGTACATGGAGAAGTACGCGGTATCGCGGCTGATCGGCGCGCCGCCGGGATACGTCGGTTATGAGGAAGGCGGTCAGCTTACCGAGGCTGTGCGCCGCCACCCCTACTCGGTCGTGCTCCTCGACGAAATCGAGAAAGCCCACCAGGACGTATTCAACATCTTATTGCAGGTGATGGACGATGGCCGCCTCACCGACGGCAAGGGTCGCACGGTCAATTTGCGTAACACCGTTCTCATCATGACTTCGAATCTCGGCTCAGCCGAGTTGCGGGGCGCATCCTTGCGCTTCCCCGATGAATTCGAGCAGGCACGCAAGCGGCTGATGGACGCGCTGCGAGCCCAGTTCAAGCCTGAGTTCCTGAGCCGCGTGGACGAAGTTGTAATCTTCAATCCTCTCAGCAGGGAGCAGTTGGCAAAGATCGTGGAACTGCGCCTCGAAGACCTCCGCCGGCTGCTGGACGACCGAACAATCAGCCTGGAACTCACCGATGCCGCCAAGGAACTGTTGCTCGCCGAGGGGTACGATCCGCAGTACGGAGCACGCTTGTTGAAGCGTTCCATTCAGCGCCTTGTGCAGGATCCGCTGGCGATAAAGATTCTGCACGGAGAAGTGCGGCCCGGCGACCATGTGATCGTTAACGCCGAAGGCGGCAAGATGAGCTTTGCTGTCCCGCCCTGCGTCCAAGGAACGGTACGGCATGGCTGAGCGATTCACCGATCGCCTACACCAGAAAGCGTCCGGCATCTGGGAAGCACAACACCTTCACCCGTTTGTGCGCGGCATCGGTGGCGGGACGCTGGATGTGGAGAAATTCAGGTATTGGTTGCGGCAGGATTACCTGTTCCTCATCGAGTATGCGCGCCTTCTGTCGCTCGCTGCGGCGCGCAGCCCCGATCTGGAGACCATGACGCGCTTTGCCGGGCTCCTCCAGGAAACGCTCGCCACCGAAATGGGCCTGCACCGAGCGTATGCCGCCGAGTTCGGCATTGACCGCCGAGAGCTGGAACAAGAATCCCCCGCCCTCGCGACCCGCGCCTACACCGATTTCTTGCTGCGGACAGCGAGCCTGGGCGATTTCGCGGAGCTGGTCGCGGCCCTGCTGCCCTGCATGTGGGGCTTCAGCGAAATCGGGCAGCGGTTGGCCGCGCAAGCACGCCCCGGCAACACGCCTTATGAGAAATGGATCGCCATGTACAGTTCGAGAGAATTTGCCGAGCTGGCAGAGTGGTGCCGCGAGCTGCTCGACCGCTTGGCTGCGGGCCTGCCGGAGCGCGATCTGCAAAGACTCGAAACGGCATTTCTGACCAGCAGCCGCTGCGAGTGGCAGTTCTGGGAGATGGCTTGGAGATTGGAGCGTTGGCAGATATGAGTGGTCCCAGCCGCAGCGCGAACATCCCTCGTGTGCTGATCATCGCCGGTTCCGATTCCAGCGGGGGAGCGGGAATCCAAGCCGATCTCAAAACGGTCTCGGCTCTGGGTGCCTTCGGCATGACCGCCATCACCGCTCTCACCGCCCAGAACACAACCGGCGTTTACGGCGTGGTAGAGATTGACCCGGCCTTTGTCGTCCAGCAGATCGATGCCTGCGTAGCCGATATCGGCTGTGACGCAGTGAAAACGGGGATGCTTGCCAATAGCGGGATCATCGAGGCGGTCGCAGGCGCGATTTCGGCGCGTCGGCTGGGCCCTGTGGTGGTCGATCCGGTGATGGTGGCCAAGAGTGGCGCACCACTTCTTAAACCCGAAGCCATTGAGGCTCTCAAGAGCAAGCTGCTGCCCCTCGCGTGTGTTGTCACACCTAACCTGCAGGAAGCGGAAGTTCTCACCGGAGGCGAAATCCGCACTTTAGAACAGATGAAGCAGTCGGCCATGGCCATTCGCGCACTCGGACCGCAGAATGTTGTCGTAAAGGGTGGTCACCTGGAGGGCGTTGCCGCCGATGTTCTTTACGATGGCCGCGAATTCATGGAGTTTCGGGCTGAACGCATCCAGACTCGAAATACCCATGGCACGGGTTGTATTTTTGCGTCGGCCATCGCCGCCGGATTGGCGCAGCAGAAGAACGTGCGGGAAAGCGTGGCCGCAGCAAAGGAGTTCATCACCCTGGCGATCCGCGCAAGTCTGCCGATCGGGCAAGGCCACGGGCCCGCGAATCCGATGCACCATACGACCACAGAGGAGCAGGAAGGCAGCGTCAGTCGGCGGCGCCAGCGGGATGGAGTTCGCTAGTCTCTGGAGCTTGCCCCGTTTCTGCATCTCCGCAATCCCGTGATGATCATGCCCGTACAATCGTCGTCCGTGACTGAGGGTCGGCACGTACACGTGGCAACACGGGCGGCATTAGTACTCCTCGGCTTCACGGCGGTGATCGCGCAGGTAGTCCTGATGCGCGAGCTGATTGTCGTCTTCTACGGCAACGAGATCTCGCTCGGGCTGATGCTATCCAGCTGGCTGCTATGGACCTCGGCGGGCAGCGTCGTCCTGGGGAGAATCGGTGCCCATGACCGTTCCCCGGTGCGGCGCGTAGCGGCCCTGCAAGTGTTGCTCGCCTTGGCCTTGCCACTGACCATCCTGGCCGTGCGTTCGAGCAAGCTCATTTTCCGGCCGCTGCCCGGAGAAGTTCTCGGTCCCGGGCCGATGTTGCTGGTGGCGTTGGTCACGCTCAGCCTGTTCTGCTTTGTTTCAGGAGGACTCTTCGCCGCTGGAAGCCGGCTGTACGCCGCCGAAGCGGGCGCCTCGCTGGGATTGGCCACCAGTTCGATGTATCTGCTGGAAGCCTTGGGCGCCGGAGCCGGCGGGATCCTGGCCAGCCTGGTGCTGATCCGTTACCTCACGGCATTTCAGATTGCCGCTCTTTTGGGGTGGTTGAACCTTGTCGCAGCGACAGCTCTCGCAATGCGCCGTCTGGCCTTTCGGCACGCGATGCTGGGCATGCTGACTGTCGCTTTGCCCTTCCTCCTGGTTGGCGGAAACCGGCTGGAAGAAATATCGTTGCAGGGGCTTTGGCGCGGTTTCCACCTGGTCGCGACCCGGAACTCGATTTACGGCAACCTGGCCGTCGTGGAAACCGAAGGCATGCGGACGCTGTATGAAAACGGTCTGGTCGCCTTCAACGTGCCTGACCCTGCTGCGGCTGAGGAAGCCGTCCACTTCGCGCTACTGCAACATCCTCACCCTACGAGCCTCCTCTTGATCGGAGGCGGCCTGAACGGGAGCGTGAGCCAGGCCCTGAAGCATCCCAGTCTTGAACGGGTGGATTACGTCGAACTGGATCCCGCGGTGTTCGACCTGGCCAGGCGATACTTTCCCGAAGAATGGAGGCGTATTCGGCTTGATCAACGCGTGCGGGTGCACCATCTGGATGGGCGCCTGTTCGTCAAGAGCACAAGCCAGAGTTTCGATGTAGTCATCGTCAATCTTCCGGATCCTCAGACGGCACAACTGAACCGCTTCTATACGGCGGAATTCTTCCGCGAAGTGGCGGAAAAGTTGACGCCCGGGGGCGTACTCGCGATCCAGTTGAGGGCGGCGGAGGATTACATCAGCCCTGAGCTCAGCGAATTCCTGCGCTGCATCAACCAGACTCTGGGTGAGGTCTTTTCGGAAATAAGGGTGATCCCCGGAGACCCCATTCACATTTTCGGCAGCCGGCGCCCCGGAGTTCTGGCCAGGGATGCCGGAGAGTTGGTCTCGCGACTGCGAGCGCGCAACCTGCAGACCAGCTACGTGCGCGAGTATTACTTTCCGTTTCGAATGATGCCGGACAGGATGCAGGAACTGGAAACCCAGATCCGTCCCCAGCCAGGAACCGCAAGTAATCGGGACTTCGTTCCCTTGGCCTACTATTTCGATGCGACCCTTTGGAGCGCCCAGTTTCACAGCGAGTACAGCCGGTGGTTTCGCTGGTTGGGACGGGTACGGTTTGCGGCGGTAGCCGGGGTGCTCAGCATCCTGGTTCTTGCGATCTCACTGGCGACGTGGTTCGGCCCCGGGGATCACCAGCGAGCGGTGGCCGGCTTTTCTGTCGGCGCCATGGGCATGACGCTGATGGCGCTGCAGGTCCTGCTTTTGCTCGGGTTCCAAGCCATCTTCGGCTATGTTTACTCCGCGCTGGCCATTCTGGTTGGGGCATTCATGATGGGCCTGGCGCTGGGAAGTTGGTGGAGCTTACGCCATCCGGAACCACGGTCCGGAAGCAGCCGTGAGACCGACCTGCGCCGCTTGGCTAGCTTGCAATTCCTGGCGGCGCTGGCTCCGCTGTTGCTGTTTGGGGCTTTCGAAGCTTTCACTCGCAGCAGCAGCGGTGTCGGAGCTTTTCTGAGCGCACGCATATTGTTTCCCAGCCTGGCGTTGCTGTGCGGGATATTGGGGGGATTTCAATTCCCAGTGGCCAGCCGCGTGTTTTTCGCCGGAGATGATACCCGAGGACCTGGCACGCTGTACGCGCTGGACTTGATCGGAGCTTGCCTGGGTGCGGTGCTGCTGGGGACTTATCTGGTCCCGGTGTTTGGATTCCTGAAAACCGCTTTGCTCATCGCGGTCGTGGATCTGTGTTCTGGCGCGCTCACTAGCCTGGCTGGGCGACAACCCTGGGCAGTCCAGCATCCCGGCGGCTAGTGCCGGCCGAAGACCAACGCCGAGAAGGTGAAAATGTCGGTGTCTTCGTCCTGCCATGCCTTGGGCGACAGGCCCGCCTTCACCCCTGCCTGCTCCAGGAAGGTACTGCGGTCCCAGTGCTCCTCTACCGGGACCTGGGGCAGTAGTATTCCCTCGTTCGAGCCCCGCCGCATCAGCAACCCATCTCGTCCCACCTCGATCTGCTTGATGTCCAGCAGCCGGCGGAAGGGCGATAGAACCGAGATCTCGTACTCCAGTTGGTCGAGTTCCTTGGCAGTGACCGGTGGGAAACGAGGGTCCTGCAGCGCCGCCGCCTGCGCGACCTCGGCCACTGCCTGATATAGCGGTTTGAGCGGCATCACGTAGCCGATGCATCCGCGCAGTTCACCCTTCTTGGTCAGGGTGACGAACACGCCACGCTCCTGGAGCAACGTCTGGTCGCTTGGAGCGGCCGGTGCGTAGGCCGTGTGTTTCACCGCTGCGTCGACCGAGCGGCGCGCAACCTCCAGGAGTTCACGGCGCTCGGAATCATTGAGTGAAAGCACGACGCTGCCCCGCGGTCGGCCAGAAGCGCGTGCCAGCACCACGGCACCATAGCCGACGACACGGCTGCGATCGCCAGTGGTATCGCCGGAGTTGGCATACTTCAGCACCTCGGCCTGGGTTGCGCCCAGACGCTCGGCGGCGATCATGGCCGCGATGATGGGACCACCACCGCAGGCTTCCCAGGTACCCATCCGGAAGCTGCGCCACATCGTCACATAGTCCCAGGCTTCGATCGCGTGCAGTGTCTTGCTGTCCAGGCTCACGGCCTGGTCGTAGCGATGGTAGTGCGAAAGGTCAGAGCTGGCGATGATGATGGTGTCGTTCCCTTTCACCAGCTTAGCAAGTGCGACCCCCAGCGCGCGGCTGGTTTCGTAGCTCTGATCTCCCATAACGACGGGGACCAGCGAGAATCCGCCCAATACCCGCTGCAGGAATGGGAGCTCCACCTCGAGCGAGTGCTCACCCTGTGCTGTCGAAGAGATATGCCCACGGCTGGACAGCTTGATGAAAGGTCCCTTCGCCAGGCGGGCAGCAAAGTCTTTGTCCACCGGAATGTTGCCCAAAGGGGTAGCGTAGGCGTCACCATCATAGACGGCAGCGAATGGAAAAGCCTCGTAATGCGAAGGAGCGATCACCACTACACGGGAAATCTTGCGACCCTTGAGTAGGGCATAGCTGTGCGCCGCCACCGCGCCCGAATAGATGTAGCCTGCGTGGGGAACGACCAAGGCAACTGGCTCTTTAACCTCGGGCACCTTGGCGGCAGCCAAGAATCCGTCCACCATGTTGGTCAATTCGCCGGCATTGGCAGGATAGAAAGCGCCGGCAACAGCCGGCAGCCGGACCGCTTGCTTTTCTCCCGGTCTGCTGGTTCCTGGGGCTACTGCCAGGCAGACCAAGGTGGTGAAGACGAGTCCGGCAATCCCCAGCTTCTTGCTCAAGGCTCGCATGGCCTCACTCCCCTCTCACGCCCAGACGCCAGGTATGGCTTGATGGCAGTACTCGCACTGGCCCTTGCGCACATGCAACTGGCGAATGGTAAAGCCTGCACGCTCGATCAGCAGGCGCCGACACTTGGGACAGTAGGTATTCTCGCCGGGATGGCCCGGCACGTTGCCGATGTAGACATATTGCAGTCCCTCCGCCTCTGCTACGGCCTTGGCGCGCTCCAAGGTTTCCACCGGCGTGGGCGGAAGGTTCTTCAACAGGTACAGGGGATGGAAGCGCGTGAAGTGAATGGGCATATCCGGGCCCAGTTCCGACTTGATCCAGCGTGCCAAGTCACGGAACTCCGCGTCGCTGTCATTCAAGGTCGGCACCACGAGATACACGATCTCGCTCCACCTGCCGAGCTTGCGGACGGTGACCAGCGTGTCGAGCACAGGCTTAAGTTCGCCGCGGACCACTTCCCGGTAGTACTTTTCGGAGAATGCCTTTACGTCGGTCTTGATGGCGTCGACGCTCTGGCATAGCTTCTTCAGCGGTTCCTGCTGGATGAAGCCGTTGGAGACGACCACGCTTCGCAGTCCGACCGCGTGTCCCGCTTCGGCGGCATCCACGACGTATTCGTTGAACACGGTGGGCTCGCTGTAGGTATAAGCCAGCAGCGGGCATCCGTTCTCTTTGGCGCGCGCCGCCAACTCCCGCGGCGGCAGCTTGATGCTGCGGAGTTCCTCCGGCCGGGCCTGGGAAATCTCCCAGTTCTGGCAAAACTTGCAGTTCACGTTGCAGCCCGCGGTGGCGACCGAAAGGGCAAGCGAGCCGGGCAGGAAGTGGAAGAACGGCTTCTTTTCCACCGGGTCGATGTGTGCTGCCACCACCCGGGAGTGCACCAGGCTGTAGTAGGTGCCGCCTCGGTTCTCGCGTACGCGGCAGTATCCGCGGTCTCCCGGGGGCACTACGCATTCCCGCGGACAGAGCTTGCATTGCACCAGCCTCCCAGGAAGTTTCTGGTAATACCGAGCTTCGACAACTGAGCCCCAGTCGTCGCTCGAGAACAAGGAAGCTTCTTTTGGCCCGGCGAATGCGATCGTACAGGCGGCAAGGCAGGGAAGTGCGGCAGCCAGCTTGAGAAACGCCCGACGATCCACCCTCACGGTGTGGGGGTAGACGCACGGCAGCGCATCAATAATCTCGTCGGACGCGGAGAATGTGTCCTTGATCGTATCCGAATCGTGCGACATGGGCTGAACACCGGCCATATTTTGGACTCCCTCCTGTCTCTGGCTGCGCGAAAAAGGGTCCGTGACGTCTATCCTCTAGATCTTTTACTCCTCATGCTCTCAGGTTTCCATGATGTGGGTCACTGGCAGGTGTGAGAGGGACGCAACCCTCGGGACGCCCGTGGCTCCAGATTGGGAAGCGTCACCTGAAAGGGTGAGAGAGGTCACGGACAAATGTCCTAGCAGGTGCTCTAGTCAGCTTGGCGGGCTGCGAGCGATTCGCGCCCATTCTCGCCTCGAGTGCGCACAGCGCGATTCGCCCTCCCAGCCTTACAGAACACACGCAAGTGCAGGCCGGTTCACCGTGATCGTCGGTTTAGGGATTGATCTTCTGGAAAACAGCCGCGTGGAGCGGGAGCTCGCGCGAGGCGATTGGCTGTTGAACCAGGGCATCTTCACGCGGGAAGAGATCAAGCACTGCAGCAGCAGCAGAAAGCCGGCGCTGCGATATGCGGCCTGCTTTGCCGCCAAGGAAGCAACTCTGAAAGCCATGAACGCCCGGATCAGCGATCTGACGATCTTCCGGGAGATCGAAGTACAGGCTGGAACCGACAGTGAATACAGGCTAGTACTGCACGGCGACCTCAGAAGACAATCGGAACGCTTGGGTGCAAGGCGGACCAGGCTCGCTATCGCTCGTAACGCGAAGCACACGGTTGCCATGGTCATTCTGGAAGGTTGAACGCGAACGCCACAGGCGGGGACAAGCCTATGAGCAATCTACCCGCGTATCAGGAAGTCACCGCGAACTTCGACTGGTCCATCGCCGAGCGGGAGCTGGGTTATGAGCCGGGCGGCCCGATCAACATCGGCGCGATGTGCAGCGACCGCCTCTGCGATCTGGGGTTGGCAAACAAGGTGGCGCTGCTCTGGGAGGATTACCAGGGCAACGCAAAGCGGTTCACCTACGACGACATCCGCGTTCTCTCCAACACCATAGCCCGTTTCCTCTGCGACCTCGGAATCCAGCCCGGCGAGCGGGTTTGCCTGTTCATGGACCGGGTGCCCGAGCTGTACATCGGGTTTCTAGGGATCCTGAAAACGGGAGCGGTCGCGCAGCCGCTGTTTTCCGCGTTCGGGGAAGAATCTCTCCTGGTGAGGCTCGGCGACGCGGGGACATCGGCGATCATCACCCAGAAGAAGCATGTTCACAAGGTTCGCAAGATCCGCAGCCAACTTCCAAACTTGCGCCACATCGTCGTTGTGGATGCAGGTCGGCCTCCGCTGCAGGAGTGCGAGACATCGTTTCAGATGGAGCAGGCGCCGCGCGTC
The DNA here is from genome assembly GCA_963704285.1 of uncultured Acidobacteriota bacterium. GTDB lineage: Bacteria > Acidobacteriota > Terriglobia > Terriglobales > Acidobacteriaceae > JAHFUA01. The sequence continues at coordinate 172,327 of OY969886.1, read as the reverse complement.
GAGCAGTTTCCCGTCTCTCCGACAACTGCCGAGTCCCCGTCGGTCCTGCACTACACGTCGGGCACAACTGGTCAGCCCAAGGGAGCGCAGCACGTTCATTATTCGCTCATCTCGCAATACCTCACAGCCAAATGGGCTTTGGACCTACGGCCCGACGACATTTACTGGTGCAACGCCGACCCCGGCTGGGTAACCGGCACCTCATACGGCATCATCGGTCCCTGGTCGAACGGGATAACGCAGGTGGTTCTGGATTCCGGCTTCAACGCCGAGCGCTGGTATGGATTCATGGAGAAGTACCGGGTGACGGTGTGGTACTCGGCGCCGACTGCGATCCGTCTTCTCATGAAGGAGGGGAGAGAAGTCGCCCAGAAGCATGATTTGTCCAGCTTGCGCCATTTGGCCAGCGTGGGCGAGCCGCTCAACCCGGAGGCCGTGATCTGGTCGCAACAGTTATTCAAGAAGCCGTTCCACGACACCTTCTGGCAGACAGAAACCGGCTGCATCGTTATCACCAACCTTCCCGGGATGCCGATCAAGCCTGGGTCCATGGGCAAGCCGTTCCCGGGAATCACCGCTACCGTGCTGGATCCGAAGACTTACGAACCTCTGAATCAGCCAGGCGTGGCGGGGTTGATCGCTCTGCGGCCGGGCTGGCCATCGCAGGTCCGGTCGTACTGGAACAACGAGACCGGGTTCAAGGCGAAATTCAAGAACGGGTGGTATCTCTGCGGCGACCGGGCCTCGATCGATTCTGATGGCTACTTCTGGTTCATGGGGCGCGACGACGACGTCATCAACACTGGTGGGCATCTGGTCGGCCCCTTTGAGATCGAATCGGCCCTGCTGGGGTGCCCTGCCGTAGCCGAGTCTGCGGCTGTTGCCAAGCCCGATCCGGTCAATATGGAGGTGGTGAAAGCCTACGTAACTCTGAAGCCGGGCTTTGAGCGGTCGGACGACCTCGAACTCGAGATCATGAATCACATCCGCAAGCGCTTGTCACCTCTGGCGATGCCCCAGGAGATCGAGTTTGTGGACTCCCTGCCCAAGACCCGCAGTGGCAAGATCGTGCGCCGCATCCTGCGCTGCAAAGAATTCAACGAGCCGGTGGGGGACCTCTCCACCGTGATGGACGACTGAGGCCACTGGGCAACAGCGCTGGCCCGCAACATGAAGGAGACGCCGAACATGGACGAACTGACCACCGTAGTTCGCGATTACATCATCCGGGAATATTTGGAAGAAGGAGACGACCGCGAGATCACGGAAACGACTTTGCTGATCTCGGGCGGCATTGTGGATTCTTTCTCCATGGTGTCATTGAAGCGGTTTCTGGAGAAGAAATACTCGATCCGTATTCCTGACGCCGACGCCACCCCCGAAGCCTTCGATACTGTGCAGCGTATCGTCGAGTTGGTGCGGCGCTTTCAAACGGTTGCAAGCAGCGCCTAAAGTCCGGTCCGGGGGCTGCCGTTCCAGGGCCGGGAGGCGCTAAACTTCAGCATGCGAGGAGAGTCATGGCCTTCATTGACACAGTTCGTGACTGTTACCAGGCCGACCTTGAGGCGATCAAGGCCGCCGGTCTGTTCAAAGAAGAGCGGGTTATCCACTCACCTCAATCGTCGGAGATCGAAGTGGAATTCCCAGTGGGCGCCGAAATCAAGAAGTGCATCAACATTTGCGCCAACAACTATCTCGGATTGTCCAGCCATCCCGATGTCATCGCCGCGGCGCACGCCGGGTTGGACGCGCGCGGCTACGGTATGTCGTCGGTGCGCTTCATTTGCGGGACGCAGGACATCCACCGGGAGCTTGAGAACCGGTTAACGGAGTTCCTGGGGACCGAAGACACGCTGCTTTTTCCCTCTTGCATGGATGCGAACGCCGGATTTTTCGAAGCCTGCCTGAAGGAGCAGGACGTGATGATCGCCGACCGACTGGTGCACGCCTCCATCGTGGACGGAATGCGGCTGTGCAAGGCAATGCAAGACACCTACAAGCATTCCGACATGGGGCACCTGGAGGAGAAGCTGCAGGAGCACCAGGACAAGCGTCTCCGCATGATCATCACCGACGGCGTGTTTTCCATGGACGGCGATGTGGCCAAACTGGCGGAGATCGTCGCCCTGGCCGAGAAATACAACGCCATGGTGTTCGTCGATGACTCGCACGCCACCGGCTTCATCGGCCGCACCGGGCGCGGGACGCACGAGCATTGTGGCGTGCTCGGCAAGATCGACGTCATCACCACCACCCTGGGGAAGGCGCTGGGCGGGGCCTCCGGCGGGTGCGTGAGCGGGCGCAGGGAGCTGGTGGAACTGTGCCGGCAGCGGGCGCGGCCTTATCTGTTCTCCAATGCCGTGGCGCCGGTCATCGTGGCGGGCGCGCTGAAGGTGATGGACTTGATCACTGCCAGCACCGACCGCCGCGACAAGCTGGAATGGAACACCAGGTATTGGCGCGGTCTGCTGAAGGATGCCGGTTTCGATGTGAAAGAGGGGGAGAGCCCGATCGTACCGGTCATGCTTTACAACGCCAGACTGGCGCAGGATTTCGCCCGCGACCTGTTTAAGGAGGGCATTTACGCGGTCGGATTTTTCTTCCCGGTGGTTCCGAAGGAACAGGCGCGCATCCGTACCCAACTCTCCGCCGCGCACGAGAAACATCACTTGGACGCTGCGATCGCGGCCTTCCGGAAGGTAGGCCAAAAACACGGAATCCTGGGATTGGGCAAGAAGGAACTCATGGCCAAGTATGCGGCATAACCGGCGAACTTCCGCAGCAAAGCGGAATGAGCAGACGGGGGTCGAAATGCTTTGCGCTGAACTTGAGCGGCTCGAAGCGCAACTCAATGATGTTTTGGCCGCTCTGGAAAATCCGAAGTTGACGGAACAACAAAGACACGCGCTAGAGGACGCCTACGCCCGGATGAGCCACATCATAATGGATCATCAGAAGTCTGGGCACGAAGGTGCTCCCTGCTTCGAAGAGTGAATGACGCGGGTGCGAGGCACAGCTGTAAGCGTGCGCCAGTGCCAGGTGGTTCAACTCCACCTGACACTATGAATCGGGGGCGCTCGAGAGCCCGCGTCGAGGTCCCTGGTGCAACACAGGGGGTCAGCCCGCTGTGTGGATCAGAAGCGCTTCACGTCACAGCAACTGAATATCTATTCGCTGTTGTCGTCCCGGACTGGATTCAGTGGTGATACCGCTGGCGGCGGCAGTGTTTAAGCGGCGTTTACCGCGACTGGGCGACACTGGTGGCTAACCGCCAGCAACGCAGCCTGAACGGGATCCTGCAGAGCGTGGCGCTCATCCTGCTCATCTGCCTGGTGGCCTTCGTCGCCGAAGGCGCACCCGGCCAGATGACCACCTTTCTCGGCCTGGCGGGCGCGGGGTTGACGGTCGCACTCAAGGACTTCATCGTCGCCTTCTTCGGATGGTTCGTGCTGATGGGCAAGAACGGCATCCGCGTGGGCGATTGGGTGGAGATCAACGGCATCGGCGGCGAAGTGGTGGAGGTGGGGGTGCTGCGCACCGTGCTGCTGGAGACCGGCAACTGGAGTGACGCCGGCCATCCCACCGGACGCAAAGTGGTCTTTGTGAGAGGCGGGTGCGCAGTAGCGCTCGTGCGCGTGGGCGATGTAGCGCACCGAGATCTCCACGCCGATGTTCGTCGGCTTGAGATTGAAGAGTTGTGGCGGGCAGCCGCGCCTTGAAGTCGTTCTCTGCCACGCCGGCCATCTGTTCGGCCTGGCTGGCGTTGGCCGCCGTCTCCTTGGCCACCAGTTTCTGGATGGCGTCGATGATGGGGTAAGGGTCCTCCTGCGGAGGCACCAGCACCTCCAGTTGGTCCCACAGCCACTGGCCGGTGGTGGAAAAATTGAAGTAGTGGCCTTCGATGGCGAAGCTGTTCTACCGCGAAGTGGTGGAACTGCTCCGCAGCCGGAACATCCCCGAGATCGTCGGCCGGGTTGCGGCCGGTAGCGAATCCGCGACGAAGCGCGAGAAAGTTGGCTAGCCGGTGGGTCAGCGAGTTGCTTGGTGCGAACAATACCGGGCATAGACCCGGGGGAGGAGTGCTTATGCGTCGAGTTTCGAGGTTGGTGTTGCTTGCGGGATTGCTGTCAGCTTGCTGTTTCTCCCAGTCGCAGCTTGACCAGATATGGAAGAGGCCGGCGGCAGATGCACCGGCGGCCGGCCTTGGCAACGACAAGATTACCGCCGGCTTGAAAGAGGCCCTGAAGGTCAGCACCGGAAAAGCGGTTGCGGCGACCGGGCGACCGATGGCTTTCTGAAAAACCAGGCGATCAAGATTCTGCTGCCCGACAAACTGCAGACTTTGAGCAAAGGGATGCGGCTGATGGGTATGGGCTCTCAGATGGACGAACTCGAAATCGGGATGAACCGTGCGGCAGAACAGGCGACGCCGCAAGCAAAACGAATCTTCATCAATGCAGTAGCGAAAATGAGCTTCGAGGATGCGCGCAAGATTCTTTCCGGCAATGACACAGCCGCGACCGACTACTTCAAGAAACAGAGTTCGGGAGAATTGACGACGGCTTTTGGACCCATCGTCCACAAGGCTATGGAGAACGTGGGCGTGATTAAGCAGTACAACCAACTGATGCAGAACTCCGTGGCCGCGCCGTTGCTGGGCGACCAGAGTTTCAATCTGGATAAATATGTAGGCGGAAAAAGAATTCAAAGAATTTGCCGTTAAGGGAAATGTGCCGATATGGCCGTTGACATCATCCTCGGCGTTGAAATAGCATCTTCAATTTTCTCATTGTCGCCTTCGCCATCTTCCTGCTGGTGCGGCAGGTAAACCGCTTTCGGCGGCAGCAGGAGGTGCCTGCGCCTGTACCTACGACTCGCGAGTGTCCATACTGTGTATCGGCGATTCCAGTCAGGGCCACGCGCTGCGCCTATTGCACGGCGGAACTCGGGACCACAGCCGCGACTGGGTCATAGGCAGCCGGCAAGCCCTCCGGAGTCACGGCCCAACGCTTTCCTCGATTCGATGTCGAGCAAAAAGCATCGGCGCCCCTGGCCCTGCTCCGCGCCGCCTATTGCAGTGCGGCCTCGGTAAGGAAAGAACTTCGCCGCGGGAGCTTCTGCTGGCCTTCAGAACCTCAGCGCGCCTCAGCACCTCACCTCCCCGGTTCTTCGAGCAGCCACAAATTTCCAATCCAGTTTCCAATCCATCCAACTGCCGGCTTACACGTGTTTACGCGGATTTAGGCGGTCCCCCGCGGTGGTGTAAGGTGTTGGAGGGACTGAATAGATGGGCTTTGACACGGTAGAGGTCTGGGGTTCGAGTCCCCACGTGCCTACCATTTCTTTTAAGCAGCTGGCCGGGGCATCAGTGCCGAGGTCAGCGTCAGCCAAGAACCGCTGGACAAGATGGCGAACTGAGGGCCAGCTCCCCACCGTATTCATACCATCCTGGAACGGTGAGCGATCTTCGCGAGGCGTCCAGCCTTGACGCCCTTCGCGATCCGGGCGGATAATTTTGCGGCACTTCGCAAACGGCCACCACGACCCAACCAGCCTTTCCAGCCGCTCCCCATCGCGAGCGGATTCTGCACGCCAATTAAATCCCAAGGAGGTTACATGTCGGAACGCAACAAGGAATTGGTCCGTCGCTGCATCGAGCAGGCGGTGAACACCGGCAACCTGAACGTGGCCGACGAACTGCTCGCCAACGATTACGTCTATCGCGAGCCGACCGTGGGCGAGAAGCGCGGCCGCGAAGGATTCAAGCAACTGATCACCATGTACCGCACCGCCTTCCCCGATGTGCGGCTCACGGTGGAACAGCAGATCGCCGAAGGAGACCTGGTGGTCACACGCTGGACCGCGCGTGGCACCCACCGCGGCGAGCTGTTCGGCGCCGCGCCCACCAACAAACAGGTGACCGTGCAGGGCATCCTGATCAGCCGCATCGCCAATGGCAAGATCGTCGAGGAAGTCGAGTCCTACGACGCTCTCGGAATGCTGCGGCAAATCGGCAGCGTACAGGCAGGCAGAGCCGCAGCGTAGAAGGCGGACAAAAATCACAGCCAGACCGGCGGCGCATCGCCGGTCTTTTTCTTTTTAATTCTTCTTAACCACAGAGAGCACAGAGGAGCACGGAGGAGGTCGAAGACGGCAAAGGCGGTTCGTTACTCTACTTTGCGAGCCTTTCCTCTGTGTCCTCTGTGGTTAATTCTTTTCTCCGGATCTCGTCCACGCGCTTGGCCAGGGCGTACTTGAGCTTGTCGATGCCCTCGCCGGTCACGCCGGAGATGGGATAGAGCGCGAGCTTCTTGCGGCGGCAGAACTGGCGCAGTTTGGAGAGCTTCTGCTGGTTCGCCACGTCGATCTTCGAGGCCGCCACCAGCATCGGCTTTTTCTCCAGTCCGGCGCCGAAGCTGGCCAGTTCGTTCATGATCACTTCGAAATCCTGCACCGGATCGGGACGGCCGCTCGCATCCGAAACCTCCACCAGGTGCACCAGCAGCCTGGTGCGCTCGATGTGCCGCAGAAACTGCGTGCCCAGACCGGTGCCCTCGTGCGCTCCCTCGATCAGCCCGGGAACGTCGGCGACCACGAAGCTGATCGGCTCCGGCTCTTCGCCGATGGCCACCACGCCGAGGTTGGGCTCGAGCGTGGTGAAAGGATAGTCGGCGATCTTGGGGCGGGCGGCGGAGATGCGCGAGATGAGCGTGGACTTGCCCACGTTGGGGTACCCGACCAGTCCGACGTCCGCCAGCAGCTTCAGCTCGAGCCGGTAGGCGCGTTCTTCGCCGGGTCGTCCGGGCTCGCACTCGCGCGGGGCCTGGTGGGTGGAGGTGGCGAAGCGCGCGTTGCCGCGACCGCCGCGTCCGCCGCGGGCAATCACCACGCGCTCATCCGGGCGCGCGAAATCGTGCACGCGCTCGCCGGAGTCGGCATCGTAGAGGATCGTGCCCACCGGGACCTTCAGGACGACGTCCGCGCCTTCGCGCCCGGTCCGGTTGGAACCTTCGCCGTGGCGTCCGCGCTTCGCCCTGTGCTCGGGGTTGAAGCGGAAGTGGACGAGCGTGTTGTGGCGCTCGCTGGATTCCATGACGATGTCGCCGCCGCGGCCGCCGTCGCCGCCCGACGGGCCGCCGCGCGGGACGAACTTCTCGCGGCGGAAGGCGACGCACCCGTTGCCGCCGTCGCCGGCTTTCACCCGGATGTTGGCTTCGTCAATAAACATGGAAAATAGTTGCCAGTGGTCAGTTGCCAGTAACCGACGGAACGTGTGTGCAGCCATCACGCGCCGTGTCACATGAAACACAGAGGCAAGCGGCCAGGGTCCTTATTGGAGCATAAACCGCTGATTTGGTGGAGCGACCTGACTGGCGTGGGGCTTGCTCTCTCCTCCCGGCGAGGAAAGTTCATGACCAGGGAAGACTGGCAGGCGCTGCTGTTCGGCCTGATTCTGCTGGCGCTGTGCTTCGCACAGTAGCGCAGTATGCTGCAATGTATCGCCGGCGAAACGCCGGCGCTACGTCCGCAAGGTCCCTTACGCTTCAGGCAGGGGCTCGACGAGGACGAACTTCCCCATGCCGCCCTTGTCCACGAACTTGATGACGCCGGTGACCTTGGCGAAGAGGGTGTCGTCCTTGCCGCGCCCGACGTTGAGGCCAGGCTTGATGCGGGTGCCGCGCTGGCGGACGATGATGGTGCCGCCGGGCACGAGCTGCCCGCCGAAAGCCTTGACTCCCAGCCGCTGCGAGTTGGAATCGCGGCCGTTGCGTGAACTGCCTAGTCCTTTTTTGTGTGCCATAGGAAACCAGTACTCAGTAGTCAGTTGTCAGTAGAACCGGTGTCACAATCGCGTTCTCGGGAGGGCACGGCTTCAGCCGTGCCGCTGAAGGCCTTTAGTTGTGCGGGCTTTAGCCCCTGCGGGCGACCTCTCAGCCACCAAAAAACGATTGATGAAACCGGTTGTACTCAATTGTCGTTTGTCAGTCAGAACCAAGATCCCTCGTCGCGCTCGCCTCGCGGGGCTCGGCTCGCGCTTCCTCGGGATGACACTTCTAACCAATTCAGAGCGGCACGGCGACAGCCGGCAAGGTGCCGGCGCTACTTCTTCGGCTTCTTCTTGGGCGCGGCTTTCTTCGCTGTCTTCTTGGGCGCCGATTTCTTGGGCGCTGCTGCCTTGGGCGGAGCGGCTTCCGCTTCGCCTTCCGCCGCTTCGGCTTGGGCCGGTTTCGGGCGCGCCGGCCTGGCTTTCTTCTCCGGCTCGGCCGGCATTTCGGGAGCGGTGAAGCTCTGGCCGTCGAAGGCGATCTCGGTGATGCGCACGGCGGTGAACGGCTGCCGGTGTCCGCGCAGTTTCTTGTACTGCTTCTTGCGCTTGAAGTGGAAGACGAGGATCTTATCGGCGCGGCCCTCTTCGACCACTTGCCCGACCACGCGCCCTTCGCCGGGGCGGCCGATCTGGCCGTCCGCGGCGCTGACCGCCAGCACTTCCGAGAATTCGACACGGCCATCCTGGACCGGCGTTTTCTCCACACGGATCACGTCTCCGGGCGCGACGCGATACTGCTTACCTCCGGTGCGGATGACCGCGTACATGCTTCTCCTCCCTCGATTCCCAAAGCCCTGAGTGTCTGTAGGGATTGGTGCTACAGGCAAACCCCATCATTGTAGCGGCTGCCGCGCAGCAGGGTCAAACGGCACTGGATTGCGTAAATCCCTTACGCCCTCACGAACGTCTTATCCTCGAGAGCCTTGCGTATGTAGCGCATCAGCGTGATCGCCTTGTGCTCGGCCAGTAACGTTGCCGTTCCCAAGTCTTCGAGGCTCACTGGGAATTTGTACTTCACCCCGTCAACCTTAACCTCATAAAAGGCATAGCCCGCACGGTAGAAAGAAAACCGCGCCATGTTGCCCTTTACGATCTTCTTAATGTCCATGGCCTTCTGCTGCCAATCTTCTACGCGTAAATCCCGCGCTGCCGTATGGTGAACGCTACCCTGTCAATGGCCAACATGTACGCCGCGATGCGGTTGTTGACGTTGTGGGTCTCGGCATAGCGCACCACGTCCTCGAACGACGAGCGCATAATGTGCTCGAGCTGCTCGATCACCACCGATTCCTTCCAGAAGTACCCTTGTCGGTCTTGCACCCACTCGAAGTAGCTGGCGGTGACGCCGCCGGCGTTGGCCAGAATGTCGGGGATGACGAACACCTTCTTCTCCGCCAGGATGTCGTCGGCCGCGGCGGTGGTGGGCCCGTTGGCGCCCTCGCACAGGATCCTGGCCTGCACCTTGTAGGCGTTCTGCGTGGTGATGACGTTCTCGGTGGCGGCGGGAATGAGCACGTCGCAATCGGTGATCAGCAGGTCGGCGGGATCGTGCGCCTCCGCGCCGGGGAAGCCGTGGATGGTGCCGTTGCGCTGCCGATATTCCGACAAGGCGTCCAGGTCGATGCCGTTCTTGTTGTAGAGCCCGCCGTCGACCTCGGCGATGCCGATGATCTTGTATCCCTGCTCGTGCATCAGCCGGGCGGCGTTGGAGCCCACATTACCGAATCCCTGCACGATCACGCGGGTCTCCTCGCGGTTCAGGCCCAGCTTCTTCAGGGCTTCGTCACAGACCACCATGAGGCCGCGCCCGGTGGCCTCGCGCCGGCCGCGTGAGCCGCCCATGTTGAGCGGCTTGCCGGTGACCACCGCGGTGACCGTCTGCCGCATGTGCATGGAGTAGGTGTCCATCATCCACGCCATGATCTGCTCGTTGGTGTTCACGTCGGGCGCAGGGACGTCCTTCTCCGGGCCGATGAACTCGATGAGCTCCGCCGTGTAGCGACGGGTGATGCGCTCCAGTTCGCCCATGGAGAGCTTGTGCGGATCGCAGATAACTCCGCCCTTGGCGCCGCCGAACGGAATGTTGACCACGGCGCACTTCCAGGTCATCCAGCTGGCCAGCGCGCGCACTTCGTCAAGTGTGAGGTCGGGCGTGTAGCGGATGCCGCCCTTGGAGGGGCCGCGCGCGATCGAATGCTGCACGCGGAAGCCGGTGAACACCTCCAGGCGCCCGTCGTCCATGGCCACGGGAATGTGCACGATGATCTCGCGGGTGGGATAGCGCAGGATCTTCCACAGACCCTCGTCGAGGTTCAGCTTCTGGGCGGCCAGGTCAAAACGCGCCGCTTGCGATTCCCAGGGATTGGTCTCTTTCTCCAGAGAGACGGTTGTCATGGCAGGCTCCGATGAATGAGGCATGAAAAAAGGGCCACTGGACGTGCCCTTGCTCCGTTCGGCGAGGGATAAGTATAGGTAGGCGGCAAGCCGGAAGGCAAGCAGCGGATTGGGCCAGCCTAATGAGCCGCTTTCCCTCCCCAGGGGCTGAAAGCCCGGGGATTTGGGGGCATTCTTATCCCCCGCCTGAAGGCGGGGGCTTCCACCCGGATATTAGAGCTGGATCTCCATGCCTTCGGCGGCGGCGCGCACCTTGGGATAATGATTGCGCGCGACCTGCACCATGGAATCGATGCAGGCGTCGTCGTGGTCGGGATCGTGGTGGAACAGCACCAGTTCCTTGGCGCCGCTCTCCATCACGATATTGACGGCTTCCCGCCAATGGCTGTGTCCCCAGCCGCGCTTCTTGGCCGCGTACTCCTCGGGCAGGTACTGCGCATCGTAGATGAGCACGTCGGCCCCTTGCGCCAGTTGGCGGACGTTCTTGTCGAACTGCGGAGAGCCGGGCTCGTTGTCGGTGGCGTAGACCAGGACCTTGTCGTCGGTCTCGAGGCGGAAGCCAAGGCAGCCCTGGGGATGGTTCAGCCACTTGGACTGGATGACGCAGTCGTCGAAGGCGATGCGGTCTTCCTCGATGTCATAGAAGTGGCGCCTGGCGGCCATCTCCGTCATGTCCACCGGGAAGTAGGGGTCGGACATCTGGTCTTCGATGGCGTGCTTCAGCCCGCGCGAGCGGCTGGAAGAGTGGAAGTGAAAGTAGCTGTCGCGGCTCTCGTAGAGCGGGGCGAAGAACGGGATGCCCTGGATGTGGTCCCAATGGAAGTGCGAGAGGAAGACGTGGGCATAGATGGGCCGGTTCTCGAATTCGTGCTGCAGGTGCTTGCCCAGATTGCGGAAGCCGGTGCCGCAGTCGAACACGTAGATGTGTCCGTTGACGCGCACCTCGACGCACGACGTGTTGCCGCCGTAACGCAGGTTCTCCGCTTGCGGAGTGGGGGTCGAGCCCCGCACCCCCCAGAATCTGACCAGCATCGTCATTGCCGACCCGTTGTTCCCGGTTGGGTGATTGTCCCCGGATCGGCCCGCCTCTTGCAATAACCATCGGTGTACTGGACCCGGGCAGATTGGTAATTGGGTAATTTGGTAATTGGGTAATTGAGGAACTGGCCGCACGTATAATCGGCACCTCGCCCGTCGAAGGTTGCAATGGTCCGTCCGGATTACAAAGAGTTCTCGCGTCTGGCGCAGGACTCGACGCTGGTGCCGGTGACCAAGTCGGTCACCGCCGACCTGCAAACCCCGGTGTCGGCCTTCCTGGCGATCGCCGGCGGGGAGCGGCGGGCGTTCCTGCTGGAGTCGGTGGAAGGCGGAGAGAAGATCGGCCGCTACACCTTCCTGGGCGCGCGTCCCTACATGGTGGTCACCGCGCGCGACCGGCAGATCACCATCGAGCGCGGTAAAGAGCGCCGGAAGTTCACGGGCAGCATCTTCGAGGTGCTGCGCGAACTCCTGGGGCAGCACCGGCCGGCGCCCGTGGAGGGCCTGCCGCCGTTCACCTCGGGCGCGGTCGGGTTCTTCGCCTACGACGTGGTGCGCCAGTTGGAGAAGCTGCCATCCAGAGCCAGGGTGGATACGCACACGCCGGATTGCGTGATGATGTTCTTCGACCGGCTGCTGGCCTTCGACCACTTGCGGCACCAGATCCACCTGATCGCGGCCGCCGACCTGACGCGCGAATCCCCGCGCGCCGCTTACGACCGGGCGGTGCGCGACATCGAGGCCTTGGAAAGAATTCTGGCGGCGGGTGTGCGCCCGCGCGATGTCCGGGGCGCGCGCAAGACCGGCGCGCTCAAAATCAAGCCGGTCACCAGCCGGCACGAGTTCCTGGAGAGCGTCCGCCGGGCCAAGGAGTACATCGCCGCGGGAGACATCTTCCAGGTGGTGCTGTCCGAGCGCTTCGACTTTGAGCCCGAGGCTGCGCCGTTCAACATCTATCGCGCGCTGCGCACGGTCAACCCGTCACCCTACCTTTATTTTCTGCGCATCGACGACACCCACATCCTCGGCTCTTCGCCGGAGATGCTGGTGCGGGTCGCCGGACGGCGTCTCGAGTACCGGCCCATCGCGGGCACGCGTCCGCGGGGCGCGAACGACGCCGAAGACAAGCGCCTCGAGGACGAGCTGCGCCAGGACGAGAAAGAGCGCGCCGAGCACGTCATGCTGGTGGACCTGGGACGCAACGACGTGGGCCGGGTGAGCGAGTACGGCTCGGTGAAGGTGCGCGATCTGATGTACGTGGAGCGCTACAGCCACGTGATGCACCTGGTCTCGGCTATCGAGGGCTGCCTGCGCCCGGAGCTCAGCGCGCTGGACGCCTTCGCCGCCTGCTTCCCCGCCGGCACCCTGAGCGGCGCGCCCAAGGTGCGGGCCATGGAGATCATCGAGGAACTCGAACCGGTGCGCCGCGGGGTTTATGGCGGCTCCGTGCTGTATGCTGACTTCGCCGGCAACTTGGATTCCTGTATCGCGATCCGCACCATGGTGATGGACAAGGGGCACGCGTCCGTGCAAGCCGGAGCGGGAATAGTGGCTGACTCGGAACCGGAGCGCGAGCACGAGGAGTGCATCAATAAAGCCAAGGCGGCGCTGCGGGCGGTGGATTTGGCGAGAAGCGGCTTGTAGTTTCGAGTTTCAAGTTTCAAGTTTCGAGTTGGAGTCGGCGGGCTCTTGAAACTTGAAACTCGAAACTGGAAACTGGAAGCATGGTCTTCGTCCTCGACAACTACGACTCCTTCACCTACAACCTCGTCCAATATCTGGGAGAGCTGGGGGAGGAAGTAGTGGTACGACGCAACGACCAGGTCTCGCTCGATGAGATCGAGGCCATGCATCCTGCCCGCATCGTGCTCTCGCCCGGGCCGTGCACCCCGCAGGAAGCCGGCATCAGCATCGAACTGATCCGGCATTTCGCCGGCAAGCTGCCGATCCTGGGGGTGTGCCTGGGACATCAGGCCATCGGCGCGGCCTTTGGCGGCAATATCGTGCGGGCCAGGAACCTGATGCATGGCAAGACCAGCCAGGTGGAGCACGATGGCCGCACCATTTTCCGCGGAGTGCCTTCTCCCATCACCTGCACACGCTACCACTCGCTGATCGTGGAAGAGAGTACCCTCCCGCCTGTACTCCAGATTTCTGCGCGCGCCACCGAGCGCGACGGTTCCACGGTGATCATGGGCGTGCGCCACCGCCATGCGCCGGTCGAGGGCGTGCAATTCCATCCCGAAAGCGTGCTCACCCAATCCGGCAAACAGATGGTGGCCAACTTCTTGCAGCTATGACTGCCGTGTAACCCGTGATTACTTAAGGACTACCCTGGGCGTTAAGAGCCTCAAAATGCTTGACACTTTCGCCGCGTGGGGCGATTCTACGGGCGCTCGAACTGCGGGCGGAGGAAGGACTATGTCGCAACCTCAACAGGAAAAGCGGGCCACTCGGCGCTTCTCCCTGCGGCTGCCCGTATCCATCCGCTTCACCAACGGCGGGGTGCACGAGTTATCCGCCGAAACTCGTGACGTCAGTGCCCGCGGCGTTTTCTTCTACCTCGACAAGAAACTCTCCGAAGGCTCCGCCATCGAGTTCACGCTCACGCTTCCTCCGGAAATCACGCTGACCGAGAGCATCCGCGTGCGCTGCAAGGGACGCATCGTACGCGTGGAGGATGGAGCAGAGGAACGTATCGGCGTCGGCGCCATCATCGACCAGTACGACTTCGTGGCCGAGGTCTAGCCTCTCCTGGACGGTCCCGGGATGATAAGATTCCCCCACTCGCAGTCCCTGTCATGGGTTTCCGCCGCCCAGCCCGTGTGCTTTTGTTCTCTCTTCCACTCTCGCTGGTGGTGGTGCAAGGCCATGCCCAGGCGCCGGTGGGAGAGGTTTATTCCTCCGACGCGACGGTGAAAGGCTCGGTGACGCTATCGGCCGCGAGCACGCGCTTGATGAGCGGCTCGTCGGTGAAGGCCGGGCTGTCGAGTGCCAGTGTGCGCCTGAGCCGCGGCGGCGAGTTGCGCGTCTGCCAGGGCAGCAGCGTCTCGCTCACCAGCTCCGCCAACGGGGCGCAGATCATGGTGGGGATGAGCTCCGGCACTCTGGAGACGCATTATCCGCTGGCCCATTCCCGCGACAGCATCATGACGCCGGACTTCGAGATCGCGCTGATCGGGCCCGGCGTGTTCCACCTGGCGGTGAGCACCGACGAAAGCGGGAACACCTGCGTGCAGTCGCTCGACGGCAACAGCGGTTCGGTGACGGTAGCGGAACTGATGGGCGACGGCAGCTACACCGTGAAGCCGGGAGAGCAGGTGATCTTCCGCGCCGGGCATGCCAGCAACCCGGGCCCGGTGGTGGGGAACTGCGGCTGTCCGGCGGCCATCCCCGTGCAACGCGCCGCGGTGGAGCCCCCGCAGCCGGTCGCGACTCCCGCGGCTGCGCCACCGCCGCCGCTGGCCGCGTTGATCGAATCCTCTCCCAAGAACGCGAACGTGACGGCGCCGCCGCCCGCCGAGCAGCCGGGCAGCGTCCACGTGCAGGTGGAAGCCCCGTTTGTGTTCCGCGCTTCGGAACCGCCGCCAAAGCCGGATGCGCCCGTCGAACTGGCGGAGATCCGGCTCTCGACGCTGCCGGTCCTCGGCTCGGTATATGTGCAGCCCGCGCCGCAGGACGTAGCCCAGGCGGCCACCCAGGAGACCGCAAAACCGAAAAAGAAGAAACGGCACGGTCTGTGGGGTTTTCTGGCTTCGATCTTCAAAGGCTGAGAATGCGCGATTCCCGTTCCCGTGCACGGGTTTTGCGCGATAATAGGGGAGGTACTGGGGATGGGTCCCAGGACCGCCGCTTGGCGGCGGGTAGGACGGGGGGCCGAGGCGGTATACGCTTTGCGCTAACGCCGGTTGTGCCCTCACGTCCAAAGTGGAGAAGGCAATGCCCGCCCCTGATGTGAACGATCATCCGGCGCCGGCCGGGTCGGTGAGTATTCTGCCGACACTGTTCGGCGAGGGCTATGGCACCTATCAGGTGCGGCGGGAGACTTTTGTCCTGTCCTTTCTCCTGCACATCCTGGCAGTGGTTCTGATCGTCGTCTCCACCAGCTACATCTACAGCCACCGCGAAGAGATCAAGCAGCAGGTTACGGGGATCGTTACCGACATCAGCCCCTACATCCTGCCGCCTTCGGCCAGCAAGGCGGGAGGCGGCGGTGGCGGCGGCGACCGCGACAAGCTGCCGGCCCCCAAGGGCGCTCTGCCCAAGCTCTCCCGCGAACAGATCACGCCTCCGGCGGTGGTGGTTCGCAACGAGGCGCCCAAGCTGGCGGTTGATCCCTCAGTGGTGGTGCCGCCCAACATCACTCTGCCCCACGTCGGGCCGCTGGGAGACCCGCTTTCATCCGTGTTGGGACCGCCCTCCAACGGCCCGGGCTCGGGTGGAGGCATCGGCAGCGGGAGCGGTGGTGGCGTAGGCTCCGGACGCGGACCCGGCGTCGGACCCGGCTGGGGCGGCGGTATCGGTGGAGGCCCCTATCGCGTGGGTGGCGGGGTCAGCGCGCCCAAGCCTCTTTTCACCCCCGATCCCGAGTATTCCGAGGAAGCCCGCAAAGCCAAGTACCAGGGAGTGGTGGTGCTGTGGCTGGTGATCGGACCGGATGGGCGTCCGCACGAGATTCGTGTGGCTCGTCCGCTGGGCATGGGGCTGGATGAAAAAGCGCTGGAGGCGGTCCGCACCTGGCGCTTCGATCCGGCCAGGAAAGACGGCCAGCCCGTGGCCGTGCAAATGAACGTCGAGGTCAGCTTCCGGCTGTACTGAGTCACTCGCGCCTATCTCATGTGCCTGGCGGCGGCGCGAGCGAAGGGCTTTACCTTCTCCTTGGCGGTGTGCGCGAATTCGCTGCCGCGCTCGAGCAACTCGTTGCCGCGCTCGAGCAGTTCGTCGGCCTGCTCCACCGCATCTTCGTATTTCCGCCGGAGCAGCTTGCGCATCTGGCGGCCGGACTTGGGCGCGAACAGCAGCGCGGCCAGCGCTCCGATACCCAGACCGATGAACAGGAAGGTGATCGCCGTGCTGGCGGTGCTGCGGTCCGACGGCTGATAGTCTCCATAGCGCTCGTAGTCGGTCATCGAGAGATCCCCTTTCACCCTGCATTCTAAATCGTGCCCGGGATCGGCCCAAGGTAGTTAGAAGAATCAGCGGGCCCCGACGTTGTCCCGCAATGAAAATAGTTCCGCGATGCATGACGCCCAAACCGGGCTTCATGGGGACCCAACTGAAGCGCGTCGCCGTCCGGCGCGCAACTGTGGAGGCCGCGCCCCCACCCCAGCACGCCAAAACCAGGCGTGCCGGGACCCCGATTGCGGGCATCGTTTACAATCAAGAGTTGGCCTGCGTCCGCAGGAGGCGGCAGGCGATCCCATCACCCCAACGGAGATTTCGTGGCCATACCAGCGACCCAGTTGCGCCCCGGGATGATCATCAAGCACAACAACGACCTGCACTCCATCTTCAGCGTCGAGCACCGCACCCCGGGCAACCTGCGGGCGTTCATCCAGGCCAAGCTGCGCAACCTGCGTACCGGCGCCATGTACGAGCACCGCTTCCGCTCCGCCGACGCCGTGGACCGCGTCACCGTGGACGAGGTCACCATGGAGTACCTCTACAACGACGGTGACGACTACCACTTCATGAATACCGAAACCTACGAGCAGACCCACATTTCCAGGGAAGTGCTGGGCGACGCGGTGGACTACCTGATCCCCAACCTCCATCTCCAGGTGGAGTTTTATGAGGGCAAGCCCATCGGCATCGAGCTGCCGGCCACGGTGGACATGGAAGTGGTGGAGACGGAACCCGGGCTGAAGAGCGCGACCGCATCCTCAGTGATGAAACCGGCCAAAACCGAGACCGGCCTGGTGGTGCAGGTGCCGCCCTTCATCAACCAGGGCGAGAAGATCCGCGTGGATACGGCAGAGGGCGTGTACATGGAGCGGGTGAAGCAGTCGTGAGTCGCGAGCCCAGACAAGTGGACCTCCAGTGCCGCCGCTACGTGGTGCGCGGGCGGGTGCAGGGCGTGGGCTTCCGGTTTTTTGTGGAGCGCGAGGCGCACATGCTGGGCATCGCCGGCTGGGTGCGCAATAATCCCGACGGCACGGTGGAAGTGCTGGGCATGGGCACGCCCGAGCAACTTATGGGAATGCGCGGCCGGCTGCGCGCCGGGCCGCGCGCCGCCCGCGTGGACGCGGTCGATGAGTCCGAGGCCAGGCCCATTCCCGGCCTGACCGCATTCCGCATTGAAGGAGCCTGGTAGGTGCACAAGAGAACCTTCGACTGTGAGCCGCTAAAGAAGCTGATCCGCGAAGTGCCCGACTTCCCCGTGCCGGGCATTCTGTTCTACGACATCACCACCTTGCTCAAGGACAAGCGCGGCTTCGCCACTCTGATCGACGCGCTCTCCGAGCACTACATCGACCACGAGATCGACCTGGTGCTAGGCATGGAGGCCCGCGGGTTCATCTTCGGACCGGCGGTCGCCTACCGCCTGAATGCCGGGTTCGTCCCCATCCGCAAACCGAAGAAGCTGCCGGCGGCTACGGCATCGATCTCCTACGATCTCGAGTACGGCAAGAACACGCTGGAGATCCACCGCGACGCCATCAACCCCGGCCAGCGGGTGATCATCGTGGACGACCTGCTGGCCACCGGCGGCACGGCGCTGGCCACGGTCTCGCTGGCCGAGTCGCTGGCGGCCAAGGTCGTCGGTTGCGGCTTCGTGGTGGAGCTGGACTTTTTGAAAGGTCGCGAGAAGCTGGGGAAGTACAACGTGTTCTCGCTGCTGCATTACCAGAAATGAGGTTGTTTAGCAGCCGCTGCCGGGAGGGCACAGCTTTAGCTGTGCCGGAAGGACTTCCTCATTTTTGTCATCCCGAGCGGCTTCGGGGTCCCCAGCAAACCGGGTTTTGGTTTGCTGGGGTGGAGCCGCGAGGGATCTTGGTGTTCGCAGCATAAGAACCAAGATCCCTCGCCTCGCGCTCGGTCGCGGAGCTCCCTCGCGCTGCTCGGGATGACAATTCAATAAGGAACGCGCGTGCGGTGCGGCTCAAGCCGTGCCCTGCCGGAATGGCCGCCACTTCGCCGTATTTACAAAATCGCCACGGGTGCATATAGTAAGCGCACTCGACCCCGGGACCGCCGCTCGTGGCCTGACTTCCCGCATCACTTCTGTTAGCAGTTGCCGGGCGCCGAGGCGGTCGGGGAAAGGCGCGCGTGGACGCACCCGCTACCAAGACTCAAGTGCCGTTGCCGGAGCAGGCGCAGAAGACCATCACCCAGCTTTCGCGGCTTTTCGAAGCCACCCTGCTGCTGAACTCGACGCTCGATCTGCCGGAGCTGCTGGACCGCATCCTGCAGATCGCCCGCACCGAGTGCCACGCCGACCGCGGCACCGTCTTTCTGGCCGACACCAAACACCAGGAGCTGTGGTCGATTGTGGCTTCCGGCCTCGATCATCAGGAGATCCGCGTGCCCTTCGGGCGCGGCGTCGCCGGGCGGGTAGCCGAGACGGGCGAGATCATCAACGTCGAGGATGCGCACACGCTGGGGTATTTCGACCCCAGCTTCGACCAGAAGTTCGGATACCGCACCCGTTCCCTGCTCTGCCTGCCCATCCGCCACAAGACGGGCGAGATCGTGGGCGTCATCCAGTTGCTGAACCAGGTCCATGGCCGGTTCCAACGCGAGGACGAAGACTTCCTCACCAAGCTCTCCGCCCACATGGCGATGGCGCTGGAGAACGCGCGACTGCACCGCGAAGTGGTGGAGAAGCAGCGCCTGGAGCGCGAGGTCGCGCTGGCGCAGGAGATCCAGCGCAGCTTGCTGCCGGATGCTCCGCCGGTGGTCCCCGGATATGACATCGCCGTGGTCAATCAAATGTGCTACGAAGTGGGCGGCGACTACTACGACTTCCTGAACCTGGGCCCGCAGTCGCTGCTGCTGGTGGTGGCCGACGTGGAGGGCAAGGGCGTGTCTTCCGCCATGGTGATGTCCAACCTGCAGGCCACGCTGCGCGCGCTGGTCATGCACCTGCACTCGCTGGAGGTGCTCACCCTGTCGCTGAACGAGATGATCTACAACGACACCCGCAGCAAGAAGTTCCTGAGCATCTTCCTGGGCCTGGTGGACACCCGGCGCAACGGCCTGCACTACATCAACGGCGGCCACGTGCCTCCCCTGCTCATCAACGGCGAGACCGGCGAGTACAAGCTGCTGGAAGAGGGCGGCACCGTCATCGGCCTGTTCCCCAGCGCGGAATACTCGCGCGGCTCGGCGCGGCTGCGCCCCGGCGACATTCTGGTCTGCTGCACCGATGGCATCGTCGAATCCATGGATCCGAAGGATGACGAGTTCGGCACCGAGCGCCTAGCGGCCAGCATCCTGAAGAACCGGTACCGGCCCTCCCAGGAGATCGTGGACGCGGTGCTGGCGGAAGTGGAAGAGTTCTCCCGCGGCGGCACCCACGTGGACGACAAGGTCCTGATGGTGCTGAAGGTCAGCGACAACGGCGAGCTCTCGACGGGCAACGCGCAGAAGTAATCCCGAAACCCCAAAGGCACGTGGTCCTTCGATCGGCCCCTCTCCCCAGCAAAACGGGTCACTTGTGTAAAGGTGATTTCCCGACAGTAATCGTCATCGGCCTTGCCAAGAGCGGCGCGCGCAGGAAGCCTGCTTTCTGTTCTGAAATCAGAACAAAGCTTGCTGAATCACCCACAAGGGCCGCAGGGTGTGATAAATGGGGCTAACGATGAGGAACTCTGGATTCTGTTCCCGGCAGCATCACCGAGGAACGGGGAAAGTCGTCCAAGGAGGAAACAATGCAGCTTCCTGATGGGAGGGCCATAATTTCACCGCGTGCGGCGATGGCAATCGTTGTCCTCGTATTGTTAGCGTTTGCCTGTTTGACGGGATGCGGCAACAGTGGCACGAGTCACACGACCCGTCTTCTGTTAGTGTCCGACGGTGGGAACAACCGAGTGCTCATCTACAACTCTCCGCTCGGCAATGACCAGAGTGCCAACGTAGTGTTGGGGCAAGGCGAGTTCACCACCGCAGGTTCCGCTCTGACCGCGGCCACCTTTAACCTGCCTGTGAGCACCGCCGAGGACGATTTCGGCAACATCTATGTCAGCGACAATGTCAACAACCGGGTCCTGCAGTTCAAGCCGCCCTTCAGCAATGGCATGAGTGCCAGCCTGGTGATAGGCCAGCCTGACTTCACCACCGGTACCCCCAGTGCTAGTACGCAGAACGGACTCGCAGGACCGGGTGGCCTGGCCTTCGACGGCAGCGGTAATCTGTGGGTGGTCGATTTCTTGAACTGTCGCATACTCCAATACAAGCCGCCGTTCACCACTGACATGAATGCAAGCGTGGTTCTCGGCCAGGCGAACTTCACATCGAGAACAGCTGCGACAACGAGTTCCGGACTCAACGGTCCCCACCTCATCGCTTTTGACGCTAACGGCAACCTCTGGGTCACTGATACTTTCAACAACCGCGCACTGGAATTCAAGCCGCCATTTGCAAACGGGATGGCGGCTAGCGTGGCGATTGGCCAAGCCGACTTCGTCTCAGGAGGAGCCGCCACTACAGCTAACGGTTTAAGCTTTCCGACAGGTGTTGTGTTCGACAGCGCAGGTAATCTGTGGATAGCGGACACTGACAACAACCGGGTGTTGCAGTTCAAGCCACCGTTTGCGAACGGCATGAGCGCCAGCCTGGTGCTGGGACAAACTGACTTCACGAGCCAGACGCTGGCTACCACCCAGAACGGGCTGTCGGGGCCTTTTGGGATCGCATTTGACAGTAACGGCAACCTTGGTGTCGCGGACACTGGCAACAACCGGACGCTGGGGTTTGCCCCTCCGTTCAGCAACAACCAGAACGCAAGCTTGGTGCTTGGCCAGCCGGATTTCACCACCGCCACGGCGGCAACGACCGCGACTGGCCAGAATGAACCGGATGCGGTAACTGCTGCGTTCTAGCCGAGCCGCTAAAACAGACAAACCAACAAATGCGCCTTACTAGCGTAAACAGGGTTTTACGCCGCACCTTAAGGATTCGGTGACCACTAGTGCGGCGTCTTTCGCCAGGTAGCCCTTGCGCGAGAACCAATCTTCCATTGCGCTCTTGAGTTCGGCGAGGGGCACGCGGGTTCCGATCTCGATCGCGCCGTCGGCCACGGGCAGGGTGTCGTCGAACATCTGCGCGTTGGTGAAGTTGCGCATGGCGAAGCTGTCCAGCCACTTCAGCGGTGCGGGCTGGCGCTGGCCGTCAGCTTCGTATTCGACGCGGATCTTGCGGAAAAACATGGGCGCTGTCGGACCCTCTTGACCTTAGGGATATGCAGGTGAAAGGGCACGGCTTCAGCCGTGCCGTACCAGACACTTCTTCTTGTCATCCCGAGCAAGCGCGACCAAGCGAACGCGCGGGAGCGCGAAGCGAGGGATCTCGGTTTTCGGTGGACAAAACCAAGATCCCTCGACTCGCCGGGAGAACGCATCCGCGTCCTCCCGGCTTGCTCGGGATGACAGTTTTGAAAGAAGACCCTGCGGCGCGGCTTAAAGCCGCGCCCCTCCGAAATCCATTTCTTGAGTTTCCAGTTTCAAATTTCAAGTTCAAAACAAAAAGCCCCGGACAGATCGCCCCGGGGCCGGTGAGTGAAACACTTCTATCTTTTCGCCGCCTTTAGGCGTTGCTCGAGGCGATCCACCTCGTCGCGCAACCCCTGGGGCAGGTGCGTGCCAAAACGCGCGAAGTGCTCGCGGATGAGCGGCACCTCGGCGAGCCAGCCGTCCACGTCCACGCTCAGCAGCCTGGCCAGGTTGGCCGGGGAGATGTCCAGGTCACGGGTATCGAGGTCACCCGGCTGCGGCAACCGGCCAATGGGCGTGTCCACCGCGTGCGCGCTGCCGTTGCAGCGCTCGAACACCCACTTCAGCACGCGGCTGTTCTCGCCGTAGCCCGGCCACAGGAAGCCGCCCTTGTCGTCCTGGCGGAACCAGTTGACGTAGAAAATCTTCGGCAGCTTGGCGCCAGGCCGGGAGCCGATCTTGAGATAGTGCGCGAAGTAATCGCCCATGTGATAGCCGCAGAACGGCAGCATGGCCATGGGATCTCGGCGGAGTTGGCCCACCTTGCCGGTCGTCGCGGCCGTGGTCTCGCTGCTGGCGGTCGAGCCCAGGAAGGTGCCGTGTTGCCAGTCGAAGGCTTCCGTGACCAGAGGAACGATGTTGGCGCGACGGCCGCCAAACAGGATGGCGTCGATCGGCACGCCCTTGGGGTCCTCCCATTCCGGCGCGATTACCGGGCATTGCCGGGCCGGCCCAGTGAAGCGGGCGTTGGGATGCGCTGCCTTGCGGCCGCAGGCCGGAGTCCAGGGACGGCGCAGCCAGTCGCACAGCTCCGCCGGCTTGGTGTCGGTCATGCCTTCCCACCACACGTCGCCGTCCGGCGTGAGCGCGCAGTTGGTGAAGATCGAGTTCCTGGTGACAGTGAGCATGGCGTTGGCATTGGACTTCATGCTGGTGCCTGGCGCCACGCCGAAGAAGCCGGCTTCCGGATTGATGGCATAGAGCCGGCCGTCGGCGCCGAACTTCATCCAGGCGATGTCGTCGCCTACGGTCTGCACCTTCCAACCGGGTACGGTGGGGATGAGCATGGCGAGGTTGGTCTTGCCGCAGGCCGAGGGGAAGGCCCCGGTGATGTACTTCACCTGGCCGTCCGGGCTGATGAGCTTGAGGATGAGCATGTGCTCGGCCATCCAGCCCTCGTCGCGCGCCTGCACCGAGGCGATGCGCAGGGCATGGCACTTCTTGCCCAACAGTGCGTTGCCGCCGTAGCCCGAGCCGAACGACACGATCTCGCGGGTTTCGGGGAAGTGGCAAATGTACTTTTCAGTAGGATTATTGGGCCAGGGAGTGTCCTGATCGGAGGCGCCCAGAGGCAGCCCGACCGAGTGCAGCCCTTTGACGAACTCACTGTCCTCGCCCAGGACGTCAAGGACCTTCGTGCCCACGCGCGCCATGATGTGCATGTTGGCCACTACATAGGGCGAGTCGGTCAGTTCCACACCGATGTTGGCGATGGGAGATCCGATGGGCCCCATGCTGTAGGGAATCACGTAGAGCGTGCGTCCGGCCATGCAGCCGGAGAGAAGCTTGTTGAGCGTGGCCTTCATCTCCGCCGGGTCGCGCCAGTTGTTGGTGGGGCCGGCATCTTGCTGCGAGCGCGAGCAGATGAAGGTGCGGTCCTCCACGCGCGCCACGTCGGCTGGGGTGGAACGTACGAAGATGCTGTGCGGACGCTTCTCCGGATTCATGGGGATGGCGGTGCCGGCCTGCACCATCAGCCGCAGCATCTCGTCATATTCCGCGGTTGAGCCGTCACACCAGTGCACGCGCTCCGGCTTGGTGAGCTGGGCGACTTCCTCCACCCACTGCGCGAGTTTGTGGTGCCGGACGTCGCTGGCCGTCTTGGGTTCTTGGATCGTAGTAGCCATAATTGCCTCTTCTTTTGGCCCCACGTAGGGGCCGGCATGTATGCCGATGGGGATTAAAAACTCTCTATTGTGCACCCGCCGAAAGGTAAATCCAAGGAGAGTCTGTGGTTTTTGACAGGCGCGGAATGCAGTATCGGGATGCCCCTGCAGTGGGGCATCAACTGCGGGCGGCGGCGAATCCCTGCATCACGGCGTCGAGATGGGCCAGGGTCTCATCCACGCTCAGGGCGTAGATCTCGCGGCCGGACTCCATCCCCGTTTCCAGGGTCTGCTTCAGGTAATGGCCGGCGATCTCGACCGCCAGCGGATCGGTGAGGTCCTTGCCGGTGCGCTTTTTGTACTCCACCCAGGCCGGGTGCGGGAGCGCGATCCAGACCGGGTGCCCGTCCACCAGGAATTTTATGTCCACGGCGTCGGCGTGGCGGGTGGAGATGGCTACGATCAGCGCCTGGTAAATGCAATGGACGTTCTTGCCCGACCAGCGCTCGCTGACATAGAAGTCATCGTACATGGCGTGCGTGTAGGAATATAAAGGAGCGGCTTCGTCCGAGCAACGATCGTGATGTGAGCGACCATTTAGAATTGGTTGTGCGTGGGCAATCAAAAAGAACTAACCAAGGGTGGTGAACCCCCTCTTCTTCGCGCCGATGGGTTCGCGCGGCTGCGCTGGCTCATTGGCGGCTTCACCACGCGGTGCGGCGGAGTGTCCAACGCCTACGGCGGGCACGCGCTCAACCTCGGTTACACCAAACACGACACCCACGCTGCCGTGGACGAGAACCGCGTCCTCCTGCTGCGGGCGCTGGGGGCAGTGAATGAAGGCGGCCAGGCGTGGCCGCTCGCGCGCTTGCGCCAGATCCATTCCGACATCGTCCACCGCGTCGATCATCCGCCGGAGCAACTCCTCACCGGCGACGGTTTGGTGACCGACACTCCGCGCCTGTTGCTGGCGGTGCAAACCGCCGATTGCCTGCCGGTGCTTTTGGTGGACCCGAAGCGCAAGGCGGTGGGCGCACTTCATGCGGGATGGCGAGGCACGCTGGCGCGCATCGTCGAGAAAGGTGTGGGCGCGATGCGGCTCCATTTCGGCTCTGAACCCGAGGACCTGCGAGCGGCCATCGGGCCGGGGATCGCGTCGTGCTGCTACGCCGTGGGCGAGGAGGTCCGCGACCGCTTCCACGCGCAGTTCGCCTACGCCGGCGACTTGTTCCGTGAGGTCACCGAGTCGGACCCCGTGCGCGAGCGATACCCGCTGCTGTTCATGACGGCGCGCGCCCCCGGGCACAGCGATGCCGGGCGCACCATCTATCTTGACCTGCGGGAGGCCAACCGACGCCAACTGCTGGACGCGGGCCTTTCCAAGGCGAACATCACCGCACTCGACTTCTGCACCGCCTGCCGCACCGACCTTTTTTTCTCCCATCGCGCGGAGAAGGGAGTGACGGGCAGACAAATGGGCGTCGTGGGAATCAGCGATTGGTAATTTCAAATTGGTAATTGGTAATTTTTTTCGAGCCGAGATCTGGCCTCGCCAATGGGGCTCCGCCAAATTACCAATTACAAATTACCAATTCGAAATCCCCTCTGCTATCCTTCCAGCACTCCCCTTCCCTATGCTGCGAAACGAAGCCATCGCCATGGCGCTGGACGCGCTGCGCGCGCACAAGTTGCGCTCCTTCCTGACGGTGCTGGGAGTGATCATCGGGGTGGCCACGGTGATCGCGGTGGTGGCCGTGCTGCAAGGCTTCAACCAGTACATGACTTCGCGGGTGATGGACTTCGGCTCCACCTCGTTCAGCCTGTCGAAGTTCACGCAGGGCATCAAATCCATGGAAGATTTCCTGCGCGAGAACCGCCGCCACAACCTCACCTACGACGATTTCCTGGCGGTGGAGCGGGGATGCGCGCACTGCCAGCTGGTCTCCGGCAACTTTCAGGACATCAAGACGGTGAAGTACAAGAACCACTCCATCGACACCACGCAACTACGGGGCGTGACCGTGCACGCCGCCTTCATCGGGCAGGTGATGGAGCTCGAATCCGGACGGCACTTCACCGAAACCGATATCGACCACGCGCGCAACGAGGCGGTGATCGGGGGCGACGTGGCCGACCGCTTGTTCCCCCACGAAGACCCGCTGGGCAAAGAGCTCATCGTGGATGGCTCTGCGTTCACCGTGATCGGCGTGGCCAAGAAGTCAGGCGATTTCCTGGGGCAGCCGCAGGACACCTTCGTCCGCATCCCCATCACCGTCTATATGAAGATGTACAACGTGGCCAGCCAATCCTTGTTCATCCAGGCGCAGGCGGCCACGCCGGCCGAGATGCAGTCGGCCATCGATGAGGCGCGGATGGTGATGCGCAACCGCCACCATCGCATGTACAAGGACGAGGACGACTTCTCCATCGCCACCGCCGACACCATGCTGGACATGTGGAGCAACATGACCAGCGCGGTGTTTCTGGTGACTACCATCATCGCGGGCATCGCGCTGGTGGTGGGCGGGATCGTGATCATGAACATCATGCTGGTCTCGGTCACCGAGCGCACCCACGAGATCGGCGTGCGCAAGGCGCTGGGGGCGCGCCGCTCCGACATCCTGCGGCAGTTCCTGGCCGAGTCCGTGGCCCTGGCGTTCGCCGGCGGCGCCCTGGGCGTGGCCCTGGGGGTCGCCTTCTGCTTGCTGGTGTCGTGGCTGTCGTCGCTGCCAGTGGTCATTCGCATCTGGTCGGTGGTGCTGGCGCTGGCGGTGGCCTCGACGATCGGCATCGCCTCCGGGATCTACCCGGCGCGCCGGGCGGCGCGCATGGACCCGGTGACGGCGCTGCGGGCGGATTGACCCATGCTGCTGCAACTCATCCGCGTCGCTCTCGAAAACCTGCGCAGCAACAAACTGCGCTCCGGCCTTACCATGCTGACGGTCATCATCGGGGTAATGATGATCGTGGCCATGGCGGCGGTGATCACCGGCCTCAACACCTCGGTCTCGCGCCAGATCGCCAGCCTCGGCTCCAACATCATCACCGTCTCCCGCATGCCGCAGATGGCCTTCCGCTTTCCCAGCGAGGAGGAACGGCAGCGCAAGGAACTGACCCGCGATGATGCAGAAGAGATCCGGCACAAGGCGCAGGAGGTGGCCATCGTTACCTCGCGCGTGTACCTCGACCCCCAGAAGTTCCCCAATCCCGACGTGCGCTACGGCAACATCCATGCTTCCGGGGTCGCCATCTTGGGGGTGGAGCCGGACTACATCAACGTGTACACCTCGTATGTTCGCGAAGGCCGTTTCTTGAGCGATGCCGATGTCCGCCGCCGCACCAACGTGGTGGTGCTGGGGGCCACCGTGGCCGAGAAGATGTTCCCGCACCAGGACCCGCTGGGGAGGACGGTCTACTTCGAGAACGATACCTTCGAGGTGATCGGGGTGTTGGAGCGGCGGGGATCGCTCTTCGGCTTCGATCGCGACAACTTCATCTGGCTGCCCATCACCACCATGCTCAAGCTCCACCCCGACGCCAAGGACGGCCTCTACATTGACATCAAGGCCAACACCCAGGCCGGTATTCCCTCCATCATGGAACACGTGACGGAGATCCTACGCCAGCGCCGCCACGTCCCACCCAAGAAGCCCAATTCCTTCGAGGTCGGCACCCAGAACCAGTTCATCGAGTTCTACCAGTCGCTCACCGGAGGCATTTACGTGGTGCTGTTGATCATCTCGTCGATCAGCCTGGTGGTGGGCGGCATCGGGGTGATGAACATCATGCTGGTGTCGGTGACCGAGCGCACGCGGGAGATCGGCGTGCGCAAAGCGGTGGGCGCCCGCAAGCGCCACATCCTGGTGCAATTCCTGCTGGAAGCCATGGTGCTGACGGCGATCGGCGGCGTGATCGGCATCTTCCTCGCCGGAGGCATCAGCCTGGCGGTGGACGCGTTCTCGCCCCTGCCCTCGCGGGTGTCGATGTTCTGGGTGGTGCTGGCGTTCGCCGTCGCGCTGTCGGTGGGATTGTTCTTCGGCATCTATCCCGCGGCGCGGGCGGCGCGGCTCGACCCCATCGAATCGTTGCGCTACGAGTGAGAATGTTTTCGGGAGGGCATGGCTTCAGCCATGCCGTTGAAGGCCCGAATTCGTGCGGGCTTTAGCCCCTGGCTCCTATCATGGTACGATCACGCGCAAAGCCCTGGGAACGACGCTGACCTCCACCGGCGTGTGGCAGACGAACTCTCCATCCGCATAAACGTCTAGCGGGACTTCGGTCTCGAGCCGCAGGCTCGTAGCCTTGAAATACTCGACCTCCGGATACTTCACATGTTGTCCGGAAAAAACACTGGGCAAAAGCCGCAACAGCCGCGCCTTTCCCACCTGCCGCACGAAGCAGACGTCCAGTTGCCCGTCGGCGAAATCCGCCGCCGGTGCGATGCGCAGGCCTCCGCCGTAGGTGGGGCCGTTGGCAAAGGCCACCATGAGGCCGAGCTCGTCGATTTTCTTCTGTAGAGAGGCAGCTTGCTGTGTCTCAATCACGAACCGTTGCGCCGAAAACGAGCGGATCGCTGCCAGCACCCCCAGCACGTATCCGCCGCGTCCGCGCAGCCATCGCGGCAGGGCATTGGCGCGGCGGTTGGCCTCGGCATCGAGGCCGGCGCCCGCGACGTTGCAGAAAAGCCGTGGCGAGGCTGACATCTCGCCCAGTGGCGTGATGATTCCCAGGTCGATTTCGCGCGAATGGCCAGTGCCGAGGAAGCGATTCCAGGCTGCCAGAGCATCACGATCGTTCTCGAGGCCAAGCGCGTGGGCGAAATCGTTGCCGCTTCCCCGCGGAACCACCAGAACAGGGATTTTCAGTTGGGAGAGATCGCGCAGATAATGGTGGACGGTTCCGTCTCCGCCCAGGACGATCGCGGCATCGGCGGAGGGCACAGGCTCTCCGCGCTTGTGGCCAATAATCTGGCAGCCGGTCCCGGAGAACAGGGCCAGGTATTGAGGCGATACGTCAGGGCCGAGGATGGCGACGGCGCGCACGCGCGCAGGATTTAACCACAAATGAAACCGGAGACCAACGACGGCATGTTTGCGCGCATCCGCGCCACCATCCGCAAGATCCCGCGGGGCAAGGTCGCGACCTACGGCGACGTCGCCTACGCTGCCGGTTCTCCGGGCGCGGCGCGGCAGGTGGTCTGGGCATTGCACGGCTCGCGCGGGCTGCCGTGGCAGCGCGTCGTCGGCGCCGGCGGAAAGATCCTGCTGCCGGGAGTCCACGGCGCGGAGCAAAGATTTCTGCTCCAGAGCGAGGGCGTAGCCTTCATCGGCTTGCGCGTGAACATGAAACAGCACCGCTACGCCTGGCCGAGGTTCCGGAAGGTCAAAGGAAAACCACAGAGGACACAGAGGACGCGGAGGAAGGCAAAGTAGTTGTGGGAGAACGCAGCCTGCTGGGTCTCCAGAAGAACGACATCCATGCAGTAGAATTCTGCCCAACATGACCATCCATCGCCGGGAATTTCTGAAGCTGGCGGGAGTTGCCGCGAGTTCACTGTATTTTGCTTCCGACCTGGGCTGGGCGATGCCGCAGCAGTCATCGCAGCCTCGCGCAAACAGCAAGCGCGTCCTGATCCTGGGCGCGGGACTGGCTGGGCTGGCGGCAGGATGGAAGCTAAAGAATGCCGGGCACGACGTCATCATTCTGGAGGCGCAGCTTCATCCCGGCGGACGGGTGCACACCATCCGCGAGGGACTTTCCGACGACCTTTACGCCGAGGCCGGCGCCGGACGCATTCCCAATACTCACAGCATTACGCTGGAGTGGGTGAAATACTTCGGCCTCGAACTGGAGCCCTTTTTCCCAAAGGACCTGGCGGAAGTCGCGTTGCTGAAGGACAAGCGCGCAAAAATGCCTGTGGGGAAGCCGGTGGATATGTCGCAAGTGCCGCTGGATCTCACCCCGGAAGAGCGAAAGATCGGCCTCACGAACTTCGACGAACATTATTACGGCGAAGCCATGCGGAAGGTCGGCGACGGCATCCGCGAGGATTGGCCGCCGGAGATCGCGCGGCTCGCCGACATCAGCATGAGCGATTTCCTGCGCCAGCGGGGCGCGTCCGCGGACGCAATCCACTACATGCTGTTCGGGTTTGAGAACGACGCAGCGCTGGACTTCATCCGCGATGCGAACAGCCATCACACCGAGTCCCTGGCAAAGATCAAGGGCGGCAACGACCAGCTCCCGCGGGCCTTCGCGGCGAAACTGAGCGACGCGATCCGCTATGGGTGTGCCGTTGAGTACATCGAGCGCGGCGAAAACCGGGTCCGCGTCGCGTACCGGCAGGCGGGCATGCTGGATCACGTGGAAGCCGAAGCCGCGATCTGCACCATTCCCTTCGGGGTCCTGCGGCACATCGCGATCACGCCGGAGTGGCCGGCGGACAAACGCAAAGTGATCGACAGCCTTTATTACGGTCCGGTGGTGCGAACGACATTCCAGGTAAGCCGCCGCTACTGGCAGGATGAGGGCCTCAACGGATTCGGCTCGTCGGACAAGAATTTCGAGGTCTGGCATCCGACTTACGGCAAGCCGGGCAGGCGCGGGTTGCTGCAGGCGTACGTCTATGAGGATTACGCGCGCCGGTTGAGCCAAATGAGCGAAGCCCAGCGAATCGAGCGCATGATCGTCGACATGGACGAAGTGCACCCTGGGTTGCGGCCGCACCTGGAGACGGTGATCACGAAATCCTGGGACAACGACCCCTGGCAGCGGGGCGCATATGTTGTGTATCAGGTCGGGCAGCAGAGATGGTATCCGCAGATATGCCGCCGCGAAGGCCGGGTGTGGTTCGCCGGCGAACACGCCTCGCCGTGGCCGGGATGGATGCAGGGCGCGATCTCGTCCGGCATCAAGGCAGCGCGAGAGATCACCGCCTAGTACTCTGGCTCCTGGCCGGCAACACTCAGACATCAGGAGATCGTCACCTTGCGCAGCAACCGTCCGACGCGGATGGTCAGCTCCGCCGGAACCTTGACGTGCAGGATGGGCTCGGTCTTCACCGCGCCGTCGATTTGCACGGACTTGGCCTTGATCTTCCGCAGGCCATCGCTCACCGACTCGGCAAGCCCGCAGCGCGCCAGCAGCTTGTCGAGCTTCACGGCGCCGCCACCGTCCTTGGCGGCGATATCCGCGTAGCTGACCGAGACCTGCGGAATGTCCGCCGGAACTTCTTTCTTCTGGAAGATCTTCTCCCAGTTCTCGCTCGCTTCTTTGGCGGCCTGCTCGGAGTGGAAGTCGGCGACGATCTTGGTGGCCAGGCCTTTCTTCGCGACCATGGGATGCAGGCGTCCGGAGGCGATCTGCTGCCGCATGGCCTGGATGCCGGCGTTGGAGGTGTCGGTGAGCAGTTCCCAGTAGCGCCACATCAGCTCGTCGGAGATGGACATCAGCTTGCCGAACATCTCCGGCGGTGGCTCGGTGATGCCCACGTAGTTGCCGTAGGACTTCGACATCTTCTGTACGCCGTCCAGGCCTTCGAGCAGCGGCATGGTCAGCACCACCTGTGACGGCTGTCCGTAAGCGCGCTGCAGCTCGCGTCCCACCAGCAGGTTGAACTTCTGGTCGGTGCCGCCCAGCTCGACGTCCGCCTCAATGGCCACCGAGTCGTAGCCCTGCGCCAGCGGATAGAGCAGCTCGTGCAGCGCGATGGGCTTTTCTTCCTGGAAGCGCTTGTGGAAGTCCTCCCGCTCGAGCATCTGCGAGACCGTGTACTTGGCGGCCAGGCGGATGAGGCCCTCGGCTCCCAGCTTGTTCAGCCACTCGCTGTTGAAGGGGATCTCGGTCTTTTTGCTGTCGAGGATCTTGAACACCTGCGCCTTGTAGGTTTCAGCGTTTCTCTCGATCTCCTCGCGGCTGAGCGGCGGACGCGTGACCGAGCGGCCGGTGGGGTCGCCGATCATGCCAGTGAAATCACCGATGATGAAGATGACGGTGTGGCCGAGGTCCTGAAAGTGCTTCAGCTTGCGGATGAGGACGGTGTGGCCCAAGTGCAGATCGGGCGCGGTGGGATCGAAGCCGGCTTTCACGCGCAGCGGCCTGCCCGTCTTGCGGGATTCCTCGAGCTTCTGCTTGAGCTCGGATTCGGGAATGATCTCCGCCGCGCCCTTGCGGATGTACTCGAGTTGCTCGTCAACCGGAGCGAATGCCATCAGTGGAATTATACCGACGCAAGCCACTAGGACGGCGAAAGCGCCGGATCACATGGCTGGCGGGAAGGCAGCTTCCCTCAGCGCCGTCCGGTGGACCACGCGGCGTCCAGCGATCTCGTAATTGCCTTCGAGCACGATCCGGATGGCTTCGCTATAGGCGATGTGCTCCTGCTCGAGGATGCGATCGGCCAGAGCGTGCTCGTCGTCGCTGTCGTACACCGGTACGACTTTCTGCACGATGATGGCGCCGTGGTCGAGTTGCTCATCTACGAAATGCACCGTGCACCCCGACACCTTGACGCCGTATTCCAACGCCTGCTTCTGCCCCTCCAGTCCGGGGAACGAAGGTAGCAGCGCCGGATGGATGTTCAGCACGCGGTTGGGGAACTGCTGCACGAACCACGCCGAGAGCAGGCGCATGTAACCTGCCAGGCACACCAGTTCGACCTTCTTCTCTCTGAGCACGGCGACGACCTCGCGGTCGTGCTCCTCGCGCTGCTTCCCTTTGGAAGGAATCACGCGCGCATCCAGGCCGCGCTGCCGTGCGATCTCGATGCCGGGCGCCTCGGGACGGTTCGAGATCACGACCGCGAGGCGCGCGCCGGGGATGCGGCCGGCGTCGATGTTGTCGGCGATGGCCACGAAGTTCGAGCCCCGGCCGCTGAGCAGGATGCCAATGTTCTTCGCTTCAGGCATAGCGGTGAATTATCACACCCGGGGATAGATCTGCAGTGACGTGGGCACTCTGCCGCCCTTCAGGAGTAGATCACCTTGCGCTCGCCCTTGACGATCCGGCCGATGGTATAGCCCTTCTCTCCCAGACGCTCCAGGATTGACTGCACTTTTTTGAACTTGGTCAGCGGCACCACCAGCACCATGCCGATCCCCATATTGAAGGTCCGGTACATCTCGTCGTCGGAGATGTCGCCCAAGTGGCGCAGGTGCTCGAAGACCGGCAGCACCGGCCAGGCGCTTCTCTCGACCGCGGCGGCGGTTCCCTTGGGCAGCACGCGCGGGAGGTTCTCGGTGATGCCGCCGCCGGTGATGTGCGCCATGGCGGAAACGGCGTCGGCATCGATCAGCCGCCGCAGCACCGGCCAGTAGCTCTTGTGCGGCTTCATCAGCTCGGCGCCGGCCTTGTTCTTCAGCTCGTTGACGTAGCTCTCGGGCGAATAGCGCGCCACCTCGAAGAAAAGCTTGCGGGCGAGCGAGTAGCCGTTGGTGTGCAGTCCGAGCGAGGGCAGCCCGATGAGCACATCGCCCGGCTGCACACCTTTGCCGGTGATCACCCGCTCGCGCTCCACCACCCCGACGATGAACCCCGCCAGGTCGTACTCGCCGCTGGGGTAGAAGCCCGGCATCTCCGCGGTTTCGCCACCGATCAGCGCGCAGCCGTTCTGCTTGCAGGCTTCGACCATGCCGCTGATCACAGCTTCCGCGGCCTCGGGCTCGAGTTTGCCGGTGGCCAGGTAGTCCATAAAGAACAGTGGCGCGGCGCCCTGCACCGCGATGTCGTTGACGCAGTGGTTCACCAGGTCGCCGCCCA
Source organism: uncultured Acidobacteriota bacterium (assembly GCA_963704285.1). Classification (GTDB taxonomy): domain Bacteria; phylum Acidobacteriota; class Terriglobia; order Terriglobales; family Acidobacteriaceae; genus JAHFUA01. The sequence goes on along the minus strand of OY969886.1, from coordinate 138,773 downwards.
CGGTCTGGTGCAGCTTCATCTCGAAGGCGACCTTGAGCTTGGTGCCCACGCCGTCCACGCTGGAGACCAGCACCGGGTCGCGATACTTCTTGGTGTCCAGCGCGAACAGGGCGCCGAAGCTGCCGATGTCGCTGAGCACACTGCGGTTGAAGGTCTTGCGGGCGAGATACTTGATGCGCTTCTTAGTACGGTGGGCGCGCTCGATGTCCACGCCGGCGTCGGCGTAGGTGATGCTGGCGGGTTTTGCCGGGTCCTGCTCAACCAAGATCCACGCCCAGTCTGAAATGGGGGATGCTGCAACGCGTGAAGACGGCCATTGTAGCATCTTGCCCTCGGCCTCACCGCCCGGCCCCAGAGCTCGAACCCTCCTTTGCTATAATGGGCGCAGAGCAAATCCGGTAGCGCGCCCAGCGGACGCGTTGCTTCCTTCAGTTTTTCCCGCAGCGTCGGGGAGTGGCTCAGCCTGGTAGAGCACCTGGTTCGGGACCAGGGGGTCGCTGGTTCAAATCCAGTCTCCCCGACCATTTTTTTCAAACAGATACGTTCTTCTCAATGGCGTCGGCCTTTTTCGCTTGCGTCCGGGCTCGGCTTGCTCTGCCCCACGGCGTTCGGCCAACTGAGCCACTACGCGCGGGCGACGCTGCCGCAGGATGCGCCAACGGCCGGCTCGGTGATGGCCTGCTGCAGCAGGCAGACCTGTGCAGTTCTCAATAGGTGCAGACAGCACAGCACAGACACCGGTGAGCCACGTCACCGCGCCACTTGTAGCGGCGAGTGGTGTAATGGTTGGCGCAACAGGAGGAATCAGAATGCCGCGTCTTTTTCTGATGTTGGTGGTTATCGCTTCGCTGACTTCACTCGCCGTGGCCCAGAAACCAACCGTCAAGCAGGTTCCGGCCCCATACACATCGCCCGCTTCCGGGCCGGAGATGTACGCAAATTACTGCGCCGCCTGCCATGGGAAAGATGCCAAAGGCAACGGGCCTGCCGCTCCAGCCCTCAAAGTGCCGCCAACCGATCTCACGACATTGGCCAAGCAGAACCATGGCACGTTCCCCTACGATCACGTAGCGGCTGTGCTCAACGGGAAGGCGATGACGCCAGCGCATGGCTCCAGCGAGATGCCCATCTGGGGCAAGGTGTTCTGGAGTATCAGCGAGGGCCATAAGGGTGAGGTACAACAGCGGGTTGCCAATCTCACCAAGTACATCGAATCGCTGCAGGTCAAGTAAGTTCCGGCGCCAGGTTGCGGCGGGGCGCTCCAACGGCGCCCCGGGAAACCGTGCGGCCAAGCGCCCCGTGAGCCCAATCGGAGAACTGCTTGGCGCCGGGCATTATTGAAGTTTCGGGGCCATCTAGGGAGAATACAGCGCGGCACAGCGCAACCTGTCGGCGTCCCATGCTGCGCTCGCCATCTACGCGCACAGCGAGTTCAACTACGTCCGCCAGGTGGACGTGCATTCCCATTGGATCGGCCTGGCGATGGTCCTGATTGTGCTGGGCATCGTCCTCGATCGCGTGAACCTGAATGCTCGTCTGCGCTGGTGGCTGGCTCTGATGCTGGCCGTCGGCTCGGCCGTGTTTCCGCTGGGAGTTATCTTGCAAACGTTGATGGCGGGTGCGCTGCCCCTGGCGCTCGCCGTGGTGGGTGCAGGACTGGTGATCGCCGGCATGGCGGTTGCCGCCTGGGGATTTGCCCGCGCTCCCCGGCCCGCTTGAAAGGCTTCATTTAGAATGTTCGGTCCGTGAGGATGGCCAAAGTCACAGTGTGGAAGCGGTGTTCGGGAAACAAACATGTATCCACGGTCTTTTAATTACCATCGTGCGAGTTCGCTGAAAGAGGCGGCCACGCTGCTCTCCGAATTGGGAGAGGGGGCCAGGCCGCTGGCGGGAGGACAGAGCCTGATCCCGCTCATGAAGCTACGGTTCGCCAATCCCAGTCACTTGGTCGACCTGAACTTCATCCCCGGGCTGTCTTACGTCAAGCAGGAGAGAGACACTTTACGCTTCGGCCCGCTTACCCGGCATGCTGAGGTCGAGCATTCCGATATCGCCGCCAGGATTCCCATCATCCATGATTGTGCTGCCGGGATCGCCGATGTGCAGGTACGTAACCGCGGGACGATGGCAGGTTCGCTGGCCGAAGCCGATCCTTCCGGAGATTGGGCGCCAGTGCTCCTCACGCTGGAAACCCAGGTCCGCTGCCTGGGGCCCAAAGGCGAGCGGCTGGTGCCCGTGGCGCAATTTATTCAGGATGCCTACACCACCGTCCTCGACCCTGACGAGCTCATCAGCGAGATCGCTGTCAAAGCCCCGCCTAAAAACAGCGGCGGCGCTTACCTGGCCTTCAAGCGTTGCGCCCCAGTTTACCCTTCAGCCGCGGTCGCGGTGCAGCTCACCCTGGACGATGGGCATTGCCGTGAAGCGCGTATCTATCTCGCTGCGGTTGGACTCACGCCGATTCGTGCCAGCGAAGCCGAGGCCGCCTTGGTAGGCCCGGCCCATCGATCCGCAAACCACCCACGCTGCGGGCGAGGCGGCACGGGCGGCCGCCGAGCCGCAGCCGGACATGCGCGGCTCAGCCGACTTCAAGCGCCAGCTCATCTTCACGCTCACCCAGCGTGCGGTCGACATCGCCGCGCGTCGCGCCCGCGGCGAGCACGTGGAGGTCAGTCACATCTATGCCTGAAATGCAGCGCGTTCCCATCAAGCTCAAGGTCAACGGCAAGCCGTATGAACTGGAAGTCGAGCCTCGCATGCTGCTGGTCGAGATGATCCGTGAAACGCTCGACCTGACGGGCACGCACGTGGGCTGCGACACCAGCTTCTGCGGCGCCTGCACTGTTCTGCTCAATGGCCTGCCGGTTAAGTCGTGTACGGTTTTTGCGGTGCAGGCCGACCAGGGCGAAGTGCTCACGGTCGAGGGCCTGGCCAGCCAGGATGAGCTGCATCCCATCCAGCAGGCCTTCGTGATCCAGCACGGCCTGCAATGCGGCTACTGCACGCCCGGAATGGAGATCTCGACTTACTACCTGCTGTCGAAGAATCCGCACCCGGCAGAGAAGGACATCCGTAAGGCGATTGCGGGAAACACCTGCCGCTGCACCGGGTACCAGAACATTCTGCGGGCGATCGAGACGGCCGCGGAGATGATGAGGAGGTAGCCGCAATGGCGATCAAGTTTGGCGGCGATTTTGTGGTGAAGAAGAAGCGCGACGAAGTGTACGACTTCCTCACCGATCCCAACCGCTTCGCGCCGCTGCTGCCCGATTACCAGGGATTGACGGTGCAGGACCCGAGGCGCTTCACCGTCAAAGTGAACGTCGGCATCTCGTATATCCGCGGGACGGCGGAAGTGAACATGTATCTCGACCAGGCGGACCGTCCTAAGTTGGCGCTTTACAAAGGCCAGGGAAAGCTGCCCGGGGGCAGCGCCAACATCACGGCCGGGTTCGACCTCGGGGAGGTTCCCGAGGGTACCAAGGTTTCGTGGACGGGCGAAGCGCAGATCTTCGGCCGCCTCACCTCCTTGGCGGGCGGCCTGCTCGAGCCGCTCGCCAGGAAGAACGTGCAGAAGCTGATTGACGGATTGCAGACCGCGCTGAGTTGATTCGCCAACAACCAGCGACTAGCGACCAACGACTCGGAGACCCTAATGTCCGATCACGGCATTGACGGCAAACAGCGCTGGGTGGGCCAACCCCTGCGCCGCAGGGAGGAGCGCCGGCTGGTCACCGGCAGGGGCAAGTTCGTGGACGACGTCAAGCCCGACCGCTGCCTTTACCTGTGCCTGGTACGCTCACCCTACGCCCACGCGCGCATTGAAAAGGTTGATGTCTCGGCCGCCGAAGCGCTGCCCGGCGTGGTTTGCACGCTTACCGGCGAGGAAGTTGCCAAACTTTGCCAGCCCTTCTTCCCCATCGGTCCTGACCCGTGCACCAAGATCGTGGACCTGCCGATGGCGCACCGGAAAGCCTGCTACCAGGGCGAGCCGCTGGTCGCCGTGGCCGCCGACTCGCCGCGCCTCGCGGAAGACGCCGCTGAGCTGGTGCAGGTGGACTACACGCCGCTGGAGCCGGTGATTGACGCCGAATCCGGCGCTGCGAGCCAGAGCCTGGTGCATGAAGGCTGCGGCACCAACCGCATCTGGCAGGGCGTCTGGGAATTCGGCGATGTGGAGAAAGCGTTCCGCGAAGCCGTCCACGTGGTCCACATCGACCATCTGCGCTTTCACCGTTTCTCCTCGACTCCGCTGGAGACCAACGCGATCATCGCAGAGTGGGACCTGAAGGATAACCACATCGATTTCATCTGCAATAATTCTTTTCCCACGATCGGCCTGCAAATGCTGGCCCCCGCCATGGGCGTGCACATGGATCAGATCCGCTGCCAGACCCATGACATCGGGGGCAGCTTCGGGATCAAGATCAACAATTATGTGTACATGGCGATCGCCGCGCTGGTTTCGCGGAAAGCGGGTGGCCGCCCCGTCAAATGGGTGGAGACCCGTTCGGAGCACATGGTGGCCAGTGCTCATGGCAACGAGCGCACCTTCCGCGACACCCGCGTGGCGCTCGATGCCCAGGGCGTCATCACCGCCATCGCTTCCCGCCACATTGACGACTGCGGCGCTTATCCACGTTATGAGCCGCTGGGCTGCGTGATCTGGTCCCAGGTGTTCCCCGGTGTGTACCGCTTCAAGAACGCGCGCATCGACTTCTCGCAGGTGGTGACCAACAAGTGTCCCGTCGGCCCTAACCGTGGGTATTCGCGCATGCAGCACTTGTGGTTCCTGGAACGGGTAATCGATATTTGCGCGCACCAACTCGGCCTGCCCGCCGATGAGATGCGCCTGCGCAATTACATACGTCCCGAGGAGTTCCCGTACACGACGCCCAACGGGTGCGTGTACGACTCCGGCAATTACCCCGAGATGCTGGCGCGCGCCAAGAAGCTGCTTGACTACGAGGGCTGGCGCCGCAAGCAGGCTGAGGCCCGCAAGGAAGGCCGGATGCTCGGCATCGGCATCGGCACCACGCTCGATTCCGGCACCAACAACTTTGGCCAGTCGCGCATCGTCAATCCCAACGTGCCGTTCTCCGGCAACTCGCAGGCGGCCAACGCCAAGCTCGACATGTACGGCGAGATTGTGATCGCCGTGGGCTCGGTGCCGCAGGGCCAGGGGCACGAGACTGTGGTCTCGCAGGTGGTGGCCGACATCCTGAACGTCCACCCCGATATGGTCAGCGTGCGGGTCGGTTTCGATACCGACCGCAACGTCCATACCGGATTTACCGGCACCTACGCCAGCCAGTTCGCGGTATCGGGGCTTTCGGCCGTACACGGCGCCACGCAGAAATTAAAAACGGAGATCTTGCGCCTGGCAGCCTTCGTGCTGGAGGCGAAGCAGGAGGAACTCGAGTTGGGTGTCGGCCAGCAGGGGCCGGAGGTGCGGGTCCGCGGCACGGACAAGGCGATCCCGTTCATGGGACTCGCCAACATCGCCAACGTGAACAGCGCCATCCTGCCGGAGGAGCTATACGAAATCACCCTCAACTGCCGCTACACCTGGCGTGCGCCCTTCAAGCTGCCCGATGTGCGGCGCAAGTTCGGCAACCTGACGCTCACCTACTCTGCCCAACTGCACATCGCCGTAGTTGAGATCGACCGCGATACCTTCGATCCCGTGATCCTCGATTATGCCGCCATCGACGATTGCGGCCGCGTCATCAATCCGCTGATCGTCGAAGGTCAGGTGCACGGCGCGGCCGCGCATGGGATCGGGGCAGCGCTGATGGAGAGTTGCGTCTACGACGAGGCCGGCAACATGCTCACCGGCACCTTTAGCGATTACACCCCGATCACCTCCGTCAATATGCCGCGGATCAAGTACGGCCACATCGAAACTCCCTCGCCCCACACCTATAGCGGCGCCAAGGGTATGGGCGAAGGGGGCGCGGCAGGTGTGCACGCGATTTCGGCGGCGCTCCAGGATGCGTTGTTTGAGAAGGGCATCATCATCGACGATTCGCATAACACCGCCGACAGCATCTTCCGCGCATTGGAACGGGCGGAGCCTGGGAAGAAAGCGAATGTGACGGTTGAGCGCCGTGCGGCGGTGTCCGATCGAGGGCGTGCCTGATGGCTGTTCCCAAGGAAAACATGCCCGGAATCCGTCCTGAGCTCGCCGACCGCATTCGCGCCGAGGTGCGCGAGGACGAGATCGTCTCCATGGGCTGCGATGTGGTCAATATTCCCAGCGCCACCGGCGAAGAGCTGCGCATGGCCGAGTACATGCGCGCGGCCTTCGAGCAGATGGAGCTCGCAGTCACGTGGCAGGTTGTGGAGGAGGGCCGGCCGAACGTGATCGCTCGCTGGCAGGGCGCGGGCCGCGGCCCCACCCTGATGTTTAACGGCCACATGGATACGTCCAACACCGGCCGCGAGCCGTTTCTTACCGGCATCGGCTACAAACCGCACGCGGTGGTGAAGGACGGCTTCATCTACGGCCTCGGGATCTACAACATGAAAGGCGCACTGGTGTGCTACACGCAGGCGATGAAGGCGCTGCAGCGCGCAGGCGTGCGGCTTGAAGGCAGCATCATGATCGCCGCCGTCGTCGGTGAGATCGAAAAAACCGAATGGGGCGAGTATACCGGCCGGCAGTACCGCGGATACGGCGTCGGCACGCGCCACCTCGTTACCCAGGGCGGATTGCCGGACATGTGCATCCTGGGCGAACCCACCGACATGAAGCTGGTGCTTGCGCACGCCGGCTCGCTGTGGGCTCGGATCTCGACCAAGGGTATCTATGTCCACACCGCTTTTGCAGAAGGCCGCGAGCGGCAAAACGCGCTCCGCCGCATGCACGACGTGATCGAGGAAGTGCTGCGCTGGTCCGCCGAGTGGCGCACGAAGGCGGCCTGGGCCGGACATGAGGGCGTGGTGAATCTGGGATGCCTGCGCGCCGGCGATCCCTGGCGCGCCAGCCGCACGCCCCCCACGGCAGACTTGTTTCTCGATGTTCGCGTGCCGCCCACCATGGAGACGGCCGATGCTCGTGCAGAGGTGGATGCGCTGGTGCAGGGTTTGAAGAAACAGTTTCCGGATTACGGCATCGATTTCGAGACTATGGTCTCGGTTCCCGGTGCGACCATCCGCGAAGACCACGAGATGGTGCGGGCGATCGAGGCCAACCACGCTCGCGTTATGGGCGCGCCGCCTCAGCACGACACCGTGCTATGGTGTTCGGACGCGTCAACACTTTCGCGCCACGGTGTGCCCACGGTGAACTACGGGCCTTCGAGCGGCCCGCGCGACGAACAGGGCGAGAAGGTCGCCATCAAGACGCTGGTGGACATCACCAAAGTCTACGCTTTGACCGCGGCGGAGCTGTGCGGAGCCAACGGAGATTGAGTAATTGGGTAATTTGGAATGTTTGAAATCGGCCGACGCGCGCTCGAATGGGGGCGTCAATTACCCAATTACCCACTTATCCAATAGCTCCGTGCCTCCGTGGTGGATGTGAAATGAATCCGAGCGACCACGAGATCGAGCGCCGTTACCGCAACCTGCGCGCCGCCATGGCCGCCCACAACGTGGACGCGCTCCTCGTTTGTGGAAGCCAGTACGCCGGGTTTGAGGGAGGGGTGCGCTACGTTTCGGGTTTCGAGATCGTCCATCGCTATGCCTACGTCCTGCTGCCGATGGAAGGCGAGCCCACCCTGCTCTTTCCGCGCGAAGCCCGCTGGATTGGTGACAAGAAGAAGCCCTGGGTACGCGAGCACGTCTGGGCCGAGATGCCGGGGCGCTGGCTGCGCGAGCAAGCACGTGAGCGCCGCTGGAAGCGCCTGGGCGTGTACGGGCTCGACTTCATCATGGCGGTGAGAGATTACCGCGAGCTCGAGGGCGCGGTCGAACTCGTTCCCTTCGACTTCCACTTCGACATGGCGCGCGCGGTCAAAAGCGAAGAAGAACTGGCCGATGTCCGCGACAGCATGGACGTCATCCTCGACGGCTTCTGGGCGCTGGTCGAGGGCTACCGCCCGGGCAGGACCGAGGCGGAGATCATGGCGCCTGCGGTGGAGCGCTTTTTCGCGCGCGGCGCCGGCCCGCGCATGATGAACATCGTGCTCTCGGGCCCGCAGGGAGAGGCGGAGGCGCACTTCAAGGTGCCGGGCCATCGCCGGGTCGCGCCCGACGACCTCCTGCTCTATTCGCTGGAGATCACCGGGGCTGAGGGTTATTGGGTCGAGTTCTCGCGGGCGTTGATCCAGGGCAGGGCGAGCCGGCGGACGGAGGCGATGAAGCAGGCCTATCCCGAAGCGCTGGAGGCTGCGCGCAAGCTGCTGCGCGATGGCGAGCTGGCCTCGACCGTGCATCGCGCCGTTGCGGACACGTTCGCCCGCCATGGATTCGCGCTCGGGCACCTTTCCGGCCATTCCATCGGCCTGACCATGATCGAGCATCCCGCGATTGGCGCCGACACCGACGTTGTCCTTCGCGAGAACATGATCTTCTCGCTCCACCCCCAGGTGGTGGATCAGGATGGGCAAGTCTGCCTCTACACCCAGGACACCTATCGCGTCGGCAAGACCGAGGGCGAGAACCTTTGCGATGTGCCCTGGCGATTTTTCAATGGCAGTGAGAGGAGAGCAGTTAGCACTCAGCAATCAGCACTCAGCTAGAGCGGTTGCACCATAGATGTACGCGGGTTCTTTGAAAGGGCACGCCTTCCAGGCGTGCCGTGCAGGGCCGGTAAGAACTCGGCTTTACAGGATGCTGAAAAATGAACCAACTCAGTAATTCGGTAATTTCGGCGAACGAAGATTCAAGTACTTACAGATCGATTTCTGTCCGAATTGACCCTCAAAAAGACTTTTTCAGCAGCCTGTTTAGCCGCTGAGGGACATCCCCCAGGGCCTAAAGGCCCGCTCATCCCTGGCATTGGCGGCACGGCTGAAGCCGTGCCCTTTTAAAGCCTGAGTATATCCACTGTGAAACTGCTCTAATGCACGGTGCTTCCATTGTCGCGGGACTGCTGACTGCTGAGTGCTGAGTGCTTCTATGCGAATTTGCATCATCGGTTGCGGCGCGGTCGGCAGCATCTTCGCGGCGCACCTGGCGCGGCTTGATGGCGTCGAGGTCTGGGCCTACGACGTGAACCACGAGCACGTGGAAGCCATCAACCGCAACGGGCTGCGCATTTCCGGCGCTGCCGACTTCACCGCTCGTCTCAAAGCCGCGAGCGATCCCGCCCGCATCCCGCGCTGCGACTATGGGATCGTTGCCACCAAGGCCATCCACACACGCCAGGCCATCGAGCAAGCGGCGCGCATTTTCGACGATCGCAGCGCCGTTTGTTCAGTACAGAACGGCGTCGGTAACGAAGAGATCATCGCCGACCACGTGAGATACGTGATCCGTGGCACGACTTTCCCTGCCGGCCACCTGATCGAACCCGGGCACGTCGGCTTCGACATCAAGGGTGACACCTGGATCGGTCCGTTTGAGCCGACGCACACACCCATGCAGATGGTCGAAGAACTCGCCGGCACACTCACCCGCTCCGGAATGCACACCCTCGCGCTGCCCGATGCCCGCGGCGCACAGTGGACCAAGCTGATCTTCAATGCGGCCACCAATCCGGTGGGCGCCCTCACCAGGCTGCATCACGGCGCGGCCACTGGTTTCGAGCCCACGGGCGAGCTTTTCAAGGCCCTGATCGAGGAAGGCAAGCGCGTGGCTCGCGCCTTGGGCATCGAGTTGCACGGCGAACCTTGGGAGCTGGTGATGAAGGGCGCCAACGCTCCCGGCAAACATAAGGCGAGCATGCTGCAGGACGTTGAGGCCGGCCGCCAGACCGAGGTGGATTTCTTGAATGGCGCCATCGTCCACTGGGGCGAGAAGACCGGGATCGCTACTCCGCTCAACCGCGCCATCTGGGCACTGATCAAGGGCCTCGAGCATTCGTGGACAAAACCCTAACCGGAGAGATCATGCCAGTCCCCTTCCGTATCGGCGTGCTGCAGCTTTCGATGGAGCCGCTCGAACAGACGGCGCGCATGGCCAAGGCCTGTGACGCCGCCGGTTTCGACATTTTCTGGTTTGCCGAAGCCTATCCCTGGTGGCGCAAGCACGCGATGGAAGCGCGCTCATCCACCGCCATGACCGCCATCCTGGCGCGCGAGACCCGGCGCATCGCCATCGGCTGGGGCATCATCTCGCCCTACACACGCCACCCGGTGCAGATCGCAATGGAAGCGCGCGTATTGCAGGAGGCCGCCGGCGAGGGACGGTTCATCCTCGGCCTTGGGGCCTCGAAGATCTTCATGAAGGAGATTGGCGAAGGCGAGAAGGGCAAGGAAGTCGGCCCAGCGGTGGTCATGCGCGAAGCTTTAGAGATCGTGAAAGCCATGCTCGCAGGCGGCCCGGTCGAGTACCAGGGCCGCGCCTTTCAAGCCCATGCTCCCGCGCTGAAGGACGAGGCGCATGTCCCGCGCGCTTCGGTTCCCATGTACATCGCGGGCACCGGGCCGGTGCTGCAAAAGATGGCGGGCGCGATCTCGGACGGCCTGCTCACTGCCTCGATCACCACGCCCGAGTTCGTGAAGTACTCGCGCGCAAACATGGAGGAGGGTGCGCGCAAGGCGGGACGCGATCCGTCTTCGCTCGACCTTGGCTCGGTGATTGTCGGTTCCATCCATCGCGACTCGCGCCAGGGAAAAGATGGCGCTCGCGAGATGGCAGCCATGTACCTCGCCAACAAGGTGCAGAACATCCGCGGCTCAGCCGACGTGCTTCTGCAATGTGCCGGTCTGAGTTTCGAGGAGCTTCAGCCTGTCGCCGACGCCATGGAGCGTGGCGGGCGCAAAGCTGCCGCCCGCGCCGTCACCGACGAGATTCTGGAGAAGGTCCATGCCATCGCCGGAACTCCCGACGAATGCATCGCGCGCATCGAGGAGTACCGCGCCGCCGGCTGTACCAACATCATGCTGGAGATTTGGGGCGACGATCGCGAAGAGCAGGCGCGGTTGTTCGGCGAGGCTGTGCTCCCGCATTTTAAAAAATAGTGGTAAGTGGTCAGTGGGAAGCAAAGCCAAGAAAGTGGGGTCTAACCCTTTCCACTTCTCACTTCCCACCTTCCCTTACGGGTTCAGCTCGTCATCGCGGCCACTCCAATCACCATCTGCCGGAACTCTTCATCGCTGACCAGGCCGCGCTTCTCTATGCTGCGGCGCTTCACCGCCCCCAGCACTGAGGCCCGCGCTTTGGGAGAGAGTTGCGGCAATCCCAGCTCCCGGCATTTCAGATCGATACTGTCGAGCCCGCTCTTCTTTCCTAGAACGATGCTGCGCGTAGCTCCCACTAATTCGGCAGAAAACGGTTCGATGGCCTCCGGGATGTGAAACTGGGTGGCCACAGCGCCGCTTTCCCGCATGAAGAGGTTTTCACCGACCACCGGTTTCCAGGCTTCGAACTCATAACCGGCGGCGCGGCGCACCACCGCCGAGACTTCGCGGATCTTGTCCAAATTCAGTTCCACCGGCACGTCGTACAGACAGGTCAGCGCCAGCGCGATCTCTCCCAGGTCAGCATTGCCGGCGCGCTCGCCCATGCCGTTGATGGTGCCTTGGATCCAGCTTGCGCCGGCGCGTACTGCGGCCACGGCACAGGCCGTGCCCAGACCGAAATCGTTATGGCCATGCCAGTGAATGGGAATCGTAGGTCCCAGCCATTGGCAAACCTGGCTAACCAGGAACTCGGCAGCCTCCGGGCCACACGCGCCGATGGTATCGACCACGACGATTTCCTTCGCTCCGGCCGCAACCGCCTGCTCATAGACTCGCCGGAGAAATTCAAGCTCGGTGCGGGTTCCATCCACCGCAAAATACGCTACGGTGACCCCGTTGCTGGCCGCGAAGGAGACGGCATCGCGGATGCGCCGCAGCACTTCCTCACGCGCAATGCCATAAGCCTTGAGCTTGATGTCGCTGGTCGGCGCTTCGATGATGGTGGCCCGCAGCCCCAGCCGCAGGATTTCCTCGACGTCGGCTTTCACGGCGCGGGAGAAGCCCCACAATTCCGCCTTCAGGCCGGCTTTCGACATCAACTGGATTGCCTCCGCATCCTCGGCCGAGACCCGGGGGAAGCCCGCCTCAATGCGCGCTACCCCCAGTTCGTCCAGCTTGCGGGCAATCTCCAGCTTTTGAACGGCATCCAGCACCACCCCCACGGCTTGCTCGCCGTCGCGCAGGGTGGTGTCGTAGAAGCGCACAGGTGCAGTGCGGCGGAAACCAGAATGGATGTTTTCCCGCGCGTTCAAATCGCTGACCCATACCTTGCTCTTATCCCTCATGGGCTGCGGCTCCGATCTCGGGAGGCTTGCTCCCGTAGGCTTGTTCCCACGCTATGACGGGATTGCGCAGCACCCCGATGTTCTCGATCTCGCATTCCATGACGTCGCCCGGCTTGAGGTACCAGGCTTGGGGATCGCCGCTGAAGGCAGCTACGCCCGACACCGTGCCGGTCGACACCACGTCCCCGGCGCTATAACCCATGGCCGAGTAGTGGGCGATGATCTCCGGTATCTTGACCGACATTTTGCTGGAGTGGGATCTCTGCCGCGGCTGGCCATTGACGCGCAGCTCCATCGCCAGGTTGTGGGGGTCGGGCACCTGGTCGGCAGTGACGATCCACGGGCCCAGCGGACAGAATGTGTCGATGCCCTTGCAGAAGCTGAACACGCCGGACTTCATCTCCCGGCGCTGGATGTCGCGCGCAGTAATGTCGTTGAAGATCGTGTAGCCGCCGATGTAGTCCGCCGCTTCCGCCGCGGTGAAATGCTTGCCCGGCTTCTTGATGACCACGGCCAGCTCCAGCTCGTAGTCGAGTTCCTGGGTCAGGTGTTGCGGGTAGACCACGGGCTCGCCATCGCCGATGATGGCGTCCACGTTCTGGAAGAACACGATCCACGGCAGCACGGGATGGGAAAAGCCGGTTTTTTGCGCCTCTTCGTGGTGCTCGAGGAAATTGCCGGCGGTGTGGAAGAACTTCTTGGGGATGATCGGGGCTTTCAGAGTGACAGTCTCGCGACGGTAGAGCAGGGGTTCACCCGACGGCCCGGTCACTGGCGCTTGTTTCTCAGACACGTAGCGCAGTGCCGCCCGGGCTGTGGCCAGGCTACGGTCGCCGCCTTCGAAGAAGGCGCGCATGTTGGGAGGGACGCGCGCCTCCGCCAACGCGTAGAAGGCAGACTCGTCTTCTGCCTCGCGCAGATAGAGCGCACAAGCTGTGGTGAGATCGACGACTTGCCCGTCGTCCCTGAGGGCGCCGATCCGGCTGCGCTTAGCCGAATCCTGAAAGGTTACGAGTCGCATCGGTCGGGTTCCCGGGGCATGGAGCGCAGCGGCTGCTGCGCCCTCGCGCGTTCTCCGGTCCCGGATATTAAAGGCAAGCGCGCGGCTTTGTCCAACCGGGCGAACCTGCCCAACCGCTATTCCTTGAGGTTGAATGCGTCCGCGGGATCGAACCAGCACCGTTTCCAAAAAGCGTTGTCCGAGAGATGGCCTGCGGCCCATTGCTGGAGCGACGGCAAGGTGGCGGCTGCCATTCCGCCATCCTGGGAGTCGAAAACGATGACCACTCCTGCCAGGTCCGATGCGCCTTCGGAAAGCTCCGAGTACGTCTTATGGAATATGGATCTCGCGTAGGTAAGCCGGCTGATCTGGGCAGGGTCTCCGAGCGGCTGCACCCATATGATCTTCACTCTCTTGCCCCGAAGTGGCTCCCAGTTTCCCGGAAATGTGGAAGTTTCTTCCCGGCTCTTTCGAAAAGAGGGTTCGGCCAACTGAGAAATGTCGGTGGATTGCGACGCGCTCTCGGCCGCCGTCGGCAGCTCGAGTTGCGCGCGCTGAATCCAGCCGCGGGAAAGTCCGGAAATGCGCACGTGGACCCAGGATCCTTTGATTTCCAGGATCTGAAACTCGTCTTCGCTCTCGGCGCGGAGTACCACCTGTGCTCCTTCGATGGGAGATGCCAAGAGCGGCGTGTTCGAGCTCTTTACCGCCGCGAGATCATCGGGACGTGTTTGGCTCTTGAGAATCTCTTGCAGGCTCTTTAGTTGCTCCCGCAACTGCTGCATCCGCTGTTCGCCGGCGTGGCTGCCGGGAAAAGCATTGCCGGATTTCTGCGGTAGCGAGAGAGAAGCGGTCAGATTGGGCGCGCGGGTGATGCCAGAACCGCGAGTAAAAGCTGGGGCCGGTTTATCCGGCAACGACGCGAACATGTCTGGTGTCCCGTGACTGCGCTGATCCGGCAATCCCATCCCGCCCGTGAAATGGCCCGTCAACTCCTGTTCCAAGCGATCCAGCAGATCCGCCTCCAGCCGCCCATTGGAAGCAAGCACGCGGTACCCGGAGTGGATCTGATCGTGGGCTGCATACCACGCCGTGATTTTCGCCGTCACGCGAACCTGCGTCTCACCCGGAGCCGCGGCGTTGAGCTGAACGGAGTATTGGTAGTATCCGCGCTGGTAGCGATCCAGCGAGTGTTCCTGGGAAACCACGAAGCCTTCGAGGATTGGCAGTCGCCCTCCGGAATAGGCGCCAAGGTTGCGCAGCTGGCTTTCCACAAGCGCTTTGGAAGCATGGAAACTGCGCTCGCCGGGGGCAGTCTGAGCTCCAACCGCAGGCGCTGCCGCGAGCACCACTACCCACAAACACACGAGCCCGCGGAAGACATGCCTGCTGCCGGATGACCGTGCGCTGCTCACGGCAGTGGCTCCAGTTGACTGCGATGAATCCAGCCGCGGTGTCCGTCCTCGGTCTCTACCCCATACCAGTATGGGGTAATAATAAGGACCACTACTGCGGTTCTCGCTGCCAGCAGTTGTACGTTGCTGGCGCTCTTGAAGGGTGCGGATTTCAGCGGTGTTGCGGCATCCTTCACGCGACGTTCGACTTGCCGCCGAACCTGCTCAATTTGCGCCTCCAGATCCTTCGCCGAGTCACCCACGGGAACGGAATTGGTTGCCGGCAGTTCGGTCCTGGCCGGCCTCGGCTTCTGCTCTTCGGCTTGCTTGCGCCGGCGTGCCAGATCCTGCGCCTCTTCCTCCGTCTGCTGCTGCTTCAAGGCGATGGCCTGCAAGTGCTCCTTGATGGCGGCATATTCCGCGGACTCGACGCTGCCCTGCGACGCATGGGCCTTGTGCCGGGCATCGATGAATACGGCATCGATCTGAACATTGGTGGCGGCCAGGCCGGCCGCCTGCACGATGTACCTCACCGTGACGGTGCCTACGTCTTCACTGTCCTTGAAATAGCGCGGCGCGAGCACTCGTTCCGCCACCTTGTAGAACACCTTGGGACCGGCCGGCGAATCATGGAAAGCGGCGGAGGAATCGGCGGCATGAGCTCCGTACAGGATCTTCTCTTTGTCGTACGAGAAGGTTCCGTGAATGATCTGGTCGGCGGCGACTTCGTGCACGGCTTGAAGAACGTCGGCCTCGGGGGCGTCCACGCGGACGCCGAAACTGGTTTCCGGAACCGTAGCGGACTCGGCCGCAGGCAGGACAGAAACTGGAAAGGCGAGGGCAAGGCAAAGCCACCACGCCAGCCACACTGCTCGGGCCCAGTTCAACCCAGCGTCCTGAGCTCCTCTGCTGTTGCCGATCCGCATATCCCGTGGCACGTCGTCGGGCATCTTGAGGTGTGCATACCTACCGTGGGGCGTGCCGAATGTCAAGTTGGAAGTGTTTGGAACTTGCGCGGCCTGATAAGTAAAACTTTTGTAAAAACGGCGAAGATTGTTTGACGACCAAATCAGGCGTAAACGATACTGCAACCTCCCTGACCCCAAA
Source organism: uncultured Acidobacteriota bacterium (assembly GCA_963704285.1). Lineage (GTDB taxonomy): Bacteria > Acidobacteriota > Terriglobia > Terriglobales > Acidobacteriaceae > JAHFUA01. The sequence goes on along the minus strand of OY969886.1, from coordinate 122,914 downwards.
ATCCGCGCCCATGCCTGACCGAGTCTTATTCCAATCCGGAAACGAGCCATGAGAACAATCAAGCAGCCGAGGCGAGGAGTACGGGATCGCGCCGCGCGCGAGCAGGCATTGATTTCCGCAGCTTCCAAGCTTTTCGCCTCCCGTGGGTATGAGGCCACCACCACGCGGGAGATCGCCCTGCAAGCTGGTTGCGCCGAGGGACTGATTCATCGCTACTTCCGCGGCAAATCCGGTCTCTTATTTGCTCTCATCCGGTTCAAAGTCTCTCATGCGCTGAACAAGATGAATGCGAAGCTGCACCCGGCTCCGCAGCTCGACCAGGAAATGATGAACCTGGTCGAGTTCGAGCTGAAGCGAATGTGGGACGATCGGGAGTTCTTCCGAGTGGTGATTCCCTGTGCGATCTGTCACCCTTCGATCGGGCGATTCTCCCGCAGCATCGGTCCCAGGCGCCGGGCCCAGGACATTGCGGCGCGGCTGAGAAAACTCGAAGAATGCCGCGGGCGATCGAGCCGCGAAATCGAGTCCATGGCTTATTTCGTGGGCCTGGTCGGCTTCATGTTCGGGTTCATGCATCCGGCGGTGCTGGGAGATGGCCGATCCCACTCCCGCCAGGTAGCCATGTCGATCACGGAAACCTTCGTCCGCGGGTTGGTGGCGGGTAACGGCCGTTGTTAGTAAAAGTTTCCACGCCATAAGCATTTCTTTGTTGACGCCCTCCAACCGACCGTGCTAATTAAGTGCGCCCGCACGCACCTTCCTTAAGGTGTTCGAATCGCGGGATGGGGCCCGTGGGGGGCCCGTGGGACCAAGAAGGCAAAATCAGAACTTCGGTTGGGCAGGAGGATGAAATGGCCTGTTTTGCCCGGAGGGGTTTGCCCTGTCTGCTGTTGCTGGCGTTCGTGTTTTTGGGCTCTCTGCGACCCGCGGTCGCCATTCCCGCCTTTGCGCGCAAGTATGGCCTTCCTTGCTCAGCTTGCCATGAGGCGTGGCCCAAACTGAACGTCTTCGGTCAAACCTTCAAGGACAATGGCTACCAGCTAATGAATGACCGGGATTCTCCTATCTGGCAGAACCCGTCCTATTGGCCGGTGACCATGCGCATCACCCCCAACTGGCACCGCGAGAGCTTCAACAAGGTTGGCGTCGACACGGAAGCGGGTTTTAACACCGCCGAGGTCAAGACCATGTCTCATGGATTCGACCTCTCCGGCCTCGACATCCTTGCCGGCGGCACGCTGTACAACAACATCTCCTTCCTGTTGGTGCCCTCCTTCGAAAATACGGGAGACGCGTTCAGCTTCGAATCCGCCTGGGTGCGGTTCGACAACCTGCTTAAGAGCCCCTGGCTCAATTTCAAGGTCGGCAAGTTCGAGCTCGATAACCTCATCTCCGAAAAACGCGGCATGACGCTGTCCAACCAGGGCGGAGGCTATCAGCTCTACCACTTCATCCCGCTGGCGGAACTCACCAATGGCAGTTCGGTCATCAACAGTTTCGCGCAGATCGGAGACAACCAGCTCGGATTCGAAGTCATGGGGCACTCCAGGAATGACCGCACGCGCTACTCGGTCGCGGTCATAAGCTCCAATGACGGCAGCGTAAACCTTCCCAATGGCAATTCCTACAGCACCTTCATTACAGCAAGCCAGGCTTTTGACGCTGGCAAGCTGGGGGTGCAGCGCGTAGGGGGCTATTTCTTCGCGGGCGAGGCGCCCACGTTTTACCTGCAACAAAACGGGGGGAACCTTCCAGGTACCGGAACTGGCAATAAGTCCTTCCACCGGGAGGGGTTCTTTGGTCTGTTTTACGTGAAGAAGCTCGACTTCTCGGTGTATTACCAGCATGGCTGGGACAGCCCGTATTTCGGCACCGGCACGGGGGCGAACCAGACGCTTCCGGATGGAGCGCGGGCGGCGACCTGGAACGGCGCCTTCGTGGAGACCCACTACACGGTCAATCCGCAACTGATCTTGATCCAGCGGAACGAGTTCGTGCGTATGTCGCAGCAGCCGCTGCCCGGGATTCCGTCCAGTTTCGGAAACATTGACGCGTACACCTTTGGGACCCGCTGGTATCCCATCATGCTCAGCCGCGCCGGCCTCGCCCTGCATGGTGAGTACTCGCTGGTGCGCCAGCAGGGAGCGGCGCCCTCAGGCACCAGCTTGACCGGCAGCAGTGTATTCCTGGGATTTGACTTCGACTTCTAGGAGGCATACCGATGCGCGCAAAGCTAGCGAGATGGTTGTTCTTTGTGGTTGCCGCTGCGGTGTTCGCCTTGTGTGCCACTTCCTGGGGCCAGCAAAGCCAGGGAATGGGGACGGAGAGCCACATCGGCAAACTGACGGGGCACGCCACGGCCGGGGCGCCGCTGTATCGGCGCTTCTGCATCGGTTGTCACGGGCCCCTGGGGGATGGTGAGGGCGAGAACGCCATGTGGATCGACCCCAAGCCGCGCAATTTCACCTTGGGTATTTTCAAATGCCGCTCCACCCCCAGCGGGACTTTGCCCACGGACGACGACCTCTTCAACACCATCGGTCGCGGGTTGACCAACTCCAACATGCCGTCATGGCGCCCGCTCACCGACCAGGACCGCGCCGATCTGGTCGCTTACGTGAAGCAGTTTTCTCCGCGGTTCCAGTCGGAGAAACCTGGACCTCCGATTCAAATTCCTTCCGAACCGGAAGTGACGGCGGAAAGAATCAAGGCGGGGCAGGCGACCTTCAAGAGGGTTGAATGTTGGAAGTGCCACGGGGTGGAGGGCCGGGGCAATGGCCCTTCGGCGGACACCCTAACGGACGATCAGAACCGGCCGATCAAGGCGTTTAACTTTCACGATACCGATCGCTTCAAGTGCGGTGCAAGCGACCAGGATCTCTACAAAATTTTCATGACCGGGCTGGACGGTACGCCCATGCCTTCGTTCATGGACAATCTCAAGCCCGACGATGCGTGGGACCTGGTGTTTTATCTGCGAACTTTGCAGCCCATGCACACCAGAGCCAAGGACATCGCCCAGCAACTCGGCTTGAAACCGATCAATCCCAATGCACCGGCTAAGTGAGTCTGTGACGAGGAGAAGTATTCCATGAAGAGTTGGTACAAATGCGCCGGAACGCTAACCGTGCTTTTATTGCTGGGGCTTGCGCTCCTGTACTCGGGACCGGCCGTAGGCGCCGCTGCCGGCGGCAAGATCACCGGCACCATTAAGCTGGACGGGACACCCGCACACCAGCGGCCCATCGATATGTCAAAAGACCCGGTGTGCGCCCAGCAACACACGGGCAAGCCGGTCAAAACGGAGACGGTGGTTGTGGGTCCGAATGGAGGGCTGGAGTACGTTGTGGTTTACATTTCTGAGGGTCTTTCGGCGGAAGCTGCCAGTGCCGTGCCCTCACAGCCCGTAATCTTTGACCAGAAGGGCTGCACGTATCAGCCGCACGTCATCGCGGTGGACGTGGGCCAGAAGCTGGAGGTATCGACCCACGATCCCACCACCCACAACATTCACCCCCTGCCGGCGGCGGGCAGCGGCAACATCGGTTGGAACAAATCTCAACCGCCAGGGTCGCCGCCCTTCGAGACAACCTGGAAGGCGCCGGAAGTTGCCATCCCGGTCAAGTGCAACATTCACCCCTGGATGCATGGCTACATGGCGGTGGTAAAGGGGCCCCACGCGGTCAGCGACGACAAAGGCTCCTACACCGTCGACAACGTCCCGCCGGGGAACTACACCCTGACAGCCTGGCAAGAGACCTACGGGACACAAACACAGAAAGTGGCGGTGGCATCCGGCAAGTCAGCTACGGCCGACTTTACGTTCAAGGCCAAGTAAACAGTAGCGCCAAGGCGGTGCCGCGCGTACCCACGGGCGGCCGCCTTCCGGCAGCTACCATGGCCGCTCGACGGCCCGAGGCGAGGCGATTTGGCGAGGATTTTTGCGATAACACTCATAGTCATCGCGATAGCTTCCGCGGTTCCGATCATCCTTCACACCTGGTACCCGCCGGCGGATATCTCCACCCATGGAGCGTTGATCGATGAACAGATGGCCGACACCATGATCGAGGCCGGCGTCTCGTTCCTGGCCGCACAGATCATCCTGGCGGTGTTTATCTGGTGGTTCTCCACCTCCAAGCCGGGGCAGAAGATCAAGAGCTTCCCCGGCGGCGCCAGAGGCTTAGTGGCAGCGGCCATCGTTCTCGTCGGACTGGAAGTGCTCGCGCTGGGAGTGTTCGGGCAGAAGGCGTGGGCGAACATTTATTTCACCCCGCCTGGGCCCAATGCCATGCCGATCCAGGTCCAGGCGGGGCAGTTTGCCTTCTACTTCCGCTATCTCGGACCCGATGGCAAGTTCGGTCCCATCCATCCCGAACTCATCAACGAGGCCACGCAGAACATCTTTGGACTGGACCAGGACCACGACCAGGATTCGAAGGATGACATTGTCACCGCTCAAATGGCCGTGCCCATGAATCGCGAGATCCACTTGCTGATGCATGCCAAGGACGTCGGGCATTCGTTCTACGTGAGGGAGTTGCGGATCCAGCAGGACTTCGTGCCGGGACTGGATCTTTCGTTGCATTTCACCGCCACCACACCAGGCAAGTACGAGATCGTTTGTACCCAGCTTTGCGGGCTGGGACATTACAACATGAAGGCGTATCTGCTGGTTATGTCGCAGGAAGATTTCGATAACTGGCTAAAACAGCAAGCGGCGATGCAGTAGGTACGTGAGGCAGGACAGTTGTTTTGAGGTGAGTCGATGGACGAGACGTCGCGGGCGCCCCAGGTAGCACACCATGCTCCCCCGCAAGGCTTCATTCGCAACTACATATTCAGCCTCGACCATAAGATCATCGGAAAGCAGTATTACGGCCTGGCCTTGCTGGCCGTCCTCATCGGGATGGCGCTTTCCTGGCTGATGCGAATCCACCTGGTGTGGCCGAATTCTCCGGTTCCCGGCCTGAAATGGCTGGCGCACACGTCCGCTCCCAATGGCGTCATCACCCCGGAATACTACCTGTCGCTGATGACCATGCACGGGACGCTGATGGTGTTTTTCGTGCTCACCACTGCGCCGTTTGCCGGTTTTGGCAACTACTTTTTGCCCATCCAGATCGGCGCCGAGGACATGGCATTCCCGCGATTCAACATGATGTCGTTCTGGACGACGTTCTTAGCCTTTTGTTTCCTGATTGCGGCGTTTTTCGTTGGTGATGGGCCGCCGATCTCTGGCTGGACTGCGTACCCGCCTCTGAGCGCCGTGGGCGCCGTTGCCGGTCCCGGCCAAGGAACCGGTCAGACTCTGTGGGGACTGTCGATTGCGACCTTTTGCATTGCCTCGTTGCTGGGTTCGCTGAACTTCATCTCCACCACGCTCGACCTTCGCGCCCGGGGTATGACGCTGATGCGCATGCCACTCTCCACCTGGGCGTGGTTCATCACCGCGTGCATCGCCCTGCTCGCCTTCGCCGTGCTGCTGCCGGCTTGCGGGCTGCTCATCCTGGATCGACTGGCGGGAACCAGTTTCTTCGTGCCCGCAAACCTGGTGGTGAGCGATCAAATCCAGCCGCACTCCGGCGGGTCGCCTCTGCTCTGGCAGCACCTGTTCTGGTTTTTCGGTCACCCCGAGGTGTACATCGCCATCGTTCCGGCGATGGGCATTGTTTCGCACATCCTGATCAACGCCATGCGGCGGCCGATGCTCAGCCATAAGGTCATCATTTATTCGCTGATGTCCCTGGGATTCCTGAGCTACATGGTATGGGGACACCACATGTTCGTCAGCGGCATGAACCCGCTGTCGTCGCTGATGTTCTCCTTCCCCACGCTGGTGATCACCATCCCGTCCACCATCCTCACCTTGATCTGGATCGGCAGCCTGTACGGCTGCAAACTGCGCATCACCAGCGCTTCGCTGTTTGCCCTGGGTTTCGTTTCCCTGTTCGTCAGCGGCGGCGTCAGCGGGTTTTTCCTGGCGCAACCTTCGATCGATGTCTTGCTCCACGCCACCTATTTTGTGGTGGGGCATTTCCATCTGGTGATGGGTGTGGCGGCTATCTTTGGGGTCTTCGCCGCTACCTATTTCTGGTTTCCCAAGATGTTCGGCCGGATGATGAATGAGAGGCTGGGGAAGATCCACTTCTGGCTCACCTTCGTCGGCGCCTATTTGATTTTCATGCCGTTCCATTATCTCGGCATGGCGGGCAACGTTCGCCGCTACTCGGCTTTCGTAAACGATTACCTGCAGCCGCTTCTGCCCGTGCATAGGTTCATCACGATTGCCGCTCTGGCCACCGGCGCCGCCCAGATCATCTTCCTCTACAATCTGATTCACAGTCGCTTCCGCGGGGAACTCGCCCCGCAGAACCCCTGGGAAGCTACTTCGCTCGAGTGGACGGTTCCGTCACCCCCGCCGTGGGACAATTTCGGGGGGAAGCTACCGGTCGTCTATCACGATCCCTACCAGTACGGCGTGGAAGGGGCAACCGCTGATTACGTGATGCAGAATTCGCCCGAGAAAATTCCCACCGTTCCCGAAGAAGGGCGCAGGTAGTTATGGCAACCACGGTTCATGAACCACCCAAGGTACGCCCCCGCAAACTTCCCTCCCGGAAGGACGGGACAGGCTCCGGCGGCGGTGGCTGGCGGGATCGGACACCGTCTGACGGCAGCTTCCTTGCTGTCGGTGACGGCTCAACCGCGTCCAAGACGGGTGTGTGGGTGGGGCTGGCGGCCATCACCATGTCGTTTGCCGCATTGACCAGTGCTCTGGTGGTACGGCAGGGCTCCGCCACAGACTGGCAGCACATCACTTTCCCAGGCATTCTTTACCTGAACACGCTGGTGCTGTTGGCCAGCAGTTTTACGCTTGAGTTTGCGCGGCGCCGCTTTGCAAGGGTCGTCGTGCTGGGGCCTAGCCCTCAAGTGACGAGCCCGCTGCGATGGCTCTATATGACGCTATCGCTCGGCTTGCTCTTCGTTGGCGGGCAATACGTCGCCTGGCTTCAATTGAAGTCCCAAGGTTTATATCTGGCGACTAGTCCAAGCAGCTCGTTTTTCTACGTGTTAACCGCGGTGCATGCCCTGCACGTTCTGGGAGGGCTCGGCGGGTTGATCTATGTTTCAAGCAAACTTCGCAGATCGGTGCTGCGGAAAAATACGTTGGATGCCGCCTCCCACTACTGGCATTTCATGGACCTACTGTGGTTGTACCTGTTTCTGCTGCTCTGGGTGAAACTCTGAGGCATAGAAGGGGAGAAGAGGCGTGAGCCAAGCCGACCTTAGTTCCATGGGCGGATCCCACGTAATGGGAGCGCATGCAGCGGACGCGCTGGAAGAGTCACCCTACCGGATGCCCTCCAAGAAGCTGGTGATGTGGCTGTTCATCATGTCGGATGCAGTCACGTTTGCGGCGCTCCTGTTCGCTTACGGCTACTTGCGGAATGCCACTCCAGGCTGGCCACGGCCGTTTCATTTCTCGCCGACCGTGATCAACGCCATGCTCATGACCTTCGTCCTGGTGACCAGCGGTTTTACCATGCTGATCGCCATGCGCGCCGCCAACCTGGGCAACAAGGCGGGAGCACTCCGCTGGACGTTCATCACCGTCGTCGCCGGCGTCATCTTTGCCCTGCTGCACCTCCGGGAATGGATCGGGCTCATCGGCGAGGGCTTGCGGCTCTTCCAGAACCCCTGGGGCTCCGGGCTATTTGGCGCAGCGTTCTTCACCATCACCGGCTTGCACCTTTCGCACGTCGTGGGTGGTGTGATCGCGCTCACCGTCGTGGCGATCGGCTACCAGCGTGGCCGCTACGATGCCGGCCACATTGAGATCTGGGGCTTGTACTGGCACTTCGTGGACATCGTTTGGATGTTCGTCGTCCCCTTTGTGTATCTGTTGAACATTGCCCATTAGCGGCAAACCACAGGCGAGGGAAAACTCTTTATGAATACTGGCGGGCACAACCGGGATGAAATGTCGAAGGACTTGAGCGGGAGTGTGGCGAAGAACTTTGTTATCTACGTTTGCATGCTGATCATCGCGGGATTACAGTTCGTGGTCGCCTATCAGCACATCGACAGCTCGCAAATGGTTCTCCGCATGTCCTTGCTCGCCATCGTCGAGGCCGGCCTAGCGGTCATGTTCTTCATGCACCTGGGGACGGAGCGCCGGAACTTTTTTGTGACGGTCGCTGTTGGTTTAATCTTCGTGCTCTCGATGATGAATATGATCTGGTCGGACAGCTTCCGGCTACTGCGGTTCCAGTTGCTGAAGTGAGGCTGCAATCTTAAAGATCAACCCAAGGGGCCAAAACATGACGGCTCAACGATGCTTGCGACCGATCCTGTTGGCATTGCTCACAGTGATTGTTCTGGTGCTCCCTCTTCAGGTCTTTGCCCAGAGTTGCGCGCTCTGCTATACGCAGGCGGCCTCGGCCACCCAGCGGTTCATTGCGGCGCTGCGCAGCGGCATCCTCATCCTTATTATCCCTCCCATGTTCATGTCGATCGGAATCACGCTGCTGGCCTACCGAAAACGTAATCAGTTCAATGATGGCAGCGATACCCCGATCGAGTCTGGCCCGGGCCTCTGATTCTGCCGAGAAACGCGAGACCTTGGTCCCGCGGGCCCATGCTTGGCAAAATGTGGGTTTCGGCAACGTTCCGCTATGGGCGCCACCGCACAAACCCTGCGTCTTGAAACACTGACTCAGTGGTTGAATGCCTCCGGTCAAACGCGCGAGCTCGCCTTGCAGCCATGCCTGGATCACATCCGGGCCCTCGACCCCTCCATACACGCCTGGGTCCAAGTGCTGCCGCAGAGGCCAACCGGGGACGGGAAGCTGTCCGAGATCCCTTTTGGAGCGAAAGACATCATCGAGACAAGGGGCCTGTCGACTGAATATGGCTCGTCAATTTACAAAGGACGAATCGGCACTGCCGACGCCGCGATTGTTCGCGAGATGCGCCAGCGTGGAGCGATCTTGCTGGGTAAGACGCATTGTGCTGCCTTCGCCTATACCACGCCCGCCCCAACGCGCAACCCGCGGGACTTGGATCACACTCCGGGTGGAAGCTCGAGCGGGTCGGCAGCCGCGGTCGCGGCGGGGATGGTGCCGGTCGCTCTCGGAACCCAGACCAGGGGGTCGGTGCTACGGCCAGCTTCCTATTGTGGCGTTACCGGATTCAAGGCCAGCTATGGTCTTTTCCCCATGGAGGGCGTGCTCCCTCTCGCCAAGAGCCTGGACACGCTCGGGTTCTTCACACATACACCAGCCGACCTGCTCATGCTTTGGGAATCGCTGGGACATCCCGCGGGCCGGACCGAGGATTTTGCGCTGGGAGCTCCCGAACCCGTGCCTGAGGTCGAGCCTGCAATGGCGGCGGCCTTTCGGAACGCACTCTCAAGGTTGCGAAACGCCGGCGCGTCGATCCGATCCATCGATATCGCCGGAATGCTTGCCCAACTCTGCGATGCGAACGACATCGTAATGTTCTACGAAGGCGCTCGATTCCACCAGCAGCGTTTTAACGAGTACGGCTCCGGGCTCGGGGATCTTGCGAACTTGGTTCGCCAGGGTCTCCAGATCTCGGTGGCGCGGTATGACGAAGCCAGGCGATATATCGCGGAGTGCAAGGCCCGAGTGGCCGAGATGTACAAGGCCACACCTGTGATCTTAGTGCCGGCCGCCACAGGGCCGGCACCGTTGGGCTTGGCTTCGACCGGCGATCCAAGAATGAACGCACCGTGGACTGCCTTAGGAACACCGGCAATCTCCATTCCCATGCCAGTTGCGAGTGGGTTGCCGCTGGGACTGCAACTCACCGCAGATCACGGCCAGGATGCGAGAGTGATTCGCACCGCTGTGCGGCTGCAAAGAATGCTCGGCGGCGGACCGAGATGAAGTCCCACCCTGATCGACCCGCAGACCGAAGAGGCAATCATCTAATTTCGTTTGGGCGCCGGACTCTGGGAGCGTGGTAGTGTCTGAAACTTTTCAGACACTACCGGGAGCGTCGGTCCCGTTGACATTCCTAGGCCAGTTTATATAGAGTCTGGCGGGGAATTTCCGTCTCGTGTACATGGATGCGGGGAGATAGAGGGGTCCAAGGCCTACTTGAGCTCGCAAGGAGGAGTGTGATGGCTAAGAAGGCATCCAACAAGCGCGGAATGACACGGCGCGATTTTGTCAAAATGGCCGGCATCGCCGGAATGGCCGCGGCCGCGACCGGGATTGAGGGCATCTTAGTCTCGCGCCAGGCGCCGGTTTACGCGCAGGAGAGGTCGCTGCATTTTTTGCTCTGGAAGAACTTCTCCCCACCCGCAAACGTCGAGATCCTACGCCAGGGAGAGGAGTGGGGCAAACAGAGCAAAGTCAAAGTCAAGATCGAACAGATCAATGCCAATGATATTCCCGCCAGAGCTGCCGCCGCCATCGAGAGCAAACAGGGACCGGATATCATTCAGTTCTTCCACAACTGGCAGAACCAGTACGGGAATTCCCTCGTCAACGTCACCGAGATCTGCACGGCGCTGGAGTCCAAGTATGGCGGGTACATCGACTACTGCAAGGCTCACGCGATGCTCGACGGAAGGTTCAATGCCGTCCCTCACACGGTCGTTCCGAATATCTACGTCGTGCGCGCTTCGTACATGAAGGCCGCGGGCACCACGAACTGGCCCAAGACATGGGAGGAGCTGCGACGAGAGGGGAAAAAGTGGAAGGCCAAGGGACATCCCATCGGCCAGACGGTCGGTCACACCTTCGGCGACGCGGTCGACTTCACCTATCCTTATCTCTGGAGCTTCGGCGTCGCGGAACGGGACGAGAAGGGCAGAGTGGTCATAGCTAGCAAAGAGACTCTCGAGGCCTTAAAGTTTTTTAAGGCGCTATGGGAGGATGCTATGGATCCGGCGGGCGCGGGGTGGGACGACTCCAGCAACAACCGCTCCTTCCTGTCGGGCGCGATCACCGCCACCAACAATGCGCCCAGCATCTATCTCACCGCTACGAATCAGGTCATCCTGGACGAAAAAGACCTCCCGCTCGTCAATGACATTCTGCACTTACCAAACCCCGCGGGCCCAGCGGGCGTCTTTCATTACCACTATAGCCAGCAGCTCGCCATCCCCAAATACTCAAAAAACGTAGAAACCGCCAAGGAGTTCATCCGCTGGCTGCTGGAAAAAGAGCAATTCACGAAGTATCTGCGTCGCGGCCAGGCCTATCAGGCCGGGGCGCTGAAGGATTACATGAAAGACGCCATGTGGGACATGTTTCCGGCGCTCAAGCCCTACCGCGACCATCTCCTCGAGGGACGCTCCGTGGGCTGGAAAGGGAGCGCAGACGGCAATGCTGCCCGCGTGGTGCAGAATTATGTCCTGATTGACATGCTGGCGAATCTGGCAACCGGCAAGATGACTCCAGAGGAGTCGTTGAAGTGGGGTGAGGGGCAGCTCAAATCCATCTACGGTGCGTGACGCGGCTGGATCTTATCCCTAGATCGGCATGAGCAAAGAATCGCATCCTGATCAGCTAACCGTGGTCTCGACCGAAGGCAGGCGCAAGGCCGCTCTGGCTCTGTTGGAGCGGCCTAACGTGCTGGGTTATCTCCTCATGATGCCGGCCGCGTTCATCATCCTCTTCTTCGTCGCCTATCCGTTCGGCTGGGGTGTCTGGATGAGCCTGACCAATAAGCAGATCGGCATGCCTTGGTCTCAGGTGAAGTTTACCGGCTTGAAAAACTATGCAGATCTGGTGACCAAGGATGGGGTCTTTTGGACCACGGTGTGGAACAGCTTCCTTTACACGGGGATCGCAACCGCGATCAAATGGGCCCTGGGCATCTGGCTGGCGGTCCTGCTCAACCGCATGGTGCGGTTTCAGCGGATGGTGCGCGCCGCCGTGCTGCTTCCGTGGATTGTCCCCACAGTGCTCAGCACGATCGCCTTCCTCTGGATCTTTGACCCCGACTTCAGCGTCATCAATTGGACCCTCAGACATTTTTACAGTTGGATGGGATGGGGATACGCGAGGGGCCCCCTCTGGCTGGGAGATCCGACCCTGGCCTTGGCCTCAGTTACCTTCGTAAACATTTGGCGCGGCACGCCCTTTTACGCGATCTCTTTTCTCGCCGGGCTGCAGACGATCAACCCCGAGCTTTACGAGGCCGCGGCCGTCGATGGCGCTAGTGGCTGGCAGCGTTTCTGGCATGTGACCCTGCCGGGGATCAGGCCCATCACCGTTGTCGTCCTGGTCTTTTCCATCATTGTGACCTTCTCCGACTTTCAGATCGTCTATGTCCTTACCCGCGGAGGTCCCGCCAACAGTACGCACCTGTTTGCGACCTACGCCTACCAGGTGGCGATGGTGGGGTCGCGTTTGGGTCTCGGGGCGGCAGTTTCGCTCTTCATGTTTCCCATACTGGCTCTGGTGATCGTCTTCCAGCTCGTTTACCTGCGGCGGGAGCAGGCATAAAATGGCGCGCCTCGCAGTCGGCGAGACCTTCGCCAAACGGCTGCTCGTCTATCATCTGCCTCTTTTCTTTTTTGTCCTCTTTGCACTGTTCCCCTTCTACTGGATGTTGGTGACCTCACTCAAATCGACGCAGGAAACCTACAACCGGCAGGTCAACCCCTACGTTCCGGTCGCGTGTGCGACGACGGTCGTGGAACAAGTCCATTCGCTCCACTTCAACGGAGCGGCAATCATGGACAACTGCTTTTACCATTGGCGGACACTGCTCAGGGATACGCTCTTCGTCCGCTGGCTGGAGAACACCCTCTTCGTCGCGATTGTCTCGACGTTTATCTCGCTGTTCGCGGGGATCACAGCGGCCTATGCATTGGCGCGGCTCAACTTCCGTGGCGCCGACACCTTAGGGGTCCTTATCTTCATCACCTATCTGGTGCCACCCACGCTCCTCTTCATCCCGCTCTCGGACGTGATCGGCAACCTGCCGTTCCTGCATCGGAGCCTGCTGAACTCGCCGTGGGCGCTGATCGTCACTTATCCGACTTTCCTGATTCCCTTCTGCACCTGGCTTCTGACCGGCTATTTCCGGACTATTCCGAAAGAGCTGGAAGAGGCAGCTATGATCGATGGAGCGACCCGGATCCAGGCCATGATCCGGATCGTTCTTCCCCTGGCATTACCCGGGGTGTTATCGGCGGGGATGTTCGCCTTTACGCTATCGGCGAATGAGTTTCTCTACGCCCTGATATTCATCTATGATGCCTCTAACAAGACGGTGCCGGTAGGAGTCGTCAGTGAGTTGATCAAGGGCGATGTGTTTTACTGGGGAGAACTGATGTCAGGCGCCTTGTTAGGCTCAGTCCCGGTGGCCCTGATCTATTCGTTTTTCGTCGAGCACTATGTGGCGGGAATGACCGGCGCGGTTAAAGGTTGAGGGGAGGTTCTACGTGGAAGCACGAACGTGTCCACATGGAAGCTTCTGGAGGATGTTAGCCATCGCGGCAATGGTGGCCGGGCTTAACGCCTGCAGTGGTGACAAGAAGCAGGAACAGAAAACATCGGCGCCGGGCGCACCATCGACTCCCATCAGTGGGGCCGCGATCTCAGGAACTATTACCCTCGATCCAGCCTTAAAGGGCAAAGTGGGCAAGGCGCCACTGCTCCTGATCTTCGCTTCGACTTCGTCCGATCCGAGCAAGCCTGCGTTAGTGGTCAAGCGGGAAGCCGATGTAAGTTTTCCCTACGCCTACAAGCTCACAGCCGAAGATATCACTCTCGTAGGTTCATCGTTCGAGGGGAAGATGTATGTAACTGCCCGGATCGATCCTGGCGGTATGGTGGGTCCCCCGCGTCCCGGCACGTTCGACGGCACTTATTCGGGTAACCCCGTCCAAGTAGGCTCAAGCAAGATCGATATCGTGATCAATAAAGCTTATTGAGGATGGCGGCCGCTGGCTGACGGCTAGAGGGAAGCCACGTCTGTCGGCCGCCGGGCCCAGGCTCCGAAGATGAGCGGCAGAGGAGTAACGGCGTTCGATGCCGCAACCTCAGCTTCGAGCCTCTGTGAAAGAGTATCGAGGTCGCCCAGCGGCTCGAGGGAGAGATTGAACTTCCTAATTTGCGGGTGCAAACTGCGAAGCACACCGGCCATCCATTGATCTGCACCGAGCAGGGTGTCCACATGCACCCTCGGTGCCGGCAGCCCAGCCTCCTGGAAAATTCGGTAAAGAGCCGGTCCCATCTCGGTGTTGGCTCCGGAGCGTTGGAAGGTCTCTATCATTAGAGAAGCGCCTGCAGCCCAAAGGGGTAAGGGCGCCGAAAGCCGAAGAAACGAGGCGAAAGACGATTCTTGGAAAGCCACAACTCCACCGGGACGAACCACCCGAGAAAGAGCGCGCAGAACGGCAACGGAATCGGGAAGAAACATTAAGATGTAACGCCCGACGGCAGCGTCAAAGAGTTGATTGTCCGGAACCTGGCACACATCGGATTGAATGAAGCTCACGTTGTGCAGCCCGGCTTCAGCCACGCGAGCCCTGGCCCGGGCGACCGAGCGCGAGTCACCTTCTACTCCCAGTACCTCTCCCGCAGGACCAACCAGCCGGGCGGCGAGCATGGCGACGTCTCCGACGCCGGAGCCAAGATCCAGGACACGTTGGCCTGGGCCAATGCCTGCCTCACGAAAGAATCGTTCGGTGTAAGGAGCGACCCACGCGGCCTGCCGAATTAGGCGCTCGTGCTCCGCGTCCGTGCTGCCCAGCAGGTAATGGGAGGTAGAACTCCTCGCGGCCATGCGAGCGAGGGATATTACCACGGACAGATGCTGGCTGGAATCAACAGAGGAGTGGTCCTTCGGGAGCGCCGCGTTGACCGCCGCTGGTGCTGGCGTTTCGGGTGGCGAACTGGAGTTCATGTCCTTATTAGGCCTCCACCCGGCCCTGCCGCGATGCGAGGCCTGAACCATAAACCGACCCACCCTTGGCAAAAGCGCGGGCGGAAGATCACGCCTGCAAGTGATTTCGATCACTGCAGGTCCGCGCCGGCCGCAGCTAGATTGGCAGCCGCCCAACAGATACGGCGGGATGCCCATGGCCGCGCCGCATAACGTATCCGCACACCATCAACAATATGCTCGACTGCCGCGGCGCTCGGACGGTTTTTGTGCTTTCATATTGAAGGAAAGGAGTAGCTGCCATGTTCGTTCGCGTTGTCGAAGTAAAGACGAAGCCAGGAAAGGCCCGCGAGGTTTGCGGCAAGCTGCATAGCGAGGTGCTGTCCACCTTGAAAGCACAGCCCGGTTTTGTGGATGAGATCGTGCTGGTGTCGGACGCAGAGGGAATCCTGGCGCTCAGCTTCTGGAAGACCAAAGGGGACTCGGAACGCTACAGCCACGAGGATTATGCGAAGGTCGCCGAGATGATCCAGCACCTGGTACACAGCAAGCCCAAGGTGCACGCTTTCGACGTGGAGACCTCGACCTGCCACAACATCGCGAAGGGAAAGGTGGCTTGAGGAAGCGATCTCCGCGGCCATCCAACGGAGGTGGTGAACGGGGAGGGCCTGCGCCTTGGGGAGAGGTGTGGGGACGCTCCGGTGCGGCCGCCTCCGCCTACTGTCACCGGGCGGGACGCGGATTCGCGCGCTCGGTAAGGGCGCCTCACACTCACTGGTGACCCCTATCACTGCATGGGCCGCTGTGCCTGGGGCAAACTAATTGACGAAGCGGCGAAAATAGGCTGTTTTGCCCCAGGGCCTCCCAGGCCCACGAGAGCGGCCTTCCCAGGTCCGACGAGAAAACCTCGGCTCTTCACGCTAGTTCATCCGTAAGGAGGTTATCTTATGGCTGTTCTCACCCCCACTCGCATAGCGATTAAAGAGATCCTGATGGCAACGGATTACTCTCCCGCTTCGGAAGCGGCGCTGCCATTCGCGATCGAACTGGCCCGTCACTTCAATGCCGGCCTGCACGTGGTTCACGTGCTCTTGCCCGGCGAATGGGAACCGACTGCCGACGACACTTCTGCGGCATTCGAATACAAACCGGTCGAGCAAGCGGAAAAGCACATGGCTTCCTTCCTTTCGGCGAAGAACCTCGGCGGGGTACGCTGCGAGTACTTGGTGCGCCGAGGCCCGAGCGTTTGGGAGGAGCTCTACCGGATCGTGCAGGACAAGGCGATTGACATGGTCGTGCTGGGAACGCATGGCCGCGGCGGGATCGGGAAGCTGCTGGTGGGCTCGGTTGCGGAAGAGGTTTTCCGCAAAGCGCCCTGCCCCGTCCTGACCATCGGACCGCGCGTTGCCGGCCAGGAGCCGACCGCGTTCCGCAAGATCGCCTTCGCCACCGACCTTACTCCCGAATCACTGGAGCATCTGCCCTTCGTATTAGGGTTTGCGGAAGACTGGAAGGCACGCCTGATCGTCATCCATGTTCCGCCGGGGCAGTACGTTGCCAGCCGGGAGGTGAGCGAAACCACCCTAAGACGTATGCGCGAGCTGATTCCTCCGCAAGCCAACCTGGAATACGCGGTGGAGTTCGGCGATCCGGCCTTCGCAATCCGGCAAGTGGCCGACGACCAGCAGTGCGATCTGATCATGCTGGGCGCGCATCTCGCGGGCGATGCCAGCACCCACTTTTCCGGGGCGGTTGCGCACGAAATCCTTTTGAAGGCGCAATGCCCGGTGCTAACCGTCCACTGGTACCAGCGGGATTGAATCGGCGGCACCGCCGGCCATCCCGAAAGGAGGCAACCCATGGAAGATGTTTATACTTGCACCTGCGGCAATCAGACGTGGATGATCCTGGAAAACCAGGTGCAGTGCACGGCCTGCAAGACCACGTTCGACTGCCAGCACACTGCGGTGAAAGAGTTCAACCACAGGGTCGCAGAAGACGTCGAGGAACTGGAAGCCGCGCCTTAAGCCGGGAGCGAAGGGCGCCCGCGACATTTTGGGGCGTGGGGGCGATTCTCCCCACGCCCCTCTGCACTTGACTTCTGCAAACCTGCTCGCGTATTGAAGTGGTTTGATCACCGACTGCCACGTCCACATCCAGCCCTTCGAACTGCTGCTGAACCCGCCCTCGCTGGAGTTGATGAGGAAACAGCAGCCCCAGTTCGAGCAGGTGCTGGAATATACGCGCTCGCCGAAAGCGTTCCTGAAATACATGGACCGGGTGGGGCTGGACCGAGCCGTGCTCATCAATGCGGCCGCGCCCGAGGTCACCGGCTATCCCTCCGGCCTCAATGCCATGGCGGCCAACTACGCCAAGGAGGACCCCCAACGGCTGCTCTCATGCGGCAGCCTGCATCCCCGGCACTCGGCCAACGTCATGGCGGATATCGAGGAGATCGTGCGGCTGGGGTTGCGGCTGATCAAGATCCATCCCCCGCACCAGCTCTTTTATCCCAATGAGTATCTCAGTGGGATGAAAGAACTGGAGTTGCTGTACCGCACCGCGGAGAACAACGGCATCCCAGTGATGTTCCACACCGGCACCTCGATTTTTCCCGGGGCGCGCAACCAGTATGGGGATCCTATCTACATCGATGATGTGGCAGTCGATTTCCCCCAATTGAAGATCGTGCTGGCGCATGGCGGCCGTCCGCTGTGGATGGAGACGGCGTTCTTCCTGGTGCGGCGGCACGCCAACGTTTACCTGGACATCAGCAGCATTCCCCCGGCCTCCCTGCTGAAGTACTTTCCCCGCCTGCCGGAGATCGGGCACAAGACCATGTTCGGCAGCGATCTGGCCCGGGCCGGGAGTTCGCGACTTGAAGGATGCTTTGGATTCTTTCCGGGAGCTGCCCTTGTCGGCGGCAGTGAAGCAACAAATCTTGGCGGCAACCGCGCTCACGATCTGGCCGGATTGAGGCCAATCCGCAATTGTCCGGCGCGCCTACCAGATCAGCTTCAGCGCGAACTGTAGTTTTCGTGTGCTCCCGGCGGCATTGACCTTGGCAAACGGCCCCGTCAGGACAATGTTCGATGCCCCAATGTTCGATGCCGTGCGCCAGGCGTCACCGGTTGCGGTCAGAAATGGAATGTTGAAGACGTTTAGGGCTTCGGTGCGGAACTGCAGCTCCCACGGCCCCGAACCCAGGGGGCCGCCCTCGGCGAGGCGGAAGTCCTTGGACAACGCCCAATCAAAGTTGGTCAAGCCCGGCATGCGGATGCTGTTCCGCCCGCAGGTGCCGTTGTTCCCCAACAGCGGTTGCGACACCCCCGAGAAGACACCGACCGGATAGCCCAGGGTGAAGCGGACGCCGGCAGGATCACAGTTGGCTCGCGTGTTATCTTCCAGGGCGGCGCTGGCCCCGACGAGGTTGCCATCCAGGTTGCCGTCGGGAATTCCGAGCCGCGATCCCGAGAGCAATGTGGCGGGCAGCCCAGTCTGCCAGATATTGCTGGATTCGAAGCCCCAACCGTCCAGGATCTTTCCCGCCGCTCCTCGCATGCGGTGAAAGAACGGCACCTGCCAAATCGAGGTTACGATTAACCGCTGGGCGATATCGAAGTCTGACACTGCGCGCTCGCCCGCGGGATTGCTCGCGCTCTGCGGGAAGCTGCTGTCGTTGGCCAGGATCGAGGGATTGAAGTCCGAGGCATCGTCGATGGAACGCGACCAGGTGTAGGCGGCCTGGAACTGCAGGCCATGCGAGAAGCTCTTCCTGACCTCCGCCTGCAGCGAATGATAGATCGAGCTGCCGGTGGAGGTGTGCAGGTTCACCTGGTCGAAACGCGGATCCAGCCGAATGTTGCCCACTCCGCTCTCGCGCGCAAATGCCTGCTGGAATTTGTCGAGCCTTGCCGTCTCGTCGGCCAGGCTGGTGGCCGGCGCCGGTCCGTTCACCACCGGGTTGATGGGTACCAGCTTGGTCAAATGCGTGCCTTTGGTTCCGATGTAACTCAAACCGATCACGTAGGTGTACAGGCGGTATTCAACCCCGAGCGTAAAGTCCTGGATATAAGCGTTACGCAGATTGGGATCGATGGTGGTGATGGCGCCGAAGTTCAGCAGGTTGCCGAAGCCGCCGACCTGGCTCGCTCCCTGAGCGAGGATGGGCGCGGTGCCGTTATAGAGGTTGTCGAAGCTGTTGGCGCCGCTGATTTGCGAACCTGTGAGCGTCAGGTTGTAGTTCAGCGGCGGGGCGGAGCGTGACAGACTCAGAGGCGCGAAGGTGAACGAGTCCCAATAAATGCCATAGCCGCCGCGCAGCACCAGGCTCCCGCGGTGTGGGTTCCAGGCAAAGCCGAGGCGGGGCCCCGGGAGCGCCGGATTGCTGTTGACCGCGGGACCGCCCACGCGGAAGCTGCCTAATAGTCCCGGGCCGGCTGCGCCGACCTCTCCCGGCGTGTTAGGGTCGAGCACGGAGGTGAGGCCGTGGGCTTCGCTCAGTGCCCCCTGCACGTCCCACCGGAACCCCAGACTCAACGTCAGGTCGTGCCGGATCTTCCAGTCGTCCTGCAGGAAGAACCCGTACAAGCCGGTGCGGAATCCGCGTTGGGTGCTGCCGAATAGCTGGGTCCAGTTGCTGGGTTGCCCGCTGAGGAACGCATCCCAGGGGTGGGGGACGGGAGAGATGGAGAAGGTAAACACGCCGCGGCTTTTGCTATCGCTGCGGGAATTGTCCTGGATCTTGCGCGCGTCCACGCCCATCTTGAGCACGTGCGCGCCCCGCACCAGATTGAGGACGTCGTTGACCTGGTGCACGTTGAAGGTGCGGTTGGTGGGCAGCCTCTCCAGGGCTCCGAAATTGACCAGACCCTGAATCTGGAAGCGCGGTGTCAACAGCCCGTTCTGCGTCGCTACCGTCCCTCTGTCGTATCCGTAGGCAAGGCGGAGTTCGTTCACGGCGCGGGAGTTCAAGATGTAGCTATCGGTGAGGTTGACGTTGCGCAGCGCAAACTCGTCGTCGCCGTCAAAACCAGGCAACTGGTTGCTGGAGGGAAAACGCGCCACGAACGAGGCCGTGCCCTGCACGTAGCGTGCGGAGAACGCATGGGCATCGCTGAAGCGGTGGTCGGCCTTGACGATGAATTGGTAGCTGTCCACGGGAGAGGGGATCTGCGTGTTGATGGTGCCCAGGTCTCCCGTGTTGGTGGGGGGCAGGGGAAGAAACTGGTTCATGAGGTCGGTAATGATGGGATCGGTGGCGCGCGCTCGCGCCTGCTCCGTGGGCAGGCTCACGCCCGGGTTAGTGAAGCTGGCGCCCCGCGTCTTCCGTCCTTCGTAGCCGCCGAACAGGAAAGTGCGGTCCTTCACCGCCGGGCCCCCCATGGTGAACCCGTAGATATTCTGCTTCAGCTTGGAGGCCTGGCCAGTTTTATCGAAGTAATCGCGCGCGTTGAACAAGTCGTTCTGCAGGTAGTCATAGGCGGTACCGTGCCAGCGGTTGGTGCCGCTCTTGGTCACCATAATGATCTGCGCGTTCGACTTGACGCCGTACTCGGCGGAAAAGTTGCTGGTCAACAGCTTAAATTCCTCGAGCATGTCGGGGGTGATGGCCTGCATGGCGGGCGCGAATCCGCCGAATTCCCAGTCGTTGGCATCGGTGTAATCGAGTTGCACCGAGGTGGCGTAAGCGCGCCCGCCGTTGGCGGAGATCAGCCCCGACTGGACGCCCAGCGCGACCGCGAAGCCGGGGGAACCGCCGCCGAAGGTGGAGCCCCCGCGCGGGTTGTTGGTGGGTTGCACGCCAGGAGCGAGGGTGACGGTGGTGATCATGTTGCGCGAGAGATTGGGCAACAGCGCCAATTCCGTGGCGCTCAGGGTGTGACTGTGCTGGGCGTCGGTGACATCGAGCGTGCCAGGCTCGCCCATCACTTCGATACTGGTTTTCTCAGCGCTTACCCCGAGAGTCAGGTTGACGGTCACGGTCCGGTTGCTGGAGACTTTGAATTGCGCGCTTTTCGTCGCAAAGCCCGGCGCCTCTGCGCTCAGGCGGTAGTCGCCCGGGGGCACCGCAAAGAAGACGTAGACGCCGTCCGCGCCGGTGGTGAAGCTGCGTGCCGTGTCCGTGGCCGGATGCTGGAGCTTGACCACGGTCCCGGAGATGGTGGCCCCACTGGGATCGAGGATGATGCCTTCGACGCGGCCGAAGGTGTACTGTGCCGCCGAGGGCAGCGAGGTCAGGAGCCCGAGCAGCACCGCCGCCAGGACCGGGCCAGGATTCCATCGACCTCGCAACCACACCCGCCCTCTCCTCTCCTCCCGCGGCGAATGTTGTGTCATGCGGGGAGCGTGCCGCAGCCGAGATGGCGCGCCCTTTTCCCTCGCCCGGATTCGGCGATTGTATACTGTGTGCGCGGGACGCCTCCGCCAACACGTCACAAACAATTGTGACAATCATCACATACAGCGGTAAGAGGCTTGAGCACAATGTGCCCCGCCTTGCGCTCGGGAAGTCGTCCACGCTTGGATCGCCATCGCAGTATACTAGGGAGACGTTCTCGCGGTTTTGCTCGCAGCATTGGTGTGTCCCCCTTCGTGTATGTTGACAGGTGAGGTGCATGCGGTGACCATGGGAAGCCGTTAGGAGCGGCACATCATCTTCGATCTCTTCTGATGGGCATTTAGGAGGCAGACATGGCAGATACTAAAGTGCTACCTTGGCCGGCAGTTCCCATCCTGAAGCCGGAGGAGGTTTACGCCGGACTCAGCGATCAGGCCAAGGAGTATCCCCTCTTCCTGGAATCGATTTGTCGCCAGGAACACAACTTCGAGAAGCCGGAGGCGCTTTCCCGCATCCGCGTCCTTGACTGCACCACCAACATGACGATCGGCCACTGGTGCTCCTCACAACTGGCCGAGCTGGGCGCGGAGGTCATCCAGGTGGAGCCTCCGGGTGGCGACCCGCTGCGCCAACTGACTCCCTTCGGCCGGCACGAATACATGTTCAAGGACAAGGAGACGGGCGAGGAGTGCGGGGGGCAATTCCTGCACGAGATGCGCAACAAGTTCTCCACCACCCTCAACCTGGAAACCGAGCAAGGGCGGGAGCTGCTCAAACAACTGGCGGGGCAGGTTGACGTGATCATCGAGAATGCCCCTCCCGGGCAGTGGGACAGTTGGGGCATCGGATATCGCCAGCTGCGCGAGTTGAACCCCAGGCTGATCTACTGCTGGGTGGGACAGCGTGGCCAGTGGGGCCCGCTCAAGGACAAACCCGGCATGCTGGATCCTGTGGCCCAAGCGGCCTGCGGGTTCGTGCATGGCACGGGCGATCCCAAGGAATTCGGCGGGCAACCAACGCGCTCAGCGCTGTGGATGGCCGACCACGTGGGCGGCACCACGGCGGCGATAGGTATCCTGGCGGCGCTGCTGTACCGCGAGAACGTCAGCGGCGAAGGCCAGTTCGTCGAGGCAACGTCCGCGGAGGCCATCATCCGCATCCTGGATTACAGTTGGGCGTGGTACTCCATGGACGGCAGCATCCGTCCGCGCTTCGGCAATTGGGACCTGGCCATCAACATCTACGCCGTCAATCCCTGCAAGGACGGTTACATGATGGTGGGCGGCGGTCATGACCGCCTCTGGTACCGCATCTGGCGCGTGGTGGGCGATGCCAATCCCAATGTCGAAGAAGACATCCTGGGCGATCCCCATCTGCGGGAAGTGGCTGATCGGCTCGCCTACGACCAGCAGGTGAAGACCTACACCCTGCTCTGCGAGTGGTTGAAGGACAACTCCCGCAGCGATGCCGAGGCCAAGCTGGGCAAGCAGCAGGTGGCCTCGGGTGGTGTGCTCTACGTCAACGAAGTGGCCGAGTACCCGCACTTCAAGTATCGCGGCCACGTCGCCGAATACGATTCGTCGCACTACGGCAAGATCCTTTACGGGACCACGCCGTTCTTGCAGCACAAGACGCCGGGCCGGCTGAAGTGGCTGGGCCGACCCACCGGTTACGACAACCAGGACATCTATCGCCGGCTGCTGGGCTTCACACGCGACGATTTCGACCGGCTGAAGAAAGCCAACGTAATCTGACGCAGGAGGAAATTCATGGCAACGACTACACCCAAGAATGGACAGAGCTTCGAGGAGTTCTGCCAGGAGACGTTCAGCCCCAAGAAGGAGTTCACCAAACCGGAAGCCCTGAAGGGGTATCGCGTCTTGTCGTGCACGCAGTACATCCTTGGTCCCTCCTGCGCCTCTTACCTGGCTGAGTTGGGCGCGGAGGTGATCAAGATCGAGGCCCCACGGCGTGGGGAGGCCATGCGCCACACCACGCCCTTCAACGAGCCCTTTCTGTACCCGCTTTCCAAGTGGGTTCCGGAGCGCGGGACGGGACTGGGCTTCCTGGGGGCGAACCCAAACGAGTACTTTCTGTCGCTGGATTTCCACCGCCCCGAGGCGCAAGCGATTCTCAAGAAGCTGGTGGCCAAGACTGACGTGTTCGTCGAGAACTATCGTCCGGGCACGTTTGACCGCTGGGGCATCGGATACCGGCAACTGAAGGAGATCAATCCCCGGCTGGTGTACTGCTGGCTGGGCGGTTTCGGGGGCTGGGGACCGGGGCGTGTGCGCGCCTCCTACGACATCCTGGGACAGTCCCAGGGCGGCAACTTCGGCATGACCGGCAAGCAGGAGATTTTTGGCGGCGCGCCGGCCAAGCACACCATCTGGCTGGCCGATTATTGGGGCGGCATGATGGGTGCCACGCAGATCCTGGCGGCGCTGTACTACCGCGACAAGATCTCCGGTGAGGGCACCTTCACCGAGTACTCCCAGGTGCACGGCGTCACCCGTCAACTGGAGTACGCTCTCCCCCTCTACGGTCGTCACGGCATTACCCGCGAGCGCTGGGGCAACTGGGACACGCAGCTCTGCGTGCACGGCATCATCAGGTGCGGCAAGTCCTCGTATCCCAACTCGGAAAACCCGCAGGAGATGGAAGAGGGGTACATCCTGATCAGCGCATACTCGGACCAGGACTTCGCCCGTCTCTGCAAAGCTATCGGCGACGGCAGCCTGGCCAGCAAGTACGCCAAGGCCGAGGCTCGGGTCAAGCCCCAGAGCCAGATGGAGATTTATCCCGTCCTGGAGAAATGGGCGGCGGATAAGACCAAGGAGCAGGTGGCGCAGATTCTGGACGCCGCTAACATCATCAACCAACCGGTCTGGAACGCGAAGGAGGTGGCCAACCAACCGCACTTCCAACAGCGTGGCGCGGTACGCTGGGTGGACGATCCTACCTTCGGCGATCTGCTGCACCAGGGGCCGGCCTATAAGTTGTCGCACACCCCGCCGCGGCTCAAGTGGGCCTTTAAACCGGTGGGCGCCGACAACGAATACATCCTCGGCAAACTGGCCGGCTTGACCTCCGAAGACATCAAGCGGCTGGAAGATCAGGAGTGCATCTAGGAGAAGAACTATGCTGCTCACATGTCCGAAGTGCAAGACCAAGAATTTCCTCGATCCTTATCCCTTCTGGAACTTCAAAGGGACGACCAAGTGCGCCGGGTGCGCCACCGTTTACCGCCTGGAGACTTCCAACGGCACTTGCGTCGCCGGCCCGGAACCGGCCGACGGCAAGGTGGACCTGCTGCCCGGCTTCGCCGAGAAGCAGGACTACAGCGCCATTTCCGGGCCGGGGTTGACCCGTCCGGCGCCTCGTGCGCGCAAGGACTCGGTCTGCAAGCCTATTCCCATGAGCAAGAACGTGCGTGGTAACGTGGTCAGCGGTCATCCGTTGAAGAAGGAAGAACTGATCGGCAGCAAACCGAAGTTCATGGTTGCCGGAGCTCATTAAAACTGGAGGCGATAATGGCCCACTACAACGCGAATTGCCTGTGCGTCCACTGCAAGCATTTGCGCCCGGCGCTGGATACCACTATCCAGAAGGCCTACCTCGGAAAATGCACGAAGCGGGAATGGCCGTTTACACTGGGCATTACCCTTCAGGGCTGGACCGAATGCGACGTGTTCGAGGAGAGCGGCCAGAAGTACGTGCCGCCCGACCCGATGGCGGCCAAGGCGGTGGCCGCGGCGGCCGGTCCCAAAGGGGCCAAACGTGTCGAGTTCTATTACTCGAGCGCGCAGAAGCCCGGCGAGACCTTTCCCTGCGACAACAATCGCGCCCTCGAGCTGGTGAAAAAGTTGCAAGCCGGCGGGGTCGACGCCAAAGCGATTGACGTCGCCGGCGTCAAGGACCGCTTCCCCATCTATCACAAGACGGTGAGCGGCCCGGATGCTTCGGTGCGTCCGGTGTTCGGCTTCAAGGGCGCGCTGGTGGAGGACTTCGGGACCACGGTGCCGGCGCTGCTGGTCTTCGAGGGCGACCGCTATCCCACGGTGGCGTTCCCCAGGACCGACCAGAAGCGCGGCACCATTCGTGTGGAGCAGGCCCTCGAGGACCTGCTCGCCGAACGCACCGCCGGCGTGACAGCCGCGGCAAGGTAAGCCGAGGACTCATTTATGGCGGAATATCTACCTCCACGCGAACTGTGGCCGACCCGCATCTACACGTTGCCGGAGTTCCAGACCTATGCCGAGCGGTTCAACCCCACGGAAGAACTGCTCGGCAAGGCCGTAGGCGCCGGGCGCGGCGATCGCACGGCCCTACTTTTTGAGGACCAGAAGCTCACCTATAACCAACTGCTAACGCAAGCGAACAAGTTCGGCAATTCGCTGCGCCAGCTTGGGGTGCAGGAAGGCGACCGGGTCATCCTGCGCACGCCCAACATTCCGCCGGCGCTGGTGGCGAATTTCGGCATCCTGAGGCTGGGCGCGGTCTGTACGCCGACGTCGCCCCTGTTCTCCCGCACCGAGATCGCGCATGTCGCCAATGACTCCGAGGCGGCGGCCATCGTGGTCAGCGCCATGCTTCTGGGCGAAGTTGAGGCCGCCAGAGAGAACTTCAAGACCGTCCGCGACATCATCGTGGTGGGCGGTGACGCGGCGGAGATCAAGGCCAAGGGGTTCCTTCCCTATGGCGAACTGCTGCAGGCTGGGTCTGCAGAGCTCGATCCGGTGCTTCGCAAACGCCAGGACGTTGGCTTGCTGTTGTACACCTCCGGCACCACCGGCCGGCCCAAGGGGACGGTCCATTTCGTCGAGGAGTTGCTGGTCATCCCGGACAGCTTCGGCAAGTACGGCTGGAGGGTGACGGAGAACGATGTGATCGGCGGCTCCGCCCCGCTGGCCTTCGGCGCCGGGTACTCCAGCTACGCCACCATCCCCTTCCGTTTCGGGGCGGCGGCTTCGCTGATCGCCAAGTTCGAACCGGAGAAGATGTTCGAGACCATCCAGAAGCACCGCATCTCCATCCTGACGCTCGCCCCCACCGCCTACCGCAAGATGCTCCAGGTCCCGGATGCGGAAAAGAAGTACGACCTGAGCAGCCTGAAGGTATGCACCGGAGGCGGCGAGAGCCTGACTGCGCCCACCTATCACGCCTGGAAACAGAAGTTCGGGCACGAGATCTTCGAAGGCCTGGGCACGACCGAGATGATGTACGTCTTCGCCTCCAACGTGGTCAGCCGCAAAGCCAAGGCGGGCTCCTTCGGCCAGGCGGTGCCCGGCTACGAGCTTAAAGTGGTGGATGAGAACGGCAATCCGGTGGCGACCGGCAACATTGGCCACTTCATGGCCCGGGGACCGACGGGGACGATCTACTGGCGCGATCCCGACAAGCAGCGCCATGCCATCAGCCAGGACGGCTGGAACCGCGCCGGCGATTTCGTGCACGTGGACGACGACGGCTACTTCTGGTTCGTCTCGCGCGAGGATGACATCATCAAGAGTTCGGCCTACCGCATCGGGCCGGAAGAGATCGAGGTCGAACTGGCCACCCACCCGGCGGTGCTCGACGTGGGCGTCATCGGGGTGCCGGACGAGATCCGCGGCCAGATCGCCAAGGCCTTCGTGGTGCTCAAGCCGGGCTCTTCCGCCACTCCAGAAGAGCTGATCGAGTTCTGCCGCGGCAAGATCGCCACCTACAAGCTGCCGCGCGAGATCGTGGTTGTCAGCGAGCTTCCGCGTACGCCCACCGGCAAATTGCTGCGGCGCGTGCTGCGGCAGCGCGATGCCGAGCAGGCCAAAGCCGCTTCGTAGGCTTCCCCGCACTCGGAGAAGCTGGTACGTACCGCAGCCAACCGGCTGCGAGAGCGTGCCAGCTGCTTGCGGTGCCTCGGCTGCCCCAGCTAGTCCGGGAATGCCGGCCGTGACATCACAGGCTGACGACGGGTATGATCTCCCACTCTATGCCTGGCAAACTTGATTCTGACCGGCTCTGTCGCGAGATCATCGACCACACTCCTCTCGCGGTCGTTTTCGGCGATCGCGAAGGCATCATCCGCCTGTGGAACGCCGGCGCGGAAGCCATGTTCGGCTACACCGCCGCCGAGGCGGTTGGCCAATCCATGGACCTTATCGTGCCGGAGAAACATCGGGCCAAGCACTGGGAAGGCTATGACCGCGTCATGCAGACCGGTGTGACCAAGTATGGCCACCAGGCGCTTGCTGTTCCGGCGCTGACCAAGAGTGGCCGGCGCATCTCCATCGAGTTCAACGTCGCGCTGCTGCACGACGAAACCGGTCAGGTGATTGGCGCCGCCGCCACCATTAGCGACGTGACCGCGCGCTGGGAGCGGGAAAAAGCTCTGCGCGCGCGCATGGCAGAACTGGAAGCCAAGGTCAAGGCGCTCGGCGGGGCTGCGGAAGCCAAGACCCCGGTCCAATAGGATCAGCCCATGTCTGCGCCCCAACGTTGATGATCGAGCGCTGGCGCCAATCCGTGGTCGCGGGGATGGTGTGCATTCTCGGGACCCTGGCCGTCGCGCAGACGCGGCCCGAGGCGGTGCCAGCCGCGCAGCCGGCGGGAAGTGTTGAGCTCATCTCGCTGCGTACCAGCGATGGGGTTCGGCTCGATGGTGTCCTCTACCGGCCCGCAAGACCTGGACCGGTAGGACTGATGCTGGTGCACGGCTACGGCGGCACTTTCTACGGCGCTTATTTTCGCCAACTCGGGCCAGCAGCCGCCGAGCAGGGCATTACCACGCTGGCGCTCAACATGCGCGACCACGACACCGGCCCCAAGGTGTCCGATTTCGCCGATAACCAGACCGACATCGCGACCGGCGTCGCCCACTTGCGCAGCCTGGGCCTCCGCAAGATTGTGCTGCTGGGCCAGAGCATGGGCACCAACCGCGTGCTCTACTACCAGGCGGCTGCGGCCGACCCCATCATCGCTGCCACCGTGTTGGTGAGCGGGCCCGGCAATCTGTTCCAATGGAACGTGTGGCAGTTCGGTCGTGAGAAGGCCCAGGAATCGGTGGATGAGGCGCTGCGCCTGCGCGCGGTCGGACACGACCGCGATCTCATGCTGGTGGACCTCGGCCCGCTGGGCAAGGCGCTCTACACCCCGCGCTATTTGCTCAGCCTGCGCGGTCCCGAGGCCAAGTCGGACCCTTACCAGAACATCTCCAGGGTGAAGAATCCCGTGCTGATCTTGCAGGGTAAGGCCGACAAACTGATTGAGCCCGACATCGCGGAGCGCCTGCGCAAGGCGGCCGCGGACAATCCCAAGGTGACTGTGGTCTACGTTGAGGGAGCCGATCACGGCTTCAGCCAGCACCAGTCCGTGCTGGCGGAGCGCGTGCTGGGCTGGATAAAGTCGGCAGTCCCGGAGTGACTTTAGGTACAATGCGGCGGGCTCCGGCTCCATGAGGCAATCATGAACCTGGTTCACATCAAGGATCTCAAGGCCCCGGACGGACATACGATCCCCGCGCTGCTGCTCGCCCCCGACGTCACTCCCCGTGGCGGCGCCGTGGTGATGCATCCCTACGGTGGCACCAAGGAACAGATGCTGGGCGTCGCTCTCGGCTTGGTGGAGAAGGGAATCGCCTGCCTGCTGCCGGATCTCTGTGGTCACGGCGAGAACCACGCCGAGATCGGAGTGGGCATGCTGCAGGAGATGGAGAGCGGCATTCAGTACACGCGCCGCTTCGGTCCAACCACGGCCGTGGGCATCAGTCTGGGCGGGCGCCTGGCGCTGATGTCGTCCGCCGATTGTATGGTGGCTATTTCGCCTGCGGTGGTCGCTGAGATCTCGCCGCAGGGCAAATGGATGTTCGAAAATTTCCCCAGCCCCGCGGTCCGCGAACCCTACTCTGGGTACGTGACCGAGTTGCTGGACAAGCTCGGTCCCGTGCCCCAACACGCTCGTCTGTGCCTGCTGCTCTATGCCGAGCGCGACATCCCCATGATCCTGGAGGGCGCGGCCGGGCTGAAGGCCGGTCTCTCCGGAGCGGAGCTGCGTTTTGTCACCAGGGAGATCCGTCCCGATATCAAGCACGATAACGGACTGGTTCGTTACCTGCCGCGCTGGTTCAACCACGGTGAATTGAAGTTCAACGCGGAATGTGTCGAAGTGGCAGCGCAATGGGCGCAGGAGCGCCTGGCGGCTGCTCAGCACGCCTGACAAGTCCTCTTGGTTGAGCCGGGAGGAGGATTGGAGCCACATGAGGTGGGAATACTTTGATCGCATGATCGTTTTCCAGGACAGCGAGCAGGGCATGGTCAGCGGGCTGGATTCGTGGATCAACGGAGCCGGCGCCGAAGGATGGGAATTGGTGAGCGCCGTCCCGCTGATCGCGCCCAACAAGGACGGCGTCGCTTACGGCACCATTGGCACGCACCTGGTGTTCAAGCGTCCCGTGGCCGAAGCCGCCGGGGCCCCCAGCGCGGGTCTTTAGCCCGCGATGGGGTGTCAGGGGTGAGGTGTGTATGCCGGAATTGCACGGGCGCGCCCTGATCGAGAGCCGTTTTGGGCGTCTGGGCAAAGGCCTCGATGCGGTCGTCCTCCATGGCGCCGAGTACGATCTCGACACCCTGCTGGCGCGCATGGACCTGAAGCTCGAGGATACTTGGCCCATTGACGTAATCGTTGTCACCGAGAACCTCTATTGTGTGCGCTACTACGATGGCCAGGACCAGCGCGTCGTCGCCCACGAATTCGATGGCGAGTTCCGCTTCGTCCACGAGACCCGCGGCCACATCGCGGAATGGATCGGCGAGGACAACTACTATGAATGGTTCAAAAGCGCCGCCTTCCGTTGTCCCTTGGTCCCCGGCGACGATTTTTGATCTGACCGCGTATGCCTGAACTGCACGGCCGCGCCTTGATGGAAGCTCGCTTCGGGCCCTTGGGCGCCGGCGCGCAACGGGTGACCATCGCTGGGACCGATTACGACCTCCGCGCCTTACTTTCCCAGATCGGCGTCGAGTTCGACGACGCCAAGCCCATCGACGCCCTCGAACTGCCGGACCGCTTTGTCGTCCGTTACCTCGATGCCCAGGACCAGCGTGTGGTGGCGTACGAGTTCGACGCCCAGTTCCACTGCCTCGGCGAAATTCGCGCCCACATCGCCGAATGGGAAGGCGACCAGGCCTATTTCACCGAATACAGCGGGCACTAGAGAGCACTACCTTCAGTCTTTCCGCTCATTGTCCTGTTTACTCGGACGCCATTACCACCCCTCCCCCCGCGCCCTAGCAGAATCATCAGCTTACGGGGAGTGATCCGATGAGATCCGATAGCGATCCGATGAAACAAAGGACTTACGCGCAAGATCCGATTCTCAAAGGACTTAGGTGCGTTTTTCGGCCAGTTTTTGGCTAATTGTCAAAGAACGGAGATTCGTCCCGGTTATCTTTCTAGATAACCGTGGTGCGGATGCACCTTCCTGCGGTCTCCGATGGTTATATCAAATAGCTAATATTAATAAGCACAGAATAGCGTGACAGCGCGTCGGTGTCAAGCAAAATCGACGCGCGTGCGGAAAAGTCTTCCACCAGCGGATGAAGCTCGAGCATCCGTATTGTTCCGCGAATCTCGGTTGTCAGAGCTTCTACGATTGAGAAGAATCTGACTGTGAAGGCCTGGGGGGAGCAGCCGATTCTTCAATCGGCCACGGAACGCCCTTTAACTATAACCACGGGAGAAATCTCCCGTGCAACTGAGCGGACGGCCACTCCCAATCCGGTTACTTGCGATAAAGCGATTTTGCAACAACTGTCCCTTCGCGCGATGGTTCCTCCGTTGCTTTTCATTGACTTAGATTGAGTCGTCGCCCTACCATGAGCCCTCTCATTTTTCCTCCGCCGCAGTCATGATCGGCCAAACCATCTCGCACTACCGCGTCGTCGAGAAGCTGGGCGGCGGCGGGATGGGTGTGGTGTACAAGGCTGAGGACACGCGCCTGCACCGCTTCGTCGCCCTTAAGTTTCTTCCCGATGACGTTGCCCGCGACCCGCAGGCGCTGGAGCGTTTTCGCCGGGAGGCGCGCGCCGCGTCTGTCCTGAATCATCCCAACATCTGCACGATCCACGACATTGGCGAGGAAAAGGGCCGCGCCTTCATGGTCATGGAGTTCCTCGACGGCGCGACTCTGAAGCAGCGCATCGCAGGTCGTCCACCGGACACCGAGGTAATTCTTTCTTTGGCCATTGAGATCGCCGACGCGCTCGATGCAGCGCACGCCGAAGGCATCGTCCATCGCGACATCAAGCCAGCCAACATCTTCGTCACGCGGCGCGATCATGCAAAGATTCTCGACTTCGGGCTAGCTAAGATGACCGCCAAGGCCGCCTTCGCCAGCGGCGAATCTGTAACCATGACTTCAGATCCGGATAAGCTGCACCTGACCAGCCCGGGAGCGATGCTGGGCACGGTCGCCTACATGTCGCCGGAGCAGGTACGAGCCAAGGAGTTGGATGTACGTACCGACCTGTTCTCGTTTGGTGCCGTGCTATACGAGATGGCGACCGGCAAGCTGCCGTTCGACGGCGCCAGTTCGGGAGAGATTTGCGGCGCCATCCTCCACCAGGAACCTCCGCTGCCGTCACAGGTCAACCCGCAGATTTCTTCGGAACTGGAAGGGGTCATCCGCAAGGCGCTGGAGAAAGACCGCAACCTGCGCTATCAGCACGCCTCTGAAATACGGAGTGATCTGCAGCGGTTGAAGCGCGATACCGAGAGCGGACGCTATGCGACAGTGAGTACGGCCACGGCGAAGCTGCGGGCCACAGCTCCCACAATCTTGAAAGAGCCGGTCTTTCAGAAGAAGAAACGCTGGGCCATGGTTGCTTCGACGGCAGTCCTGCTGGCCGCTGCGTTGGTGGCGGGAGGGCTCTACTACCGCTCGCGGCAAAGCAAGCGCTTGACCGAAAAGGACACCATCGTTCTCACCGATTTCGCGAACAGCACGGGCGACGCGGTTTTCGACGACACGCTGAAAACAGCGCTCAGCGTTTCGCTACGGCAATCGCCCTTCCTGAACGTGCTCTCCGAGAGTGAAGTTGCGAAGGCGTTAAAACTGATGGCCCGTCCGGCCGACGCGAGACTCACGCCCGATATAGCCCGCGAGCTTTGCCTGCGGGCGGGCAGCAAGGCCTACCTTGCCGGAGCGATTGGCAGTCTGGGCAGTAAATACGTGCTGGAACTGAAGGCGGTGGACTGTCAGAAGGGAGACACGCTGGCCGAGGAGCAGGTGACGGCAGCGTCCAAGAACAAAGTACTGGACGCGCTGGGCGAGGCAACCACCAAGCTGCGCAGCAAACTGGGCGAATCGCTGGCCACGGTGCAGAGGTTTGACGTTCCGCTGGAACAGGCCACCACGTCTTCGCTCGAAGCTCTTAAAGCGTACAGTCTTGGACAGAAGGCAGCTCGCGAGAAAGGCACCGCCGATTCCCTGCCTTACGATCAGCGTGCGATCGAGCTTGATCCGAATTTTGCGATGGGCTACGAGGCAGTGGGCATTCACTACTACAATCTGGGCGAGCCCGCGCGAGCCAGCGAGTACCTGGCCAAAGCATTCCAGTTGCGGGAGCATGCCAGCGCCCGGGAAAGGCTGAAGATCACCGCCAGCTACTATTCGTCTGTGACTGGGGAACTGGACAAAGCAGCCCAGACGTATCAGGAGACGATTGCGAGCTACCCGCGGGAAATCGCGGCGCATAACAATCTGGGCATAGTATTCGCCGGACAGGGGCAGTATGAAAAAGCCGCGGAGGTCACAAGAGAAGGCATACGCATTGCACCGGATCAAGTGACTTTGCACGAGAATCTCGTCGACTACCTCCTTGCTTTGCAGCGTTTCGACGAGGCGCGGCAGATCATCCACGAAACGCAGGCGCAAAAACCGGATAATTACATATTCCCCGCGGCTCTGTACGCTCTTGCTTTTCTAGGCTCGGACCCCAAGGCGATGGCGGAACAGGAGCAGTGGTTTGCAGGCAAGCCCGAATATGAGAACTTCGGACTGGCGCTCGCCTCCGACAGCGAGGCATTTGTCGGTCATCTTGGCAAGGCGCGGGAACTGACCAAGCGGGCTGTGGATTCCGCCATCCAGGCTGACAGAAGGGAAACGGGGGCCATATGGCAAGCGATCGCAGCTCAGCGGGAAGCCGCTTACGGCATCGCTGCGGAAGCCCGACGGTCAGCTGCAGAGGCTCTGGAACTCGCTCCGGCGAGTCAGGCAGCCGAAGTCGAAGCGGCCCTCGCGTTCGCGTTGGCAGGCGATGCGGCGCGAGCCGAATCCCTGGCTCAAGCCTTAGGGAAACGCTTTCCATTGGACACGCAGATGCAGTCCCTTTGGCTGCCAGCGATTCGGGCGCAATTGGCACTAAGTCGCAACAATCCGGCTTTGGCCTTGAAAACCCTACAAGTTGCTCTCCCACCCGTCGAGTTTGGAGTAATCGCGTTTGCGGCCAACGCCTCCGGTTCCTGTCTCTATCCGACCTATCTTCGGGGCCATGCCTATCTGGCAGCGGGACAGGGCGGGGCCGCGGCTGCTGAATTTCAGAAAATTCTCGACCGCAGCGGTATCGTCTGGAACTGCTGGACAGGAGCGTTGGCGCATCTGGGCAAGGCGCGTGCGAACGCTCTGGAAGCGAGAGGCGCGCAGGGGGCAGATTCTGACGCCGCCCGCGTGCGGGCGATCGCCAAGTACAAAGAATTTCTCGCACTCTGGAAAGACGCCGACCCCGACATTCCCATCCTGAAGCAGGCCAAGGCGGAGTATGCGAAGCTGCAGTAACGTCGTCCTCGCCTTGCTCCTCGTTGTCGATAACAGGCTTTAGCACTAACTGAGAAGCCGGCTCAACCCGCGGGTGTGGAAATGGCCGCGAGCATAAAAGCCCAGCGCTGAACGGGCGCTTCTGCGGCACGACTAAAAGTCGTGCCCTCCCGGCGGTTGAAGCCCAAACGCAGCGTGGCACGGCGGTCTTCCCCGCCGTGCCACGCCACACCTCGCTTCGCATGGATCCTGTCTCTGAGGACGCCATGCTACTGCTAGTTTTTCGATGCGGCCTCAATCCATACGTTAGCCGCGGTCCCAGACCCGACGGAAAGCACCGGGCAGAGCGCCTCGCAAGCGATCTTGTAAGCCACGCCCGCGCCCAGGTGTTTGGTCAGAGCCAATGGCCGTTTCACACCCAGCACAATCAGGTCGACGTTCTTGGCGCTTTGCAGGATGGTCGCGATCGGCGGCCCGAACTGCACCAGGTACTTGGGCTCATGCCAGAGCGCGGTCCCTTCCGGGATCAAAGCAGCGAGTTGTTTCTTGTTAGCAGCGATGACTTCACTCGGATCGAGTGCAGCCATGGTTCCAGGCTCCGGCTCCGGCAAGGCCGGGGGCGGCTCCGGCGCCGCGTGCAGCAGCGTCAGGCGCGCCCGATTCTCCTCGGCCAGTGAAAGCGCGTAAGGCAGCGCATGCACTGACTCCGGTCCGAAGTCGGTGGCATAGAGAATGTGTTGCAGCCGGCCAGCAGTCGCCCACTGGGCAGCATGTGGTCCTACCGTGAGCACCGGACACTCGGCTTTGCGGAAGACCTCTTCCGCCACCGATCCCAGAAGCAGCTTCCCCAACCCCGAGCGTCCGCCCGTGCCGATCACGATAAGATCAATGTTGTACTTGCGGACCAGGGCGGCCAGGGCGTCCGGCACCTCGCCTTCTGCGATCAGTTCCTCGTGTTTGATGTCCTTGAATGACTCGGCCAAGACCTTCAGCCCTTCCTTCGCCGTCAACTTGATCTGTTCCGGATCGGGCTGCGCCGCTTCCACGAACGGCAGGCGAGGCAGTACGTTTACCGTGTACAGCATCGCGTTGTAACGGCGGGCCAGGTCCAGAGCATAGAACAGAGTCGGTTGCGCAGATGGCTCAAGGTCAGTGGCGAACAGAATGTTCTCGACTTTTATACGAGTTGGAGCGATTACCGTTGGCATTACAAACCTCCTTTCGAAGCAGGAGGCGCGGGCGCTGCCAGCAATCCTGTCGGACGCTGCACACGGTCTCTCTGCCTCGACCTACCAATTCGGGCATCGGGAGGGCATTTCCTCCTTCCGCCAGGGATCTTTGAATGACATCAGTCAACATCGCAGCGGATTCACCGGCGTTACACCTCTTCCAAGGTTTCTTCCAGTTCCTCGGTGACACTGTGGTTGAACTCCGCTACGGATGTGTGCTGGGTGACAAACTCGGTCTTGCACGCCGTGCAACGCACGCCGGCGTCATAGATCTCCCAAGTCTGATTGCCGCAACTGCAGGTAAACAGATCAGCCATAAATACCTCCATTGCATAAGGTGGTGCGCCATCGGGCCGCGGTCAGGGAGTACGCTATCGACGCGTCTCGACCAGGAGCGCCGGCTCCTGTGGTTTGAGCAGGAGCAAAGGGGTACGCTCGCATTCCGCAGACGTGCCCGACAGGCAAGCAGATGGGTACCAGGAGCAGCATACCTTCCCCTCGGAGGTTGAACTGACCCAAGGAAAAGTCGGGGACCGCAGATTGGCGGTCAGTGCAACAGTATGTTCTCGCTGCCGCAGCGCTCAGGCGGGACAGTATCTTTTCGCTGCTCGCTGACTGAATAATGCTCGCATGGCAGAATGGATACAGTGATGGCGATCACCGCATATTGTGAGGCCGGAAGAAACTGCCGGAGCTAGCCGATCGGGCGTATTAAAGAAACTTGGGCTTTAGCCCCTGCCAATGCGCCCTCAGGGGCTAAAGCCCACTGTTGAACAGGCGCTTGTGCGGCACGACTAAAGTCGTGCCCTCCCGGTGGCCTCTTGCGCGGCGCGGCAGAGTCGTGCCCTCCCGGGCGGCAACGGAAGTCACTGCTCTTCCTGCACATTGGGCAGCCAGCGCAGCATGCGGTGCTCGATCTGGCTGACCACCGCGTTCAACAGGATGCCGATCACCCCCGCGACAATGATCGCCCCGTAGGTCTCGGGAATGCGGTAGGTGGATTGATATTCGTAGATGCCGCGTCCCAGCCCGCGCTCATCCAAGCCGATGAACATCTCCACCGCGATCACCAGCATGAGAGCGTAGGACACCGCGGTGCGGATGCCGTCGAAGATGTTGGGCAGCGCCTCGTAGAACAGCACCTCGGTGATGGTGTCCAAGGTGTCCAGGCCCAGCAGCCGGGCCTGGTACAGCCGGCGCTTGTTGGCCAGAGTGGCGCCGGAAACCGCATTCACCAGGATCACCAGCAGGCTGGGATAGGCGGCCAGAGCCACGATGGATTTTTCCCCCACGCCGATGATGATCAGGAACAGCGGAAACAGCGCGGACGCGGGGATGGAGCGCAGCGCGTGCAGGGGGCTTTCGATCACCTGGTACATGCCTTTGCGATAGCCCAGATAGAGGCCCAGCGGGATCCCCAACAGGCAGGCGATGGCCAGCGCCCCCAGCACGCGCCCGAGGGTGAGAGCGATGTCCGAGAGCAGGCGCTCGCGCAGCATTCTGGGGACCGCCCGCGCCACACTAGCCGGGGAAGGCAGCACGATCGGGTCCACCAGGTGCAGGGCGGTGACCGCAGCCCACACCCCCACCAGGGCGGCAACGAACAACAAGGCGCGCGAATTGCGTTTAAACCAGCCCATCGCGAATCCCGGCGATCAGCGCTTGCTGCATGGCGTCGTAATCGGGGGTGCCCGCCTGGCGCGGGAACGCCGTCCTGAATTTCAGGTCGGAGATGATGCGCACCGGCCGCTGGCCGATCACCACGCAGTGGGTGCCCAGCGCCAAGGCGTCGGAGACATTGTGGGTGATCAGCACCAGCGTCATGCCGTCGTTGGCTGCCAATTCTTCCAGCGCGGCGATGATCTCCGCCTTCACGCGGCGGTCGAGCGCGGAGAAGGGCTCGTCCAGGATGACCAGTTGCGGCTTCCACGCGAGGCAGCGTGCCAGGGCGACTCTCTGTAACTCGCCCCCGGAAAGCGAGGCCGGATACGCATCCGCCAGAGCCCCCATGCGGAACAATGACATCAGATAGCAGATGCGCTCCTTGCGTCGCCCACGATCCCAGCCCAGCTTCTGCATCGGGTATTTGATGTTCTCCGCCACCGTCTGCCAGGGGAAGACGCTGTTGATGGCGTGCTGGTCCACGTACACGACGTCCCAGCGGTTGGCGAACCGTTCCGACCAGCGTACGGTGCCGGCTTGCGGCGTCAAAAGCCCTGCCATCATCCGGCCCAGCGTGCTCTTGCCCGAGCCGCTGGGTCCCATGAGCGCCAGAATCGAGCCCAGCCCGACCGTCAGCGAAAAGCCTGCGTACAGTTGGCCGTTGCCGGAATCCGCACGTGCGGGATAGGCAAAGGCGATGTCCTCGAGCTCCAAGGCGCAGGCCGGAGACGGAGCCGCAACGCTCATCGCGTGGCGTCCACCAGCCGGTGGGCATCGATCTTTTCCGGAATCTCACCGGCGGCGTAGAGCAGGTCGATGAAGGCCTGCAGGTTGGCGACGTCCACCTGGTTTTGCAGCGTGACGTCCGAGACGTTGACGCGCGCCGCAAGCTCCGGCGGCAGTTTGGTGAATTTCGGCAGCAAAGCTCGCGCCTCAGCCGGGTGAGCGGCCATAAAACGGATGCCCTCTTGCAGCACCTCGACGGCGCGCTGCGCCAGTTGCGGCTGGGAGCGCTCGAACTCGCGGGAGATCACGGATACTCCGATGGGGCAGGGATCCAGCAGGTCGGCGTAGACCGAGCCGAACAGCGCGCGGTAGCCGCCGTGCGCCAACGCGGTGGTGGTCACCGGCTCGTAGGAGAACAGCGCGTCCACCGCCCCCGACTCCAAACTGGAGAGCTGTGCCGGTGGGGCGAGTTGCACGAAGGAGATCGTCCCCGGATCGACACCGTGCTTCTTCAGGAAGGTGGCCAGCATCTTCTGCGGCGCCGTACCGGGGAAAAGACCCATTCTTTTGCCGCGCAGGTCCTGCAACGTGCGCAGGCTGGAGCTTTCTTTCACAATGATCTTGTCGAGCGCGTTGTGCGCGGTCATCCGGCTGTGAGATACCACCCTTACTCTGCCCGGGTGCTGGATCTCGAGATGGATGATGGGCACCAGGGAGACCGCCGGCAATACGTCGGCCTGCCCGGCCACCAGCGCGGTCACCAGGTCGTTGCTGCTGCTCAAGGAGAGGGTCTGCAGCTTGAGGCCCTGCTTCTCGAAGAAGTGCTGTTCCTGGGCAACGAACACCGGCAGGCTGGGGATGATCGGCGGATAGGCCATGCGCACTGCGCCGGGCACGGTGTGGAAGGACCTCCAGGCGCCCACAACGGCCGCGAGGAGAATAACCGCAGAGCCGATCAACACCAGCCGGGATCGCATCATTCACGTCCAACGCCGAAACCAACCGCCACGCGGCGTTCCGCGCGCCACGCCTGCTGCTTCGGCACAGAACGCGGCTGGCGAGCATGGCTGGCGCTCGAACAAGGGGCTTGCAGGCGTTCGGCTGCGCCATCATAGCCCATTTGCCGGCGCGGGCGGAACTCGTGAACCAGCGCAAAGGGGCGCAAGGGCATCCCCTAATGCCCGCCTGCTTTCGACATTGCAGTCGCCGCAGACTCGTAATACTCTGCGCTCCATCTCCCCTTGATCGTTGGGTCAGGAGCAGAGCCATGAGCGCGAAGTCCAGGGCGGCGAAAAGTCAGCCCGCGTCCACGTCTGCTACGGCCGCGGACGCCCAGATCATCCTGCACTTATACGAGCTGCGGCGCGAGTCCGAAATGCGGAAGGCTCGCCACTTCATCTCCGCCGAGTTCTGGCCCGAATCAGCCGAAGATACGCTGCAAATCGCCCGCGCGTATCCCAGCCCCGAGAACACGTGGTTGCGCCAGGTGACGAGCTATTGGGAGATGGCGGCGTCCTTTGTCTTGCGCGGCGCCCTGGAGGAAGGCCTTTTCTTCGATTCCAGCGGCGAGATGTATTGCGTGTTTGCGAAGTTCCAGCCTTTTCTGCCGGAAATCCGGCAAAAGCTCCCCTATTTTCTGCTGACCGTCGAGAAGGTGATCAGGAACACGCCAGCGGGCCGGGAGCGCTTGGAACGTCTGGAAAAACGCCTGGCGCGGCGGCGGCAGAAGCTGGCGGGACGGCGAGCTGCCGTGGCCGCGACCTCCGCTGGTTTCAATTAAACCCCAGCAGTTTCCGCGGTGAGCAGGAGCCGTTGCAACGCCGCTGCGACCGCAGCTTCTTGCCTTTTGTCGTCACACGGATTTGTGACGCCCGTCACTGCACGCTGGGTCATACTCGGAAAGAATTCGCACCCACACGTCGCTTGGGCGGACCGGCACGAGGGTCCGCGAGCGGACGTAGGTTCCGCAGCCTAGGGCCGCGGTGGCCATGAGTAGAAGCTCGGGAAGCTCGGGAAGGTGAAAGACTGCACTGCCGGAGCGGTGGCGCGGTAGGTGCGCACGTTCCAGATGAGCATTCCCGGCTCGCGGGCGCCCGGGCTGGATCCCCCAGGTTTTCGCAACGAGATGAACGGCCCACGGAACACCACTCAGCGACCAGAGCTGTGCGCATAAAGGAAAGCGGGCTGTTTCCGGCATCATCAGTACTTTAATACCCGGAGAAAGCAGCACAAGCAGTCATTCGCAGCCCAGGGAGGCGAACGAGCGAATCCCAGGCGCGAACTACCATCTGACAAGGAGATGGACCATGGCAACTGTCGCAAGGGCTCCTGTTACTGAGATCGGCCTGAACCGCTGGTGGCGAGTGGTAGGCGGAATGTCGATGAACCTGGCTCTGGGAACGCTGTATGCCTGGAGCGTATTCGTAGCGCCTCTGGAGAAGCAGTTTGGCTGGAAGCGCGCCCAAACTTCCAACGTGTTCACCATTG
Source organism: uncultured Acidobacteriota bacterium (assembly GCA_963704285.1). GTDB lineage: Bacteria > Acidobacteriota > Terriglobia > Terriglobales > Acidobacteriaceae > JAHFUA01. The sequence continues at coordinate 82,803 of OY969886.1, read as the reverse complement.
CCGTAGTGGTGTTCGCTCTTACCTTCATCGTCGCCGGGCGGTTGCAGGACAAGTTCGGACCGTTCTGGGTGTCGCTGACCGGCGGGGTGCTGGTGAGCCTGGGGTTTTTCCTGTGCGCCTACACCCACAGCCTGAATTATCTGTACGTCTGCTTTGGCGTGATCGGGGGCTTGGGCAATGGCTTCGGCTATGCCACACCCATTCCGGTTATGGCCAAATGGTTTCCTGACAAACGTGGCTTAGCGGTGGGCTTGGCCGTTGCCGGCTATGGCGGCGGATCGGCCATCTTCGGACCGCTGGCTAACCTGAAGCTGATCCCAGCCTACGGGGTGGCCACGACCTTCCAGATCCTGGGCGTGATTTTCCTGGTGATGACGGTGGTGGGAGCGTTGTTGCTGAAAAACCCACCGGCCGGCTACAAGCCGGCGGGTTGGGCGCCGGCGCCGGCGGCCAAGGCCGCGGCCACCACCCACGATTTCACCCCGTCCGAAGTGCTGCGCACGCCAACCTTTTACTTTATGTGGGTGGCCTACGCATTGGGCTGCTCGGCCGGACTGATGGTGATCAGTCAGCTGGTACCGTTCGCCAAGAGCGTGGGCATCGGCAGCGCCGCTTTGGCCACCATGGGTCTGGTGGTGGGGGCGGCCGGCAACGCCAGCGGACGTATCCTTTCCGGCTGGATGTCGGATGCACTTGGCAGGTTGAACGTACTGCGGTTGATGATCGCCATTTCGATGATTGCCATGCCCATCCTGTACCTGGTGGGGGGCAACGTTTCGCTGCTGTATATCGTGGTGTTCGTGGTGTACTGGTGCTACGGCACGCAGCTGTCGGTGAACGCTTCCACCACCTCGGACTTCTGGGGGACCAAGAACGCGGGACTGAACTACGGCATGCTGTTCACCGCCTGGGGCGTGGCCGGCATCATCGGACCGCGCATCGGCGGCGTGCTCTTCGACAAGTACAAGAATTACCAGATCGCCTTCTACACCGCGGCGGTGCTGGCGGGAGTGGCTCTGCTTTGCGAGCTGATCGCCCGCAGGCCGGCGGTGCCGGAGGGCGCGCGGGTGCCCGTAAAGGTAACCGCCTGACCGGGTTGCCGTAGGCGAGAGCGGTGAGGCAGCGGCGCCGTGGACCGCCGTTGCCGCACTCGGCTCGCAATCGCATTACTGTACGATTGGTGTGAAATGAACAGGCAGGTGAGAACCCACTTCACCTGCCTTATTCTTTGTAAGGAGAGTTCCCTGGCATCCGGGAGAGGTTGCGCCCTTCGTTAGACCAGACCACAGCACTTACTCCGTCACTGGCTCTGTGAGTCCGGACAACGATGACAACGGCAAACGCAGGAAGAAGGTGGTGCCTTTGCCGGTTTCACTTTCAAACCAGATCCGGCCGCCGTGCTTCTTTACGATAATGGAATGCGCCAGGGCCAAGCCCTGGCCCGTTCCTTTGCCGACTTGCTTGGTAGTAAAAAACGGCTCGAAAATCCTGGCTCGAATGTTGTCCGGTATTCCGCTTCCCGAATCCTGAACACTGATCTCTACCCAGTCTCCCTGTTGCTTGGTGCCGAGAGTGATGAGTCCTTTCCCGGCCGAGCCATCTCCTACGACTTCCCCGATGGCATGAGCTGCATTAATCAAAACGTTAAGAATCACCTGGTTGAATTCGCCCGCGAAACAAGCGACCGGAGGCAGCTTTTCATCGAAGCAGGTGCGAACCTCCGCTACGTACTTCCATTCGTTGCGGGCTACGGTGACGGTGGTCTCAATGGCGCGGTTGATGTCAATCGCGCGCTTCTCTTCCGACCCGGGATGCGAGAACTCCTTCATCGCCCGAACGATTTTGGAGACACGCTGAACCCCTTCTAGGGATTGGGCAATGGCCAGGGGCACTTCGTTGAGCAGGTAGTCGATGTCGGCCGTCTTGGTGCAACTGTCAAAACGTGCGATGGTTTCCTGGGAAACTCTCCCCACCGCCGCTTCCCTCCCCAGAGCCTGGGCGGCGCCCAGCATCTCAGCGATGGATCCCCAGGAGTCCTTGAGAAAGTTGGCGTTGTCGCCCACGTACTGGGTGGGCGTATTGATCTCGTGGGCAATGCCTGCCGCGAGCTGTCCAATGGCTTCCATCTTTTGAGCGTTGCGGAACTGCACTTCCAGGGAGCGTTGGTCCGTTATGTCATGAAGAAATACCAGCAGACCGCCGCCGGAGGGATACGCCGTCACCGCATACCAGAGTTTCAACGGGGCATAGTACTCTTCAAAGCGGCGGGCAGTGAGGTCACGAACCGCGCTGCGGTACTCCCGCTCAAACGCCGTACCGAGCAACGCGGGATGAGTCTCCCAAATGTTTTTCCCGGCTATCGTGCTGGGGTCGCCTCCCTCCGGCAGGCGGTTGGCATAGGTGAAGCGCCACTGCTCATCGAGCGCAACCACGATGTCTCGGGTGCTTTCCAGCACGGCTTGCAGTTGCTTTGCGGTCACCGAGAGCTGGTCTTCCAGCCGCTTGCGTTCAGTAATGTCATGTGCGATCTTCGAGATCCCGATAATCCTCCCAGTGGAATCGCGAATGGGCGAGGCGCTGAGGGACACCGCCACCGGCCGGCCATCCTTGTGCCGGCGCATGGTCTCGAAATGTTCGACACGCTCACCGCGCTCAATGGCGTCGCGGAGAGTGGACGTCTGGGAGTCTTGCTCTTCCATGTGCAGCACCGCCGTCGGCTTGCCGATCATTTCCGCGGCCGTATACCCGAACATGCGTTCTGCTGCGGTGTTCCATGCCGTGATGGTGCCCTCGAGCGTGGTGCCCATAATGGCGTCGCCTGAGGATTCAACGATGGAGGCCAGCAGGCGCTGGGTCTTGGCCAGCGCCTCTTCGGACTGGCGCTGCTCGGTTATATCGGTTGCCACCCCTGCCATGCGGGTCACAGCGCCGGAGGCATCGCAGACCGGAAAGGCGCGGTCATGCACCCAACGGATGGAGGCATCCGGGCGGACAACGCGGTAAGTCGCGTCTAAGGTCTCGTTCGCCCTGGGCTCAACAAAGAGCTGCTGCATGTGAGCGCGGTCCTCTTCGTGTACGGCCAGCAGCCAGTCCTCTGGATTGGCATAGAGTTGCGCACATGGCCTGCCCCAGATTTCCTCGTAGGCCGGGCTGACATACAAGATTTGGCGAGTGGTGATATCGACCATCCAGAAGACCGAATGGATGGCGCTGGTCAGTTCCCGGAACCGCGTCTCGCTCTCGATCACCGCCTGCTCCGCGCGAATCCGGTCATCGATGGAGCGGGAAATGATCACCGCCGCTTCCGCTTCGCCTCGCACACTCCGAATGGCGCCGAAGTGGGACTCAAAAGTCCGCCAGGTTCCATCCTTGTGGCGCATGCGTACATCTACCATGCTGCCTTTTCCCGTGCGGATGGTCTGTTCTAAGCCTTCCCTTGCAGCAACACGATCGTCCGGATGCAGCGGTGAAAAGGCATCCGTATTTTGAAGTTCGGAAGGGGAGTAGCCGAGCAAGGCACCATGGGCGGGGCTGGCGTACAGAATCTCATAGTGTGCGCCCACTACCAGGATAAGGTCGCCGGCGTTTTCGGCGATGGTCCGAAACAAGGCTTCACTTCGTTGCAGCGCTTGTTCGGCGCGCTTACGTTTCGTGATGTCCTGGACTTGCGTAACCGCACAGACCGGTCTGCCATCGGCATCGCGTATCGGCGAGACGGTTATCTGCGCGCATACGATGTCTCCACTCTTGCGCAGGTATCGCTTCTCCAGCTCATAGCTGGTGAGTTCACCGTTGAACAGCCGTTGAAATTGCCCGACGTTCTGGGACACGTCATCGGGATGGGTAATCGCCTGAAAATTTGTCGCCAGCAGCTCATCCTTGCTATATCCGAAATAATCACACAGGGCGCCGTTCACCTGCACGAATTCACCGGATTCCCTGACAATTGCTATGCCGATTCCCGCGCACTCGAAAGCGCCCCGAAATCGTTCCTCGCTTTCGTGCAGCGCCTTTTCGAAGATGATCCTGCCCGCGGTTTCCAGCCGGGCACGTAGCTCGATCGGGTCGAATGGCTTGCGTAAGTAGTCATCGGCTCCGGATTGCAGCCCTGCAATCACATCCTCTTGTTGATCGCGGCTGGTCAACAGGATGATGTACCGGTAACGTCCGCTGGGCGTCCTTCTAATTCGTTCGCAGATGTCGTTGCCGTCCAAGCCGGGCATAATCCAGTCCAGCAAGGCCAGGCAGGGGCCGTCTTCCGCCGTAAGGGCGTCAAGCGCTTCGATACCATCACTGACGGGAACCGACTCGTACCCCCAGTCACTCAGCAGGCCAACGATCGATTCGCGAGCTACGGGATCATCGTCGGCGACGAGCACTCTCAAGGCCCCACGCCGACTTCCAGTTTGGGACGGTAAATGGCCGGCACTCATGGATGAATCAGCCGCTGTGCTGCGATTGGTGCTGCCAGCAAACTCCAGACTACCCATACGCCACACCTCAAAGCGGCACAACTGCCTGTAAACGGGGATCTGTGCCCAGTTCCGGCCAGCACACCACGAGTATCCGTCTGCGGGTCACAGTTATTCCTGCGTCGTGGCGTGGATTATCGGCAGACCGCGAGCGGAACATTAGCTTTCTCCCTGGCGAACATGCTGGTTCTTAAAGATTTGTGACTCCGGTGCCGAAGTATGAGTGGCAGAAGCAGCCCGCCTGCTCCTCAGGTTGTCCCTCGCAGGAACTGCAGGCTTCTGTTTTGGGAGGCAAGCCGGGCAGGGAAACAGCGACGGCGGGGGTTATGCCATCACCTCGAATGATCGAGAATTCGGGTTCGCGAACTCCGCAACGTGCCCAGCGCTCGCTCTCTGGCGCTTTGCGAGCCGTGGCCGCGTTGGTTGCAGTCCTGTTGCTGACCGCTAATGGGAGGGCGCAGGACGCCCCGACAGGTTGGCCGACATCAGCCTGGAAGCGCTAACCACGGTTAAGGTCTACAGCGCATCGACCTATCTTCAAAACGACCGGCAAGCTCCGTCGTCGGTAACCATCATCACGGCAGAACAAATTCGCATGTTTGGATACCGGACCCTGGCCAACGTCCTGCGCAGCGTAAGAGGGTTCTACGTCAGCTATGACCGCAATTACAGCTATCTGGGCGTACGCGGGTTTTCTTCGCCGGGAGACTACAACACCAAGATTCTTGTGCTCATCAATGGGCACCGTCTCACGGATAACGTCTACGACAGTGCGCTGCTGGGGACGGAGTTTCAACTCGATGTGGATTTGATCGATCGGGTGGAAATTGTGCGCGGTCCCAGCTCCTCTCTCTATGGCACCAACGCCTTCTTTGCTGTGGTCAACGTGATTACCAAAACCGCCCGCATGGTGCGAGGGGTGGAACTCTCCGCCGAAGCCGCTGGTCTGGGCAGCTACCGCGGGCGCGCCACCTTCGGAGACGTAGCTCACGGCCTCGATATGATGTTCTCCGGGACAATCTACGAGAGTGCGGGAGCATCGCGGCTGTTTTTCCCCGCCTTTACCGACCCATCCACCAACAACGGTGTTGCCGAGCACGCCGATGACGACAGCTCCAAGAGCTTCTTTGGGAACGTGAGATTCCGCCACTTCACACTGGAAGCAGTGGCCTCCACGCGAGAGAAAGGAATACCAACCGCCTCCTACGGCAGCGTCTTCAATGATCCGCGGACGCGGACAATTGACGCGCGCGGATACGTCGATCTCAAGTATGAACGGACGTTCGAGAAGGATCTGGAATTCATGGCCAAAGTGTTCTTTGATCGGGTCGAGTATCACGGCACCTATGTGAATCCCTCCCCTACTCCAGGATCTCCTGATGTGCTCAACGAGGACTTTGGGCGGGGCGACTGGGTTGGAGTCGAGTCGAAAGTTACCAAACCATTGTGGCGAAGGCACAAGATAACTGTCGGTGGGGTGGTACAGGATAACCTGCGACAGGACCAGTCCAATTACGATGTGCAGCCTTTCTCCATTTACCTGAATGACACCAGGAGCTCGAAGGAATGGGCGGCATACGTGCAGGACGACTTTTCCATCACCAAAGCGTTGACCCTGAACGCGGGAATCCGACACGATCATGACGAGACCTTTGTCGGAATCAGCAATCCTCGTGTGGCACTGATATATAGCCCATGGAAGAAGACGACCTTCAAGCTGATCTACGGCAGGGGTTTTCGAGCGCCCAACTGTTATGAGATGGACTACGACGGATACGGGGCAAAAGCCAATCCACACTTACTGCCCGAGAGAATACAAACCACGGAAATGGTATGGGAGCAGGATCTCGGCTCGCATGTCCGTGTGACTGCAGATGGGTTTACCAATCGCATCACCGACCTGATCACACAGGGGACGGATCCCGACAGTGGCGCCCTGATGTTTCAGAATTTCGGGCGGGCGAACAGCCGAGGTCTCGAACTCGAGCTGGCAGCACGGACCAAGGCCGGCATCGAAGGCCGAGCCAGCTACACCTGGCAGAGAACCAGAGACGCCGCAACCGCACTCTTGCTCCCCAACTCTCCGGAACACCTGGCGAAGATGAATGTGATATGGCCAGTTGCGCGGCTCCATTTCTCGGTTGGGGGTGAACTGCAGTACACGAGCCAACGAACAACTCTGGCCAATACAACGGTAGGCGGCTACACGGTGGCGAACCTGACCCTGCTGAGCAAGGAGTTTGGCGGAGGTTTTCAGCTATCTGGCAGCATGTACAACCTGTTCAACCGAAGGTACAGCGACCCAGTTGGCGCGGAAATCGCGCAGCCAGCCATTGAGCAAAACGGGCGAGAGTTTCGCATCAAGCTCACCCGCGTCATTCGCAGCCGCTGACAGGTCAATCGCATGGGGCTCCACTACCTACCGCCGATCCAGAGAGCATGGCGTGGCACAACTCGCATCGCGCTGTGCGTATTCCTGGTTTGTGCCTTGAGCGCCCAGGTGCAGCAGGCCGACGAGGATTACGTCAAGGCCGCATACCTGCTCAACTTCGCCAGGTTCGTAGAGTGGCCTGACGGCGCTTTTCCGCGCCCAGATGACCCCATCGTGATCTGCGCCGCCGGCGCCGACAAGGTGGGCGAGGCTCTGGCCCAGATGGCGGTGGGCAAGAGCGCCTCGGGAAGGCGGGTAGTGGCAAGAAACGTTGGTCCCAAAGGGGACCACACCTCGTGCCATATTCTCTTCGTCGGTTTTAATGATGGTGCGCGCATCGCCGAGGTGCTGCGCAATGTACGACATGCGAGTGTCCTGACGGTGGGGGAGGCGGCCGAGTTTCCCTCGTTGGGTGGAATGATCACGCTGGGGCGCAGCGGCGACACCATTCAGTTGCAAGTGAGGCCGGAAGCGGCGGAAGCGGTCGGGTTAAGGATCAGTTCGCGACTGCTGGTTATCGCGCACCTGGTCGGCGCCCGCAGCGGTGGGCGGAAATGAGATCTCTGCGCACGCTTTCCCTCGCACATAAGCTGGTGCTGACCATGATGGCCACCAGCACTGTGGCGTTGCTGGTGGCGTGTGCCTTCTTTCTGAGCTACGATGCCATTGCGGCGCGTCACGATCTGACCGATCACCTGGCCGGCCTGGCGGATGTCATCGGGGCCAACAGCGCCGCGGCAGTCACTTTCCATGACCCGAAGAGCGCCACTCTGGTTCTCGGGGCACTCCAGGCGGAACCCCATATCACGGCCGCCTATGTCTATGGAAACGACGGTCGCATCTTCGCGCAATACCACCGCACCCCCGCGCCCGCAGCCGCGCAGCCCCACGGCCAGCCCGAGGGAAATCGCCTCAGCATCTCTCGCCCGATCTATCTGGATGGCGACCTGATCGGTACGGTGCGGATCGAATCGGATCTGGCCGCCGCAACCAAGCGATTGTGGCGCCTGGTCACATTCGTGCTCATCTTCGTGCCGGCTTCGTCGGTGGCAGCGCTGGTGGTGGCGCTGGCGCTGCGACGGTTTATCTCGCGCCCCATTCTGGATTTGCTGGAGACCACCAAGGCGGTGTCGACCCACAAGAATTATGCCATCCGCGCGGTTCGCCACGAGAACGATGAGTTGGGACTGCTGGTAGATGGGTTCAATGAGATGCTGGCGGAAATAGAAAAGCGCGATCGCTACCTCAAAACCGAAGTGGCCACGCGCACCAGGATGAATGTCGAGCTCACCAAATCGAAGGAAGCGGCGGAGGCAGCGAGTCGCGCCAAGAGCGAGTTCGTTGCCAACATAAGCCACGAGATTCGGACACCGATGAACGGAATTATTGGGATGACGAAGCTGGCTCTCGATACCGACCTGTCCCCGGAGCAGCGCGGCTACCTGGAGACCGTGCGGTGGTCGGCAGACTCGCTCTTGTCGGTGGTCAATGACATACTCGATTTTTCCAAGATCGAGGCCGGCAAACTGGAGTTCGAGGCGGTCGAGTTCGATCTCGATGATCTGGTAGGCAGCACGCTGGCGAATCTCGCGCTACGCGCCCATCAAAAAGGCCTGGAGGTGGTCTGCGACGTGGGCGGACACGTCCCCACGCGGGTGGTAGGGGACGCGGGACGCTTGCGCCAGGTGCTGCTGAACACCATCGGGAATGCCATCAAGTTCACCGAGCGGGGCGAGGTGGTGGTTCGGGTTGATCCGGAGTCAGCAACTGCAAGCGAGGTTGATCTGCACTTCCGTATTAAGGATACGGGCATCGGTATCCCCGCGGAAAAGCACTCCTCAATCTTTGATGCTTTTGCTCAGGCGGACACCTCCATCACCCGGAAGTACGGAGGAACCGGCCTGGGATTGACGATCTCAGCCCGCATTGTGGAGGCATTCCACGGGAAAATCTGGGCCGAGAGCACCGTGGGGGAAGGCACGACCGTTCACTTCACGGTCCGATTGGGGATTGCGGCCGGCAAGCCATCGTGGACGGAAGCACAGCCGCTGGCAGGCATCGCCGCCTTGGTCGTCGACGACAATGACACCAGCCGTCGAGTTCTCACCTCCATGCTCCGGGATTGGAACATGCAGGCGGTGGCTGCCGCCTCCGCTTGGGACCCGCTGAATCTGTTGAATGGGCTACAGGCGCCCGTCTATCCGTTCAGGCTGGCGTTGATTGACAGTGACATGCCCGGCATGGATGGCTTTGCCTTGGTCGAACGGTTGCGACGCGATCCCAAGTTCTCGGGTTGCATCATCATGCTGCTGCGTTCCTCCACTCTGCATGGAGATGCTACTCGGTGCAAGGAGCTGGGCGTACAGGCATATCTCCGAAACCGGTGCGCCGCAAGGAGCTGCTACGAGCTCTCCTCGACACATTAAGAAATCGCGAAGGCCGGGAATCGGGCGCCGAGAATATCACCCGGGCGCAACGCCGCTTGCGCATTCTGCTGGCCGAGGATAATCCCGTCAATCAGGAACTGATCTATCACCTGCTGGAGAAGCAGGGCCACAGTGTGGAGATCGTGAGCGATGGCGGCAGGGCAGTTGCAGCCCTGGCATCCGGTCCCTTCGACCTCGTGTTCATGGATCTCCAGATGCCTCACGTGGACGGGTTCGAGGCGGTGGCAGAGATTCGCCAGCGTGAGGCTGCTACCGGCGCCCATGTCCCCATCATCGCCTTAACCGCCCATGCCATGAATGGGGATCGCGGCCGCTGCCTCGCTGCGGGAATGGATGGGTATCTGGCCAAGCCGGTCCATCACAACGAACTGCTCGAGCTGGTCGGTTCGTACGCCGCCAAGGACGCGGTGAAATCGTCGCACCCATATGCGGGTGGTCCCAGGGCTCCGGCGCCTGTGATTACGCAGTGTGGAGAGGAGATTCTGGACCGGGCTCTGGCCCTGCAGCGGGCCGGCGGGAATGAGACTTTGCTGCGGCGATTGTGCACCACGTTTCTCAATAACTGCCCCAACATGTTAGGTGCGATTCGCGCCGCGGCCGCCACGGGCGATGCCACAGCTCTTCAGCGGGCAGCCCACAGCCTGAAAGGATCAGCCGGTGTAGTGTGCGCCCAGGCTGCCGTCTCGGCTGCGGTCCAATTGGAGAGACTGGCGAAGTCCGGGGACCTAGAAGGAGCCAATGCAGCGGTGAAGAAACTGGAAGCGGAGCTGGCGCGGCTGACCCCTGCTCTCACGCACGTAACCAACAATGCCTGACAAGACGTCCTGTCCGTGCCGAACTCTCTGAACTCTAAAGTTGCACCAAGCTGTTGCCGATAATTCCTTCTGGGTATTGCTGCGCGGTTGGGCACTGCGGCGCCAAGCGGCGCCACAGGTTCCGAGGGCAGCCGGGCAGCCAGAACAGGGACCCATGCCAAAGCGAATACTGTTTGTCGATGACGAGCCCATGGTATTGACGGCGCTGCGGCGCAGTCTCCATTCCATGCGCGACGAATGGACCATGGAGTTTGTGGCGGGCGGCCCCCAAGCCCTGGAAGCCATGGCGCGGCAACCCTTCGATGTGCTGGTCACGGACATGAGAATGCCGGGCATGGACGGAGCTCAGTTGCTCAATGAAGTTCGACAGCGGTTCCCAGCCACCATACGCATGGTCTTGTCCGGGCAATCGGATCAGGAGACCATTCTCCGCTCCGTAAGTTCGGCCCACCAGTACCTTTCCAAGCCCTGTGATGTGGAGCAACTGCGCTCCAAGCTGACCCACACCTTCGCCCTGCGCGACGTGCTGGAGAATCCCAGTCTCAAGAAGGTAGTGTCGCATTTGGAAGGCGTGCCCAGCCTGCCCGCCTTGTATATGGAGATTAACGAGGAGTTACGCTCGCCCGATCCCTCCCCAGGCCGGATCGGCAGCATCATTGCGCAGGACATGGGCATGAGCGCCAAGGTCCTGCAGCTGGTGAACTCGGCGTTTTTTGCCTTGCGCTGTGGCGTCTCCAAGCCGGCTCAAGCTGTGGCGCTGTTGGGGCTGGATACGGTCCGAGCCCTGGTCCTTTCGCTGCACATCTTTTCCGAGTTCAAGAGCGATGTATTGCGTGAGGAGGACATCCAATGGCTCTGGAGACATAGCATCGCGACCAGCCGATATGCCAGAGCCATCGCGCAGACGGAACATGCCGATGTCCACACCACGGAGGACTGCTTCACTGCCGGTCTGCTCCACGATATTGGATGCCTGGTGCTGGCCTCCGCTTCGAGCGACCAGTACCGGCAAGTCCTGGAGCTTGCGGCTTCCAGAAGCGTGTCGACTTGTTTGGCTGAGCGTGAGGTGTTCGGATGCAGTCATGCAGAAGTGGGCGCCTACCTGCTGGGCATTTGGGGGTTGCCGCGACTGATAGTCGAGGCGGTGGCATGGCATGAATGTCCTTCCCAGAGTCCGGCCACGCAGTTCTCGCCGTTGACCGCGGCGGGAGCTGCTCGAAAGTTTGGCCCGGAGGCACAAGGAGATCGACACGGCCACCGACACGGTCCGGACCCTGGCAGATGCCAATCGCCGATCCGAGGCCCGGTCGTTCGCCGTGCGCGTCCTCGAGCCGATCGTGACCGAGACCTCCTCAGGCGCATTGGATTCTGTGGCTGTGCGTACTCAGGAAAAGGTGATCCGAGATGCTGACCGGCTTACCGGACACGTGGCTGATTATTCAATCTTTCGGCTTCGCAGGCTGCAGAACTCCGTCGAGGACATGAGAGAGGCGGCGACAGACGTCGTACTCGCCGAAACCCTGCGTTTGCAGATTGCGCATCAGGTGTCAGAGTATTCCCAGCTGGTCGCACTCCACCGAGATCCGGCCCGCGACACGGCGTTAGAACAAAGATTGCGGGCTCGCAGCGACCGTATCGCAAGCACCTTCCTATCGCTGGAGGACCGTGTCCGTCACGAGAGCGAACCCGAAACCTATCAGCACGTGTCGCGGTTACAGCAGCAGTATGAGGTTATCGACAATCTGGGAAATAGGATCATTGCCGAAGCCAAGCGCTCCCATGGCCGCAGCCAAAATCTTAGGCTGCAACTGGAAGAGGTGGAGACCGCCATCAACCTTCTCAATCGTGACTTGGACGACTTTGTGGCTTCTGAAGAAGGCGAACTCGTTGAGGGGATGGGGGTTATCCACCACCAGGTCATGTGGCTGAAGGCAGCGATCATCGGTTTTCTGCTCACCTTACTGATCAGCGGGATTGCCGGTCCACTCATGGTCTCCAGGGCAATCGTGCAGTCGATTGATGCCATTCAGAGCGCCACGCACCAGATTTCCGCGGGTGATTACAAGGCGCGGCTGCAGATCGAGAGCAAGGACGAATTGGAAGATTTGGCCACATCGTTCAACGCCATGTCTGCCAGGCTGGCGCGCACCATAGAGGAGAGCGACGCCCAGCAAGCACAGTTGCGCGAGTTGCAGGCCCAACTTCAGTTGATACTCGATTCGACGGTAGAGGCAATATGCGGCGTCGACATCAGCGGGAAATGCGTCTTCTGCAATCCCGCGTTCCTGCAGTTAACCGGGTACACGGCGGAAGAAGTCATTGGGCATTCGATGCATGACTTAATCCACCATACCAAACCTGACGGCACACCCTACCCGGCCCAGGAGTGCGGTTTTCTTGCTTCCCTCGCCCATGGCGAAGCTATTACCGCTCGCCGTGAACTGCTTTGGAAGAAGGACGGCTCCAGCTTCCATTCCGAGTTTTGGTCGCATCCGGTGGAGGAATTCTGGTCGGATGCGAGCCACCAGCCGCCGGGCGCAATCGCCCATGTGGCCACTTTGCTCGACATCACGGAACGAACGCGGGCGGAAAACGCCCGCCAGGAAGCGCATCTGGAAACCGAGTTCTTCCTCGATGCCATTCGCTCCGTGATCATCGGCACCACACAAGACGGAATCATTACCCGCTGGAACCACGCCGCCGAGGAAGTGCTGGGGCCGCGCAAAGCTCAGGCCGTGGGACGCAGGCTCACAGAATGTGGTGTCCAGTGGCTGGATTGTGCTGCCCTTGGCTTGTTGGACCATCAGCTCAGACAGCAGCAGCAAGTCGAGCACGATAATATTGCCTTTGAGAAAGATGGGCAGAGGCGTCTTCTGGCGCTCTCCGCATACATGGCCGCAAGTGGCAGCCGCCCCACGATCATCATGGCCAGAGATGTGACCAGAAAACGGTTCCTCGACGTGCAAGAGAGCCAGGCGCAAAAACTCGAGGCTATCGGGCAACTCGCCGCCGGCATCGCCCATGAGATTAATACTCCCACCCAGTACGTCGCCGACAACGCCGCTTTTCTCCAACAATCCTGGAGCGAGTTAGCCAATGTGCTGGCGGCCTACGGCATGGCGGTCAAGGAAGCCGGGACCGGCTGCCTTTCGCAAGTCACGCTGGCCGCCGTGAGACAGGCCGAGCAGGCGGCGGATTTCGATTTTCTGTCCCGCGAAATACCGCTGGCGATCGAAGGGGCGCTGGAGGGAGTCCAGCGGATTGCCAAGATCGTTCGCGCCATGAAGGACTTTTCTCATCCTGACTCGGCGGAGAGAAAGGCGGTGGACATCAACAAAGCCATAGAAACCACGATCACGGTGGCGCACAATGAATGGAAGTACGTGGCGGATGTGGTCACCGATTTCGATGCCGCTCTGTCGCCGGTTCCCTGCTTTGCCGGAGAGTTTAACCAGGTGATCCTCAACCTTCTGGTTAACGCGGTGCACGCGATTCAGGCCGTGGTTGCGGACGGCAACAAGGGCTTGATCACCGTACGCACGCGCCGCAAGGAAGATGCCGTTGAAATTGTGATCGCGGACACCGGGCACGGGATCCCCGAGGCTATCCGGTCACGGGTGTTTGATCCTTTCTTCACCACCAAGCCCCTGGGAAAGGGAACCGGACAACGCCTGGCTTTGGCGTATACCATCATCGTCAAGAAGCACAAGGGCAAGATCTGGTTCGACACGGAATTGGGCAAAGGAACGCGCTTCTACCTGCTCTTGCCGCTTGACGCGGACGTCTAAAGCGTCTCCCGAGTCGAGGGATCTGTTTTCCCCTCGGCCGCCCCGGTTGAAACTAAGACACCGCCGGGACCGATGCAACTCGACAAAAATATTCCATGCTGCTGCTGCGACGGTGCAAACCGTACAACGGGGCGTCAATGCTGCGTGTCAAGATGCCTGCAGGGCATTTCTTCGCGGGTTTTTCACAAAGTTGTGGAAAGCGATGCACTTTCGGCACGCCTGAACCAGACAAATCTCTTGACGCCAGAAAACTTCTGAAGCATGTTGGGTTCGAGAGGATGGAATCTTGGATCTTGTCGCTTATATAGATGGTGGGTCTCACGGGAATCCTGGGCCATCGGGGATCGGGGTAGTGATCGAGCACGCCGAAGGGCACAAGATCCGGATCGCCAAGCGGATCGGCCACCAGGACAATAACGTGGCCGAGTACGTCGCGCTGCTGGAAGCCTTGCAGTACGCCCTGGAGCAGAAAGCCAGGACGCTGCGCGTCTATTCCGATTCCGAAGTCGTGGTGCGGCAGATGAGCGGCGAGTATGCCTGCCTCAGCCCCCGCCTCTATTCCCTGAACTGGACCTGCCGCAAGCTGGCGCGCTCCCTGGATTTTTCCATCACCCACGTGCCCCGCGCGGACAACAGCGAAGCCAACTCGCTGGCCAACCACGCCGTCCGCACCCACGCCGATCCGCGCGCTTGGTAATCCTTTGACCCAGGTTTAACCTATGCAGGAGGTGGCGCCTCTCTATCCGGAGAATCCGGGCGTTCAGGGCAGGCGGGAATCCTCCTTAATATATGGCGACTGCAATCGATACTGCCCGGACGACCAAGCCGGCGCCGATGCCCGCGAGTTCCACCGCGTCCCCCACCCCGGAGAAGCTGAAACAGGAACTGGGACGCATCGTGGATCCGTCCCGAGTCCTCACCCGGCCCATTGACCTGATCGCGTTCGCTTCCGATGCCAGCTTCTACCGCCTGATCCCGAAAGCGGTGGTTCTGGCGCAGGGCGTTGCCGAGATCCAGGCGCTGTTCCGCCTCAGCCACGAGCAGCGGATCCCGATCACCTTCCGCACCGCCGGCACCAGCCTTTCCGGCCAGGCGGTCACTGACGGCATCTTGGTCGAGGTCGCCCGCCACTGGAAAGGGCTGACGATCGAGGACAACGGCGGAAAAGTGCGGGTCCAGCCCGGGGTGATCGGCGGATACGTCAATAGCGTGCTGCGGCCGTATGGGGTGAAGATCGGTCCTGACCCGGCTTCCATCAGCACCTGCATGATCGGCGGGATTCTCTCCAACAACTCCAGCGGCATGTGCTGCGGCGTCACCCAGAACGCTTACCACACGCTCGATTCGCTGACCTTCGTGCTGCCTTCCGGGACGGTGATTGACACCGCCTATGCCCGCGCCGATGAGGAGTTCCGCTCCAAGGAACCGCGGCTGGCCGAGGGTCTGGTGGAGCTGAAGCGGCAGATCGAGTCCAATTCCGCGCTGCGCGATCGCATCCGCGCCAAGTACCGCACGAAGAACACCACCGGGTACTCGCTGAACGCGTTCCTCGATTGCGACCGCCCGGTGGACATCTTCAAGCAGGTGCTGATCGGCTCGGAAGGCACGCTGGCTTTTATTGCCGAGGCCGTGCTGAACACCGTCCTCGATCTGCCGGTCAAGTACACCGGGCTGCTGCTGTTTCCGAACCTGCACGATGCGGCGGCTGCCATCGTGCCCCTGCGCGACGCGGAAGCCGCGGCGCTGGAGATCATGGACCGCGCCTCACTGCGCTCCGTGGAAGACCAGGCGGGGAGTCCGCCATCGCTGCGCAAGCTGCCGGGCGAAGCCGCGGGACTGCTGGTCGAGTTCCAGGCCGCGAACGAAGGCGACCGTGCCTCGCTCGAGTCGGTTGCGCGCCGGGCCGTGGAAGGATTGAAGCTGCTGGAAGCTCCGCTGTTCACCCACCAGGCGGCCGAGCAAGCGGCGCTGTGGAAGATCCGCGCCGGCATGTTCCCCTCGGTGGGGGCGGTGCGCAAGAGCGGCACCACGGTCATCATCGAAGACGTAGCCTTTCCCATCCAGCATCTCGCCGACGCCACCGTTGACCTGCAAGGGCTCTTCCTCAAGCACGGCTACGACAACGGCATCATCTTCGGCCACGCCAAGGATGGCAACCTGCACTTCGTGATCACACAGTCGTTCAACGACCAGGCGGCGATCGATCAGTACGCGCGTTTCGTCGATGACGTGGTGAAGCTGGTGGTCGAGCGCTACGATGGCGCCCTCAAGGGTGAGCACGGCACCGGGCGGAACATGGCCCCGTTCGTCGAAGCCGAGTGGGGCGGCGACGCGTACCGCATCATGAAGCGCCTCAAGGAGCTCGTGGATCCTGACGGCCTGCTGAATCCTGGCGTCATCATTAACTCCGATCCCAAGGCGCACCTCGCCGACCTGAAGCGCATGCCGGTGGTCGAGGACGAGGTGGACAAGTGCATCGAGTGCGGTTACTGCGAGCCCAAGTGTCCCAGCCGCAATCTGACCACGACGCCGCGGCAGCGCATCGCGGTGCGCCGCGAGATGCAGCGCTTGAAAGACGCCGGCGGTAACGGGGCTTCCGCCGCGCTGGACGCGGACTTCCCCTACATGGCGCTCGACACCTGCGCGGTAGACGGCTTGTGCGCCACCGCCTGCCCGGTCGCGATCGACACCGGACAGTTGACCAAGCGCTTCCGCCGGCTGCGGCACTCCAAATCGGCGCATGAGCGTGCGGTTCGCTTCGCCAATAATTTCGCCTCGCTCGAACGCTGGATGCGGCTTGGACTCCGCGCCGGCCACATGGTGCAGGCGGTGCTCGGGACGGGAACCATGGTGGCGCTCACGCGCGTGATCCGCTCGCTGGCCGGCGACTTCCCGCTGTGGAGCGCGGATGTTCCGCGGCCGGCAGGGCCGCGCCCCGCGACCGAACGGGCGAACGCCCAGGCGATCTATTTCCCCGCCTGCATTTCGCGCGTGCTGGGCCGTCTGCCGGGCGAAACCACCGAGCAATCGCTGATGGAGGTGTTCGTCAGTCTGGCTCGCCGCGCCGGCGTTCCGCTGTTCATCCCGCCGGACGTGGAGGGAGTCTGCTGCGGCGTGCCGTTCTCTTCCAAGGGCTTCGACCAGGCACACGATGTGCTGGTGAACCGGACGATCGAGAAGTTCTACCAGTGGTCCGAAGGTGGCAAACTGGCGGTGGTGATCGACACCACACCGTGTACCTACGGGATCGTCACCTGCCGTCCGCACCTCACGCCGGAGAACCAGAAGAAGTTCGATGGCTTGAAGATCCTCGACAGCGCGCAATTCGCGCACGACGAGTTGCTGCCCAAGCTGAAAATGATGCAGAGGGCGGAATCGGTGGCGCTGCATCCGGTCTGCTCGGCCACCAAGCTAAACCTTGTGCCGAAGATGGAGGGGATCGCGCGCGCTTGCAGTGACAAAGTCGTGGTGCCGCTGAACGCCGGCTGTTGCGGCTTCGCCGGCGACCGCGGCTTCCTCTTCCCCGAACTCACCGAATCGGCGACGCGCCCCGAAGCCGACGAACTGAAGGGTACGGCGCAGGACGGTTACTACTCCAGCAGCCGCACCTGCGAGATCGGCATGACCCGGGCCACGGGCCAGGTGTACGTGTCGTATCTATATTTATTGGAGCAGGCGACGCGGAGCTAGAAGGTTCTCGGGCGATTTTCCCAAAGAGTGTCATCCTGAGTGACACCTGAGCCGAGTCCGCGAGGCGAAGGCGAGCGAAGGATCTATGAATTTGCCGAACGGGCCGTTGCGCATTGCGAAATGCATTAGATTCCTCGCTCGTCCTCCCTCGCTTTCACTCAGTCGGACTCACTCGGAATGACAGCCATCTTGAATGATCTGATGGCGGACGCCCTCACGCCGGCTCCCTCACCGTCAGCACCGGGCAGGGGGCTTTGCAGACGATCTCGTAAGCCTTGGCTTGCGCCGTCTCGGGACGCCCGCCCCCTTCCAACGGCCGCAGACCCAGCACGATGAGATTGGGGTTGGACGTGGCCGAAGTCTCGAGGATCTGGCTGGTCGCGGCCCCGAATTCCACCAAGAACTCAGGCGCGCTCGGCAGCCGGGCTTCTTCTGGAATCAGCGCCCGCAGCCGCTTTAACCGTTCGATCCGGATGCGCTCCTTCTCCTGGGGCGGAAGCTGCCCAGCGTCGGTCACCACGTGCAGCACCGCCAGCGAAGATTGCAGTTGTTCCGCCAGCCACAGGGCATAGCGCACCGCGTAAAGAGACTGATGAGCGAAGCCGGTCGGCACCAGGATCCGCTGCGGGCCGGCTTCCGGGTCCTGGCTGGAGCTGGGACCAACGATCAGCACGGGGCAGGGCGCCTGGCGGAAAATCTTTTCCGCGACCGAGCCCATGATGAGCTTCCACACCCCCGTGCGTCCGCGCGTGCCCACCACGACCAGGTCGATGGAGCGCTCGGCGATCAGCGCCGAAAGCACGCCCCACACGTCGCCCGGCTTGACCAGCAGCTCGTGCTGGATGCCGGTGAGGCGTCCGGCGATGAAATGGTCCATGATCTCGGCTTGGCCGGCGCGCCACGCGTCCATCAGCGGCCCTTCCGCCTGCGAGGCGGCGACGTGGATCATGAGCAGCTTGGCGCTGTGCCGCCGCGCGATCTCGATAGCAAAGCGCGTCGCCACCTTGGAGGCAGGCGAGAAGTCGGTAGCCACCAGGATGTTGTCGAGCTTCAGAACTGCGGGCAGCGTCGGCATGCGGCTGAACCGCGCAGTATAGCACCGGCGCGCCGGCTGCACGCTTCGTGAGGCCTCGGCGGCAGGGCGCCGGTTTTCCACATTTGCACTAATCACGGGCATTGACGCGAGCCGAGCTCGCATTTAATGTGAGCCCCGTCGACGGCTGAAAGGGTTGGCTTCCTGAAAAGTCGCCAGTCCGAAGTAAGCTGGGTGATTAGTCCGGCGGGGTGACCTGCAGGGACTGCCAAACCCGAAAAAACCGACTGCTTTGCGAGAGGCTGCCGGGGTTTGGGACCGCGAAAGCGGTGATCGCATCAGGGGCTGTGACGGTGCATGTTTCCACGTCGTTGACTCCCTCGCCGGAGTCGGCGGCTGGAACATAACCAAGGTCGCAGCCCTTCCTATTTTTCCCAGGAATCTTCCCCTCAGCCTGGATCTCCCTGTGTCGCCCAAAAGCCTATGATTATTCACCAGGGTGGAGCAGACCTTTAGGCTTGCATTAATGCGGCCCTTTGAATTGGGGCTTCAGCTAACCGTCATGGGAGAGCTCCTTTCCGCTTCGTTGTCGCGCCTGCGGGCCACGCACCTTCGTGACGTGTACAAGCCGCTACCTTGAGCCGATTGTTAGGTATCGCTCAGACGCCGCGGGTCAAAATGGCCGCGCCCGTCTGTCCTGCTGAGACAACTTGTCCCCCTGCCCAGCGGACTGTCTGGCAAGGATGATGTCCAAGGAACTGAAAACACTCACCGAACGCCTTCTCAGCGGGCTGAAGCTTTTGGCTGACCACTTGCCACCAAAGGGTGAGGGCAAAGGGCGAGGTGCGTCGATGCCGAGAACAGCGGCAGCGTTCATTTTCCTGACAGCTTCACTGGGAGCGGCCATCGTCGCCCACGCTCTGCTCCATTGGGAGCTCACGGATCCACTGCGCTTTATCTGCTATCTGCTGGCAGCGTTGCTGGCCTCCGAGTTAAAAGTCGTGTTGCCCGGCATCGACGGCACGATGTCGGTGGGTTTCCTGTTCGTCCTTGTCGGCATTCTGGAATTGTCGCTCCCGGAGACCCTGGTGATCGGCTGCCTGTCGATCGTGGTGCAGTGCGTGCGGAATATGAAGCATGGCACTAAGCCGGTCAAGATCCTGTTCAATGTGTTCAGCATGAAGGCGCCGGCCATCGCTCTTTCCTTCTATACGTACCGACAGCTCGCGCCTGTCCTCCACAACAGTATGCCTTTGCTGCTGATAGCGGCCGCCGCAGTGTATTTCCTGGCCAACACCATCCCGGTCACCATCATCGTGTGCCTGACCGAGGGGAAGCCTTTCCGCAAGGTCTGGGCGGAGTCCTATTTCTGGTCCTTTCCTTATTACCTGGTGGGAGCTGCGATCGCGGGCCTGGTCAGCGTCATCAACCGCTACGTCGGCTGGCAGGCCTCGTTCTTCGTGCTGCCCGTCATGTACTGGATCTACCGCTCCTATCGTCTCTATCTGGGGCGGCTGGAAGACGAGAAGCGTCACGTAGAAGAGATGGCCGGCCTGCACCTGCGCACCGTCGAAGCCCTGGCGCTGGCCATCGAAGCCAAGGACCACACCACCCGCGACCACCTGCAGCGGGTGCGGGTGTACGCCGTCGAGATCGCCAAGGAACTGGGGCTGAGCGAGGCGGAGATCGAAGCGCTGCGGGCCGCCGCCCTGCTGCACGACATCGGCAAGCTGGCCGTGCCCGAGCACATCATCAACAAGCCCGGCCGCCTGACCCCAGAAGAATTCGAAAAGATGAAGATCCACCCGGTGGTGGGGGCGGAGATCCTCAGGCACGTGAATTTTCCCGGCCCGGTAGTGCCCATCGTGCGCTCCCACCACGAGAAGTGGAACGGCAGCGGCTACCCCGACGGGCTGCGGGGAACGGAGATTCCCATGGGCGCGCGCATCCTTGCCGCCGTGGATTGCCTGGACGCGCTGGCCTCCGACCGCCAGTATCGCCGCGCCCTGCCCCTGGATCAGGCCATGGAGCACGTGGCTCGCGCCGCCGGCACCGAGTTCGACCCGCGCGTGGTGGACGTGCTGAAGCGCCGTTACATCGAGCTGGAGCGCCTGGCGCAGAGCACTTCCGACGAGCCCTTGCAGCCACGGCTCTCCACGGACGTCAAGGTGGAGCGCGGCCTGGAGCCCTCCGCCGGCTTTGAGCGCACGGCGCCGGCTGCGCCGGTTGCCGATTCCGAGAGCTTCCTCACCTCCATCGCGGCCGCGCGCCAGGAAGCGCAGACCCTGTTCGAGCTCAGCCACGACCTGGGCAACTCCCTCAGCCTGGACGAAACCTTGTCCGTGCTTGGGGTGCGGCTGAAGAAGCTGGTGCCCTACGATTCCGTCGCCATCTACGTGTGCCGGGGCGACAACCTGCTGCCGCAGTACGTCAGCGGCGATAACTTCCGGTTGTTCTCCGCGCTGGAGATCTCTATGGGGCAGGGCTTGTCGGGATGGGTGGCGCAGAACCACAAGCCCATCATCAACGGCAATCCTTCGGTTGAGCCCGGCTACCTCAACGACGAGACCAAGTTCAGCACCCTGCGCTCGGCGCTGGCCGTGCCGCTGGAGGGCGTAACCGGAGTGGTGGGAGTGCTGACGCTGTACAAAGCGGAGCGCGACTTCTTCACCACCGACCATCTGCGGGTGTTGCTGGCCATTGCTTCCAAGGTGGGCATCTGCATCGAGAACGCCTTGAAGTATCAGCAGGCCGAAAGCTCGGCGACTACCGACTATCTCACCGGACTGCCTAACGCCCGCTCCCTGTTCCTGCACCTGGACCGCGAGCTGGCGCGCTGCAAGCGCACCAATACCCCGCTGGCCGTCATGGTATGCGACCTGGATGGCTTCAAGCAGATCAACGACCGCTTCGGCCACCTGGAAGGCAACAAGGTGCTGCGCCTCTTCGCCGATTTCATGAAGGGGGTGTGCCGCGAGTACGACTACGTGGCCCGCATGGGCGGCGACGAGTTCGTGATCGTCGCCCCCGGGCTGACACCCAAGGCGGCGGAAGAGAAGGCCGCCCACCTGCTATCGCTGGCGCGGGAAGCCGGACGCCGGGTCTGCGGTCACGACTTCCTATCGCTCAGCATCGGCTGCGCCTTCTATCCCGATGCCGGCTCCGACGCCGAGCAGTTGCTCACCGAGGCCGACCGCAGAATGTACATCATCAAGCACGCGCAACACGAGCGCGTCGCGCGGCTGGAGGGCTTCCCGGTGTCTCCCGCCACGGTGAACTAGCCAGGAGTCTCCGAATGGGCAAAATCGTCCACCATCTGGCAGCGATGATCGCGATGTCCTCCTGGGAGGATTGCTGTCTGCCACCCTGGTCCGGCTGGCGCCCGGCTTCGACACCGACGAGCAGCAGTTGGATTCGCTGGGAGTGGGGTGCGCGTTGGAAAGGCCGGATCTGCCATGTGGCATCAGCTCGCCTCGACCTGATGCGCCAAGCCATTACCGGCCTTCGTTCTTGGTTTGCATAGCGTCGCTACTTTCACGTCAGCCTGTGGCTTCTCGCTGTTGGGTTGCTTAGCTGCCCCAACATGTGCTGCCAGCCTTGGTGTTCGTCTTCACCGCCATGTGAGTGCTCTTCTCTGTGTGCTGACTTGCATTTGTTGCTCTTGAGGGCGGTTGGTCCTGCTTTAGCTACCCCAGCATGCGTCGCCAGCCTTGGTGTTCGTCTTAACCTTCATGGAAGTGCTCCTTTCTTTTGAGATTTCGTTTCCTACCCGGTTACTTTTGACTTTCTTTATGACCTCGGACACCTTGACATATAGCAATGCCTGTGCCAAGTCACGGAGCCCTCTGCCGGGTCGCCAGGCACACGCTTTAGTTGTTGAAAACATTACAGTTATGCCTGCCACCCGTTGGGCAGCCAGGCATCGGCCGAGGCGCGCAGCCGCCTCGACATAACAGTCCTGTTTGGTGACCTAACATTTACGTTAGCTCCGCTCTTAGGCGGGCCCGCATCTGGCGCGTTGGTATACTCATTCCCGTGGCGAGCACCCCCAACCAGCAAGCCGGGCCGGCAGCCCCTTCGGCAAGCTCAGGGCAGGCTCCGCTCCGCCTGGAAGCGGTAAGCGGACCGCTGGAGGGCAGGATGTTTTCGTTGGAGGAAGGCGAGATTTCGATTGGCCGCGAGCCCTCGAACCAGATCTCGCTCCTGGACCCGCTGGTCTCACGCCGGCATTGCGTGGTCCGCCGCGACGGCCCTGATGTCCGCCTCCAAGACCTGGACAGCCGCAACAGCACCTTCGTGAACGGGGTGCCGGTGAAAGAACGGGTGCTGGCGCACGGCGATCAGGTGCGGGTAGGGAATTCGATCTTCGTCTTCCACGGGCCGCATGAGGAAGCGACACCCAGCAGTTCCCTCCGCCTGGAGGCCTCGGTAACTCCCGGCGGACCCACGGTGATACTGCGCAAAGAGAACGCGGTGTACCTGCAGCCGCCGCCATCGGGCGCGAGCTTGCCCACATCGGCGCGCATGGTCCGCGACCTGAACGTGCTGCTGAACTTCAGCCGGACGCTCAGTTCGGTCCACGACGTTGCGACCCTGCAGCAGAAGGTGCTGGACGCGGTCTTCGAGGTGGCGCCGGCGGATCGCGCCGCGGTCCTGCTGCTGGAGGAGGGCTCGGAGGAATTCTCGTCCATCCTGGGGCGCTACCGGCACTCGGGCCCGGAGCAACCCGTCCAGGCCAGCCAGACGATTCTCAACCAGGTCATACACGACAACATCGCGGTGCTGTCCAACGACGTGATCGAGGACGAGACCTACCGCGCCGCCGACAGCCTGGTGGCGCCCCGGGTGCGCTCGGTGCTGGCCGCGCCCATGGAGGCGCAAGGCAAGCTGGTGGGCGTGATCTACCTGGATGCCAGCTCGCCCGGCGTCCAGTTCGATGCCGGGCTGCTGCAACTGGTGCTGGCGCTGGGCAACATCGCGGGATTGGCGATGGAGAATGCGCGTCACCTGGAGCGGCTGGGCGGCGAGAACCGGCGCTTGCAGCAGGAACTGGCTGCCGATCATGGCATGGTAGGCGAGAGCCCACCGATGCGCTCCGTCCTCGAATTCATCTCCCGGGTCGCGGCGCGGGATTCCACCGTGCTGATCTGGGGGGAAAGCGGCACCGGCAAAGAACTGGTGGCGCGCGCCATCCATGCCAACAGCGGCCGCGCCGAGAAGCCTTTCGTGGCCATCAACTGCGCCGCCATCACCGAAACCTTGCTGGAGAGCGAGCTGTTCGGACACGAAAAAGGGTCGTTCACGGGCGCGGTCATGCAGAAAAGGGGGAAGCTGGAGATAGCCGACGGCGGGACCGTGTTTCTCGACGAAGTGGGTGAGCTGGCGGTGCCATTGCAGGCCAAGCTGCTGCGGGTCTTGCAGGAGCGCGAGTTCGAACGCGTCGGAGGAACGCGTCCCATCAAGGTAGACATTCGGGTGATCGCCGCCACCAACCGCGACCTCAAGGAAGCCTCGCGTGCGGGAAGCTTCCGCCAGGATCTGTACTACCGGCTGAATGTGGTTTCGGTGCGGATGCCCGCCTTGCGCGAACGCAAAGAGGACATTCCCCTGCTGGCCAACTTCTTCGCCGCCCGTTTCGGCGAAAAGGTGAAGCGGCGCGTCGCCGGAATCTCCGCCAAAGCCCGCGCCTGCCTGCTGCGCTACGAATGGCCGGGGAACGTCCGCGAACTGGAGAACGCCATCGAGCGCGCCGTGGTGCTGGGCTCAACCGAGCTGATCCTGGTGGAGGACTTGCCGGAGGCGCTGGTGGAAGAGACCACCTCGGAAGGCGAGCCGGTCACGGCGCTCCACGAGGGGCTGCGCGAAGCCAAGAAAGCGCTCATCGAGCGCGCCATCGAACAGGCCGGCGGCAACTACACCGAGGCGGCCGGAATCCTGGGCGTCCATCCCAACCACCTCTTTCGCCTGATCCGTACGCTGAACTTGAAGCCCAAGCGCCAGCGGCAGGCGTAGAACCAACATGGCGACGCGAACGAAAAAGCCTGCGCGGGCAGAGAAAAGCAGTGGGAATGTTTTTGCTGACCTCGGTCTCTGCCATCCCGAACAGGAGCTTTTGAAAGCCATGCTCACGCTGCAGATTTACCGCCTCATCAAGGGACGCGGTCTCACGCAAACCGAAGCCGGAAAGATTCTCGGCATCAAGCAGCCTCACGTTTCTGCCTTGATGCGCAACCGCTCCGGCGCCTTCTCGGTTGAGCGCCTCATGGACTTTCTCACCGCCCTTGGGCAGGACGTGGAGATTACCGTAAAGCCCACGCGCAAGGAACACGGCAAAGTGTCCGTGGTTGCGTGATCGCGCTGCGTCGACATCACCCTGTTGCCGCGATGCCAGCAGTGAACCTGGCACCAGCAGACCCATCCTAAGCTATCGCTTGGGTGGGCCATCGCCAACTGAGCAGCCGGCGGACCTACTTCAGCCCCTTTACCAAAAAAAGGTTGGACAGGTCGTGCTGGAAGGTAGAGGCGGCGGCCTTGCCATCGGCAGAGAGCGCGACCTGGCCGACGAACTCCGCCCCGCTCTCCGGCACCTTGAGAACGCGCCAGGGCTCTCGTTTGCGCGACGCAACCTCTACCCGCG
Source organism: uncultured Acidobacteriota bacterium (assembly GCA_963704285.1). Lineage (GTDB taxonomy): Bacteria > Acidobacteriota > Terriglobia > Terriglobales > Acidobacteriaceae > JAHFUA01. Next base: position 57,490 of record OY969886.1, on the reverse strand, counting down.
TCAGCTTGACGGTTTCGCCCTGCGCTTGAGCCAGGAACAAGGAGCGCCCGTCGCCGCTCCAGCGGATCACGCTCTCGCCGCCTTGCAGTTCGGTGATCGCCTTGGGCTCGCCACCGCCGATATCGCCGAGCAAGAGCTTGTGCGGATCAACGACGACGAAACTGTGCCCATCCGGCGAGACCCGCGTTGCCCGGACTCCCTCCGGCGTGACGGCTACTGGTTTGCCGCCGTCCAATTCATACATCCAGGAGCGAACCGGGCGTCCCGGTTGATTGCCGGTGAACAGGATGCGCTTGCCGTCGGGGAACCACTCGACGGATTCGTAGTGCATGTCTCCCAGGTCGAGCACACGCAACTCGCCCGGGCCCGTGGGCAGCAGCAGCAACTGGGAGCTCGCCGGCTGGTGATGGATGCTGACCACCCACTTGCCATCCGGCGAAAGCGCTGGCCGGTTGCCGTATCCCAAGCGCACCGCCGGCGAGCCGTCCGTCTTGCGCAGGTAGATGGCGGCATTGCGACCCTCGCCGCTCGTGAGCTCGACGAAGACGAGGGACTTGGCGTCCTGCGAAAGGTCATAGGCAAAGGAGGCATCGAACCAGGCAAGGTCGCGTTGCGTAGAACCGTCGGCGGGAGCGTAGAGGATGCCCAGCCGGGAGTTCACCGTGCTGATGAGCACGCGGCCGTCGCGGGACACGTCCTGCATCACGATGAATCCCGGAACCTCGGAGACGAGGCGCTGTCTGCTCGAGAGATCGACCGCGTAGACCGCCGGATCGCCACCCGCCTGGACACCGGAAAACCAGATCTCGTCTCCGTTTGGCGACCAGTTCAGCCAGCCGACGCCGCGCCACCCGTGCGAAAGCACCTGCTTGGGGCGATTCGGCCCGACAATGCAGACCGAGTAGTCGCCCACGGCGACGTCATGTTCGAAGAAGGCTATCAGCTTGCCATCGCGCGACACCCGCGGATAGGCCGGCGGGAGGTCGTCGGTGTCGTACAGCACCGTGCCCACGGGATATTCGAGCCGGTACTTGCCGGCGACTTTGCGCACCACTGCCAGCGATTCCCCGCCCGGCCCCCAGTCGGCGTGAAAGACGTTTTCCAGGATCTCTCGCGGCGCGCCCCCGCCGAAGGGCACGCGTGCGAGCGTGCCGGCAGGGCCGTTGCCCAGCAAGACCGCCATCTCCCCCGCAGCGGAGACGGACATCACCCGGCCGTGCGGCAGTTGCAACGACCGGCCTTCGCGGTTGCCGGGGATCACCGAAAAGAAGGAGGACGGGGCGCCGTCCCACTCGGCGGTGTAAACCACGGCGCCTCCCGGAGCGAACTTGGCGGAAGTCACGTCGCCGCGCCGGAAGGTCAGCCTCTGGAAGGTGGGGGGCTCGGAGCGGAGCAACTGCGGCGCAAAATAAGCCGCCGGCAGCAGTGCCAGTGCGATCGCTGCGAGTGCCCCGACCGCGATCCAGCGCCCGGCGCGGCGCGTGGCCGGCTTGGCCGCCCGCGGTTGGGCAGGGGCGATGCCGCTCGCCTCCAGTTCGTCGCGCAGTTCTTCGAGCGCGACCTTCACGTCCGCCATGGTCTGCCAGCGGCGCTCGGGGTCCTTCTTCAAACAGCGGCCGATGACCCGCTCCAGCTCGGGATGGATGTCCGGCACCGCCTGCGAGACCGGCTGCGGATCTCGGTACAGCACCGCCGAAAGCATCGACAGCTTGGAGGAGCCGGGAAATGCCTGCCGGCCAGAGATCATCTCGTAGAGCACGGAGCCGAAGGAGAAGATGTCGGAGCGGGCATCGATCTTCCTGCCGTCCGCCTGCTCGGGAGACATGTAGGCGACGGTGCCAAGGACCGTGCCTTCCTCGGTGTGCGGCGAGGCTTCCGCGTGCACCGTCTCGGCGTAGGCGTCGGTCTCGAGCGGCCCCGTCAGCTTGGCCAAGCCGAAATCCAGGATCTTCACCAGGCCCTGCGGCGTGACCATGATGTTGCCCGGCTTCAAGTCGCGATGCACGACGCCGGCGGCGTGCGCCGCGGCCAGCGCGTCGGCGATCTGGATGGCGTATTTCAGGGCCTCGCGCACCCGCAGCCCTTTGCGCCCGATCAGCTTGTCGAGCGTCTCGCCCGCCACGTACTCCATGGCGATGTACTGAACGGGCTGGCCATCCACCTCCTGGGTGTTGATGTCGTAGATGGTGACGATGTTGGGATGGTTGAGCGAGGAGGCGGTCTTAGCTTCCTGCACGAAACGCTTCTGGCGGTCGGGGCTGGCCAGAGCGGACGCAGGCAGAACTTTGATGGCAACCGTGCGGTCCAGGCGCGAGTCCACTGCTTTGTACACAACGCCCATTCCGCCCGCGCCGATCTTCGACTCGATACGATAGGACCAGAGCGTGGTACCTACCATGGAGAGACCCCTTGCCCCCGGGGGGCTCATTCTAACGTAAATTTTGCAGATGTCACGGGTGGGCGATCACCATCACCGTTGCTGCCCGGTTGAGCACGCAATCCAGCGCCAGCCGCAGGTTCTCCGGATCCAGGGCGGCAAAGCTCTCGTCGAAGATGAGAACGTCGGAGCCCTGCAGCAGGGCGCGGGCGATGTAGAGCCGGCTGCGCTCACCGTGGGAGAGCTGCCATCCGCTTTCGCCCACCATCTGCAGCATCCCGGCAGGCATTTTTTCCAGCAGCGGCCCCAGGCCGAGTTCGCGGCAGATGGTCTCCGCCTCCTGATGGTCCTTCTCGCTCAGCCAGCCGTCCCGGCCCATCAGCAGATTGAAAGTGAAGGTGCCCGTCAGCACGTGGTTCTCGTGGAACTGCGGGGCGGAAGCGACGCGTCGCAGCCAGCCCTGAGCGCCCAGCGTTTGCCGGTCCAGGCCGCGGGCCAGCAGCAGTCCGGATTCCGGCCGCAGCATGCCGGTAAGCAGCGAAGCCAAGGTGGACTTGCCGCCGCCGGAAGGTCCTTCCAGCAGGAGCCGGTCGCCGGCGGAGATGCTCAAGTTGCAGCGCTGCAGCACCGGCTCGGAGTGATTGGGATAACGGAAAACGAGGTCGCGGGCCTCGATCACCGCTTCGCGCTCGCCGGCCGACTCCATGGTGGCCAGCGCCGGTGAGCCGGGAGTCTCTTCGCGAGCGGCGGCGTCGAACAACGGCGCAACCTGTTTCCAGGCGATGGCGGCCTCGGTCAGGTTCCACATGCCGGAGGCGAGACGCCGGAGAGCGCGGTACGCGAGCAGCATGCCACCTACACTGACCGCCAGCGCCGCTGCCGGGCTGCCGGAAACGAACGCCGGTGCGAGCCCGGCCACCCCGACCACCAGCCAGCCACGCGGGACGACGGCCATCAACAGCGCGCCGCGGCGGTCCACCGCCTGAGAAACGGTCTGGTAACGCTCCAGCCCCTGGTCTTCGGAGTGGTGCCATTGCTCGCGCGGTTCCTGCGCCAGGCGCGTGCGATGGCCGACCATGCGCTCGACCAGGTCGTGCGTCATGGAGACGCGCGCCTCCGTCCAACGGCGCTCCTCTTGGAAGTAGCGCCAGCCCAGAAAGCCAGCCATGACCACCCAGAGCACCAGCAGCAGCGCATGTCCGATGCCGCCGGCCCCCGCGCCCAGCACCACCCCCGCCAGCACCAATTCGATCACCGACACCAGCGCCAGAAACCCGCCGCTCAGCGCCAGCGACTCCAGCGCTTCCGATTCGATCACTCGTCCCAGCAACTGGCCTGCGCCTTGATGGCGGATTTCGTCCGGCTTCAGGCGAAGCGCGCCGCAGAGCAATCTTTCCTTCAGGATCCCGCCGGCGGTGATCGAGACCAACCCTTGCAGCCAGGTGATGAGGCCGCGGATGGGGACCAGCGTCAGCAGCAGCAGGGCCCACGCCAGCAGCAAGCCGCGATCGAGCCGTCCTTCGAGCGCGCCCACGCCGACAATGAACCACGCCGCCAGCCAGAGCACGTATTGCACAAGGTGGGCGCCGGCCAGCATGGCCAGCCGCCGCGGTACGCGCGCCAATTGCAGTTGCAGGGAAAAACTGGCGCCGGGTGGAAGCCTCAGCAGCCAGGCGTGGCCGATGCGGGTGCCAGCAAGGCGCTCGCGCAGCAGGGCTTCACGCACACGCTCGCGGCGGCGCGCCGGGATAGCGGCAGCCTCGAGTAAATCATCCAACTCGCTCGAGAACGGCACCTCGGCGTCGGCGCAGAGTTCCGCGCAGATCGTTTCCGTGCCCAAACGATGGACCTCGAGGTCGGGCCCGAGGATCGTTCCCGCGTCCAGCAAAGCCAGCAGGCGGCCATCCGAGCAGCGCACGAGCGCAGGAGCGGCAGACGCGAGCTTGCGTTCGATATCGGCATAGCGGATCTCGCCCGGCTCGGCTTCCAGGCCCAGTGAACTGGCGGCCGATTCGATCCACAGTCCCAGCCGGCGGGGATCATCGGCAAGGTCCGCGGGCGGCGCGGGAAGCTCGACCGACTTCGGGCGCAGACCGCTCCGGCTCGCCAGCGCCTCCAGCGCTTCCCCGATTCTATTTGCCGGCCACGAAATCACGGTGACGCTCCATCGGTAATGAGATGTTGCCGTTGTCCAGGCGCAGGCGACGCCAGGTCCCTCGCGACCATCCGCTGAGCTGAACGGCGCGCTCGGCGTCGAGCAGGGCGCGATAGCGTGAGACCGATTGCTCGGCGAGAGCGGCGGGATGGCCGTCTTCCACGATCTTCCCGCCCTCGATCACCAGCACCCGGTCGAAGGCGCGGGTCTCACTTACGTCGTGGGTGATGCAAAGCAGGGTGACATCGCGCCACAAGCGGCGCACGCGTTGCAGCAATTCGCGGCGCTGCTCGCGGTCGAGGCCGCGGAAGGGCTCATCCAGGATCGCGAGGCGCGTGCCGGCGCGAAGCAGGGCGCGCCCCAACCGCACGCGCTGTCCCTCGCCGCCCGACACCAGTCCGCCGCCTTCGCCCAGGCGGGTCTCGAAGCCTTCGGGCAGCCGCTCCAGCACGCGCCGCAGTTCCGCGGTTTCGATCACCTGCATCATCGGCCGGGCGTTGCCGTTGCTCGCTCCGTAACGCAGGTTCTCGAAGAACGACCGGTTCCACAGGTGCACCGCCGGATCGACCCACGCGGTCGCCTTGCGTATCTCCTCTAAGTGTCCGGCGAGGGGCTCGCCGTCCACCAGCACGCTTCCGCTGGCAGGCCGCCACCAGCCGAGCAGAATCCCGACCAGGCTCGACTTGCCGGCGCCGGAAGGTCCGACGATCGCCACGTGCGAGCCGGCAGGGACGTCAACATTGATGTCCTCAAGGATGGTGTGCCCGGCGGCGCGCACGCTCACGTTCTCCATGCGGATGGCCGCGGCGGCCTGCGGAACTGCAGGCGTGGTGCGTTCCCGCGTTTCGGCCTGGGCCGGCTGCTCTTCCAGCGCGCCCAGCGGCTCCAGCAAACGCAGCGTCATATTGCGGTACGCGGGATACTGCCAGGCGACCAGCGCGATGTCCTGACCGAGCACGGGCAGGTTCAGCGCCCAGTAAATGAGCAGCAGTACCGTTCCGGCTTCGCCGCTGCGTCCCAGATGCGCGAACAGCAGCCACGCCGCCAGCGCGAATCCCAGGGCGTACTGCGCCGCCTCCACCCACACTACGACCTGCTGGAGCCCGATGCCGGCTTGCGCCCAATCTAACAGCAGCTTGCCGTGCTCGCGGCGAACCGCCCGCTGCGCGCCGTGGACCCGGATAGGGACAAGTCCGAGCAACGCGTCCAGATAGTAACGACACAGAGCGCCGGTGTGGGTGCGGACACGGAGATCGCGCTCCATCACCACCGGCTGCACCGCCAAAGGCAATACAAGCGCGACCACAGCCGCTGCGGCCGCCAGCGGAGCGCTGCGCGGATCGAGCCAAGCGATGCCCGCCGCGGTGAGCGCCAACTCGAAGGTGCTGCGCAAGAGCTGGCCTCCGAGCTCCGGCAGGTGCCGTATGCGGTGGATCATGTGGCTGCGTTCGGTCATGTCCGACTTCAGCCGGCTCTGGAAGTAGCGGTCGCCGAGCCGCGGTATTTTCTCCAAAAAGGCGCGCCGCAGCCGCGTCTCCAGATGCCGCCCCAGGCGCAGCAAGCTGGAGGCGACGGGAAATTCCAGGAACAGCAACCCGGCGAGGAAAATGATCAGAGCAGCTACGGCGCCCATGCGCTGGCCCGACAGCCCGAGGTCGCGCCCCAGGTCAAAAAGGCCACGGAACAGGACGGCTTCGAGGATCACGCCCGCGCTGGCCGAAAGCAGAGCCAGCAGCAGTAATGACGGGGCGAAAATGCCATCCTCGCGCAGGAGCTTGAGCAGTTCCCGGCCGGGCTTGGTGGGCTTCTCTTGCAATGCCGCGACGAGCTCGGGGGGAAGCTGTGCCGCCTCCTCGGCCGTTTTTTCGAGCCGTCCGCGCACGCGGACCAGCACGGCGCCGCGCAACAGCAGTTCGTCTTCTCCGCGCGGCCGCACCGACCAATACCCGGCCGGGATCAGTCTGTCGTCTTCGACGAATCGTTCGAGCAGTCGCCGCGCCTGGCGGCCCTGCTGTACACCGCCGGACTCGACCATCGAATCCACCAGCCGGAGGCCGGCATCCAGTGCCGCCAGCTTGTGACAGGTGGGATCGGCGGTCGCTGCATTCAACAGAGAACGCCTGCGGATGCCGATCTTATTGAGACGATGCCGCATGGCATCGAGCGACGGCTTTGAGCCGGCCCATTCCCGCCATCCCGCGGCCGGGACTGCGGTCTTGCCGACGTAAACGTCCTCGAGAAAACGCTGGCAGGTGACCCAGCGCCGTCCGGTGGCCGGATCCATCAGTTGCAGCAGAGCGCCGTGGCGCCTCCAGACCACCACGAAGTGCGTGATCCCGCTGGGCAAAACCACGACCACGATGGCGGGCAGCGCGGCGGCCTCGGGCAGCAGAAGATGGTCGAGCGGCAGCATGATCTGCTCGGCATCCAGGCCCAGTTGCCGCGCCACATCTTCCATGGTGTCGATGGAAGTGCCGTCCACATCGGTCTGGCAGGCCTCGCGCAAGCGCCCGTAGCTGGCATGGATCCCGAAGCCTTCGAGCAGGCTCTTCAGCGCCGCAGGACCGCAGTCCATGGCCGACGCCTGCACGGCCTCCGGCACCAGGAAATGGCGCTTCATTTTCATGCCAGTGATTACGGGGTCGGAGCAAAAACGCTGCGCGGACGGGTGATCAGTTGGCCGGCGGTCCGCAGCGTCAGCGCCGCCGGCGAAACCCGCTCGACTTCGACTTCGACCGCGCCCGGAAGCCCATGCTGGAGAGGCACGGCAAAAGCCGGGCCGCGGGCGATGCTCAGTTCGACCCGGACTCGGTTGTCCCGGATCTCGCTGGCCACCGTCGAAACCGTGGCCGCAATGCTGCCGTACTCCGCCCAGGGAAATCCTTCCAGGCGCAACCGCGCGGGCTGCCCCGGCCGGATGCGTCCGAAGGCCGCCGGAGGAGCAAACTCGGCGATGGCGCGCAGGCGTCCCGGAGGCAGGATGGCGCACAGCCGGTCGCCTTCGTTGACTACTGCGCCCGGCCGCAGCGTGGCGGCCACTTCTCCCAGACGGCCGGACACCGGCGCGCGGATCACCCGGCGCTCGACTTCATAACTCACACGCTCAATGCTGGCGCCGACCGTGGTCCGGTCGCCTTCCAGCTTGCGAATCTGGCTCTGGAGGTTCTCCAGTTGAGCGCGGCGGTCGCTCTCGCGGGTGCGCAGGTCGCGCTGGATGCGGTCGGGCTCAAGCTGGAGGCTGTCGGCGGCATGACGCAGCCGCTCCGCCTCCATCTTGCCGATGTCGTAGTCGCGCCGCGGCACCAGGCCTTCGGCGGCCAGCTTCTCCAGACGGTGGGCCTCATGATCGGCGGAGCGGGCCAGAGCGTCAGCTTCGCGGTATTTCGCGTCCGCCTGCTCGATGGCGACACGCGCCGTCTGCTGCTCGCGAGACTGCGCCTGCTCCAACTGGGCGACTTGCGCCTTGAGCGATTCGATCTCTGATGCCAGCGCCGTCAGTTGCGTGCGCTGTTCCTCAACCTGCAACCGTTCCGCATTGGTATCCAGTTCGGCCAGCACGTCTCCCGCTTGCACCTCTTTGCCGAGCACGAGGTTGCTGGTAACGATCCGCCCCAGGACGGGGGATTGCACCGGATGCGTCTCCTGGTCCACTTCGAGGCGTGCGGTGTCAGTTACCTCGTAGCGCACGACCTTGGCCAAGAAGAACCACGCCAGCCAGCCGCCCAGCAGGGCGATCACACACACCAGCGCCAGCAGAGAACCGCGGAAGCTGTCGCTCTCAAGAGCGCGGAGGGTGCGTGAAAATGGCGTCGCCATGGTGCCCCTGTGATGCGCGGACACGAGTACTACGAGAGTCTCAAAGCTCCCAACAAACCCGCGTGCCGGCTGCCGTTTGTTGTCTGAGGAGTATACCCCAAGGAGGCTGGTCCGAAGCCTCGCAACCCTGCGCCCACAGGCGGTTTGGAGTGACCATCATGGTTCGAGCCGTCCCCGCCGGGAAGGGCTGGGTGGGCGTGCCCTGATCTGATACACTGCACTGCCCGAATCTCACTGCACATAGGGAGCGTGACCTTGGACATCCATCGCATACTCGCCGAGCTTAAAGCCGAACGTGATCGTATCGATCAGGCCATCGCCGCGATCGGAAACATTGGTTCTCCACGAGCAAGGAGAGGCAGGCCTCCGGGGAAGTCAACCAGAAGGAGGCGCAAGCACAGGCTTACGCCGGAGGGCCGCAGGCGGCTCTCTGAGATGATGAAAAAGAGATGGGCGGAGCGCCGCAAGAAGGCCAAGGCCGCGTAGAGCGCCGCCGGCGCCTTTTTCTGAAAGTGGAACAAACTCGAAATAAATCCCACGCCGACGCCGGGCGGTGCTATACGACCTCACAGTTCGACATGTGAGGTGTGATTTGAGTCTTCGTAGAGTTCTCACCGACCTGAAGGCCAAACGCATTCGCATCGACCGGGCTATCGCCGCCCTGGAGAGGATCCGCGACAGCAGGGGGGAGCGTGTGCCACGGCGGAAGGCTGGCAGGCGCAGGAGACACCGAACTGCCCGCAAGAGGGCAGCTTCGCGCCGCACGAACCCGGCGGGCCAACCGCCTCCGACAGCGGCTGGTTTCAGCGCGGCGTCCACTGCGGGTGGCCGGTCAGCAGGCCGTTGACGAAACAGATCTGGTAGGCGAGGACCAGACCAAAGGCCAGGCTAATCAACCCGGAGGCGATGCTCAGCCGGCGAGAGAAGCCCTGGCGACGGCTTCCCAGGAAGCGAAATGCGGATGCCAGGCTCATCGTGACCAGCATCATGCCGGCGATCGTGCCCACACCGAAGACCAGCAGGTAGGCGACCGCCCAGCGGGAATCGCGGATGGTGGTCAAGACCAGCAGAGCCACCGCCGCCGAGCCCGCCAGCCCGTGCACCACTCCCACCACCAGAGGTCTGGCTTGCTGGTACAAGCTCAGCTTCTCCAGCCGGCGAGGGTGGACGTCAGGCGAGTGGCCATGGGGATGGCTGTGCACATACTCTCCATGGCTGTGAGCGTGGGAATGGACGATCTTGGATTCGCCGTCAGATGGGCCCAGCTTCCCGGGCAGGCCGCGGAAAAAACTGGAGACGTTCATCAAGCCCAGCACCATCAGCATCAGCCCCACCGAAAGTTCCATGCTGAGCCCGAGGCGTGGCGGGATGACCAGCCCAAAAAGAATGATGGCGGCGCCCACCACGAAGATGGTCAGCGTGTGCCCGATGCCCCAGAAGATACCGGTCAGCGCCGCCCGCGCGGTGCTTCGCTGGCGGGTGACGATGGTGGTGACCGCGATGACATGATCGGGATCGGTGGCGTGGCGCATCCCGAGGAAGAATCCCACGGCGAGGATGGAAAGCAGGCTGATCATGTGCGCCTGGAATCTTACCGTGATCGAAATGGCCGCGCCCCAAAATGTGACGACTGAACTTCCAAATGTGACGCAGATACACCCCACGCAGGCTTCCTCGGGCGTAAACTGAAAGGTTTAGTAGCAAGTACGGATCATAGAGGGAGGCCCGCACTTATGAAAAGGTCGATGGTTACAATCGACGGCAACGAAGCCGCAGCGTATTCCGCTTACCACACCAGCGAGGTGATCGCGATCTATCCGATCACGCCGTCGTCCAACATGGGAGAATTCGCCGACGAGTGGGCCGCCAAAGGCCAGACCAACATCTGGGGCGTAGTGCCCACGGTGGTGGAGATGCAAAGCGAAGGCGGGGCCGCCGGAGCGATGCACGGGGCCATCCAGGCGGGAGCGCTGGCCACTACCTTCACGGCGTCGCAAGGCCTGCTGCTGATGATCCCCAACATGTACAAGATCGCGGGCGAGCTCACGCCGGTGGTCATTCACGTGGCCGCCCGCACCCTGGCCACGCACGCGCTCTCCATCTTCGGCGACCACAGCGACGTCATGGGCTGCCGGCAGACCGGCTTCGCCATGCTGGCCTCCAACTCGGTGCAGGAGGCGATGGACCACGCGCTGATCGCGCACGCCGCCACCCTGGAGGCGCGCATCCCCTTCCTGCATTTCTTCGACGGCTTCCGCACTTCGCACGAAGTCGCCAAGATCGAGGAATTGTCGGACGACGATATCCGCGCCATGATCGACGAGGAGCTGGTCCACGCGCACCGTCTGCGCTCGCTCTCCCCGGACCGTCCCGTGCTGCGCGGCAGCGCCCAGAACCCCGACGTCTTCTTCCAGGCGCGCGAGGCCATCAACCCTTATTACTTGGCCTGTCCCGCCATCGTGCAGCAGACGATGGATAAATTCGCCAAGCTGGTGGGCCGCCGCTACAACCTGTTCGACTACGTCGGCGCGCCCGATGCCGAGCGCGTCATCGTCATCATGGGCTCCGGTGCCGAAGCCGCCGAGGAAACGGTGGAATACCTGAACGCACGGGGAGAAAAGGTCGGGCTGCTCAAAGTCCGCCTGTACCGTCCGTTCTCGACGGAGCACTTCCTGGCTGCGCTGCCGGCGAGCGTGAAGTCACTCGCGGTCCTCGACCGCACCAAGGAGCCCGGCGCCACCGGCGAGCCTCTCTACATGGACGTGATCACGGCGCTGAGCGAGGCGCTGGCCGGCGGGAAGGGGCCCTTCAAGTCCATGCCGCGCGTGATCGGCGGCCGCTACGGCCTCTCCTCGAAAGAATTCAGTCCCCCGATGGTGAAGGCCGTCTTCGACGAGTTGAAGAAAGCGCAGCCCAAGAACCACTTCACCGTTGGCATCATCGACGACGTCACTCGCACCAGCCTCGATTACGACCGCGAGTTCTCCACCGAAAGCCCCGACACCGTGCGCGCCGTCTTCTACGGCCTGGGATCGGACGGCACCGTGGGCGCCAACAAGAACTCCATCAAGATCATTGGCGAGGACACCGACTTCTTCGCCCAGGGCTACTTCGTCTATGACTCCAAGAAGGCGGGCGCCATGACGGTGTCGCACCTGCGCTTCGGGCCGCGGCCCATCCGTTCCACCTACCTGATCACGCAGGCGAGTTTCGTCGCCTGCCATCAGTTCTCGTTCGTGGAACGCTTCGACGTGCTCAAGGTGGCGCAGCCGGGGGCCACTTTTCTGCTCAACAGCCCCTACGGGCCGGATGAAGTCTGGGACCACCTGCCGGTCTCGATGCAGCAGGACCTGCTCGACAAGAAGCTGAAACTCTTCGTCATCAACGCCGATCGGGTGGCGGAAGAAGCCGGCATGGGGCGCCGCATCAACACCATCATGCAGACCTGCTTCTTCGCCATCAGCGGCGTGCTGCCGCGCGAGGAAGCCATCGCCGCCATCAAGAAGGCCATCGAGAAGACCTACAAGAAACGCGGAGAAGCGGTGGTGCAGAAGAACTTCGCGGCGGTGGATACCGCCCTGGCGCACCTGCACGAAGTCAAGCTCCCGGCGCAGGCCACCAGCAAGTTGCACCTGGAGCCGCCGGTGCCGGCGGGAGCTCCTGACTTCGTGCAGAAGGTCACGGCGCGCATCATCGCCGGCGAAGGCGATCTGCTGCCGGTGAGCGCGCTGCCCGTGGACGGCACCTTCCCCACCGCCACCGCCCAGTGGGAGAAGCGCAACATCGCCCTCGAGATTCCGGTCTGGGACGAGCAACTGTGCATCCAGTGCGGAAAATGCGTGCTGGTGTGCCCGCACTCGGTGATCCGCGCCAAGATCTACGATCCCGAGCTGCTGGCCAAGGCGCCTTCCGGGTTCAAGTACGCCAAGCCCAAATGGAAGGAGTTCGAAACCCTGCGCTACACGCTGCAGGTAGCGCCGGAGGACTGCACCGGCTGCACCTTGTGCGTGCAGATTTGCCCGGCCAAGAGCAAGACCGAGGTGAAGCACAAGGCCATCAACATGGAGCCGCAGGCCCCGTTGCGCGTCCCCGAGCGCGAGAACTGGGACTTCTTCCTCTCGCTCCCGGAAGCCAACCGCGAGCAACTGAAGCCCGGCCAGGTGAAGGACGTGCAGTTGTTCCAGCCGCTGTTCGAGTTTTCCGGAGCCTGCGCCGGCTGCGGTGAGACGCCTTACATCAAGCTGATGACGCAGCTCTTCGGCGACCACGTGGTGATCGCCAATGCCACCGGCTGCTCGTCCATCTACGGTGGCAATCTTCCCACCACCCCCTACACGGTGAATGCCCAGGGCCGCGGGCCGGTCTGGTCGAATTCGCTCTTCGAGGACAACGCCGAGTTCGGCCTGGGGCTGCGGCTGGCCATGAACAAGAAGGAGGAGTATGCGCGCGACCTGGTGCGGCGGCTCCAGGCGCAGATCGGCGGCGAACTGGCGGCAGCTCTACTGACCACCGACCAGTCCACCCACGCCGGCATCGAGCGGCAACGCGAGCACGTGCGCCGGCTCCACGATAAGCTGAAGGGGGTCGACAACCTGGAGGCCCGCGATCTGCTCGCCATCTCCGACGCCCTGGTCCGCAAGACCGTCTGGATCGTGGGCGGCGATGGCTGGGCGTATGACATCGGCTATGGGGGCCTCGACCACGTACTCGCCTCCGCCCAGAACGTCAACGTGCTGGTGCTGGACACCGAGGTGTACTCCAACACCGGGGGCCAGCGATCCAAGGCCACGCCCCGCGGCGCGGTGGCGCGCTTCGCCTTCGGCGGCAAGGAAACCGCCAAGAAGGACCTGGCGATGATGGCCGTCAACTACGGCAACGTGTATGTTGCCCGGGTGGCGATGGGCGGCAGCGACATGCAGACCGTGAAGGCGTTCGAAGAGGCCGAGGCTTACGACGGCCCGTCCCTGATCGTGGCCTTCAGCCACTGTGTGGCGCACGGCTACGACCTGATGTACGGCATGGACCAGCAGAAGCTGGCGGTGCAGTCCGGATACTGGCCGCTGTTCCGCTACAACCCTGAGCTGGTGAAGCAGGGCAAGAATCCCCTGCAACTCGACTCCCGCCCGCCCAGCGTGCCCTTGCAGAAATACATGCTGAATGAGACCCGGTTCAGCATCCTGAACCATGCCGATGCCGAAGCCGCCAAGAAGCTGCTGCGCGAAGCGGAAGAGGACGTGCGCAGCCGCTGGGAGCTTTACGAGAAGCTGGCTTCACTTCCCGCCGGCGAGGACCTGGCGGCCGCCGCCCTGGCATCGAAAGGAGGCAAGGAATGACTGACCTTTCCACCACCTATCTGGGGCTGCAGTTGAAGAACCCGGTCGTGGTCTCGGCCGGGCCGCTGCAGAGGGAGCTGGAGGCCGTGCGCGAGATGGAAGCAGCCGGCGCCGCGGCCGTGGTCATGCACTCGCTGTTCGAGGAGCAGATCGACATCGAAAGCGAAGAGCTGAACCGCTGGCTGGAGCAGGGAAGCGAGAGCTTCGCCGAGTCGCTGCACTATCTGCCCGACCTCGAGCACTACAATCACGGGCCCGAAGCCTATCTGGAACACCTGGCGCGGGTGAAGAAGGCGGTACGCATCCCCGTCATCGCCAGCCTGAACGGCAGTTCGATAGGCGGATGGACGCGCTACGCCAAGATGATGGAAGAAGCGGGGGCGGACGCCATCGAGCTGAACACCTATTACGTGGCCGCCAATCCCGAACTGCCGGGCGCGGAAGTGGAGCAGATGTACTATGACGTGGTGCGGCAGGTGAAGTCGGCGGTGCGCATCCCGCTGGCGGTCAAGCTGGGGCATTTCTTCAGCTCCATTCCGCAGATGATGCGCCGTCTGGATGCGGCCGGAGCTGACGGCCTGGTGCTGTTCAACCGCTTCTACCAGCCGGACCTCGATCTGGAACAGCTCGAGGTCGTGCCCCGCCTGGAGCTCAGCCGTTCCTACGAATTGCTGCTGCGGCTCAACTGGGTGGCCATCGTGTATGGCCACGTGCGCGCCGATCTGGCCATCACCGGCGGCGTGCACACCGCCGAGGACGTGCTGAAGAGCATGATGGTGGGCGCGCGGGTGGCGATGATGACCTCGGCGCTGCTGGAGAATGGCGTCGGGCACATCCGCCAGGTTTTGCATGACCTCCGGCGCTGGATGGAGGAACACGAATACGAGTCCATCCGCCAGATGCAGGGCAGCATGGCGCGCAAGTCGGTCTCCGATCCCGCGGCGTTCGAGCGGGCGAACTACATGCGGGTCTTGAGCTCGTACGCCATGAAGAAAGTCGCTCACTGACCGGAACCGCCGAATCAGCGATTTTCAAGAATGGTGTTGAGCTCGGCAGCGTTGATCATGAAAATCTCGTTGGCCGCCTGCGCCATGTAAGGCGCGCAGTTCGCTACGCCCCAGGTCTGCCGTTTGGCGAGCTGGATCCACACCGGCGGCAGGTTATTCATCAGGTGCACCATCCCACCGGTCGGATCGGCCGCGGCGTAGAGCACGGTTTCTACCCCGGAAGTGATAAGCCGCGCCATGCACATGGGACAGGATTCGAGCGAGGTGTACAGCGTGTAGCCTTCCATCGAGGTGACCTGCGGGTTGGCCTCTTCAAACTTGTCCATCACCACCATCTCGCCGTGGCGGTCGCTGCGAAAATAGGGGTTGAAGAGCTCGTTGTGACCGGCGGACACGAGCTTGCCGTTAGGGTTGAGCATGATACACCCGATGCCGAAGTCGCCGTCCTCCACGGCCTCGAGGGCCAAGTAGCAAGTCTGCGCGACGTAGGCGTCGTCCGGGTAGGCGTCTTGCGGCGTATATTCTTGGAGCTTCTGGCGCCAGCGGGTGATCAGGTCCCGCTTGGCCGGCGTAATTGTGAGTCTGCGGAGCCCGGTACGGCGTGGACGAGCTGGTAACGGATGAGCTGCCATGGTGGTGACTCTCCTTTCCGAGAGGAAGCTAGGAGGGTGAGGAGATCACGGAATGGCTGCTCTTTGCAACAATTCTTTGTACCGCAGATCCGAGCGCAAGCCGTCGAAAATCGGATAAACCTTCAGGTAGAGGAGCAGGCCTTCGCGCTGGTCGCAGGCTTTGTTGAGCCATTTGAAGGCCTGGTCCACGTCCCCCAGCCCGGTGAAGATTTCAGCGATGTAATAATACGAAACGTACTGCTGCCGGGACTGCACCTGCAGTCGCCCAAGTACTGCCTGTGCGTCGGCCCTGCGGCCGGTCACCGCGTAGGCGTATCCCAGCAGCGCAGCGTCGTGCGGTTCGCCTCCAGAGAGTTCGTAGGCCTTTTCCACCTCCGCGATGGCCTCGGCGGTCATCCCTTTCTGCAGGTAGCAGGGGCCCAGTTGCCGGTGGGCCTGGACGAAATTCTCATCCATTTCCAGCGCCTTGCGGAGCTGAGCGATGGCATTGTCGCACTGGCGCGCGAAAAAGAGAACCCAGCCCGCATTGGTGTGAATGGCCAAGGAGAGCGGGTCGGCTTCTTGTCCGCGTTTGCTTTGGGCGATCGCTTCCTCCGCCCGTCCCGCGGCCACCAGGAACAGCGAGTACCACTCGTAGGCGGTGGCACAGTCCGGATTCATCTCCAGGGCGATTTTGAACTCGCGCTCCGCTCCCGCCCAGTCCCAGTCAAATTGCCATTTCACCCTGGCCAGGGAGGTGCGGGCCTCCGCGATGGTCTCGTCAATCTCTAAGGCCTTCCTCGCGGCCGCCTTGGCGCGGGGCATGCGGTCGCGGGGCGCCAGCGGCAAGAAGGTCAGAAGGTAGCTTTGCGCCAAACCGTCGTAGGCCAGCGCGTAGCTGGGGTCGAGCTCGATGGCGCGCGTGAAATAGTCCATCGCCTTCCTCTGGCCGTCGCGCGTGCGTTTCCCCAGCCAGTGCCGCCCTTTCAGATACAGGTGGTAGGCTTCCTTGTTCTCGGTGGAATGTTGTTGCAGACGCTGCTGCTCGTCCCGCGTCACTTTGAGGCCCAGCTTCTCCGACACTCTCAGGGTGATTTCTTGCTCGAGCGCCAGTGCGTCGGACAGCCTGCGGTCGTAGCGCGAGCCCCACAACTGGCGAGTGTCCCGCACGTTCACCAGTTCGGCGCTCACCGATATTTCTTCGCCTTGGTGCACCATCCGCCCGGTCAGCACGGCCTGCACCTTCAGCGCCCGGCCCACTGTCCGCACCTCCGCCGGCTGGCCTTTGTAACACCGGGTTGCGCTGTGCGAAATCACTTTCAGATGCGGCAGGCGCGACAAGCTGTTGATGAGACTTTCGGTGAGCCCGTCGCTCAGGTACTCAGCTTCGGGATCCCCGCTGGCATTCACGAACGGCAACACCGCCAGCGATTTGATGGTTCCCGTGGCTTCTTGTCTCCGGCTGCGGCGAACCGGGCGCCGCCGCTCCGTTTCCAGCTCCCATTCTTTTCTGGCCGCGGTGAGATCAGCCAGTACCTCACCGGCGCTTTGATACCGCCCTTCCGGGTCCTTGGCCATCATCCGGTCCACAATCCGCTCCAATTTCGGCGGCACTTCCGGCGACAGTTGCCGGAGCGGCATGGGTTCTGAAGTCAGAATCGCGGCCATCACGTCGCTTGCGGTTTCTCCGCGAAAAGGCGGTTGCCCTCCCAGCATTTCGTAGAGCAGCGTCCCGAGGCTGAAGATGTCGGTGCGCCCGTCGACCTCTTGTCCCCGCGCCTGCTCCGGCGACATGTACCCGACGGTACCCACAATGCGGCCGGGCATGCTGTCCAAATTCCTTGTCGTCCGGGTGTCAGGCTTGTCGGCCGGCTCGTCAACGACCTTGGCCAGCCCGAAATCCACGATTTTCGCCAGCCCATCGGGGCGGATCACGATGTTTTCCGGCTTGATATCGCGATGCACGATGCCCGCGGCATGCGCGGCCGCGAGTCCCAGGGCCACCTGGGCCGCAAGATCCATCACCTCGCGCACCGGCATGCCCACATTGCCCATGCGCTCCCGCAGGGTGATTCCGCCGATGAACTCCGTGGCCAGGTAGTAGGAGCCGTTGGCTTGGTCAACCTCGTAGACGGTGATAATATTCGGGTGATTCAGCGCCGATGCCGCCTTGGCTTCGCGGACGAGATGATCCAGGCGCTCTTCATCGCGGTCGAGTTCCGGCGGCAACAGTTTGATGGCCAGGTTGCGACCCAGCCGCGGATCTTCCGCCAGATACACCTCACCCATCCCACCGGCGCCGATCGCCGCGACGACGGTATAAGGTCCTAGACGTGTGCCCGGAGGAAGAGACAAAGTTGGCCTATTATACTCAACGTGATACTCAACGTGCCTTCGGACGACAATCGCGGCGTCAAGGCTGGCGCCGGGGGGCGCAATTGTATGACAGGAATTTGCGGGCTCAGGTAAAGTTTTGTAAACCTGGGGCTTAGCGTGCAAAGTCGAGGGTTGAAGGTACTAAGATAAGATTTGGGCGGCCGGAGTCAGCAACGGATCATGCGCAAAGGTCTGTGGATCATTCTTGGCGTTGTTGTGATTGCCGCGGTGATCGGCGGGACGGCGTTTCGCCGCAACCGCGTGGAAGCGGCGCAGAGCAAGAAGGCCGATGCCGCCGCCAATCAGCGTCCCATCCCCGTGGTGGGGGCGCCGGTGGCCACCCGCGACATGCCGGTGTATCTGCGCGGCCTAGGCACCGTCATCGCCTTCAACACCGTCACCGTCAAGTCGCGGGTCGACGGCGAACTGATGAAGGTGAATTTCAAAGAAGGCCAGGAAGTGCGCGCCGGCGACCTGCTGGCGCAGATCGATCCGCGGCCGTTCCAGGTCCAGTTGCACCAGGCGGAGGCGAACCTGGCGAAAGACCAGGCGCAAGTGGTGGATGCCAAGGTCAACCTGGACCGCTTTGCGGCGCTTTACAAGGAAGGGGTGATCGCCAAGCAGCAACTGGATAGTCAAAATGCGCTGGTGGGCCAGCTCGAAGGCGCAATTGGCGCCGATAAAGCGCAGGTCGAGAACGCCAAGCTGCAGCTCGTGTACAGCCGCATTACCGCGCCCATCGGCGGGCGGGTCGGGCTGAGGATGGTGGACGCCGGCAACATCGTGCATGCCACCGACACCGGCGGCATGCTGGTGATTACCCAGATGCAACCCATCGCCGTGGTGTTCACCCTGCCCGAGGATTACATCCCAGCCATCCTCAAGCACATGCGCAAAGGTGATCTGCAGGTGGAAGCCTACAGCCGCGATGACAAGACCAAGATCGCCACCGGCAAACTGCTGACCATGAACAACGAGATCGATCCCACCACCGGAACCAACAAGCTCAAGGCGGTGTTCGAGAATACCGAGCGGGTGCTGTGGCCGAACCAGTTCGTCAACATGCGCCTGCTGCTGGACGTGAAGAAGAATGCCACCACCGTTCCGGTGGCCGCCCTGCAGAACGGCAACCAGGGGCAGTTCGTATTCGTGGTCAAGCCGGACAAGACGGTGGAAGTGCGGCCGGTGAAAGTCGGGTTCACGGAAGCCAATACGGCGTCCATCGACCAGGGCCTGACCCCGGGTGAGCTGGTGGTCACCGATGGCCAGGACAAACTCCAGCCCAACAGCCGGGTGGACGTGCAGCAGGGCAATGTTCCCAACCGGCAGGCCTCCGGCGGGGCTTCCCGCCCCAGCGCGCCAACACCGGGCGCGCCGGGGACCCCGGCCTCGCGGGCCAGTGGTTCATGAATCCCTCTCGAATATTCATTCTCCGACCAGTCGCCACCTCGTTGCTGATGGTCGCAGTGCTGCTGGTGGGCCTGGTGGCGTACCGGCAACTCCCGGTCTCGGCGCTGCCGCAGGTGGACTATCCCACCATTCAAATTCTCACCTTCTATCCCGGCGCCAGCCCGGAGGTGATGGCCTCTTCGGTCACCACGCCGCTGGAGCGCCAGTTCGGGCAATTGCCCGGCCTGAACCAGATGACATCGACCAGCTCCAGCGGGAGCTCGGTCGTCGTCCTGCAGTTCAACCTCAACGAGAGCATCGACATCGCCGAGCAGGAGGTGCAGGCGGCCATCAATGCGGCTTCCACCTATCTGCCGCCCGACCTGCCCAATCCGCCCATCTACAGCAAGACCAACCCGGCCGACGCCCCCGTTCTCACCCTGGCCGTCAGCTCGGACACCATGCCGCTCTCCAAGGTCGAGGACCTCACCGATACCGTGCTGGCGCAGAAGATCTCGCAGATCTCCGGCGTGGGACTGGTGGCGATCAGCGGCGGCCAAAAGCCCGCCGTGCGGGTGCAGGCGAACCCGACGGCGCTGGCCTCCTACGGCCTCGGCCTGGAAGATTTGCGGTCGGTGCTGAACCAGGCCAACGTGGACCAGGCCAAGGGCAGCATCGAAGGCCAGCGCCTCTCCTACACCATCGGCGCCAACGACCAGTTGCTCTCCAGCAGCGGCTACCAGTCCGTGATCGTGGCCTACCGCAACGGCTCGCCGGTGCGCGTGTCCGATGTCGCCCGCGTCATCGACAGTGCGGAGAACGTCAAGCAGGCGGCGTGGATGAACACCACGCCCGCGGTCATCGTCAACATCCAGCGCCAGCCCGGCGCCAACACCATCACCGTGGTGGATCGCATCCGCAAGGTCCTGCCGCAGCTCCAGTCGGCGCTGCCCGCGGCGGTGAAGGTGACCGTTCTGGCCGACCGCACCGAGACCATCCGCGCCTCGGTCGCCGACGTGAAATTCGAGCTCATGCTGACGGTCATGCTGGTGGTGATGGTGATCTTCCTGTTCCTGCGGACGCTTTCCGCCACCGTGATCCCCTCCATCGCGGTGCCGCTCTCGCTGGTCGGCACCTTCGGGATCATGTACCTGCTCGGCTACAGCCTGGACAACCTTTCGCTGATGGCGCTCACCATCTCCACCGGCTTCGTGGTGGACGATGCCATCGTGATGATCGAGAACATCACGCGCTACATCGAGGACGGCGAGCCGCCGCTCCAGGCCGCGCTCAAGGGCTCCCAGCAGATCGGCTTCACCATCGTTTCGCTGACGGTCTCGCTGATCGCCGTGCTCATCCCGCTGCTCTTCATGGGCGACGTGGTGGGGCGGCTCTTCCGCGAGTTCGCCGTCACCCTGGCCACCACCATCCTGGTTTCGGCGTTCGTCTCCCTGACGCTGACCCCGATGATGTGCGCCAAGCTGCTGCGCCATCGCAAGCCGGAAGAGCAGGGCAGGCTCTATCGCTGGTCGGAGCGGGTTTTCGAGTACGTGATCGACCGCTACTCCGTCACCTTGAGCTGGGTGCTCAAGCACCAGCGCGAGACCCTGCTGGTGACGGTGGGGACGCTGGTCCTGACGTTATTTCTCTACGTCGTCGTGCCCAAAGGCTTCTTCCCGGTGCAGGATACGGGCGCGATCCTGGGCATCTCGGAAGCGGCGCAGAGCATTTCCTTCACCGCCATGGCGGAACGTCAGCAGGAGCTGGCGAAGATCATTCTCCAGGACCCGGACGTCGCCAACGTCTCGTCGTTCATCGGGGTGGATGGCATCAACACCACCATCAACAGCGGGCGCATCCAGATCAACCTCAAGCCACGCGACGACCGCGACCTGACCGCCAGCGAGATCATCCGCCGCCTGCAACCTAAGCTGGCGCAAGTGCAGGGCATCACGCTCTACATGCAGCCGGTCCAGGATCTGACGGTGGAAGACCGCGTGAGCCGCACCCAGTTCCAGTACACCATCGAGGATGCCGACGCCAAAGAACTGGGCCTGTGGACGCCCAAACTGGTGGACAAGCTGCGCACGCTTCCCCAACTGCTCGACGTGGCCAGCGACCAGCAGAATGGCGGATTGCAGGTCGCGCTCAACATCGACCGCGACACCGCGTCGCGGCTCGGCATCCTGCCGCAGACCATCGACGACACCCTCTATGACGCCTTCGGCCAGCGCCAGGTCTCCACCATGTTCACGCAGTTGAACCAGTACCACGTAGTGCTGGAGGTCGATCCCAGGTTCCAGCAGAACCCCGACGCGCTGAAGGACATCTACGTGCGCTCTGCTTCCACTGCCGCAAACCCGGCGGGAGCCAGCGTGCCGTTGAGCGCCTTCACCCGCGTCGAGCGGACCACGACGCCGCTCTCCGTCACCCACCAGGGACAGTTTCCGGCGGCGACGCTCTCGTTCAATCTCGCTCCCGGCGTCTCGCTCGGCCACGCCGTCAAAGCCATCCAGCAGGCGGAAAAAGAGATTGATCTGCCCATCAGCATCCACAGCAGCTTCCAGGGGACGGCGGCAGCCTTCCAGAACTCGCTCTCCAGCGAGCCACTGCTGATTCTCGCCGCCATCGTCACCGTCTATATCGTCCTCGGGGTTCTGTACGAGAGCTACATCCACCCCATCACCATCCTCTCCACCCTGCCCTCGGCGGGCGTGGGAGCGCTGCTGGCGCTGCTGCTGTTCCGCATGGACTTGGGGGTGGTGGCATTGATCGGCATGGTCCTGCTCATCGGCATCGTCAAAAAGAACGCCATCATGATGATCGACTTCGCTCTCGATGCCGAGCGCAAGCAGGGCATGCGGCCGGAGGAGGCCATCTTCCAGGCCTGCCTGCTGCGCTTTCGGCCCATCATGATGACCACCTTCGCGGCCTTGTTCGGCGGATTGCCGCTGGCGCTGGGGCGCGGCACCGGCTCGGAGCTGCGGCATCCCCTGGGCATCACCATCGTCGGCGGACTGCTGCTCAGCCAGTTGCTCACCCTCTACACCACTCCGGTGGTTTACCTGTGGTTCGATCGGCTGGCGCGGCGGCTGGAGCGCTTTCGCATCGGCAACCCCATCGACGTAGAGGAGAAGGTCGAGGCGGACTGAGATGAACATCTCTGCTCCTTTTATCCGCCGCCCCATCGGGACCTCGCTGCTGGCCATCGCTGTATTGCTGGCGGGAGCGGTCGCCTACTTCTTCCTCCCGGTGTCGCCGCTGCCCGAGGTGGAATTCCCGACTATCTCCGTGGGCGCGGGTCTGCCGGGGGCCAGCCCGGAGACCATGGCGTCGGCCGTGGCCACGCCGCTGGAGCGGCAATTCGGCAGGATCGCCGGCATCACCGAGATGACCTCCTCCAGCCAGCTTGGCTCGACGGCCATCACCATGCAGTTCGACCTGAGCCGCAACATCGACGCCGCCGCGCGCGATGTGCAGGCGGCCATCAATGCTGCCGCCGGCCAGCTACCCGCCAACCTGCCCAACGCGCCCACGTATCGCAAGATCAATCCGGCGGACGCTCCCATCATGATCCTGGCGCTGACCTCGGAGACCGTGCCCGTCAGCCGCATGTACGACGCCGCGGATTCCATCCTGGCGCAGAAGATTTCGCAGGTCGAGGGCGTGGGCCAGGTGATCGTGGGCGGCGGCGCCAAGCCTGCGGTCCGGGTGCAGGTCAATCCCACGCAGCTCTCCCATTACGGGATCGGGCTGGACGACGTCCGCACCGCATTAGCCAGAGCGAACGCCAACACGCCCAAGGGCGAGCTTTCGGGTGATCAGGACACGTTCATCATTACCGCCGACGACCAGCTCCTGCAGGCCGAGAAGTACAAGCCCCTGATCATCACCTATCGCAACCGGGCGCCTGTCCGGCTCGCGGATGTCGCCAACGTCTTCAGCTCGGTGGAAGATATCCGCAATGCCGGGCTCTCCAACGGCAAGCCGGCGGTGGCCATCATCATCTTCCGCCAGCCCGGCGCCAACATCATCGGCGTGGTGGACCGCATTCGCGAGTTGATGCCTTTGTTCCAGGCGTCAATCCCCGGCGCCATGCGGCTGGCGGTGGTCACCGATCGCACCACCACCATCCGCGCCTCCGTCGCCGACATCGAGCTGACGCTGCTGATCGCCATCATGCTGGTGGTGCTGGTCATCTTTCTGTTCCTGCGCGACCTGCGCTCCACCCTGATCCCCAGCGTCGCCGTGCCGCTTTCGCTGGTGGGAACTTTGGCGGTGATGTACCTGCTGCATTACACCATCGACAACCTCTCGCTGATGGCGCTGACCATCGCCACCGGGTTTGTGGTGGACGACGCCATCGTGGTCATCGAGAACATCGTCCGCTACATCGAGGCCGGCGAGCACCCGGTGCGGGCGGCGCTCAAGGGCGCGCGCGAGATCGGTTTCACCGTGCTCTCGATGAGCACCTCGCTGGTGGCGGTGTTCATTCCCATCCTGCTCATGGGCGGGATCGTAGGCCGCCTGTTCCGCGAGTTCGCAGTGGTGCTGAGCGTGGCCATCGGCGTGTCGTTGTTGGTCTCGCTTACCACGACTCCCATGCTGTGCGCCAAGTTCCTCGAGCCCATGAGCGAACGCAAGCACGGCCGGTTCTACCGCGCCAGCGAACGGGCCTTCAACGGCATGCTCGAGACCTATGGCTTGGGTCTTAAATGGGTGCTGCGGCACTCGGCGCTTACTCTGGCCATCCTGCTCGGTACCGTCAGCCTGGCGGTGTACCTCTACATCGTGACGCCCAAGGGATTCTTCCCGCAGCAGGACACTGGGCGCCTGGGAGGCGCCATCCAGGCATCGCAGGACATCTCGTTCGCGTCGCTCAGGCAGATCCAGCAACGCTACTGCGACATTGTGCTGGCCGACCCGGCGGTGGACAACGTGATCGCCTTCACCGGTGGCGGTGGCGCCCGCAACACCGGACGCTTCTTCGTCCAGCTCAAGCCGATTTCGCAGCGCAAGATGTCGGCCGACCAGGTGATCCAGCGGCTGCGACGGAAGCTCTCGGATGTGCCGGGGGCTACGCTGTACCTGCAGGCGGTGCAGGACGTGCGTGTCGGCGGGCGCTTGAGCAATGCACAGTACCAGTACACGCTCACCGACGAGAATCTGGACGAGCTGAACACGTGGGGGCCGCGCCTGCTCCAGACCATGCGCAAGATGCCGCAACTGCGCGACGTTTCCACCGACCAGCAGAACAAAGGCCTGGAACTCTCCCTGGTCATCGACCGCGATACCGCCTCGCGGCTCGGCATCCTGCCGCAGCAAATCGACGACACGCTCTATAGCGCCTTCGGACAGCGGCAGGTCTCGACCATGTATCGCCAGTTGAACCAGTACCACGTGGTGCTCGAGGTGGCGCCCGAGTTCCAGGACAACCCTGACGCCCTCAAACAAATCTACGTTCACTCGTCCAACGGCAGCCTGGTGCCGCTCAGCGCCTTCAGCCACTACGAGCGGGACAACACTTCACTGGCCGTGCCCCACCAGGGACAGTTCCCGGCCACCACCATTTCGTTCAATCTCGCGCCCGGCGTATCGCTCGGCGACGCCGTTAAGGTGATCCAGAAGGCTGAAGCCGACATGCGCTTCCCGGCGGGCATCCACGCCAGCTTCACCGGCACGGCAGCGGCCTTCCAAGACTCGCTGAAGAATGAGCCTTACCTCATCCTGGCGGCGCTGGTGGCGGTGTACCTGGTGCTGGGGATGCTGTACGAGAGCTACATTCACCCCATCACCATCCTCTCCACACTGCCGTCGGCGGGCGTCGGCGCGCTGCTGGCGCTGCTGCTGTTCAAGACCGACCTGACCATCATCGGCCTGATCGGCATCATCCTGCTGATCGGCATCGTGAAGAAGAACGCCATCATGATGATCGACTTCGCGCTCGACGCCGAGCGCAGACTGGGCATGGGACCGGCGGAAGCCATCTACCAGGCGTCCATGCTGCGCTTCCGGCCGATTATGATGACCACCATGGCCGCGATGTTCGGCGCTTTGCCGCTGGCCATCGGCGGCGGCACCGGCTCCGAACTCCGCCGTCCGCTGGGCCTCACCATCGTCGGCGGACTCATGGTCAGCCAGATGCTCACCCTGTTCACCACTCCCGTGGTCTATCTCTATATGGACCGTATCCGCTGGCGACTCGGCCACATCAAGGAACGCATGCGGCAGGGGATCGCCAGGCGCCCGGAGCACGAACCGCTCTGATATGAAGAGACGCAGCTTTGCTACGTCTCAGCCCTCCGGCGACCGGCGGAGCGATTCCGGTACAATCATGTGCACGCGAACCTCCCAGGCAGGTAAGAGTGGACTCTCCGGCTACGCTTCTGGACTTGTTGCAACTGGCTCCGGGAAAGCAGACCGCGATCATCGTCCCGGAACTCAACCTCCGCATCACCTACGATTCGCTCCGGCAGCAGGTTCTGGCGATGGCCGATATCCTGGCGGTAGGCGGCACGCACGGCCGGAGGCGTGTGGCCACCGTTCTGCCCAATGGAGTGCCCGCCCTCGTCACCTTCCTGGCCGGAGCGATCGCAGGTACTGCCGCGCCGCTCAATCCCGCCTACCCCTACGAGGAATTCTTTTTCTTCCTTGGAGACACCGCCGCGGACGTTCTGCTCTGCCCGCCCCATGGCGCGGAGCAGGCGCGCAGTGCGGCCGCCGACCGTGGTATCTCCGCGCTCACGGTCGAGATGGACGCCCAAGGCACGGTTCACCTGGTGGAGCCTCGCCGGCGAAACGCGGCGGACACGCCAGCGCCGGAGCACGTGGCGCTGATCCTGCACACCAGCGGCAGCACGGGACGTCCCAAGCGGGTGCCTCTGCAACACGCGAACCTGGCCATCTCCGCCACCAACATCGCCAACACCTACTCGCTCTCTCCCGACGATGTGTCCCTGTGCATCATGCCGATGTTCCACATTCACGGGTTGGTGGCTTCGACGCTGGCGGTCCTGGTTTCGGGCGGGACGGTGGTCATCCCGACTAAATTCAGCCCGCTGCCCTTCTGGCGCACCGTGCACGAACATCGCGTGACCTGGTATTCGGGCGTGCCCACCATGCATCACATGCTGCTGGCGCGCGCCCACGGTCACAAACATCACGCCGGAACCCTGCGCTTCATCCGCTCCGCCAGCGCGCCGCTGACGCCGGAGATCATCCACAAGATGGAGGAACTGTTCGGCGTGCCCTTCGTCGAAGCCTACGGGATGACCGAAGCCTCCCACCAGATGTCGTCGAATCCTCTGCCGCCGCAGCATCGCAAGCCAGGTTCGGTGGGACCGGCCACCGGCATTCGCATCAGCATCATGGATGCAGAGGGCAATCATCTCGCGGCCGGAGAACGCGGCGAGGTAGTGATTCAGGGGCCGACCGTGTTCGGCGGATACGAGAATAACCCCGAGGCCAATGCGGCTTCCTTCGTGAACGGATGGTTTCGCACCGGCGACCAGGGATTGCTGGATGAAGATAACTACCTGCACCTCACCGGCCGGATCAAAGACCTGATCATCCGCGGCGGCGAGAACGTTGCGCCCCGTGAGGTGGACGAGGTGCTGCTGGCGCACCCGGCGGTGGCCGAGGCCGTCACCTTCGCCATGCCGCATCCGGTTCTGGGCGAGGAAGTGGCGGCCGCGGTGGTGCTGCACGAGGCCGGAGGCGCGCACGAATCGGCTTTGCTGAAGCACTGTCGCGAGCGCCTGGCGGAATACAAGTGTCCGAAGAAAGTGTTCATCGTGCACAGTATTCCCCTGACCGCAACCGGAAAGATCCGGCGCCAGCAGGTGGGATCCGCCATCCTGGACGGTCAACGGTGAAGTTCCTGATTGCGGGCGCGGGAGCGATCGGGGCGTATATCGGCGCGCGCATGTCGCGTGCGAGACTGGACGTGACCCTGTTTGCCCGCGGACCGCATCTGCGCGCCATGCAGCAGCACGGCGTCCGCGTGAAGAGCGTAGATGGGGACTTCGAGGCGCGCCCACGGATTGCCGGCACGCTCGCGGAAGTGGGACCCGTGGACGTGGTTTTTCTCGGGGTGAAGGCGCACAGCCTGCCTCAGCTTGCGCCGCAGTTGAAGACGGTCCTGGGTCCCAACACCACGGTGGTCAGCACCCAGAACGGCGTCCCCTGGTGGTTTTTCCAGGGCTTCGAGGGGCCGTGGCAGGGAATCCGCCTGGAACGAGTCGATCCCGGAGGAGTAATCTCGGCGGCCATCGAGGCTCGCCGCGTGGTGGGCTCCATCGTCTATTTCTCGACCGAGCTCACGGAGCCGGGAGTCATCCTGCACAGCGAAGGAAACCGCATTTCGCTGGGCGAGCCGGATGGCGCGCGCTCGGAGCGTTGCCGCCGGATCGCCGACGCGCTGATCGCTTCCGGCTTGCGCTCTCCCGTCACCACCCACATCCGCAACGAGATCTGGGTCAAGATCCTGGGCAATGTGGCTTTCAACCCAATCAGCGCCCTGACGCGCGCCACGCTGGCCCAGATGGCGCGAGACCCCGGCGTGTCGGCGTTGGTCCGCAACATCATGAGGGAGGCGGAAGCGGTGGCTTCCAAGTTGGGGCTGAAGTTGCCCGTCTCCATCGAACAGCGCATGGCGGGCGCGGAGAAGGTGGGCGAACATAAGACCTCCATGCTGCAAGACCTGGAGGCCGGGCGGCCCCTGGAATTGGAAGCCGTGGTGGGAGCCGTGGTGGAGTTGGGGGATCGCCTGCGCCTGCCGATGGTCCATACCCGCAGCGTATATGCTTGCGCGAAACTGCTCGAGCAAGCTCGCGACGCTGCGGCTGGTCGCTGACCCCGGTGATGCCGGAAGGCCACGACGCGAACCGCTTTCCGCAGCCTCACCGTGGAGAAACATGATCTGCCGCTGGGCCGGCGCAGAAAAAGCAAAGAGCATCGAGCTCTGCTGCTGCATCTAAGTATTTACTGGGACGTTCAGCCATTTAGGACCATGTGGGTGCGACTGCTGCCCGCAAAACCCAAGTCGGCTGTCTTGACGCTGCTGCTGCTCGCCGGCGTGATCTCGCTTGCGGCGGCGCCGGCCACCGCCACCGACGTTCCCGCGACTCTCGAGACCGGCTACCGCCAAATGTACAACTTGGATTTCGAGGGCGCCCACGCCATCTTCCAGTCGTGGGAGGCGAGCCATCCCGACGATGCGCTCGGCCCGGTGTCGAACGCCGCCGCTTATCTTTTCGCGGAATTCGACCGCCTGCATATCCTGGAATCCGAACTGTTCACCGACAACGGACGCTTCGCGAAACGCGCGAAGCCCGTGCCTGACCCGCAGGTTCGCGGTGCCTTCGACCGCGAACTGGCCAAAGGCGACGAGATTGCCGGCCGCATCCTCTCCGGCTCGCCGCAGGACGCCAACGCGCTCTTTGCCAAAGTGATGGCCAGCGGCCTGCGCGGCGACTATGCGGCCATGATCGAGAAACGGAACTTGGCGGGGCTGGGCTACATGAAGGCCGGGCGGCTGCTGGCTCAGAAGCTGTTGGCGCTCGATCCCTCCTACTACGACGCTTATCTCGCGGTCGGCGTCGAAAACTACCTGCTGGGCGTGAATTCCGCGCCCGTCCGCTGGCTGCTGCGCATGGGCGGGGCGGAGACCAACAAGGAGGAAGGCATCGCCAAGCTGCGCATCACCGCCGAAAAGGGACACTACCTTGCTCCCTATGCCCGGCTTTTGCTGGCGGTGGCCGCTCTGCGCGACCGCGATCGCGAAACCGCGCGCCGCTTGCTTTCCGGCCTGGCCGAGGAGTTCCCCCAGAACCAGCTTTACCAAAAGGAACTGGCCCATCTTCTGCCGTAGGGCTGGTCAGCGCTGCGCCGCGGCACTTGTTAGCTTGCCGGTGGCGACGATGCTCAGCTCCGCTTTGTCCGCAACGCGCAGAAGGAAAGTGCTCGGGTTCTTCAGTCCCCAGGCGACGTAGGGGACGACGAACTGGGTGGCCGCACGCAGTTCGTTCCCCATTACCTGCACCTGGAAGGGAAGGGTGATGGCGTGGTCGCTCCCCTGCAATCTCAAAACTCCCTCCACCTGCACCCTGGACTCGCCTTGCGGCAGAACGGCGCCGGCGATGCGCGTGGGCGTAAACGAGATCTCGGGATAGCGCTCGCTCTGGAGAACGTCGCGGTGCATCGTGCGGTCGCGCCTCTTGTTCCCGGTCTGCCCGCTGGCCGCATCTGCCACCACCATTCCGCTCGCCGCACCGCTGGCCGGATCGAACCGGATGGCACCGCTCTTCACTCGGAAGGCGCCGTGGACGGTGTGGAGGGTGGCATCCAGCGTAAAGCTGACGGTGGTTTTTTCCGGGTCGAGGCTGAGCGTTGTCTCCTGTGCGCGAGACGGCGCTCCGACGGCCAACGCGACCGCCAGCACCGCCAACCCGGCTCTCACGAACCTTGGTTTGATGGCTCTCATTGCATTAGAGAGATGCACGGGCGTCAACGCCGGGCGCATCCCTTCCACAAAATCCCGCAGCTTTCCGCCGCCGCCTGAATCTCACCCTGTGACGCGGCGCGGGCGCGCCCCACCCGCGAAACTTGGATTTGCATGACCGAGATCGCTTCACTGCTGGAGAAGCATGGGTACGCGGTGCTCGCGCTGATCGTGTTTCTGGAGGCGGTGGGAGTGCCGGTGCCTGCGGCGCTGGCCCTGGTGGCTGCCGGCGCGGCCAGCGCGTGGAACCGTCTGCGCCCGGAGATGGTCGTGATCATCGCCCTCTCGGCGATGCTCCTGGGAGACACGCTGCTTTTCATCCTCGGACGCTACACCGGATGGGCGCTGCTCGGCTTCCTGTGCCGGATCGCGCTCAATCCCGAGTCCTGCATCCTGCGCTCGGCGGAGTCGTTCTACCGGCGCGGCCGGACCACGCTGCTGTTTGCCAAGTTCATTCCCGGCATCAACACGCTGGCGCCTCCGCTGGCCGGCAGCATGCGCATGGGCATCGGCCAATTCCTGCGCCTGGATTTCGTCGGCGCCTGCCTCTACACGGTCGCCTATGCCGGGTTCGGCTATCTGTTCAGCGGAGTGATCGTGGCCATCACGAAACAGGTGCAAGTCGTGGGGCGTGCGGTGGAATGGCTGCTGCTCGTCGCACTCATCGGCTACGTCGCCTACCGCGCGTATCTCTACTGGAAGCACCGGAAGTACCGCGTGGTGCCGCGGGTGCAGGTGGAAGAACTGGGCAGGAGATTGTCTTCGGGCGAAGCCGGCGGCATGACCGTGGCCGACGTCCGCAGCCATGGCTACTACGATCCCGGTGCCATGCGGATCAAGGGCTCGATCCGCCTCGAGCCCAACAACCTGCTGGCCACGGTGAAAGACTGGCCCCGCGACAAGGAAATCTATCTGTATTGCACTTGAGTGCGCGAAGCAACCAGCGCCCGTGTGGCGCACATCCTGCGGGAACATGGCTTCGACGCGTACGTGATCCACGGCGGCCTGCGTGCCTGGACCAAAGGCGGCCATCCCCTGGAGCCAGTGCCGCACGATGACTTGGTGCTGCTGCCCACCTTCACCTGATCCGGCCGTGGCTTACGCAAGCCCAGCCGCCCCCGGCAGTCGGGATTGCGGGCGCAACTCGCAGAGGAGACAGGCATGACGGACTCAGCAGAAGATCTGCAAAAGCGTCTGGCACGGACGCGCCAGATCAAGATCTCGGTCACCGGGCGAAAATCCGGCGCGACCATCACCCTTCCCGTCTGGTTCGTGCTCGAAGCCGGCAAGCTCTATCTGCTGCCCGTCTACGGATCGGAGACCCAGTGGTTCAAGAACCTGAAGAAGAATCGCCTCCTGGGCATCTCGACCGGCGGTTGGCGGGCGAACTTCAAGCCCACGCTGGTGCGCGACCCTAAGACCGTGAAGGCGGTGGTTGAGAAGTTCCGCACCAAGTATGGAGCGGCGGACGTGAAGAAGTTACTACAGGAAGTTCGACGTGGCCGTCCGCGTGGGATTGAGCCACCCAGCTCCCGCCGCCGCTTAGCGACGATCCGCGCCGACCATCGGGCAAGGACGGCGGGCGGCGTGCATCTCCACCCGATTGCGGCCACGCTCCTTGGCGCGATAGAGCGCCTTGTCGGCGGCTCGAATCACGTCCTCAACAGGCACATCAGGCCCGGCCGGCTCCGCCACACCGATGCTGACCGTCACGCGGGTGTCGAAGCGTTGCCTGCGCAATTTGCGTGGACGGTGGCGGTATCGGCGTTCTTCCCGGCTGCGCCGGCTGCGGTCGAGGCCGCGCACTACGAAGTTCGTTTCCGCGATCGAGCGTCGCAAGGCTTCCGCGTGCTC
The DNA here is from genome assembly GCA_963704285.1 of uncultured Acidobacteriota bacterium. GTDB lineage: Bacteria > Acidobacteriota > Terriglobia > Terriglobales > Acidobacteriaceae > JAHFUA01. The sequence goes on along the minus strand of OY969886.1, from coordinate 26,071 downwards.
CAGCGCCTCCTCCGCCGTGGCCCGGCGGAAGACGATGGCGAACTCCTCGCCGCCATAGCGGAAGGGTTTGCCGTCGCCGCTCACGTCCATCATCTGCGCGGCCACCATGCGCAGCACCTGGTCGCCGGCATCGTGCCCGAAAGTGTCGTTGAACCGCTTGAAATGATCGATGTCAACCATGGCGATGGCGTATTCCCCATCCAGTGCGGCGACGGCCTGGTTGAACGCGCGCCGCGCCGGCAAGCCGGTGAGTTCATCATGGTAGCCGACCAGGTAGGCGGTCTCGATCACGCTTGCGCCCACGATCAGGGCGGCGGCGGCGAAATAGCCCGCGGCCAGGCGCGGATTCCCGGCGCTGATCGCCAGGAAGCAGGCGCCGAGCGACCAGAACAGGCCGCTCTCCCGCGGCTTGCGGGTGACAAAGAAGGCCACGAAAAGTGCGGCGCCGGAAGCCAGGAACAACAGCGCAGCAAGCTGTGGAACCCGGCTGCCGCGCAGGAGTTGTGGGATCAACGGGCGGCTCAGGCGGTGCAATACGGAGGCTCCGCCCGTCCCTAGGATCACCGCCATCACCATTGCCTGCACGGCGATCAGCCCGCCCCACCAGGCGAATGCTTCCCAATCGACGTATGCATCGTCTACCAGTAGTAGGACGGCAACATTGAGGGGCAGCAGAACGGCGAGCGCTCCGCGGATGGCCGGCTCGTGTGGATACGCGTGTGCGGCCCACATCCATGCCCGTTCGGTGACGAGCAGGAGGGCCAGCATCAGCATCAGGCGGGGCGAGCGCAGGCGCCAGGCCAGCAGGACGCCGGCCGCGGCGATGGCCAGCGCGATGAACTCTCCTCCGGGCGGCGCGAAAACGGCTCCGAGCTTCCAGGGGAGCAGAAGCGCGGCGGCTGCCAGCAGCGCGCCATTGGGGATCACGAACTGCCGCAAAGGCGAACTGAGACCCGATTTCATGCCATCGCCGCGAACGCCGGCTGCGACTCGACGATACGTCCGCAACACGGCCGGCAGGAATAACTCCCGAGGTTCGAACGGCCTTCGGCGGCAGGTGGACGGGCGCAGGGAGTTCGTCTACCATCGCAGGCCGGAGTGGAGGCCGGTCTGGGCGCAGCCCCGCGCTCGAAATCAGGCATGAGAGATTCTGAATGAGGGACCTGACACAAGGCTCAGTTACGCGGCACGTCCTGCACCTGGCGGTCTTCATGGCCGTCAGCATGGTCTTCCAGACTTTGTATTACTTGGTGGACCTTTATTTCGTCTCGCGGCTGGGGAAAGAAGCGATCGCAGGCGTCGGCCTGGCCGGCAACTGGATGCTGATCATCCTGGCGCTTACCCAGATGCTGGGGGTGGGCACGACCGTCCTGATCTCGCATGCCGCCGGACGCAAGGACCAGCCGCGGGCGCAGATGGTGTTCAACCAGTCGTTCGTGCTGGCGGTCCTGGTAGGCGCAGCCGTTGTGGTGCTGGGTTACTTGTTGCGGATGCCCTATTGCCGCTGGCTGGGCGCCGATGCGCAAACCGTCCGCGACGGCGCCGCTTACTTGTTCTGGTTTGTTCCGGCGCTGGGATTGCAATTCGCGCTGATCTCGATGGCCTCGGCGCTGCGCGGGACCGGCATCGTAAAGCCCACGATGATCGTGCAGGTGATCACGGTGGTGATGAACATCGTGCTGGCGCCGGTGCTGATCGCCGGCTGGGGCACGCACCATCCGCTGGGCGTGAGCGGCGCGGCGCTGGCCACGCTTATCGCCATCGCCGTCGGTGTGCTGGCCATCACCGCGTACTTCTTGAAGCTGGAGAAATACGTTTCCTTCGACCGCTCTCTGTGGTCTCCGCAGATGAAGATCTGGGGACAGATGCTGAACGTCGGGCTGCCCGCCGGCGGCGAATTTGCCCTGATGGGGGTTTACGTCGGGCTGGTGTACTGGATCATCCGCGACTTTGGCGCGGCGGCCCAGGCGGGATTCGGCATCGGCGGACGCCTTATGCAGTCTATGTTCCTGCCGGTGATGGCCGTCAGCTTTGCCGCTTCGCCGGTGGCAGGGCAGAACTTCGGAGCGCGGCAGCCCGAGCGCGTGCGGAAGACGTTTTACTCGGCGGCAGGCATCGGCGTCGCGGCCATGCTGGCGCTCACGCTCATCTGCCAGATGTTTCCCGCCGCCTTGATCCGGCTGTTCTCGCGCGAGCCGCAGGTAGTTGCCTTCGGGACGGACTACCTCCGCATCATTTCCTGGAACTTCACGGCCATGGCCCTGATCTTCACCAGCTCCAGCATCTTCCAGGCGCTGGGCAACACCTGGCCGTCGCTGGGAAGTTCAGCTCTCCGTTTGCTCATCTTCGCCGCGCCGGCGGCCGCGCTCTCGTTGCGGCCGGGTTTCACCATCCGCGAAGTCTGGTATCTCTCGGTGGCGACGGTCGCGGTCCAGGCCGTAAGCAATCTCGCGCTGTTGCACCGGGAATTTCGAAGGAAGCTACCTTTCGGCGCCCAGCCGCCCATGGCCCAGGCGAGCGCGGCGGGCGAATTGGGCTGATCCGTCGGCCATCGAGGGTGCTATGCTGCTGCCCCTTTGGCCGCCATCGTTTGCGTCATCCTGCTGTCTGAGATCTGACTAATGAAATGAGAAGAGGAGAAAAGATCATGAAGAAGATGTTGCTCGCCACCCTGCTGGTTTGTGTTGCGTTACTGCTGCCGACAATGGTGCTGGCCCAGGCTAAGTCGGCCCCCGCCTCCACCCCGACCCCGCCCGTCCGCCCCTTCCATGATGGTCCGGTGTGGACCATCACCTTCGTGCATACCAAGCCGGGGCTGGGTCTCAAATATATGGAGTACCTGGCCACCGAGTGGAAGAAAGAACAGGAGGCGCTGAAGAAGGCAGGACTGATTCTCGATTACAAAGTCATCGGCGCCGAATCCCACAGCCCCAACGACTGGGACCTGATGTTGATGACTGAATTCAAGGACCTGGCCACCCTGGAAGCCAACGAAGACAAGATGGAAGCCGTTGCCATGCAGGCGCTCGACACGAACGACCAGAAGATGATCCAGGGATACCAGGAGCGCTCCAGTTGGCGGGAGATCATCGGCGACCGCCTGGCGCGCGAGATCATCCTCGAACCCAAGTCGAAGTAAGTGAGCTTCGCGTCGCTCCGGAAGGCTCCGCGTCATGTGCGCGGGGCTTTTTGCCCTCACCCGAACCGGCCGATCGCCTGCAAACAAGTGTAGAGACACAGCATGCTGCGTCTCTACAACAATGCACGGATTCCTCGCCTCGCCGCGGAATGACGCTTTTGTAAACGAGCGCCCCACAACCACTTACCGAGATAGGAATTGTTAATGGCCGGGATAAGAATTTTCTATTTCCCCCGCCCTGCGAAAGCACGGTAAGAGTTAGTGTTCAGCGAATCCTCGTCGCGGGTCTCGACGGCACACAACAGCCCTGACGCATACGTACGGGTGACTCGAGCATGATAGCAATAATATCTAGGCGTGGCGTTCTCCTCAGGGCCTTGCTGGCGCTGGTGATCCTGGCAGGAGTGTTGACGACCGCCGCGGCCGCACAGGCGGCCACTCCGGCCGCGCAGGACAGACTCGTCAAGCTGGAAAAGGACGTGGCCCAGGCCCAGAGTTCCGGCGACAACGCATGGATGCTCACCAGCTCGGCTCTCGTCCTCATGATGACCGGCCCCGGCCTGGCGCTTTTCTACGGCGGCCTGGTGCGGAAGAGGAACGTGCTGGGCACCATGATGCAGAGCTTCGCCCTGATGGCGATCGTGACCGTGCTCTGGGCCATCCTCGGCTACAGCCTTTGCTTCGCCTCGGGAACGGATTTCATCGGCGGGTTGGGGCACATCTTTCTGCGCGGAGTAGGCGCGGCGCCCGACCCCGATTACGCTGCCACCATTCCCCAGCAGAGCTTCATGGTGTTCCAGTTGATGTTCGCCATCATCACCCCGGCGTTGATCACCGGGGCCTTCGCCGAGCGCATGAAGTTCAGCGCCATGGTGCTGTTCATGATGCTGTGGTCCATCATCGTGTACGACCCCATGGCACACATGGTGTGGGGCAAAGGAGGCTTGCTGAACGCCAGCCTGGGCGGGCGTTTCCCCACGCTCGATTTCGCCGGCGGAACGGTGGTGCACATCACCTCCGGCGTCTCGGCGCTGGTGTGCGCTCTGTATCTCGGCAAGCGCCTGGGATATCCCAAGGAGCCGATGCCGCCGCACAGCGTGGTGCTCAGCTTCATCGGCGCCTGCCTGCTCTGGGTGGGATGGTTCGGCTTCAACGCGGGAAGCGCGCTGGCCGCCGGAAGCCTGGCCACCAGCGCCTTCGTGGCCACGCATTTTGCCGCCGCTGCTGCCGTGGTGGGGTGGGGACTTGCCGAGTGGGTGCGCAACGGCAAACCGAGCGCGCTGGGGGCGATCTCGGGCGCGGTCGCCGGACTGGTCGCCATCACCCCGGCCTCCGGGTTCGTGGGCCCAATGCCCGCGCTCGTCATCGGTTTCATCGCCGGCGTCTTGTGCTACCTCATGGTCACCAAGGTGAAAGCCGTCTTCGGCTACGACGACAGCCTGGACGCCTTCGGGGTCCACGGCGCTGGTGGGACCATCGGAGCGCTGCTGACCGGAGTCTTCGCCGTCAGCGCGGTGAATCCTGTGTTCAAGGACAGCGCGGGGAATCCAACGGCGGTGGGCCTGATTGAAGGCAACGCGCACCAGGTGCTGAATCAGTTGGTGGGTGTCGTGATCGCCTGGATCCTGGCGATCGTTGGGACACTCGTGATCCTGAAGGTCATCGATCTCGTGATCGGTCTGCGAGTGGCGCCGGAGCACGAGGTCCAGGGGCTGGATCTCTCGCAGCACGGCGAAGAAGGTTACAACCTGGAGTATTAAGGTGGGAGGGCACGACTTTAGTCGTGCCGCTGAAGTCCGCCCTCTCCTGGGGCTTCAGCCCCTGAGCAAGCGGGAGCGGAGTGCATGACAAAGATCGAGGCGATTATCCAGCCGTCCAAGTTCGAAGCGGTCAAGGAAGGACTGGCCGAGATCGGGGTGGACGGAATGACGGTCACGGACGTGCGCGGCCACGGCCGCCAGAAGGGCCATACCGAGGTGTACCGCGGCCGGGAATACACCGTGGACCTGGTGCCCAAGGTGAAGATCGAGATGGTGCTGCCCGATGATCTGGTGGAGAAGGCCATCAACGCCATCCTGAGCTCCGCCAAGACCGGCAAGATCGGCGACGGCAAGATTTTCGTCTCCCGCATCGACGAGGCCATCCGCATCCGCAACGACGAGCGAGGCCAGGCCGCCCTCTAGGCGCCGTAGTTCCCTCGGCACGCCGAAGGCGTGCGGAGGCTGGGCAATGATCATGTCGGCTGCTGCCGTACCCAACTTGCGGGACCTGTACCTCTCCGAGTCGGGGCAGATCCGCGAGCGCTTCAAGGAGAGTGGAGATGGCCTAGCCGCGGTGCGCGAGCGCGCCGCCCTGGTGGAGTCCATCGCGCGGCAGCTTTATGCTGCCTTCGTCACGCCCGATCTGAACGGTCCCCAGCACTTCTGCCTGGCGGCGCTGGGCGGCTTCGGGCGCAGGATCCTCTTCCCCGGCTCGGACGTGGACATTCTGTTTCTTTGCGATGACGCGCGCGCAGAGCAGCAATACAAGCCGGCGATCGCGCACGTCTGCCGCGAGATGTGGGACCTTCGCCTGCGCGTGAGCCCCACCACCCGCAGCCTGGCGGAATGCGGCCGGCTGTACCGCGACAACCTGGAATTCAACATGTCGCTGCTGGACTGCCGCTATCTGGCCGGAGATGCGCAGTTGTTCACCCGTCTGCATGATGAGGTCGTGTCGCAGTTGGTCGTCCGCGAGCGCCAGCCCCTGGTGCAGAACTTGGCGGAGCTGACGCGCACACGCCATGCCAAGTACGGCCAGACCATCTTTCACCTGGAGCCCAACGTCAAAGAAGGCCCCGGTGGTTTGCGCGACTACAACGTCGTCTGCTGGCTGGCCCTGATCACGGCCATGGAGAAGCGCCACGTCTGGCCGGCCCCCGAGCAACTGCTGGCGCAGGAGCTGCGCGAGGATTGCCTGCGCGCCTTCGACTTCCTGTGCGCCGTCCGCTGCTTTCTGCATCACCGCCAGGGGCGGGACGACAACGCGCTCAGCTACGAGCTCCAGGCGGAGGCGGCGGCCGAAGGCGTCGGCGCCAAAGCGCGGGGCGCCATGGAACCTGCGGAGTGGACGCGGCTCTACTTCCGGCACGCCCGCGTGATCGATCGGGTCACCACCCAGTTCCTCGACGACATCGCAGGGGCGCGCTCCTCGCTCTACCGCGCCTTCGAGGACTGGCGCTCGCGGCTCTCCAACGCCGATTTCCAGGTCAGCCACGGCCGCGTTCTGCTGCGCCAGTCCACGGCCATGGAGGACGCCTCGACCGCGCTCTCGCTCTTCGAGTTCGTCGCCCGCCACGGGCTCAAGCTCAGCCGCGACGCCGAGCAGCGCATCGAAAAGGCTCTGCCGCTGCTGGGCCAGCGCTTGCCACGCCTGCCCGGACTCTGGGACCGCCTGCGCGTGATCCTGACCCTGCGCTATGCCGCTGACGCCTTGCGCGCCATGCACCGCACCGGGCTGCTGACGGTCCTGCTGCCGGAATTCCACGCCATCGATGCGCTCGTCATCCGCGACTACTATCACCGCTACACGGTGGACGAGCACTCCTTCACCGCCATCGAAAACCTGCACCGGCTGCGCCAGGCCGAGGACCCCTGGGACAACCGGTTCGGCGAGATCCTGGCCGAAACCGAGCGCCCGGAGTTGCTGTTCCTGGCGCTGCTGGTCCACGACATCGGCAAGGGCATGCCCGTCGCCAACCACATTACCGGCAGTCTGCAGGCGCTCGACCAAATCCTGGCGCGCTGGGCGCTGGACGCCGAGGCGGACGACACCGTTCGCTTCCTGGTTTCCAGTCATCTGGAGATGTCGGTGACGCTGTCGCGCCGCGACATCTTCGACCCGGAGACGGTCCGCGGCCTCGCCGCCAAAGTCGGCACGCCCGAGCGGCTGAAGATGCTGTGCCTGCTCACCTATGCCGACATCAAGTCCGTCAACCCTGAGGCGCTCACGCCGTGGAAGGCGGAGATGCTGTGGCAGCTCTACGCCGCCACCATCAACCACATGAACCGCAGCCTCGACGACGAGCGCTTGCGTCCTGAGCAGCTCGAGCCGGAAAGCATGCGCGTCCCCCAGGAGAGCGGCGCCGGGGGACTCAGTGAGTTTCTTGCGGGATTCCCCAGGCGCTACGTCCTGAACCATTCCCCGGCGGAGATATCGCAGCATCTGCGGATGGCAACGGCGCTGGCCGAGGCCCCCGTCCAAGTGTCGCTGCGGAAACGCTCGCACCTCTACGAACTCACGCTGATCACGCCCGACCGCCCCATGCTCTTCGCCACCATCGCCGGCACGCTGGCGGCCTGGGGCATGAACATCGTGAAGGCGGACGCTTTCTGCAACCAGGCCGGGATCGTGCTGGACACGTTCCATTTCACCGACCTGTTCCGTACCTTCGACTTGAATCCCACGGAGAGCGAGCGCTTCAAGAACAACCTGCTGGCGGTGCTCAGCGGGGAGGTAAGCTTGGCGGCGCTGATGGCGGGCAGGGCCAAGCCCGGCGGCATGCGTCCTGCCAAGGTGACCATCTCGCCCCAGCTCACGTTCGACGATCAGTGTTCCTCACACAGCACGCTGCTGGAGCTGGTCGCGCAGGACCGTCCCGGCCTGCTGTACCACGTCAGCTCGAAGCTGGCCAAGCACGGGTGCAACATCGAGGTCGCGCTCATCGATACCGAGGGCCAGAAGGCCATCGACGTGTTCTACTTGACCGCCGGCGGCGCCAAGCTGGATGCCGGCCGCCAGAAAGCTTTGGCCGAGGCATTGTTAGAGGATATTTGAGCCAGTGATCCAGCCCCGCAGGGGCGATATGAATTTGGAGCAGATTCACAGTTGGTACATGTGGAGTGAAGGGGCACGCCTTTAGGCGTGCCGTAAAAGGCGGTTAAAAACTCGGCTTTACAGGCTGCTGAAAAAGTCTTTTTGAGGGTCAATTCGGACAGAAATCGATCTGTAAGTACTTGAATCTTCGTTCGCCGAAATTACCGAATTACTGAGTTGGTTCATTTTTCAGCATCCTGTTTAGCCGCTGAGGGAGTCTGCCTCAGGGCCTAAAGGCCGGTCGATGTGTGGACGTTACCGGCACGGCTGGAAGCCGTGCCCTTTCACCTTTCAATTGCGTCCCGGCAGGGACGTGCACCCGGCGTGCATATGGATTTCGACGTTCTCACCACGTTCCTTGAGGTCGCCAAGCAAGGGAACTTCTCCCGCGCGGGACAGAAGGTCTTTCGCTCGCAATCGGCGGTGAGCGCGCAGATCCACCAGTTGGAAGAGGAATACGGCGAGAAGCTGCTCGACCGCGCCGGCAAGAGCGTGCACCTGACGCCCGCGGGCCAGGTGCTGCTCGACTACGCCCGGCGGATGCTGAGCCTGCGCGACGAATCGCTGCGCGCCGTCGCCGACCAGAACGTCACTCCGCGCGGCATGCTCGCCATCGGCGTGAACGAAGCCACCTGTCTCTACGTGTTGCCCGAGGTCTTCGCGGAATACTCGCGGCTGTATCCCGCGGTGCAGATCAACATCTACCGCAACTTCAGCCGCAAGATCGTGGAACGGATCGAGTCCGGCGCGCTTGACGTGGGCGTGGTGACGCTGCCGGTGCGCTCTCCCAGCCTGAAGATCCACTCCATCTTCCGCGATCGCCTCATGTTCATGGTCGGCCCGCGCCATCCCCTGGCCAAGCACGCTGCCGTCTCCGTGGAGGAGATCGCCCAGCACCCGCTCATCTTTCCCAAAACCGGATACACGCGCCAGTTGCTCGACAAACTGTTCCGCCCTTACAAGTCGCAGTTGCGCGTGGCTATGGAGTTGCCGAGCGTGGGAATGATCAAGAACTTTGTGGCGGCGGGGCTGGGTGCCACGCTGATCAGCGCCAGCTTCGCGCAGGCCGAAGCCCGCGCCCGCCAGGTGGCGTTGATCCCGCTCAAGGGAGTCGAGCTGTGGCGGGAATTAGGGCTGATCTACCGCAAGGACCGCAGCCTGCCGCGCGCCGCCCTGGCTTTTATCGCCCTGGTCCGGCAGCGCACCGCCGCCGCCAGCTACAAGGTCACGGGCAAGCGCCCCACCGTCAAGGAATTTCTCATGGGTGAAGATTCCGGCCTGGAAGGGTTGGATCTCACCCGCGATGGCTCCACCCCTCGGCGAAGCTCGGCGTCCCGCCGGTGAGCAAAATCGCCACGGAGTTGCACGGATAAACCGACAGAATCAAATCCAATCCGTGACGATCCGTGAAAATCCGTGGCCAGGTTTTAGCCGCCATACCGTCCGGCGATGAAATCGCCGATGGCTTGGTACGCGCTCCGCAGCGTGGGTTCCTGCGGCAGGAAGACGATGCGGATGTGGCGCGTGCCGGCCTGCTGTCCGAAGCCTCCGCCGTGCACCACCAGCACCTGTTTTTCGAGGAGCAGCCCCTTCACGAAGTCGAGGTCGTCTTCCGGGATATCGAGGCGCGGAAAGGCGTAGAAGCCTCCTTTGGGTGTCACGCAATGGACGCGCGGGGTTGAGTCGCACCACCGCAGGGTGAGGTCGCGCCGCGCCTGCAGCTTGGCGATCATTCCCGGCAGGTGTTGTTGCATGCCTTCGAGCGCGGGACGAACCGCGTACTGCACTGGATGGTTGGCAGACAAGCGCGTGCGCAGCAGCTTGTGCATGCCCTCCACATACGAGCGCACGGCCGCCGCTGGCCCACTCACCACACACCAGCCCACGCGCCAGCCGGTGGCGAGGAATCCTTTGGACAGTCCGCCGAAGGTGACCACCGGGATATCCGGAGCGAGCGTTGCCATGGGCACGTGATCGGCGCCATCGAAGGTCACCCGGTCGTAGATCTCGTCGGCGAAGATGACGAGGTTGTTCTGCCGCGCCAGTTCCGCCACCGCTTCCAGCGTGCGGCGCGAATGCACGGCGCCGGTCGGGTTGTTGGGGTTGATGAGCACGATCCCGCGCGTCGTGGGAGTGACTCTGGCTGCCAGACTTTCTACGTCCGGCTCCCAGTCGAGCTCTTCCGCCAGGTCGTAGGGATTGCGCCCGGCGCCGATCTTGGCCAGCACCGCGGTGTAGAGCGGATATCCCGGGCGCGGGACCAGCAGATCGTCGCCTGGGTTGAGCAGCGCGGTAAGGCAGATGTCCACGGCTTCGCTGACGCCCTCGGTGATGAACACGTCTCTGGATATTGCGGATGCCCTTGCGCTCGGCGTCAGCGCGGACGGCATCGAGGGCCTCTGCGACGCCCAGCGCGGGAGCATAGCCGTTCTTGCCGTCGCGCATGGCATTCACCACCGCTTCCACCAGCTCCGCAGGAGTGGTGAAATCGCAGTCCAGCGGGTCTCCGATGTTCAGCATGAGGATGGTTTTGCCCTGCCGCCGCAGTTCATCGGCCACCGCGGCCAGGTCGCGGATGGGAGAGCGGACGTGTTGCAGGTTCTTGGCTACAAGGACTTCGAACGCCTTCGCGGTCAGCATGATTCCAGACCTCTAGAACAGTTCCAGTGTTGCCGTAGCGCGGTGAAAGGGCACGGCTTTTAGCCGTGCCGACATGCGCCGCGCTTGAATTGGCCTTTAGGCCCTGAGGCGCGTCCCTCAGCGGCTTAAAGCCGTAATCTCTGGTTGCCCTTCCGGCACGCCTGAAGGCGTGCCCCTTCACGAACTACATCTACTCTTTAGCAAGACTCAGGACGTAGTGTCTAATCGTACATCCACTGGAGGCGTGGCTGCGGGCAACAGGCAATGCTGCAGTTTCCACGTACCGTTTTGGTAAGCGCGCAGCGTGCGCATCGTGAACGGGATTCCCAGCGGCTCGTAGGTGCGCGCCAGCAATTCCTGCACCGCCTCTGCGTTCTTCTCCACCAGCGCCAGGATGGACGGCCCCGCGCCTGCCAGGCACACCCCCAGCAGGTCGGGATGCTCCAACTCGAGGATCTGCTCCAGTCCCGGCACCAGCGCGCAGCGGAAGGGCTGATGGCAGCGGTCGCGCAAGGCCTCGCGCAGCAGCGAATACTCGCGGCTCTGCAGCGCCTGCACCAGCAGCGCCACCCGTTGCAGGTTGAAGACGGCGTCCTCGCGCCGGACTTCCTGGGGCAGCGCGCGGCGCGATAGGGCGGTGTCCAGCCCCAGGTCCGGCGTCAGGACCACAAAGCGGAGCGCCTCCGGCCAGGGCATGGAGAGCGCGATCACCGAGCTGTCCTCCAATTCGCAGCTCGTGGTCAGGCCCCCGAGCAGCGCGGCCGCGGCGTTGTCGGGGTGTCCTTCGAGCTCGCAGGCCACGTTCAGCAGCTCCTGCATGGGACAAGGCCCGAACAGGGCATCGTACAAGCGCAGCCCCGCCACCGTGGCCGCGGCGCTGCTCCCCAGGCCCGAGCGGCTGGGGATCTCGCTGCGCACCTCCACGCTGAGCGACGGGAAGTCCACCCCATCGCGGGCTGCCATAAAACGGAAGGAGCGCTCGATGAGGTTGTCGCCGTCGAGATCGAACCCGCCGAAGTCGAACTGCAACTCATTCTTTCCGTCGCCGGGCGCCTTCTCAACGCGCACCCGCAGGTAAAGCTGCAACGCCACCGCCAGCGCATCGAGGCCGGGTCCGAGGTTCGCGACCGATGCCGGCACCGCAATCTCCACCGGCTCCGGTCGCATTCGCATCGCCATGGATTTGGTTCCCATCTTATTAGTCCGCCTGAACTTCCGCCGAGGAACGCACGGCCGTCCCTTCGACTTCGCTCAGGGCCGTCGTATACCGTGAGCGGGTGATGTAATCGGTGTCCTTGAGCACGTGCCCGGTGAGGATGGCAACCACGCTGGCATCGCGAGGGATCGTGCCTTCGCGCACCAGCTTGCGAGCGCCGGCGAGCGTGGTGGCCGAGGCCGGCTCGCACCCGATGCCGTCGCGGCCAATCACCGACTTGGCCTCCGCGATCTCGTCGTCGGTCACGTCGATGGCCAGGCCGCCCGTGAAGCGCAGCGCCTTCAGCGCTTTTTTCCAGGAAACCGGCGCGCCGATGCGAATAGCCGTAGCTGCGGTGCGCGGCTCGTTGACCACCAGCAGCTCGTTGGAACCTGCCCGCCAAGTGCGCACCAGGGGGTTCGCGCCCTCCGCCTGCACCACCACCAGCCGCGGCACCGTGTCGATCAGGCCGGCGGTCTTGAGTTCGTACAGCGCCTTGCCGAATGCCGCTGTGTTCCCCAGGTTGCCGCCCGGAACCACGATGTAGTCCGGCGAACGCCACCCCAGTTCTTCCAGCAGTTCGAGCATCACCGTTTTCTGGCCCTCGAGCCGGAAGGGATTAATGGAATTGAGGAAGTAGAGGTCCGGCCCGGCCTCGTGCCGCAGCATTTCCAGCGCTCGGTCGAAACTCCCTTCGACCTCGACGATCTCGGCGCCGTAATCGAGCGCCTGCGCAACTTTGTTTGGCGAGACCGCGCCGGAGGGCAGATAAACGCGAGCCGCGATTCCGGCGCGGGCGGCGTAGGCGGCCATCGAGCCTGCCGTGTTCCCGGTGGAGGCGCAGGCCACCGTGCGCGCACCCTGGAACCTGGCCTCGGTGACGCCCACAGTCATCCCCAGGTCCTTGAAGCAAGCGGTCGGATTCCAGCCCAGGTGTTTGAAGCGTATGTCGGAGAGCCCGGCCCAGGCGCCGCTCTTAATGCCCGGCACCAGCGGCACATTGCCTTCTCCCATGGTGACGATGTCCCGAGGCGGGTAATCGGGAAGGAACTCGCGGAATCGCCACACTCCGCTGCGGTCGCGGGGGTCGCGCGAGCAGCGTCGGTTCCACCACAGCTCCTTCAGCACCTGGGGGCTGAACATTAGCGGGCCGGCCGCCACTTCCAGCAGCTCGCCGCAGCGCGGACACGCCAGCGCACGCTCGTGCAGCTCCAGCTTCATGGCGCAACGTTCGTCACTGCATCGCAGATACATTCCGCTCCTTCAAAGCAGCATCGGCAGGCTCAGGATGGGTTCCACCAGGAAGTCCAGGCCGCGCAGTTCCCCCAGCGCCTGTTCCAGCAGCGAGTTGGGGCACTCTTCCAGCGTCATGACGAACGGCAGCCGAGTTTTCGGATATCCCGGCTTCTGCAGCACCGCCTCGATGCTGATGCCGTGTTTCGAAAGAATTCCGGAGACGGCAGCGATGATTCCTGGGCGATCGCTCACCGTGAAGCGCAGGTGATGTGGCGAGCTGAACTCGGAGCTCACCGGCACCTTCTGCGCCGGGGCGGAATGCAACCCGTTCATTCGTCCTTCGGCAATGGCGATCAGGTCGGAGACCACGGCCACCGCCGTGGGATCGCCGCCCGCTCCGTAGCCCGAGAAGACCGTCTCTCCGCCGAATTCGCCGGTCGCCATCACCAGGTTCTGGCTGCCCTGCACCCGCGCCAGCGGCGACGCGAACGGCACCAGCGCCGGTTGCACGGCAGCGAACAGCCGCTGATCCTTTAACTCGGCGCACGATATCTGGCGGATGGTGCAGCCCAGGTCTCTGGCGTAGAGGAAATCCACCGCCTCCAGGCTGGCGATGGAGCGGCAGGCGATGTCGCCCGGCCAGACTTCGCAGTTCAGGCCGACGCGCGCCAGGATCGCCAGTTTGGCGCGGGCATCGAAGCCCTCAACGTCGTCGGTGGGATCGCTCTCGGCATATCCCAGTTGCTGCGCCTCGCCGAGCGCCTCGGCGAAACCAACGCCGCCTTCTTCGATCTTGCTGAGGATGTAATTGCAAGTGCCGTTCAGGATCCCGCAGACCTTGTAGAGGCGGTCGCCCGCCAAGCCTTCTTGCAGTCCGGAAACGACCGGCACGCCGCCGGCGACCGAGGCGCCGAAGGCGAGCTGGCATCCCTGGCGCCGCGCCAGCTCCAGCAGTTCCGCTCCGTGGTGGGCGATCAACTGCTTGTTGGCAGTGACCACGGATTTGCCGGCCACCAAAGCCCGCCGCACCCATTCGCGCGCCGGCTCCAGCCCGCCCACGAGTTCAACCACGATGTCCACGGAATCGTCGAGCGCGTCTTCGAAGCTGTCGGTCCAGCGGATGTGACTGGGCAGCCAGTCCACCCGCTTGCGTTCCACGTCGCGATTGACAATGTGCGTCAGGCGCAGGCGTGACGGAGCGCTGGACAGGATGCGCGCCACTGAGCGCCCGACGGTCCCAAATCCCACCAGCGCCACGTTCATCGGCCGCGCTTCCTGAGCGGCAAGCGGCCCCACCGGCTGGCCGGGAAGCGGCCCTCCGGAGGCGAACCTCGATCCTGCTTGCCAGGGGAAGCGCGGGTTTTCACTCGTCCCGTCCATCGCTCACACTCCGTGCCCGTAGCCCACCTCAACCAAAGGGACGTATTCCAGCCAGTTGGCGGAGAGCGGGTGCGTGCCCCGGGTCACTTGCTGGAAAGCGTGTTGCAGCCGGCGGGTCACGGGTCCGGTTTTGCCGCTGCCGATTCGCCGGAGATCGATCTCCCGCAGGCCGGCGACTTCCGCCGCCGTGCCGCAGACGAACACTTCGTCGGCGAGGTAGAGCTGGTCGCGCGAGACCGGCTCTTCCACCACCTCGAGGCCCAGCTCGCGGGCCAGCGTCAGGATAGTGTCGCGCGTGATGCCCTCGAGGATGGCCGCGCTGGGCGTGGTGTAAAGCACGCCGCGGCGCACCAGGAACAGGTTTTCGCCCGTACACTCGGCAACGTAGCCCTGGGGATCGAGCATGATGGCCTCGTTGAAGCCCAGGCGCAGCGATTCCGTCCGCGCCAGCACCGAGTTCACGTAATTGCCGCAGATCTTCGCCTTGGTCATGCTGGCGTTCACGTGATGCCGGGTGAACGACGAGGTGTTGGCGCGGATCCCGTTTTCCAGCGCTTCGTCGCCCAGGAACTTCTCCCACTTCCACACCGCAATGCCCACGTGCGGCACGCCGGCATCGAGCGAAAGATTCCAGCCACCCTCGGCGAGATAGATCAGCGGCCGGATGTAGCAGTCGGGGAAGGCGTTGGCGGCCACCGTGGCCTTCGCCGCGTCAATCAACTCGTGCAGAGTGTAGGGAAGCTCCAGAAAGCCCAGCACGCGCGCCGAGTCTACCAGCCGTTGCATGTGATCGTTGAGGCGGAAGATGGCCGGGCCATTCGACGCGGCGTAGCAGCGGATCCCTTCGAACACGCCGATCCCGTAATGCAGGCCGGGGGTCATGAAGTGCAGGGTGGCGTCCTGGAAGCGGACCAGCTTGCCGTTCAGCCAGATGAAGTCAGATTTCGGACCCATAAGCATTCACCTCGATGCTTCCGGCGATGTCAATCGCAACTCCTCAGCCTTCCTCGGCTCGCAGCCGCAGCGGCCGTTCACTCGCGGGCGGTCCCCGGCGGACGCCGGATGGCAGCCAGCGCCGGCTTTCCTCGGCGGTGGCGTCGGCAAACAGGTCGCGGTGCAAATGGCGCACCGCCGCCGGCACATCCTCCTCGTGGATGACGAAGCTGATGTTGATCTCGGAAGCGCCCTGCGAGATCATGCGCACGTTGACTCCCGCGCCGGAGACGCTGCCGAACACGCGGGCCGCGATGCCTTGCCGGCCGCGCAGGTTCTCCCCCACCACGCTCACGATGGCCTGCCGCGGCTCGCAACTCACCTGCGCGAAGCGTTCGAGATCGGTCACCAGTTCCGGGGCGGCGGAATCGGACTCCACCGCCAGCGAGATGCTTACCTGCGAGCTGGCGACGATATCCACCTGGCAGTTGTGGCGGTCGAACACCGCCAGCACTTCGCGCAGGAATCCGCGCGGGATCCAGGCGCGCTCCCCGGCGACGTTGACGATGGTGGTGTGGCGCTTGGCGGCGATAGCGCGCACCGGATCGCGGCTACGCGGAGCGTGCGCCCGGATGCAGGTGCCCGCGCCTGCCGGATCGCGCGAATTCAGCACGCAGACCGGGATGTTCTTTTCGATGGCCGGCAGCAGCGTAGCCGGGTGCAGCACCTTGGCGCCGAAGGAGGCCAGTTCCGCGGCTTCTTCGAAGCTGATCTCCTGGATCAGCCGCGCCTCCGGGCAAAGATTGGGGTCGGTGGTCATCATCCCGGGGACGTTAGTCCAGATCTCGATGCGGGCCGCGTCCAGGGCCGCGCCCACGATCGAGGCGGAGTAATCGGAGCCGCCACGGCCGATGGTGGTGGGCGTGCCATCCACAGTGGAACCGATGAAGCCTCCCATCACCGGGATCGCGCGCCGTTCGAGCAGCGGCCGCAGCCGGGCCTGGAGGCGGGTTCTGGTTTCGTTGAAAAGCAGCGCGGCCCGGGTGTGGGAGGCGTCGGTGATGATGCATTCGCGCGCGTCCACCCGCTCGCAGACCAAACCGCGCGCCGCCAAAGCCGCGCTTACGATTTCGCTCGAAAGCAGTTCGCCGAACGAGAGCAGGCAGTCGGTGTTGCGCGATGAGAGCTCCTGGAGGGCGGCGATCCGAGTCAACAGCTCTTGCAGCAGGTCGAAATTGGATTCCAGCGCGGGCTGAAGCCTGGAGAAGTGATGGCCGGAGAGAAGTTCGGAAGCGGTGCGGCGGTGTCGCTGGCGCAGGGCTCGGGCTGACTCCAGCGCTTGATCACGGTCGCCGGCGGCCGCGGCCTGGCCGGCCGCCAGCAACTGGTCGGTCACGCGGGCCAGCGCGCTGACCACGACGATGGGGTCTTCCGCTGAGCGGCTGCGCACGATCTCGGCCACCCGCTCGATGGCCGGCGCATCCTCCACCGAAGTGCCCCCGAATTTCATGACGATCATGGCCGCATCCCCCGTCCCAAACGCATCTCAGGTCGTGTTCCGAAAATTCAGTGCAAAACAAAAAACCCACTCGCCTTGTCTGGCGGTGGGCTCAGGAGCTGTTGTTGGATCCGCTAGCTCAAGTCCCTCTGCCAGA
The DNA here is from genome assembly GCA_963704285.1 of uncultured Acidobacteriota bacterium. Lineage (GTDB taxonomy): Bacteria > Acidobacteriota > Terriglobia > Terriglobales > Acidobacteriaceae > JAHFUA01. The sequence goes on along the minus strand of OY969886.1, from coordinate 9,039 downwards.
GAGACGAACGGCTGTAGCTGTCACCATCACGATAAGCAGCCGCAGCAAAATCGCACTCTGGCCGGACCCAAGCATCGAGAGTAGATAGTATAGCGTCACTTTCGGCTCAGATTCTGCCAAAATTCTAATGCAACCGATCAAAAAAGCTGGGTTACAACAGGACGTGTCCGTAAGGCGAGGCGGGACAGTAACTTAACCCCAAAATGGAGCGGGGTGCCCCACCCTTGGCCGCCTTTGCCAAGGGTGAGGTATTTCCTACCAGAATTCGAGCAGAAGCCGGCGATAACCATTGATCAGCTCAAAATCGGAGCGGTTGGATGATCAGCCGGGCACCATGAGAACGGGCGCTGAGCCCGATCAGCACGTCAAAATGCAGGTCCCGCAGTTTCGCGGGAGTGAATCCTTTATCGGCGTTGATCCTCGCCAGGATTTGGCCCGATTCCAGCCAATTTCTTTCCGTCGGGCTCAGGATGGGGTGGTTCTTCGCCAGCGCCCGCACGATTTCTCGCTCCGCCGGCTAGTCGGCCCGCTTGCTGCTCGCTCGCCGGGGCTTCGGCTTGCTCTTGCCCTTGAGATTGAGCGCCACTGCAGCGCGGATGAGATCCTTCAAGGCCGCCTCATCGACCTTGTCGCCTTCGTGGATGTCGATGGCGCGCCTGGCATTCCCGTCGAGGCTGGAGTTGAATAGACCTGAAGGGTCCTTCAACGCAGCTCCCTTGGGAAATGTCATCTTGACGACGTTCTTGTACGTCTCTCCCGTGCAGACGATGCCGCCGTGGGACCAGATGGGAGTCCCCATCCACTTCCACTCTTCGACGATCTCAGGGTCTGCCTCGTGTATGATTTCGCGCACTTTCGCGAGCGTCTTCCCACGCCAGTCCCCAAGTTCCTTGATCTTCTCGTCGATTAATGCAGAGGCAGATTCCACCGGGACGGGCCTTTTCATGTACAGCTCCAACTCTCGCACCTACTTTAGCTGCGCTCAGCGTAACCTGCAACCTCCGCAAGTGGAAGCCTCTTCTGGTTCGATAGCCGGGTGGCCCAGGTAAGCCGACTCCCGAACTTGGGTGCCCCAGACAAGCGCAGCTTGTCTGGGAATAAATATACGTCGGATACCATCTATCCCGCGAGGACTTGCTTCCGCCGCGCCCATTCTGGCGTGACCATAGCGTTGACGGCCACCGGGCCCCGTTCTCCGTAGGCATAATGACGAAAGCTGCTCCACCGCCACAACTCCGGCCTGGCAACCAAACCCCGCGTAACCGGATTGCGGTGAATATAACGCAGCTTCTCGATCCTCTTCTTCGCCGACCAGACGTTGAAGTCATAGAACCGCGGCTGCCAGAACCGCCGCAGCGGAACTTCGCCCGAAAACAGGCCCGCTTGGCGCCCTGCGTTCTGCAGGCGAGGCAGCACCCGGCGGGAGACGCTCTGCTTCAGAGCCTTGATGGCGGTGGAGAGCTTCTGTCGCCCGGGTTCGCTGACCAGCAAGTGGACATGGCCACCCCAGCCCGCCAAAGTCGGGCGCGCTGGGGACCCCGGTGTTCGGGCATGACCACATATCCCACTACCAGTATTTCGTACTTGATGCGGGTGGCTTCCAGCCTGCGGAGAAACAGATCGCGCCGCCGTCTGCTGCCCAGCAAGGGCAGTCGCTGGTAGCAACTGAAGGTTGAGGCGCCTAGCGGACCCATTCGACAACTTCGCTTCGCTCAGTTGCTCAGGGCAGGCTAAAGTCTGAGCCCCGCTGCCGCAATCCCGAGTGGTACATGGGCCCTCGGCCCACCCAAGGGGATGAAAATCGCAACCGTACCCGGTCGTTGTCATCCTGAGCCGCGCGAGGGAGCGGCGCGACCGAGCGCGAGCGAAGGATCTCGAGGGTGCCCTTCGCGCCCATGCGGTGAGAGGCGAACATTCCCTCGACAAACCGTATGGGCAATTCAGCGTTGTCCAGATTCTTCGCGCGCCCTTACCTCGCTCCCGCTCGGTTCGGGCTGTGCTCAGAATGACAGTCCCGGCGAGGTTTGCTGGACGGGCATCTGGAGTAAGTTGTTGATTTTCCGTGACGCGTGGTGTGATTTTCGACGGAGCGTAACCGGGGTCCCCGGCAAACCCGAATTTGGTTTGCTGGGGTGGTGGAGCGAGGGATTTGCGAAGTTGAGGCGCCTAGCGGGCGTGAGCGAGGCGGAGCCGAGCGGGAGTTAGCCGAGGACGAGCAACGCGAGGCCGAGCCCTGAGCGAAGTCGAAGGGCCGCTGCCGAAATCCCGAGCGAAGCGAGGGATCTACGAAGTGCAAATCACCCAGACCGTAATATCGCTTCAGATTGCGCGGCACAGGGCGTCAGCCTACGGGAAGGCGGCGTTCGCCGCTAGGAGTCTTTCTTCCCCAGACAAGCTGCCGCTTGTCTGGGCACCCACAGTTGGGGGTAGGATTATCTGGGCCACCCGCCCGAGGACCTTAGAGGGGTGGGCGGGACTGGGGTGGAGTAACTGCGTGTCTCACTCCAGGGGTTCACCTCACGGAGGGTTGATAGAATGCTTTAACTGCAGGAAATGGACCTACTCACCAATGCGGTCGAATCAATACAGGTGGGGGTCGAGGACTACCAGGCCGGGACTCGGCCTCGATTGCTTTCCGCTGTGCGAAACATCCACGCCGGAATCCTGCTCCTTTTACAAAGAAGCCCTCAGACGCGAGTCACCGAAGGGCAGCAACGATGTTCTTTTGATGGCGAAGATTTCTCCGTGTCGGGACGTGAACGGCAACGTCATATTCGTCGGTGAGGGCAGCAAAACTGTCGATACCCAAAGGCCGCATGCAGATTTATCCCGGCCACGTTCCCCGCGAGATCAGACGCCCGCACCTTAATGAGATTGAGCCCCGGGCTGAGCGAAACATTGCAGGAAAAGTTCGACAACCCCACTATCCGCGCCAGCCTCGCTGCAAGTGAGCCCCAGCAATGCATCTATGCTCGTCGGTTCCGAGCAAAGCTTCTCAGCAACCGATGATCAAGGCCGCTTGCGAAACGATGTCACCTGGTCTGTCAGCGATGCCACGATTGCCAGCCTTGCCGATGACGGTTCAGGCACCCTCACGGGCGTCGCTCCCGGTCAGATTACCTTGACCGCGACCCTCGGCGGTATTTCGGGTCAGGCGGCGGTCAATGTTCTCTCCGGAACATCATTCCCCCTCGGCACCACCCTATGGTCTGCACCCGCCATCAGCGGGTATTCTGCGTACCAGGTTGTGCAGGCCACGCCTGTCGCTGGTGGACCCGATCTATATTCGTTTGAGTACTCGGTGCAGAATCTTCTCGTACGAGCGTTGACGGCAGGAGGACAGGAGCTTTGGCGGTCGCCGCTGGGGCCTAACTGCGGCGCTCGGGGTACCCCGGACCGCAACGGTGGCCTGATCGTGGCTTTCCGTCAGGCAACGGGGACGAATTGTGGCAACATTACTGTCGTTGACTTGGACAGCCAGACCGGCTCTTCTGTCTGGAGCTATACATCCAGCATGTCGGATATAAGTTGGTTCGAGGTAGCGATTGGTTTTGACGGCAAGGTGTGGTTGAATGACGTCATCAACGCGACGCACACTCTGGTTGCAGTCGACGGTGACACGGGCGTACTGGCGTTCCTTTACGCGGCCCCGGCTGGAAGCCTTACTTATATTGACATCAACGGTCGCATAACCATCTCTCCCAGCGCGGGCGTGCTGGGGAGACCAAGCGTCGGACCGGATGGCACGGTTTTCGCTGAGGTGATGGTGCGCAACGATGTCCAGCGCTACTCCGGGCCCTATAGCCCCAGTGTGACGCTCTCCCTGCTTGCGGTGCCGCCCGGGGGATCGGCTGCTGTGACCCCATTTAACACGATTACAGCTCTACAACCTGACGGTAGCGCTCCTTTCCCATGGATAGGAGATGTGATTCCTGACGGCCAGGGCGGGACGCTGGCAGCCTGGGCCGATTGTTGCTGGCAGGGTTACCATACGCACGTTGCGCACGGAGCTCAGGATTTCGCCATTCCTCTGAACACCTATGCTCCGGGCATGGTTCTTGGCGAGAACCAGACCGTATTTGCCACTGATGGTGGCAATGTTGTGTCATTTGATCTCAGCGGTGCTCTGCGATGGAGTTGGTCTGACCCGGACGTATATGGCCAGGGCGTTACCTTGATTGCAGCGACAAGCGGCGGCGGCCTGGTTGCCAAGAACACCGACCAGAACGGGGCTGATACGGTGCTTCGGTTTGATGCCAACGGGACACCGACTGCGGACCAATGGACGGCGGCTGCGTGTCAGGCTGTTGATTTTGCTGCCGGCGACGCTTTCGTGGGTCTCTTGGCTGCTTCAGGACAGACATCGATGATTGCGTCCGGGATCCCGGCAGATTGGGCCCTTTATAGCCCCTGGGCAAGATCGCAAGCGGACCGTCGAGCCGACCCGAAGGTGAAAGTCATGCTACACGTCTATCAGGTGGATGATTCGGTTTACCCAGCCAATCAAATCGCCAGCGAGGTAAATGCGGCACGAGATTATTGGTGGAAAAAGGCACTCATCCAGCTCGACTGGGATTCAACGAGTAGGTCGCTGGCTGGATGCAATCATACTCTGCACCCGTTTGGATGCACCGTGTACGAGGATCTTAAGGTGATCAGCAGCCAGTCTCAGTACGCCGAGATACACGACACGATTGACGTTTCAACGGGCGTCACCCTAATCTTCACGGGCCTTCTATACCAGTGCCCTGGTTGCGGCATGCCTGATGACGTTCTGGGAATTACCCCCTTCGACTTTAGACATTCAGGCAGGTATGAACCCGTCTCGATGATATCCGGCTTGGCTCCATGGGAAACCGTCGCTCACGAGCTTGGCCATACGTTTCAGTTGCCTCATTACACCACTACTGATGCGTTGCGGTCGCTGAATCCAAGTGATTATTGGTTTGGGTGGACTTACAGACTAGCTGCACGCCTGATGGCATGGAATAACGTAATGTGTGGTCCAAGTCCATCTGCGGCTCAGCCCACCACCTACTGTCCCAACACGCCGAACACGGATCTCGATCCAAGTCAAGTGGAAGGGGCTATCGCGGGTGCCAACAAGAGGAAGGAATAGGATGCAGCGAACTGTCGGTCGAATTGGCTTGCTGTTGATCGGGAGCATGGTGCTCGCGGTACTTTTTGAAGTCATTCTTTGGAGAGTTCCACGTCTGACCGGAGCTTCAAAACGCAAGCTATACCGTCAATGCGGACTGGTCAGGGAGGGGATGAGCAGGGATGAAGGTGTTGCTCGGATTTCGGCATACGATAGCGTCTTGTCTGCTGGTGGTGAAAGGAACCCCGAGCTGCTCTTTCAGGTAGATAGCTTCCAATGCGTGATCAGCTTTGATGAGCAGTTCACGCGGGTCGTTAAGGTACGCACAGATACAGCGCGCGGATTCAGCGATCAAGAAAAGTGACACGAGTGGGAGGAAATCGTGGAGATTTGGCGGCAAAACATAGGTGAAATGTTAGTCATTGGTTTAGCGGTGGGAGCCATGCTTTTCTTGGCGGGCAGCACAGATTCATATCGCGCTAACTACGATTCTATTCAAATCGGAATGTCCGCTGCGAGCGCTACCCAGTACCTACGCGATAAAGATGGGCCGCTTTGCGCTGCAGGTTATGCACAATCCTCAGAATGTTGGTTTAGGGACAGTTGGCGAGCATATTGGGTGTCGTTCAACCCACATACTGGGGCGGTGATCTCAAAAGTCTCGTGGCGCCGCAAACCATACTCTTTGCTGGATCGCATCTACTATCGAATTCGTGGTCGCTAGAGGCACAGTGGCGACAATCGCGCGCAGAATTTTGGGGTCCCGGACGGAACCAGCACGACTTCTCCGGGAACGGACCGGGGGCTACGGCCGGACGGTATTCAGGCCAAAATGGTGGCGCACGTCGGCGCCCTTGATCCAGAAGATGACGTCTTCGGCGATATTGGTGGCGTGGTCGGCAACCCGTTCCAGGTTGCGCGCGATGAGCAGCGCATCCAGCGCCTGCTGAAGCGCGTCCGGGGCCCGCTGCATGTGATCGATCATGGCGGCGTGGATGTCGCGGTTCATGTTGTCCACCAGGTCGTCCATCTTCAGCACTTCCTCGGCCGCTTCCGGACGGGCATCGATGAAGGCCTGCAGCGAGCGCCGCACCATGTCCCGGGCCAGTCCCGCCATGCGGGGGACATCGGCCGGCAGATCCACCTCGGGCAGCTCGAGCGAGTGCCGCACCCGCTGCACGATGTTCACCGCCTGGTCGCCCACGCGCTCCAGGTCAGCGTTGATTTTCATGACGGCGGTGATGAAGCGCAGGTCGATGGCCATGGGCTGCTGCATGGCCAGCAGGTCGAGGGCGAGTTCGTCGATCTCGCGCTCCACCATGTTGATGGCGGGCTCGCCTTCGAAAACCAGCTGGCACAGCCCCGCGTCCCGCCGCCGGTAAGCCTCGACGGCGCGTTCGACAGCCTGCTCGGCCATGCCGCCCATGGTGAGCAGCTTCTGCTTCAACTGATCCAATCCTTGGTGGAAACGGGTGCGCACTATCCGAACCTGCCTGTAATGTAGTCTTCCGTCCGTTTGTCGGAGGGGTTGGTAAAAATCTTCTCGGTCTTGTCGAACTCGATCAGTTTCCCCATCAGGAAAAAGCCAGTGTACTCCGCTACCCGCGCCGCCTGCTGCATATTATGGGTGACGATCACGATGGTGTACTGCTCCTTGAGCTGGAAGATCAGCTCCTCGATCTTGCTGGTGGAGATGGGGTCGAGGGCGGAGGCGGGTTCATCCATCAGCATCACTTCCGGCTGCACCGCCAAGGCCCGGGCGATGCACAGCCGCTGCTGCTGGCCTCCGGAGAGGCTGGCGCCCGACTGCTTCTTCAGCACGTCCTTGACCTCGTCCCACAGGGCGGCCATGTGCAGCGCGCGCTCCACCACTTCATCGAGCACGCGCCGGTTGTGAAAGCCGTTCAGCTTCAGTCCGGCGGCCACGTTGTCATAGATGGACATGCTAGGGAAGGGGTTGGGCTTCTGGAACACCATGCCCACGCGTCGGCGCACTTCCACCGCCGAGGTGCCGTTGCCGTAGACCTCCAGCGCACCGATGCGCACCCGGCCTTCCAGGCGCGCATCGCGCACGGTCTCGTGCATGCGGTTAAGGCAGCGGATGAAGGTCGATTTCCCGCACCCCGAGGGCCCGATAATGGCGGTGGCGTGATTGGCCTGAATCTGCATGGCGATGTCGTAGAGCGCCTGCGTGGCGCCGAACCACGCGTTGAGCTTCTCGACCTGGACGCCAACACCCATCTCTTAACTCGCTCCCTGGAACATCCCGCGGCGCGCCACCAGGCGCACCGCGCTCACTGCGCCCACGATCAGCGCGATCAGCACCAGCGCCCCCGCCCAGGCCAGCCGGTGCCATTCATCGAACGGCGAGATGGCGTAGCTGAAGATCTGCAACGGCAGCGCGGCCGTGGGCTGGTTGGGATTGAGGTTCCAGAACTGATTGCCGAAAGCGGTGAACAGCAGCGGCGCCGTCTCCCCCGCGATGCGGGCGAAGGCCAGCATCACCGCGGTGATCACCCCGGCGCTGGCCGTGCGCAGGGTGACAGAAACGGTGGCGCGCCAGCGTGCCACCCCCAGCCCCCAGGCCGCTTCCCGCACCGAGAGCGGCACCAGCAGCAGCACTTCTTCGGTGGCGCGGGTGATGGTGGGGATCATCATAATGCCCAGGGCCACTCCGCCGGAGAGCGCGGAAAAGTGCTTCTGCGTCAGCACCACCAGCGCGTAGGCCACGATGCCGATCACGATCGAAGGCACGCCGTTCAGCACGTCGGCCGTGAACCGCAGCAGCGAAGCGAAGCGTCCGCGGCCATACTCGGCAAGGTAGATGCCCGCGCCGATCCCCCACGGCACCCCGATCAGGCTGGCGATCCCCAGGATCATCCCTGACCCCACAATGGCGTTGGCTACACCCCCGCCCTTCTCGCCGACTGGGACGGGGAGGTGCGTGAAGAACGCGAAGTTCAGCGAGCCAATGCCGCGCAGCACCAGGTAGCTGAAGATGGCCAGCAGCGGAGCTACCACCAGCACCGCCATCAGGACAGCAAATCCGGTCGCGAGGCGGTCCGTGATGGTGCGCCTCCAATCCACGACGCGTTGCTGCGATGGGCTGCGCTCAGGCGGGGTCCCCATCGCGCCCGCTTTTGGCGTGATGGGGTCGTCAGGCACGGGCCCTCGCAGGCAGGCCGCGCGTGACCGACCACACCAGCAGACCGGCCAGTATGTTCACCACAATCGTCACCAGAAACAGTCCCAGCCCGATCTCAACCAGCGCGCTCAAATAAAGATCTCCGGTGGCCTCGGTGAATTCGTTGGCGATCACACTGGCCATGGTGTAGCCCGGCGCGAACAGCGATCGGGCGATTTGGGGCGTGTTGCCGATCACCATGGTCACGGCCATGGTTTCTCCCAGGGCGCGGCCCAGTCCAAGGATAATGGCCCCGACAATGCCAGTGCGGGCATTGCGCAAGACGCCCACCCGGATCATTTCCCAGCGCGTTGCCCCCAGCGCCAGTACCGCCTCCCGCTGTTGCTGCGGCACCGCGGTGAGCACTTCGCGTGTGATTGCGGCGATGATGGGGACGATCATGATGGCCAGGATCACCCCCGCGGCCAGCATGCCGATACCGAACGGCGGTCCCGAGAACAGGCCGGTCCAGCCAAAGTATTTCGCCAGCCAGGGCTGCACGTGCGTGCGCAAGAGCGGCGCCAGCACGAAGATCGCCCACAGCCCGTACACCACGCTGGGGATCGCGGCCAGCAGCTCGGTCAGGAAAGAGATCGTCCCCCGCAGCGGCTTCGGGCACATCTCGGTGGTGAACACCGCCACCCCGACCGACAGCGGGATGGCAATCACCAAGGCCACCAGCGAGGAGACAATGGTGCCGTAGATGAAAGGCAGCGCTCCAAAGTCGCCCGCCACCGGGTCCCAGTTGCTTGTAGTG